>CAVQFR010000021.1:0-32086 GCA_963711845.1 uncultured delta proteobacterium
ACACTCAAACTCCTCGGAAGAAGGGATTTTACCTTTTTGAATGAAGACAATTTCGTCGCCCTGCTTGAGGGGGGAATCTGAAGCGACCGGAAAACCGTTGTAGATGATCAAATCGGCGTTGGGATTGAATTGATTTTTGAGATGGAAGAGGGTGGTGTTTAAAGGAATAGAGATCTCTTTTTCATTGATCTTAATTTGAATATTTTTCGGAATCGGTTCCTTCACGAAGACCAGATTAAAGGATAGAGAGGAAATTGTCAAGAATGTGCTTCCATTGACTTTTCGAAGGGCGGATGTTATCTGTTTAGTGTTTTTTTCTTCTTACTCAAAGATTTGAGACCTTGTGATGAGCATGCCAAATTCCTCCGGAAGACCAACAGTTGGGGAAGTTGACCTTGGAGCGTTGGAGTTTAATTATCGGCAGATTAAGAAAAGAATCCCTGAGGATGTGAAACTTCTGGCTGTGGTCAAGGCGGATGCCTATGGCCATGGAGCCATTCCAGTTTCTCTTAGACTGGAGAAATTAGGAGTGGAATACCTGGGCGTTGCGATTCCTGAAGAAGGAGTCGAGTTGAGAAAGGGGGGGGTGAAAACCCCTATTCTTGTCTTAGGAGGGATTTTCGGAGGAGAGGTAGATCCATTCTTCCGTTTCCGTCTCACCCCTGTCATCTTTAGAAAGGATTCCTTGAAAATTCTTTCCCGAGAAGCCGAGAGACGAAGGAGGAAGGTGAAGGTTCACCTCAAGGTGGATACAGGGATGGGAAGACTGGGGGTTCCACTCAATCACTGGCCCGATTTTTTACGTGAGGTGAGACGATTTCCGAGGATTGAAGCAGAAGGTATCCTTTCACATTTCTCCATGACGGACGAAGAAAAAGGGTTTACTCAAAATCAATGGAGAGCCTTTCAAGGAGCTGTGGCCATTGCCCAAAAGTTGGGAATTTCCTCCCGGTACCTTCACATGGCCAGCAGCGCGACGCTCACGGCTTTTCCGGGATACTCCGCCGGGTTGGTTCGACCCGGGATCATGCTTTATGGTTCGTATCCTTCTCCCACATTTCGAACCCTCATCCCGCTCAAACCCGTTATGACTCTGAAGACGCGCATCCATTTTCTGAAATCGGTTCCACCGGGAACGAGGATTAGCTACGGAGGGACATTTAAGACAAAACGGGAGAGCCTCATCGCCACTCTTCCGATCGGATACGCGGATGGGTACAGCCGGCATCTTTCGAATCATGGAGAGGTGTTGATCCACGGGAAGAGGGCGCCTGTGGTCGGGAAGGTCTGTATGGATTTCATTATGGTGGATGTCACCGATATCCCCCGTGTTTCAGTAGGAGACGAAGTCATATTGATGGGATGTCAAGGCAAAGAGCAAATTACCCCTGAAGCGATCGCAGAGAAAATCAACTCGATCTCATATGAAGTGTTATGTTCGATAGGAAAAAGGGTGCCGAGGATTTATAAGAATTAAATCGAAATGCCAAATGACAAAGTCCAATCCCGCCAAGGCGGGATCAAATCAGATGGAAGCCCTGCCTACCGGCAGGCAGGAAGGGGCACAATTAGAAAAGTATTTCGTTCCCGGGAAGCCCCGGCCTGTGGCCGGGGAGCTTCAATATTGACACTTATTCGGAATTTGCCTGCCTGCCGCAGGCAGGGATTTTAAGCGGAAGGTGACCTTGAATCCAATGAAAAGGAGTTTGCTGATGGGGGGCAGGAGGATCGGGATTTTAGGGACCGGTTCGTTTCTTCCGGAGCGGGTCCTAGCCAATGTTGATTTGGAAAAGATTCTAAATACCAATGACGAGTGGATCTATAAAAGGACAGGAATCAAGGAACGAAGAATTGCGGCGCCGAATGTGAATGCCTCGGATCTCGCCAAAGAGGCTTCACTTCGCGCCATGGAAATGGGAGGCATTTCAGTCGAGGAAATAGACCTCATCATCATGACCACCATGACGCCGGATACGGCTTGCCCATCTGGAGCCAACTGGCTGGAAGCGAAGTTGGGCGCGGAAAAAGCGGTCTCCTTTGACGTGACCGCGGCGTGCAGTGGATTTGTCTTTGGTCTTTCCGTTGCCGAGCAATATCTTAAAGCGGGGACTTACAGAACAGCTCTGGTCGCATCCGTAGAAATCATGAGCCGGACCCTGGACTGGACAGATCGAGAGAGTTGTATCCTTTGGGGAGACGGGGCGGGGGCGGTAGTGCTTCGAGGTTTTGATGATTCTGATAGGCATCAGCCTTTACGGGTGTCAGGGAAAGAGATCAGCGAAGTCCTTTCTGTCCATATCCACACAGATGGGGCGGGCGGTGAAAACTTACTTCTTCCTGGAGGCGGGTCGAGAACGACTCCTATCTCCTATGAAAGCGTGGACAGGAAACTCCATACCCTCAGGATGATTCGAGCTAACGAGTCTGTCCGGGTGGCGGTAAAACGGTTTGCAGAGGCTGCGGAAGAGGCCGCTGCCTTTAACGGCGTTCAAATTTCGGATGTGAAATGGATCATCCCGCATCAGGCCAATGCACGCATGCTTCAGCAAGTGGCCAAACGATTGGATGTCCCGATGGAGAAAGTCTATCTCACGATTGAGAAGTATGCCAATATCTCATCCGCCACGATTCCCATCGCCCTCGATGAAGCCGTTCGGGATGGATCTATTCAAAAAGGGGATTTGGTGATCCTTACGGCATTCGGTGGGGGACTCACCTGGGCAAGCAGTCTCATCAGATGGTGACGCGTGATTCGTGATGGGTGATTCGTAGAGTAAGAATTTTTTACGAATCATGATTTACGAAAGGTAGATTTGACGGGAGTGACGACAAGGATGAACGCCAATCATGCGATGGACCAAGCCCTGAGAATTCTTCAAGGGAAATCGATTGACGGTTACGAGATTTATTTCAATCAATCTTCCCATTTTGATATTGAATCAAAGGATGGAAAGATCGAAACCCTCCAGACCGATCAGTACTTGGGGATGGCCTTCCGTATTTTGAATCATCAACGAGTGGGTTTTTCGTACACGACTTTGTCAAATCCATCTCCTTCAACCCCACGGAATTTTTCCGGCGAGCTGGGTCGAATGATAGAAGATGCGATCAGAAGCGCCGAGGCGACCTCCCCGGATCCTTGTTTCGACTTTGCCCCTGAGATCAAAGCCTCCCCTCCCGAATTACCCATCTTTGATGAGGCCTTGGAGGGGATTTCAGAAAAAGTAAAGATCCAAAAAGCAAAGGATTTGGAAGCGTCAGCCAAGGCGGTCGATCCGGAGAGAATCAAAAAGGTGAGGAAGGCATCTTACCAGGAGGCTCTCTCCACGACAACCCTGGTTAACTCGAATGGGCTTCGGTCCTCCTACAACCACTCTCTTGTCTCTGCGAGCGTAACGGCTGTGGCTGAAGCGTCGGGGGAATCAGAGGTGGCTTGGGATTTCGACGCCAGCCATTTTTTTAATGATCTCGATGTGGAGAGAATTGGACAATCCGCTGGGAGGAGGGCATTGGAGAGGCTCGGCGGGAAAAGGATTTCTACGGGTGTCTATCCGGTACTTCTTCGCAATCATGTGGCCTCCGAATTTTTATCACTTCTCGCCCATTCCTTTTTCGCTGACCAGGTCCTGAAAGGGAAATCCCCTCTGAAGGGAAAGCGAGGAGAAAGGTTCTTCTCCCCCCTCCTTACGATTGTGGATGATGGACTTTATTCAAAAGGGATCTCCACCGCCCCCTTCGACGGAGAGGGGATGCCGAGTCAACGGACCGCTTTAGTCACCCAGGGAGAAGTCAACCATTTTTTATACGATCGATATTGGGCCAATCGGGAAAACCTGTTCTCCCCGGGGTCACGAGCAGGGTCGACGGGAAATAGTCGACGCCATGGCATCAAATTCCCTCCTGGGGTAGGGATTTCAAGCTTTTTTATTGAGCCGGGAGACCTCGTTTTACCCAAACTTATGGAAGACTTTTTGCATGGAGTAGTGGTGGAGGAGGTAATGGGCCTCCATACCGTAGACCCTATTTCAGGAGACTTCTCCTTGGGCTGTGCAGGCGACTGGATCGATAGAGGGGAGAAAGTCCATCCGGTGAAATCGGTCGCTATCGCAGGGAACCTTTTCGAACTCTTCCGGGGGGTGATCGGGGTAGGGGATGACCTCAGGTTTTTTGGGGCTGTTGGGGCCCCAAGTCTTTTGATAAAAGAGTTGTTAATTAGTGGAAATTAATTATGAATTCACGATAATTCCCTTTCCTTCTCAGAAGGAGAAACTTGGGAAAGAGGGGGGCAAAAAAAAACTTGACACGGCAATGTTTACTCTGGTATTAAAATAGGGGTTTTAAAATCCGATTTAACTTGTGAATCAATGAAACAAGGAGGTTATTTTGGATAAAGATTACTTTAATGTCCTCGTCTTTGGCCAGAAGACTTCCAAGACTCGCCACCTCAGAATACACAAGAAGACGTTCAAGGTTGGACTCTATCTGTTAGCTTTTTGCTCCCTCTCCACCATTTTCTTCTTCTGTGACTATATCCAGGTCAGGAAAAAAGGCTTTGAATTGACTCAGTTGCGTCACGAAACAGACGAGCAGAGGTCCAAAATTCACTTTTTCTCGTCAAAAATAGAAGATCTGGAGAAACAGCTCTCCAGATTGAAAGACTTCGACAAGAAAATTCGTATCATCGCCAATTTGGAGAAGGGACAGGAAACAACCTCCTTTGTGGGAATGGGTGGGCCCTCCCCCTCTGATGTTCGAGAGAAATTGAAGGCGGAAAAAGACGAGACAGGGCTGGTCCAGCAGATGAGGACCGATGTTGAGCGCCTCAAGTCTGAGGCCGTGTCCCGGGAAGATAGTCTTTCTGAGCTCGAAAAGCTCTTACAAACTAAAAAGGAGATGTTAATCCACACCCCCTCGATTTGGCCGGTCCATGGATGGGTCACATCGGGTTTTGGTTTTCGAACCAATCCCTTTACGGGATTAAACCAGATGCACGAAGGTCTTGATATTTCAAATCGTATCGGAACCCCTGTCATTGCCCCGGCAGATGGGATTGTTTCGGCCACAGGCAAGGATTTCTCCTATGGGATAGTTGTTGTGATCTCCCATGGATTTGGGATCACCAGCCGCTTCAATCACCTCAGTAAGATTTTGGTCAGTGCCGGGCAGAAGGTGAAGCGGGGCGATAGAATTGCTGAGGTCGGGACGACCGGTAAGTCGACAGGCCCCCATCTTCATTACGAAGTGAGGGTGAATGGCATTCCGGTCAACCCAGCGAGATATATCCTGAATTAACCTCCTCATCGTTGCGTCAGACAGACCCGCCGGGAATACTTCCAGAGCCTTGTCATGCGGCTTTTCCTAGAATTGCCTGGGATATTTGACGGTACCGCCAAGAATAGCGTCTTGTCCCGCCGTTCCGCAAGGCGAGACGACGCGCAAGCAGGTGTAAGAGTTCGGCGATAAATCGCCCGGCCCTGTGATCGTCTATCTGTTTTCATCGGGGGAATGGGCCGTCGAAGGGATGCTGGAAGAAGCGTCTGATTCCGGATTTTTTTCTCTCGGGAGAATGGTCTCCGATGCACCGAAAAAAGGACTCGTCTCCGGGAAATCCTCTTGAGAAAGCTTTTTGATGAGAGCCCACGCCCTTTCTTCTCCGTCTCTCTTAGGGACTCCCGGAGGGAACTGGATGAAAGAAAATATCCTTCCTCTGACAAACTCGCCATTTCTACCCAGTTCAACCCATAACAAAGGAGCATAGCCCTTTTCTTTATCCAAGCTCATTCCTCGATAGGTGCAGAAGTTGCCGAGACTATAGGCGATCAGTCTGTCTTGATAGATCTCGACGGCCCTCGGGACATGGGGACCGTGTGCAAGGATAAGATCCGCGCCCCTCTCAATCGCTTCATGAGCGAATTGAATCAGATTGCCTCTGGGTTCGTCCAAGAAATATTCGAACTCGTTTTCGGTCCGTAAGGCTGTTCCTCCTTCTTTGCCTCCGTGAATCGATAGAATCAATAGATCATATTTTTTTGAAAGCAGATCGATCTCCTCCAATGCTTTCTCAGGGTAAATAATGGACCTCGGAGGTGGACCAAAGGAGAATGCGGCCAGACCCACTCTGAGCCCATTGACTTCAAACTCCGCCACCTCGCCTGCCTTGCTCGAGTACTTAATCCCTGCGGCATCCAAGACTTTCTTGGTGGAAAACATCCCTTTCTCTCCAAAATCTCCCGCATGATTGTTTGCAAGAGAGACGACGTTAAACCCCGCATCGACAAGATTCTTGACATATCTCGGTGGAGTTCGAAAAACGTAGGACTCCCGGTCTTTCACCTTTTTTGCAGGAAAGCCCCCCTCACAGAGGGGTCCTTCAAGATTGCCAAACACAATATCCGCCTTTCTTAAAAATCCCTTGGACTCTTCAAAGAGAAGCCTTCCGTCCTTCTGCGGAAGTTTTGGAAGAGGATAATCTGTGCCCATCATAATATCCCCGACAGCGGCCACCGTGATCACCGAAGATGCTCCAGAGGGTTCTTCATTCGCTGAAATTTCCCCCGAGAGAGGAAGAATCAAAAGGAAGAGTAATATCAATTCAGTTTTGAATCTCATCAGCCCCCATCCTGTGTCTTTCAAGCTATCCTTCAAATGAAAGGGACCTTGTTGTCAAGACCTTTTATAATTTTTTCTTAATTCCTCAGTGACAGGACTTTCTGAGATCCGGCGGCGATGCCGGGCGGATACGGGAAGCGAAGCTTCCAAAAGCTTTGAAAGCATTCCCGCCGGACCGACTCTTCGGTCCCTGTAACGGAGGGAATATTTTTCATTGTTTTTTTGGGGATTGCAACCCTTTGCCATCCGTTATATAATTTTTCGATACAAAAGAAGAAGACACGGGAGAGAAGTTTCATATGATTGGGTCACTGATCAAGAAGATCGTGGGCAGTAAGAACGAAAGAGAGTTGAAAAGGATTCAGCCCCTCGTCGACAAAATCAACCAGTTGGAATCCAAAATCAGTCCGCTCAGTGATGACCGGCTCCTGGCCAAAACTTCTGAGTTTAAAGAGCGAATTGAACGGGGGGAGTCCATCGATGAGATCCTCCCCGAAGCTTTTGCCGTCGTTCGCGAGACAGCGAAACGGACCCTTGGCGAAAGACATTATGATGTTCAGTTGATCGGAGGAATTGTTCTTCACGGAGGCAAGATCGCTGAGATGGCAACCGGTGAAGGAAAGACCCTGGTGTCCACCTTGCCCGCCTATTTGAATTCCCTCGAAGGAAAGGGGGTCCACATCGTTACCGTGAATGACTACCTGGCGAAAAGGGATAGGGAATGGATGGGCGTGATTTACACATTCCTGGGCCTTTCCGTAGGGGTGATCCTTCACGAATTGAACGACCGGGAACGCAAGGAGGCCTACGGTTGTGATATCACCTACGGGACGAATAACGAATTTGGGTTCGACTACCTCCGGGACAATATGAAATTCAGCCTTGAAGATTATGTCCAGCGGGATCTGAACTATGCCATTGTCGATGAGGTGGATAGCATCCTGATCGATGAAGCCAGGACCCCTCTCATCATCTCCGGTCCTGCCGAAGAATCAACGGATAAATACTACAAGATCAACCGAATCATCCCCTCCCTGAAGCAGGGGAAAGATTACCAACTGGAAGAGAAAAGCCACGCGGCCTTTTTGACGGAAGAGGGAGTGGCCCACGTGGAGAAATTAATCCATGTCGAAAATCTTTACGATCCCAGAAATATTGAGATTCTTCATCATGTGAATCAGGCGTTGAGAGCCCATGCCCTCTTTAAGAGAGATGTGGACTATATGGTGAAAGACGGACAGGTGATCATCGTCGATGAATTCACCGGAAGGCTGATGCCGGGGAGGAGGTGGAGCGATGGCCTCCACCAGGCGGTGGAAGCCAAGGAGAACGTCCGGATCGAAAATGAGAACCAGACCCTGGCCACGGTCACTTTTCAAAATTATTTCCGAATGTATAAAAAGCTGGCCGGGATGACCGGGACAGCGGATACGGAAGCCGCGGAGTTCCGTAAGATTTATAATTTGGATGTCATGGTCATTCCGACGAACATGGAGCTGAGGCGAACCAACTACTCGGATGTGATTTACAAAACCGGCGATGAGAAGTTCCGTGCCGTGGTCGGGGAGATCAAAGAACTTAATCAATCCGGCCGTCCGGTCCTGGTGGGCACGATCTCCATTGAGAAGTCCGAGCGGTTGAGTCAGCTTCTGAAGAAACAGGGCGTCCCGCACAATGTCCTGAATGCCAAACATCATGAGAGAGAGGCTGAAATCATTGCTCAGGCAGGAAGAGCGGGCGCTGTCACCATCTCCACGAATATGGCGGGAAGAGGGACAGATATCCTCCTGGGTGGAAATCCTAAATTCCTGGCGAAAACGATGGTGGAAGAAGCGCCAACTGAGGAGGCGATGAAGGAGGCCAACGAAAAGGCCTTGGCCATTGTTCAGATGGAGAAAGAGAAGGTCATCCAGTTGGGCGGCCTCCACGTATTAGGAACCGAGCGACATGAGGCCCGGCGCATTGACAATCAATTGAGAGGAAGATCCGGAAGACAAGGCGATCCCGGGTCCTCGCGGTTCTACCTTTCTTTGGAGGATGACCTTCTGAGGATTTTTGGCTCGGAGAGGATCTCCAACATTATGGACCGGCTGGGGATTGAAGAAGACCAGCCCATCGAGCACAGACTTGTGAGCAAGGCGATTGAGGGCGCCCAGAGGAAAGTAGAAGCCCACAATTTTGAAATACGGA
Organism: uncultured delta proteobacterium; assembly: GCA_963711845.1. Classification (GTDB taxonomy): domain Bacteria; phylum Desulfobacterota; class BSN033; order BSN033; family UBA1163; genus CAVQFR01. The sequence continues at coordinate 8,800 of CAVQFR010000021.1, forward strand.
AGCACCTGCTGGAATATGATAATGTGATGAACAAGCAGAGAGAAGTAATCTATTCCCAGCGGAGAGAGGTTCTGGGCAGCGAAGACCTGAAAGAGACGGTCACGGAGATGATCGAAGAGCAGGGTGAGGGGCTTGTTGATTTCTATACCGATGAGAAGGAACACCCCGAGGATTGGGACCTGAAGGCGCTTCAGGACGCCGTTTATCAGCAATTTTCTTTTAAATGGTCCGCTCCCTCTTTAGAGGAAAACGGAATCAAGAGAGACCAATTGAAAGAAGCCATTGTTCAGAATGGGAAGGACGTTTATCAGAAGAGGGAAGAGGAATTTGGAGCACCCATGCTTCGATACCTGGAGAAGGTGATTATGCTCCAATCGATTGATTATTATTGGAAGGACCACCTCCTTGCGATTGATCAGTTGAAGGAAGGGATCGGTTTGAGAGGTTATGCTCAAAAAGACCCGCTCATTGAATATCAAAAAGAAGCCTATCAAATGTTTCTTGAGATGCTGAACAGTATAAAAAAGGATACCCTCGAAAAACTCTTTACTATTCAGATTGCCAAGGAACAGCAAGAAACAAAAGAAATAAAGATGGAACGGAAACAGACTTTTGTCATGAGCCGAGGGGAAATGTCTCAGGGCGGGGGCGGAAAGACCGAAGACGGGAAAGGCGTTACGGTTCGACGGGATGGGAAGAAGGTGGGGCGGAATGACCCCTGCCCCTGCGGGAGCGGAAAGAAGTACAAGCGGTGCTGCTTACCCAAAGAGGAAGAGACAAGAGCTTAAATAGAGATAAATCCGAAGCGCGAAATCCGAATTTCGAAACAATTTCAAAATGAAAATCTAAATGCTCAAAATTGATTCTGAATTTTTGTCATTCGATATTCGAATTTGTTTCGGATTTCGATATTCGGATTTCGGATTTATTAAACCGACGCTGTAATTGATTCTAAGAAACCATTTAAATTTGCTATCGGTCAAAACCATAAAAAGAGTTCGAAAGCAATGAAGCCGCTCGATTTTAAAGTACAGGGTTTTCTTTTTTCGGGGATTTCAGCAGGGATCAAGAAGGATGGAAAGAGGGATTTAGGCTTGATCTACTCCGAGGTTCCTGCTCAGGTGGCCGGGCTCTTCACCACGAATGCCGTAAAGGCAGCGCCTGTACAATTGGATATGGAGCGTATAAAGAAAGGCCTCTGCCAGGCGATCGTTGTGAACAGCGGGAACGCGAATGCCTGTACAGGGAGTCGAGGGTTGAAGGATGCCAAAAGGGTTTCCTGGCTTGTCGCAAAACAGCTCGGAATCGACGAACGATTGGTATTTCCTTCCTCCACGGGTGTAATCGGGAGCCCCCTTCCAATAAAGAAGATTGAAGTAGGAATTCCCAAATTGACGGATCAGCTTTCTCCAGAAAGTTGGATGAGCACGGTAGAAGCGATTATGACCACAGATACCTTTCCGAAGGTTGAAGTGGGGACCTGTCGCATCAAGGGGAAACCGGTGAAATTATGCGGGATGGTTAAGGGCGCAGGAATGATTCGTCCCAATCTGGCAACGATGCTTTCCTTCCTTGTCACGGATGCGAACATTCAGGCTTCCCTCCTTCAACGAATGTTAGAGATGACCGCTGAGGCATCGTATAACCGAATCACCGTTGACGGGGAGACCAGCACCAATGACACGGTTTTGCTTTTAGCCAATGGAAAGGCGGGTCATCCCTGTTTGAACCGTATGGACCGGGATGCCGAAGTATTCCAATCGATGCTTTCAAAAGTCTGCCGGAGTCTGGCTGAAAGCGTGGTGAAGGATGGAGAAGGGGCGACGAAATTTGTTGAGATCCTGATCCGGGGAGCACGAAGCAGGGAAGAGGCGAAACAAGCTGCCTATGCGGTTGCCCATTCTCCGCTTGTGAAGACCGCTTTTTTCGGCGAAGATGCCAATTGGGGAAGAATTCTCTGCGCCTTGGGTTATTCCGGCGTGCACATCGATCCAAATCGAATTGACGTCTTTTTTGACAAGGCTCCGATCGTGAAGAAAGGGATGGGAGTAGGTTCCCCATTGGAAGAGAGGGCAGGTCGGATCCTCAAGAACAAATCCTTCGAGGTCACTGTTGATCTCCATCAAGGGAAGAGTCAATTCTCAGTCCTCACCACAGATCTGTCTTTGGATTATGTAAAAATCAACGCCTCTTATCGTTCTTAACCCGCAATTCATTATTTCCGGCACCCTTGATACCATTTGTTGCGTTTGGGGCATTTTTGGCCAATTCTTGACCAGTCTGGTTTCTCCCGCTGGTAGAAAACCATTTAAATCAAAAAGTTATAGACAAACTCTTCTGGCACAAAAAATGCTTGATTATTGCCACTATGATCTCTTTCTGACATAATGAGACAAACAATCTCACAGTGGGTGGGAGGTGGATCTTAAAGATATTCGAGCAAATGAGAGTCTATTCACAAAAGGAATGGGTTTTGTTCTTTTTCGGACGCGGAAAACGGATACGCCTGCCCGCGCCGCCCCCGCCTACCGGCCAGGCCCAGGCAGGCTCGGTCTGGACGAGGGCCTCTGGGCAGGGTCACGGTTTCAATGGGAAGGGACCCCAGAGGGAATTGAAAAGCCAGGTTGAGTGAACAGTGTTGACATACCACCCGTAGGAAAAAGGGCGAAAATAATGCCCGGTGATGCAGTTCCTGATTTTGAGAGTCGATAGGAAATTCCATTTCAAAAAAAAGTTGAACCATTAAACTTTGCAGAGAGGAGAATCTTTTGGAAGAAGGGGGCGGCTTTGAAGAGCGAGATTGGGAAAGGGAGAGGATTGCCGATACCCTTACAGCGATGTCTGACGAGTTAATGGCCGCAGTCAAATCATCGGCCGGTCAAAAAGATCTTCCTGAAATCTTCCGTGAGGGCCTGAAGAAAATAAGCGCGCTCAAGGAATCTCTGACAGAACCCTTTAAGATCGCCGTCGTCGGCGCGCAGGGAACAGGGAAATCCACCCTCATCAACCTTCTACTCGGCGAGCCGATTATGACAAGCCATTATGATGAAACAGAAGGCAGTATCATCAAACTGACCTACACGGAAAATGCCGATCGTGAGAAGAAAGTCAGCATCAAATATTTCACCGGTAAGGAAGGCGTTTACACGGAAGAACTCATCAGCCGCGATGAATTCTACAGACTCATCAACTTAAGCACCAACGCCAAGCTTAAGGAGGATGCCGTTTACCGGGACTCCATCGCATTTTTTGAAATCTATTCCCGTAACCCTTTGCTCCGTGCGGTCCAGTTCATCAACACTCCCGGATTGAACACCGTCACTGCGGATTTTTTGCAAAAAGTGAAGCACTTATTCATTGAAGCGGATGTCGTTATATGGATGAACAAACGAAACCAGATCCTCGACTCTTTCAACACGAAACTGATTCCACTGATCCATAGGGATAACCGAAACATTGTCGGTGTCCTCGGATTTGCCGATGACCTTTACCAGAGTGATCGTGTGAACGGAGTCAGGGACGTTCTTAAGGAGTTTTTTAGAGAGATCGAAAAAGAAATGCTTCTAAGAAAGGAGTCCGGAGGGAAGGAGCGCGTTTGTTTCTTCCTTTATAACGGGCTTGCTGCCGAATCCGCATTAGGGATGAAGCCCGATCGATTCATCTCGAACTCGAATGACATTCTGCCGGGCGAGGAAGCCGGGTTGAGAATGTTCTGGAACTATTTAAGGCACGGATTTCCATTTGTCGATGAAGATCGCGCTGTGATTGATGACTTTTCGCTCTGGAACGAATATGACGAAGGCGGCCTTACACAAAAAACAGGGGCGGAGGGCTTCGACAGGGATCATTTTATCCATTGGCTTCGCACAAACCGTTTTATACAAAAGAAGGACGACGGATATGTCCTGACGGAAAAAGGTAAAGCGCTTTCCCTCGAAAGCTCCATGCTTCCTACCATCGAACACTTTGCGCAGGAGGTGATCTTCGACCGTACGCTTCAAGCGAAGATATCGAGGGTCAAAGAGGGGGTGAGCCGTCTCTACGTACAAGGGAATATCCTGTCAGCCATAAAGAAAAAAAGGAGTGATTACCAAAAAATCATCGCGGAAAAGGATGGAGCGTTTGCAAGGGCGCAGGAGGAAATGGCCGCCTTGAAGGCGGCTTTTAGCCTCAGGTACAGGGAATGGTATCTTGCAAGATTACAAAGGTACTCCGGGCAGATGAGCGGAAACCTTGTAAAAAGAGTACTCGAAGAGATCGGCAGGAGAATCGGGAAGAAGGAGCTTTGGAAAGAATTCTTAAAGCAAATGACGCCGCAGATTTTCCGCGGCGATGACGAAGGTCCTGTGATGAGGGAAATAAGCAGGATCATCGAAGCGGAATTCGAAGCCCTTGCCGAGGCGAGAACGGAGAGGATCATTACGGAAGCGGTAGAGGAGGTCAAGCATATTATCACAGAGTTGACCCTGGGATCTTTCAGCGACGAAAAGATCAAGAGCAGGGAATTCAAAGCGGGAAAGGGAAAACCTGACAGCGTGAACGTGAAGCACGGGATGAAGAAGACCCGGTTTAACGATGCAAGGCTCAACGAAGTCATGAAGAGACTGATGGATACGCTCGGAAAAATGATAGGCGCCCTGGTCAAAAAGATGGCTGCCTCCGATATGAGAAAGAAGGGGATGACTAAATTTAAAAAGCTCTTTGTAAAGATGTTCAGGAAAATCTTCATCAAGCTCAGCATGGATTACGCAAAACAGCAGGCAGAAATTGCACCCACCAAAGGGATCCCCTTCGTCGGATGGTTGCTGATCGTCAAAGATTTGATTGACCTCGGTTTGATGTTGAACGAAATGCTTGATGAGCTGAAGGGTAAGCTGGAGAGCGCCATCAAAGAGAATGAGGACGATTTCTTTGACCATTTTAGAAAAGTCCTTGAGCCTGCTTACCATGAAGTCCAGAATGCGATCTTCGAAGGATTGGAAGAAACCCTTGAGCCGAAGAGCAAGGAGGCCGAGGAGGCTTTAAAAAAGATGGGACTTTGCGATCAGGTGATCCATATCTTCGAAACCTATTACCCTAAATTTGAAACATCCTATACCCCTCACCCTTCCCCTTTCCCCGCTCGGGAGAGGGCGGGGTGAGGGGGGACCGAGCCAAATGTCAAAATTGCTTCTGCGTTTGTATTAGAGAGTCCCTTTCGAAAAGAAGGGATGGTGAATCGGGCAGCGGGTTAACGACTTTCCTTAGAGGGAACTGAATGTTGGTTGACGCCATCAGCCCCTATGCGGGTCAATTAGCGGAGACGCTGAAATGCATCAAAGGCTCCGACGAATGGGGACTGGTCGATGAGAAAGAGAATCGGAGACTGGTCAAGCTCGTAGAGCTTTTCATCGAGGAGATCTCCTCAAAACGAAAAAGCATCTACATCGCCGGAAAGACGAGCTCGGGAAAGTCCTCCTTTCTGAACTACATCCTTGACAGTCCCGGGCTGAAAGTGATTCCCGAAACCTGCAAGACGGAAACACGCAGGATCCTGAGACTTCAGCACAGCATTGAAAAGAAGGCTTCTCTCAAGCTCTGCCCCCAGAGCACCCTTCCGGTGTCCTTCAAGAAAGAGATCCAAGAGCCCGATGTAGTAAAATTCGATGAGAAAAGTGGCAGCGTTGAAATCCTCCTCGAGACGGGGGTCGGCATCGAGCTTTTCCACAGGCTCATCCAGACCGATCAGGAACTCCACTACGACCCGATTCAGCACATAGACTATATCGATCTCTCTTACCCGGTGAGGTACTTTAAAGACTATATTATCTACGACACGCCCGGGCTGGCGTCGTGGAAATCAGAAACGGACGAGGAAGTCACGGTGAAAATGTTCAACCACTCTCTCATTCTGTGGATGCTGATCGGAAACGAGCCCAACTTCACGGAGTCTCTGAAAGTGCTCGAGGACAACAGCCACCTGACTCGAGAAATCGAAAGGGAAAGGCTCGTCTTTATTTCCAATTTCTTTGACCAGCTTGATAAAACGTGCCGCGATCATGGCTTGGATGACCCCGAGACATTCATTCGCGAAAAATTCTTGAACTATGCAAAGGAGACGGACCTTGGGTTCTCGGGCTTCTATTTTTCCGTCTTCAAAAGTCAGAATAACGACTACCTCCGTTACAAGAAACTGACGGAAAGGAGTCTGCTGGAGATAGAGAAACATCTTGCGGAAAACGGCAGAAAGATACACCTGCTTAATTTTGGAAACGCCTCCGATAAGCTGATCAAGATGCTTGAAATCTTCAGGCCTTCGCTCTCGCAAAAAAAGAAGGACCTCCGCAGCGCCCTGGATGCGGTCAAGAGGAACCTGAAGGTGTTTGAAGAGCGTCGACGAGAAAGAACGGCGAGCCTTCCCGTTCTGGAGGACATCGTGAGTTTCGAGAATCTCAGAGAGGAAATTAACCGCCTGTGCGAAAAGATTGGAGAGAACAAATCCAATGACCGTTATAATCGAAGTCTCAAAGACTTGGCCGATTATGTTTCCGGGCTCGTCGATAAACTCGGGAGCAAGATAAAAAACTCGGCCCTGAAACCGGAAGAAATATCATTTCTCCTAACCTCATTGTTTCACAGCAACGGGGTCAAAGAGAAAATACTTGATTTAAAGGTGAGCCCGGTCTGGTCAAACATCAGGGATTTTTGTCATATCGGAGTCAAAAAAGAACTGAAAGAATCCTTTGCGCGAGGACTGGACTGTTCCCCGATCGCCCCTTTGAAAAGTTACATCGAAGAACTTGAACATTCGGTGGAGAAACAATTCACCGAACTCAAAAGAGGCTGGAAAAGGGACCTCGCGGAAGAATACGAAGAGAAGATAAAATTAGGGGCGGCAGAACTTGATCAAGCCGAAGCGGAGCTTAAGAAATTATCGTTATTTGAAAAGGAAATGTTGAAGAACACGAGTGCACTGACACAAATGGACAATCAACTGAAGCAGGATTTTTCGAAGGCCCTGAAGGGATGGAGAGAACCCCGGAAAAACGACGGCGCCGACGTCAAGCTGAAAACATTTCTGGAGCTCTGGGGAATCCTGAAATATCTCGAATATACGAATCACTAAATCATCATAGGGGAAGCCCGGGCCATGGGAAACTTAAGCCAAGAATACAAAAACGAAATACAGGAAATCTTCGGGGAGATCTACGCGAAATATATCAAGGAGGAGTTACAGGCAACCGTCGATTCCGAGATCACCGCGAAACTGAAGACGACCGCGGACGGAATATCGAGACAAGCCGAGCAGGCCGTCCGAAAAGAGCTTGAACGATTATCCGCCAAGTTGAAGAAAGGAATCACGGACGCGATCAAGGCTGAACTTCTCGACATGATTAAGGACGCTGTTCCCAAAGAAAGAAAGGAACTGGATTATGGTAAACTGACACAGATGATCACGAAAATTCTCGATGAGCGAAAAGAGGCAGAGAGCGTGGTTGCCTTGCCGGAGAGCCGGATTCAAGTCGATGAAAAATCGACGAGGTCCGGCAACAAAATCACAAGAGGACTCCTGATTGCCTCTCTGTTGCTCAATATTTTGCTGTTGTCCTTATGGCTCTACAAAATGATATTTGAAGGTTGGATCCCCTTTTTCTGACCGGGAAGTGCCCCGTCCCGCTAAGGCGGGGTCAAGGGGCGCAATTAAAAAGATACTTCATCTCCGGGAAGCCCCGGCCTGTGGCCGGGAAGCTTCACAGCAGGACCTCCGGTCCGGGTCCTGAAATATCCATTTCCACAAGGAGGGGTTGTGGAAACGAAGCCGGACCGGCATTTCCATTGGTTTCCTCATGGTTGAGTTTTCTTGACAACCTATCTTCTTTTTTGTATATTCAACTTATCCCAAAGCGAATTTCTATTAAAAATAATTATCTCGATATCAGATCCTTACCCGTTTCTGGATGAACACGAATTAGAGTGAGGCGGAGAATGAAAAAAGATCTTTCTGCAGCTGAACAAGCCAAACCTTATGCCAAGTACTTCTATCAACCCATAACCCCCGCGCCCAAAGAAATCATGGAGGTCCTGGACAAGGGGCCCATCGATCCATCGCTCGCCATACCCATCCAGCAGCGCGATGACTTGCTCAAACCCGGTTATTTATCCGCAGAAATTGGGTATTGTTTGATGCCGGACAAAAGCGGTTATGTCGCCATGCTGATCAAGATGCCAAACGTTACCGCCGAGATGGTGGAATGGTGGTTTGCCTGGTTCGGGCTTGAATCGCTCCGCTATAAGATCTGGGACCCGGAGGCTCATTATGCCACCCGGGTGGTAGAGGAAGACCTTGAACACCGCCTGAACCCGCGGCTGAGTAACCTGGAAAGGCGCTGGGGCACCACGATCGTTGTTAATGAGGATATCGGAGCCGGCGCCGCGGACTTACGCATTTCCTTCTTGTCACCGGATGATTTCGGCCATGACAGGACCCTATTGAAGAAGTATCCCAATGCCACAATCAATAATATTAATTTGGCGATCAATGAACCCAGAAGACCGATGGCGACTGCGTCCCACTTATACCGCGAAATTCCCGGCGGCCTTGAGCTGAGAGCCCGCTTCTGGCTTGGCTGGAATATTATTGATAAGAAACTGGTGAGAGTGGTTGACCATGTCCCGTTTGAAATGGTCAAGGGTCTGACCTATCATTGCGCCAGGGAATATACAAACCTTGCAGCCCTCCTGCCCAAGGTATACGCAGAAAACCATAACATTGTTGATAAGATCGAAGATTTCAGAAGATAGGACAAGAGCCGCATCCCTTACGACTTACCTGCCTACCCCAGGCCTTGAATTTCCTATTCCTTAATTAGATTCTTACAATCCGCACTCCACAATTTGTTGTAATATTATGCTACATTCTCTTTGCTGTGGGTCGGTAGGGTTAATTCGAACTGGGTGATTGTATATTCCGCACTCCCTGCCTACCGGCAGGCAGGCGCATTCCGAAATTTCAAATGTGTCATTCCCTCATCTCTTCATCCCCGTTTCACCGCGTTACGCGATCTCCGTGTCTCTTCTTTTCTCATCACCGTATCACCCTTTCTCGCTATCTCTCCCTATCTCCCCATCTATCCATCTTTTTTCTCTATATTTCCCTCTCTCCGCGTCTTTCTATTTCCCTCTTTATCTCCTCATCTGGTTTTGAGTTTCCCCCAATCGGCACCCTGCTTCTTGTAACTCCTTAACTATTCCATCAAAGGTCAAGGACTGACCCCATTCCTCTCTTCATCTGATTTTGAGTTTCCCCTTCTCCCCATCACCGCGTCTCCGCGTCTCGGTGTCTCGGTGTCTCGGTGTTTCTTGTCTCTCTATCTCCCCATCTCCGGGTCTCGGCGTCTCAGTGTCTTGGTGTCTCTTGTCACCCCATCTCCCCATCTCCCGACCTCCCCATCGCCTCATCGCTGTTTCTCCGCGTCTCCCCATCTCCTCATCTTTTGACATGTCCCTTCTTTTCCTCCCTTGCCTGTCCTCACCAGCCTAACGGAATAAAAGAAGAGGGGAGTGTGAATAATTTGCACATTCTTTACGTCTAATTAATACAAAGAGATCACAGCAAAAATGTTCCATGGGGTATTCTCTTTGGAGAAGAAAAATTTAAAATGTGGTCAAAATATTCAAAGGAGGTGAAATAAATGAAAAAGATTGCGTTGATGATTTTATTGTTGGTTTTGACTACGGGGTTGGTAGGGTGCCCCTGGTGGCATCATGGTGGTGGCCGAGGTGGTGGCCACGGTGGTGGCCATTACGGGAGGGGAAGATGAGGCAGCTGTCATAAAAAGGAGACAACAAAATTAGGAAGTTACCCTGGGTGCGCATAGCTTCGATTTCGTGGGTCCCTTATGCTCATGGGGTTTCAGGCGACACCCAATTTTCTACACGAATCTTTAAGATGGCATTAGAGAAAGATGGGTGGTGAATAGATTTAAGTCACCCATATGGTATTGAGCTCCGACGGCAGGATCAGAAATGATCCTGCCTCTTTTATGCATGTTTCAAATGGTGTAAAAGTCTTGAAAATGCATGGGGAGATGGTTATTTTTTAATTAAGATAGGAGGTAACAAAATGAAAAAATTACTTTTTGGAACAATGCTATTGGCGTTGGTAATCGTCGTTCCTATTCCAACGATGGCAGCAATCGATATACACATTGGTATTCCTCTGCCGCCACCCATCGTATTTCGAGCACCGCCACAAGTGATCGTGATTCCTGATACGGACGATGTTTACGTTGTTCCTGATATCGATGCAGACGTATTTTTCTGGAATGGCTGGTGGTGGCGTCACTGGGAGGGTCGTTGGTACCGCTCACGTTATCATAACCGGGGCTGGGGTTATTATGACAGTGTTCCAAGTTTCTATTTCGATGTCGACCCGGGTTGGAGAGGATACTACAGAGATCATAATTGGCGTGGGCACCGATGGAACTATGAACGGATTCCTGACCGGCGACTTCAACAGAACTGGAAGAGCTGGCACAATAATCGATACTGGGGAGGAAAAAGAACCTGGGGTGTCCAGAGCTATCGAGATCGACCGCCACAACAACAGAGACAGGAATTAAGACATCGAAGAGAGCAGGAATATCAACAGAGGCCTGAGGTTCAGAAACATCAGCAGTGGAGACAAGAGCGAGAAAGACAGGGAGAGTCTAGAGGTAGAGAAGGCGGGGAGGATAGAGGTAAGGGGAGACGCAACGATTAGATCTAACGATATTTGACAGGGTCTTCTACTTGTCGAACATCTCAATGGGAAAAGAAGGGGAAAGGACTATTTTGCCGTTCCCCTTTCTTTTCAACCTGCAACTCTTTAATCAAGGCTTAATTTGACATCGTCTGTCAAATTACAATCTTGTCCAAATTAGGAATTTGGCTGATGCTTGGATTGCAGCACGCAGGCTGTCATTCCCGTGAAAACGGGAATCCAGAGACCAAAAATCGATGCCCCTGGATTCCTGCTTCTGCAGGATTTTTCTGTCATGCAGATGCTTCCTTATGAAGGGTTGCAGTAAATAATACTACAATTGCAGTAAAAAAAGCTACAAAATTTTGAAGAGTATTTTTATCCCCGATTCCTTGATTCCCTGCTTAGCTATTTGTATTCCGCAATCCCTGCCTACCGGCAGGCAGGCGCACTCCGAACTCCGAAATTTGAAATATTTCGTTATCTGCCGATCTCCCCATCGCTGTTTCCCCGCGTCTCGCAGTCTCCCCATTTTTTATTTCCCTCGTCACCCCATTTCCTCATCTCCGTAATTTCTTGATTAGCTTTTTGCATTTCGCATTTCGCACTTAGCACTCCTTGCCTACCGGCCCTGGACCCGAGCGAGGGCGGGGCAGGCAGACTTGTCCACCGAAGTCTTGGCGTATAGGCGGATGCACTCCGAAATTAAGTATTGACTTCCCACCCTTTTTGGGTCTAATAGATAGTGAAAACTGCCAGTCTGTTGTTTTTCAGATAGAGTAGGATAAACTAGGTCCCCATTTTCATTTTTCCGGAAAGCGATCTTGAGAACACAAATTGTGACCTCAAGATAAAAAGAACACCAAGCCTTGTACGAGCCGTTAAGATGCACAAAGATGCAGTAGTAATTCCCTCTGAACGCATCGAACGATCGATACTTTTGATTCGCGGACATAAAATGATGTTGGACGCTGATTTGGCTACACTTTATGGTGTAGAAACCAGGCAACTGGTTCGTGCCGTTAAAAGGAATATCTCTCGCTTCCCAGACGATTTCATGTTTCAGCTCAGCAAAGACGAATTCGAAAACTTGAGGTGCCATTTTGGCACCTCAAGTCAGTGGGGAGGGCGCCGGTATCCACCTTATGCCTTTACGGAGCAAGGGGTGGCCATGCTGTCTAGCGTACTGAAAAGTAGGCGTGCCGTTCAGGTGAATATCGAGATTATGAGGACCTTCGTCCGTCTCCGAAGGATACTTGCATCCCATGCCGAATTGGCACGGAAACTTGATGCCTTGGAGAAGAAGTATGATACCCAGTTCAAAATAGTTTTCGATGCCATACGTCAACTGATGGAACCCCCAGAACCGGAGCCGGAACCTCCAAAGAGACGAATAGGATTCTTGGTTGAAGAACCGCAGGTACCCTACAGATCCAGGACATTTTTGGCCAATTCTTGACCAGTCTAATTTCTCCCGCTGGTAGAAAACCTTTTAAATCAAAAGGTTATAAACAAACCCCTCTGGCACAAAAAATGCTTATTGTTGTCACCATGATCTCTTTCTGATTTAGCAGGGGCAACCATACAGTGGGTGGGGGTGGTTTTGCTCGGAATGACAGGTGGAGGGTATTTTCGGATGAAAAGGTGGTGTAAGTTTTCTTATCTGATATTATTTATCCATTTGCTTGCCTGCGCCACAGCACCAAACACCCATGTTGCCAGCAATCACGACGGGATACCAAAGGAAAAGCCTTCTGTTGAAGGGGTTGCCGCAGTAGAAGTCACTGTTGAGAACAGCTATGAAGCCCCTTTAGGCAAATCCCCTAAAGAGACATCCAACTCAAAAATATATTTAAAACCCTCGAGGGAAGAGCTCCCTGACATTAAAATTATTAATGCCCCTGCTGGAGCAAAGGACGAGGAAGAAATCATAGTAGAAGAAGGTAATGGCAATAAGAAAGAGAACCTCCTTGATACTGCACTTGATTTTTATCAGACCTCCCAAGAACTCTGGTCACGTGGTGAGATTGAGGAGGCTGTCAATGCTCTTGACGAGGCGTACTCATCAATCCTTAATGTTAACAGTGATAGTGACCCTGCAATGATCCAGCAGAAAGAGGATTTGAGAATCCTGATCTCAAGGAGGTTAATCGAGATATATGCATCAAGATATACTGCGGTCAATGGAAATCATAAGGCTATTCCTTTAAAAATGAATGAGCATGTGGAATACGAGATCAAACAATTTCAGACAGTGGAAAGAAACTTCTTTGTAAACTCCTATAAACGATCAGGGAGATACATTCGTAAGATTGTGAAGGAATTGAATGAAGCAGGGCTTCCTGAAGAACTTGCATGGCTACCCATTGTTGAGAGTGGATTTAATGTAAGCGCACTTTCCCCTGCGAGGGCACTTGGACTATGGCAGTTTATTCCATCCACAGGATATAAGTTTGGACTTAAGAGGGATGACTGGATTGATGAGAGGCTTGATCCTGAAAAATCAACAAAGGCTGCCATTGACTATTTTCAGGAACTCCATCGTATGTTTGGTGACTGGACAACCGTCCTTGCAGCCTATAACAGTGGTGAAGGAAATGTCCTCAGAGTGATCAGGGGACAGAAGATAAACTACCTTGATAACTTCTGGGACCTCTATGAAGGGCTTCCTCGCGAGACTGCCCGTTACGTGCCAAGATTTCTGGCAACGCTTCATATCCTTAAGGAGCCGCAACAATATGGCTTTGATTTAGGGGAGACTGAAGAGCCTCTCGCCTTTGAGGCAGTAACAATAGAGAAGCAGGTAAGATTAGACGCCATCGCAAAGGAATTAGGGATGTCAGAGGCTTTACTCTCTGATCTTAACCCCGAACTCCGGCTAAGGGTCACACCCCCCACCCCCTATTCTCTCAGGACTCCACCTGCAATGTCGGAGGCGTTGCTTGCAAGTCTTGACAGCATACCCGAGTGGTCACATATCAGGACAATTCTTGCGAGTTATGCATATCATCGCGTTAGTAAAGGCGAGACCCTATACTCCATCGCGAAAAGATACAAGACAACCGTTGCGGCAATATCAGAAGCAAATAATATCAGGAATGGGCAGTTCATTAGGACAGGTCGAAGGCTTCAGATACCTTTAAGTGGTGGCAAGGTCTATGCCTCAAAATCAGGTGAGACATACACGGTAAAGAAGGGTGATTCCCTCTGGTTTATAGCCCAGAAATTTAATACAGATGTTGAGACACTAAAACGTATTAATAATCTCAAATCTTCAAACATCGCAGTTGGTCAAACAATAAACCTCAACGTTGCAAAAAAAATCTAAAGACAACAGTTCAAAATTCAAGCAGCTTTCTTCAGGGCATCAAGAAACTGTATCAAGTTTTCTTTGACGACAGCATTTGGATGCAGGCTCTAATGGATTTGAAGGGCGAAAGAAAATTCGGTGCCTCGGAAAAGGGCGAGATGCCGAATGGGAGCGAATAGGATCATGGAGCGATTAATAGGATCAAGGGCTGACCCCGTTCCTTTTACCACTTTTCCTTATCATGCCATGCTCAAAGATGTGACTCCGATTTCAAAATAAATTTGATTTTCTGGTTTCTTTTTGGTACATTGGGTTATCCTTTAATATAAGAGGGTGTGAAAATGGCTAAAGAATTTACAGTGATCATAGAACAGGATGAAGAAGGATACTATATTGCGGAAGTTCCTGAGCTTAAGGGATGCCACACGCAGGCCAAGTCTCTGGACACATTAATGGAAAGGATTAAGGAGGCCATCCAGCTCTGTTTACAAGTGTATGGGAAGAAGTATCCGATTACCCATCTTGTTGGTGTCCAGAAAATTGCTTTATGAGCAAGTTGCCATCTTTAACAGGAAAAGAGGTTGTCTCTTTGCTTAAAAAGGTTGGATTCATCGTGGAAAGGAAAGAGGCAGCCATGTCTTCCTAAAGCATGATGATGGACGGGCAACTGTGGTTCCCATCCATTCGGGAGAGACAATTGGTCCAGGACTTTTATCAAAGATATTAAGGGATGTGGAAATGACAAAAGATGAACTATTAAGAATTCTTGAGTGATGACTTCCTCCCTAAAGAGGTGAATAGGATTTGTCATAATTTATTGTCCCATCACCGCGTCCCCCGATCCCCCCATCATCCTCTTATCTTTGAATCAGCTTTTTCCATTCGGCAATCCCTGCTCGCCGAGGCCTCCTGGCGTAGGCAGGCGCATTCCGCATTTGTCACTCCCCATCTCCCTATCTTTCACTTACTTGTTCGTTTTGTACAACCAATCTGGTTTAGCACATTTTTGGCCAATTTTTTACCACGACAGTTCATTTCAATTCTGTGCTATAAGAATGAACGTGCACTTTATATATTACTTTCAATGACTTACGCTATGCGCTATGCTCTATGCGCTCTGCTTTTCTGGCGGCACAAAAAATGCTTATTATTGTCACAGTGATTTATTTCTGGTATAGTGGGGCAACCCTACCGTGGGTGGGGTGATTCTTAAAAAATACGCTACAATAAATTTGCGCTTTGCACTATCCCTTTTTACGAACACGGTCACTGACACGATCTCAACGGGAAAGAACTCCGGAGAAAATCAAAGGTGAGAGCGGGCGATAATGCTGTAAGAGAAAATAAGTCAAAAAAACTGAACAACGTCCTCGGATCCCTGGGATTCGGGATTCTTTTTTCTCAGGAATCCAATTACATTTTAGGTATGATATTTGAGACAAAGAAGGCACAACAATGACCACCGAACAACCTGACCAAATTATCGACGGCACCGATCCGGGCGATGACACGTGTCGTCGTTACCGATACCAATCCACTTATGCAGCGATAATTGCTGTTAGTATGATAAAATCTTCTAGTGGCGTAGCGGAGGTGTTTTGCGAACACCACGATGATATCTTGGTATAAAAGGTGGCGAGAACCTTGCTTTTCTGACGATGAGCCTGAACTTAAAGGCCCTTCGTGACCATCAGCGAAAAGACTACGGTCTTCAGAAGGATTCGCAAGACTTCAAACCAACTCCTCCAGGGCTCAATCTAGAAGATGTGATAACCAGAATTAACCTTGGCAATAGCTGACAGCAATCTTGCGGCTATACGCAATGAAATGTCTTTGGATGAATATGATGGTACCCGGGGACGCTGTTGAATGAATTAAGGGCAATGGGATCAATTCCTCATCGTTGATAAGCCCTATAAGAAAATGCTGAAACCCTGAAATGGCAAGACCACTTTGTAGGAGAAAGGGGTTTTTCGTCAGACGGGTATGGAGTTACATTCCCGGGCAGGAGGATTAAGAGGCCGGAGACAGGAGAGCTTTTCCGAGCGGGTGACAGATCGGTGAGGCAGGAGCAAAGCACATGGCGTAAAGATCAAAGCTGAGAGCTCAAGGGTATAAAGTATTCGCTTACACGAACAGGCAGAGGCCAATGGTAAGAACCCTGCCACGAGAGGGACTGCAATGACAATGGAAGACATTATCACCTGGCTTTGTAATATTGAAGACCTTGCCCGCAATTTCTATAACCGTGCAGCGGACAGCTTCAAAGAAGACCTGGTGCTTGTTGATTTCCTGCATCGGTTAGCGGAAGAGGAGACTCAGCACTATCATCTTCTGGAGTCGGCCCGAGACTTGTTCCGTGATCCAAAAAAGTTTCCGCAGTTTGCCGTTAGTGTGGACGCAGCCACAAGGGATCGGGTTGAGAGGCCGTTTCGCGATTCTTTAGCTAAGCTGCTTGACGGTCATTTGACAAAAACAGCACTCCTATCGGACATTGTCAGTGCTGAATTTTCAGAATGGAACGATATCTTTCTGTACGTCATTACAACCTGCCAGCCGTACTCGAAGACATTGCAGCACATGGCTGCAACTGTTCAAGCGCACCAGAGCCGGATTGGGAAGTATCTCGATGGGTTGCCGGATCATCTCAGGCCGACCCAACACGTGCGAGATCTTCCTAAGATTTGGGAGCATGCATTTCTGGTTGTTGAAGACGAGCCTGCCATCCGCCTATTGTGGGAGCGACTTCTCCAACGTCGCGGTAAGGTAGAATCTGCGAATAACGGGCGTGAGGGGCTGGAGAAAACGAACCGAAGCTTCTTCGATGTCATCATCACGGATATCGACATGCCGGTGATGAATGGGCTCGATTTCTTCCGCCAAGCGACGTTGCACAATGAGGGGCTCAGGAAGCACTTTGTTTTCTGCACCGGTAACGTAACCGCTGAGGTTTCGGAAGTTGCTTCATCACATCAGATCCCGTTGCTCAGGAAACCATTTACCATCGAGCAGATGTTCGAGACGGTTGACAGAGTGTCAGAAGGGATGCCTTGAATACTCGTGACAGAGGAGGCACAGGGACATCCTATATTGTTCCTGTCAAGAGGGAAAAGGAAAGGACTCCGGTGTCAGATCTACACTATTCACAGATGACGAGAATGAAGAACTTCCTTGGAATATTTTGTCTTGCCGTGCTAATCGTGTCTCCAACACTTTCCTTTGGCATCACCTTTGATATTTGGGAGACCGGGATGAGTATTAGTGAAGTTGTGGGGGTAGCCAGGAACCATGATATTCCCATAGCGAGAGACGGTATCATCCATGCAATGTATCAGGTGGAAAACTACAATTATGAATCATCGGAAGTAGGGAGCACATGAAACCCATCCTCTACCGCTCACTCCTCAGCTTACTGCTGAGTCTGAGTCTCCTCGAGCCAGCAGCCGCTCAGAGCACACTCCGCGCAACGGATGGAGGTCAGGAGTCAGTCGCGGCCTTCAGCGATGGCCACACCCTCGTTGTCTTTGCCCACCAAGACGACGACGTGCTCTGGATGTTACCCTTCTGGCCCGTCGCATCCAAGTTTCTTCTCGCAGCCTACCCCGCCGCGCCAGTATTTCAGGATCTCGTCCAAAGCCTGCCCGCAGAGCTCAATTATCGCGTGCGATGGACTCCCATCTGGGGATCCGTCGACAACGATATTTGGGCCGAGGTATTTACTGATTTCTGTAAACGTGCGCCAATTGTTAACTTGGCGACCATCAAAGCTCACCTTCGGCCCTACTTCGCCCCACCGATCCAACGTGTGATCACCCACAACAATTGGGGGGAATACGGCCATGTGCAGCACCGTCTAGTCAACATCGCGGTGAGGGAGCTGGCAGTGGAAACCGGTCTCGACGTCTGGGCCCCTGGCACCCGGGTACTATTGAACGCCGGCGACCTATCACAGCACGTGCACGTGCACGTGGCAAGCAAGCTCGGACTTCCCACGATCGAGGGATACTTCGATCCGAAGATTTTCCGGTCGGTCCGAGAAGTCTATCAGGCGCACCGACCTATCGCCTCCACCCCTGAGCTTACGACAACATTTCTGCACTGGGCGACGACCCTCTGGACCGGGTCGGATCGACCAGAGGACGATCGTATAGGATGGCGGCCATTTATCAAGCTGGTTGACCGGGGAGTCGATCTGACCGCCGAGAACCCCGCCGTGCGGGGACTCGAGCGCGACGTTATGGTGGTAAACGACTGCCCTACGAACCCGGCTCTACCGAGTCCGTAGTTGCTATGCCGCGCAGAGGCGTGGCACTTGCCGGAAACGCCCCAGTGACCAGGTTTCTCACCGTTGTCCAGCGTCCTCGGGGGGGAAACACAGGGACGTAGGTGAAAATTGAGACTTTTTCATTACTCCTTTGGGCGTAGAGCGTAACGATCTAAGGCAGAAATCGGGTGGTTGTTCCACTTGTTAAATGAAATGGAGAGATGAAGTCTTAAAAAGACTCAAACGAGGAGGATGTCGTGAAAGAAAAAAGCAAAGGGCTAAAGGAAGGCAAGAAGGCGCCGCAGAAGAGCCTCAAAGAGAAGAGAAAGATGAAGAAGGAGAAAAAGAACAGGTGAGATTTGGGCCCGCCTTTGATACGGAATAAGTTTATAGAGCAAACCGTGTCTCTTCAGAGATTTTCTTGTCCTTCGCTTATCTTAGAACAAAAACAGATTATCAGGTCTACACTCTTGACAAGGCATCTTAAAAGGCCGGGAGATAGGAGAGCTTTTCCGAGCGGGTGACAGATTGGTGAGCCAGGAGCAAAGGAGATTGAGGGATCGGCTAAGCGATGATCGAAATGGCCTACACTATTCACAATAGAGCGTGGGGCAATGGGCCGATTCTTCATCGTTGATAAGCCATATAAGAATATGCTGAAGCCCTGAAATGGCAAGGCCGCTTCGGAACCGTGTAGGAGGATTGAGAGGCTAGGAGAGAGGAGAGCTTTTTCGAGCGGGTGACAGATCGGCGAGCCAGGAGCGAAGGAGATTGAGGCATCGGCTGAGCGATGATCGAAATGCTCAGGGTTTATAAAAGACACCTGTTGAATACCGCCCAGCTCTGCTGGGCGGATGAAAACAGGTTCGCCGAAGACGAAATGTTTTAGAGTTTTAAATTGATAATTCCATGTAGCTTGGTACAGGGTTACCTCATCTGTCATTCCCACGAAAGTGGGAATCCAGGCTTGTTCCTTGGAAAACAGGGGACCAACATAAACTGGATTCCTGCTTGCGCAGGAATGACGACATGGAAATAGGTTTTGAATCTTAATGCCCCGCAGCTCTGCTGCGGGGCAATTTATTCAAGCGGGTTTTGGGGAAATGTAACGATTGAAGAAGTGAACTCCTGATCGGAGTATTGAGGACTATAAACAATATCAATCGCCTCCGACACTATCGTCCTCAGCAGCCTCTGCATCATCTTCCATCACATTGGGAGGCAGCAAGCCGGTAGCCTCACCGACTGGAAGCTCTTGCACGTCCTTGAGTTTCCTCCCGACGGCTCTTGACCTCGCCTTGGCCTTCTCGATTGTGTCCGATGCCTGATGCAGCTTCTTCTGCACTGCGTCCAGAACATCGCCATACTTCGTCCACTCGGTCTTGACCGCCGCAAGGAGGTTCCAGACCTCGCTAGAACGCTTCTGGATGGCCAGCGTACGGAAGCCCATCTGAAGGCTGCTCAAAATCGACCACAGTGTAGTCGGGCCGGCGATAACCACACGGCACTCCCGTTGGATGACCTCGGTCAAACCCGTCCTGCGGATGACTTCGGCAAAGAGGCCCTCTATGGGCAAGAACAAGATGCCGAAGTCCGTGGTCTTGGGCGGGTTTAAGTACTTCTCGCAGATGTCCCCTGCACAGGTCTTGACACGGTTCTCAAGCTGCTTTCCTGCCGCCTCCACCCCTTCGACATCGGCCCTCTCTTGAGCCTCGATCAGACGTTGATAGTCTTCGACAGGGAACTTGGCATCAATCGGGAGCCAGACGGTCTCATCCTTGTCCGCACCTTGCCCCGGCAACTTGATCGCAAACTCGACACGCTCGCCACCATCCTTCGTGGCCACGTTGGTGGCGAACTGATCGGGATTGAGCACCTGCTCCAACAGCGCCCCAAGCTGTACTTCACCCCACGTCCCACGCGTCTTGACGTTCGTGAGTACCTTCTTAAGGTCACCAACGCCTGTGGCAAGCGTCTGCATCTCCCCAAGCCCCTTGTGCACCTGCTCCAGACGTTCGCTGACTTGCTTGAAGGATTCGCCCAGACGCTTTTCCAGCGTCCCCTGGAGTTTCTCGTCCACGGTCTGCCGCATTTGGTCAAGCTGTTTGGCGTTGTCGATCTGCATGCTTTGGAGTTTGCCTTCCACCGTGACCCTGACCGCCTCCAGTTTCTTCTCATTTGAATCCGAAAGCTTCCCAATCGCAGATGACATGGCTTCAAGCTGGGCCTTTTGGACATTGGCCAACTCGCCCATTGTCTTGGTGGTGGCTTCCGTGATCCCCTTGAGTGCTGCTATGACCTCTTCCCTTAACTGTTTGGCTCCGGTGGCAGACTCGGCACGGACACCATCCAGTCGCTCACCGCTCGCCTTTGCGAAAGAGGCAAGCTGACTGGAGAAAGCATCGAGTTGCCCCTTCTGCATGCTGGCAACATCCATCATTCGTTGTACCACGGAATCACCGAAGGTCTTGAAGGCTTCGGTGAGTTCCTGCCGCTGCTCTCTCGCCGCCTTACCCAGTTCGTCTCTGCTCTGGGCCACTTCCTCTCTGACCGCACGCTCGGTACGTTCCTGTGCCTTTTCGAAAGCATCAAGACGGGAAGCAAGCACATCGGCTTGCGATGCCTTCCTTAAGAGCATGAGCAGGAGAACCACAGCGGCGACCAGCAGGACGACAGCCACGATCAGCAGGATATCAGTCACGGGCGACCTCCCAGGAAGAATTTCTTGTTTGACTGTTGGATACTTGCGATTGTAATGTACACGATTTTGAAAATCTAGGAAAGAGAATCTTAGGGAACAGCCAACCCACTCCAATATGCTGGAGTAGTTTGGGGACGGTTCTCATATTCTTTTTAAATAATATAAAGATATAGCAAACCTGGGGTCAGGCTTGGGATACTGCGATTTGGTGTCATCCCAAAAAAGTTGGCCCTGCAAACAAAAGATCGCAAAGGGCATGGCGCATAGAGCATAGCGTCATTCTTTCACCGTAACGCGTAAAGCGGAAGGCGCAAGTCATAAGGAGTCTCGTAAAGGGCAAAGCGCAGGTCGAGAAGAAAAAGGGGTGTATGGCGGCCCCCACTCCGAGCTCTTGGTTACGTTCTTGGCGCTTTGCCCTGTGTTGGTTTCCAGACTTCACCTGTCTGGAGATCGAGATGTTTGAAACGCAACTGCCCTGATGCGATCTCGATGAAACCCATTGTTGTGGGAAGCCCCATTCTCGACGGACCTGCCGAGCCGGGGTTGAAAAGGTGTACGTTCCGATCCGCGCCGAGGAAAGGGATGTGGGAGTGGCCGAAGACGACGATCTGTGCGGGATGTTGGCGAAGGAGGTTCACGGCATCCTTATTCAGTCTGAGCTGGACCAACGCGAAGTGTAAGAGCAACAAATCAACCCGGAAGGTGTTTCCGACCTTGACATGCAGGGTCATGGAATCCGGCCACATCCGACCGCTTGGATCGACATTTCCGCGAACGAATACCACCTGGCAAACCGTCTCCAACTCCTCGATAAGATCGAGGTCACCCACATCTCCGGCGTGAAGAATAAGAGACGGACGACGCTGTTCAAGGAGGGGAAAGAGGTTGGGGTGGGGTCTGCTGTGCGTGTCGGAAAGCGCCCCGATCAGGCAGCTTTCGGAATCGGATAAATCAATCGTCCTTATCTCATGTCTTCGTGCCATAGCTAAAATCGAACCTTCGCTCGTTCCGTCTCCTGGGATTCTGTCCGAACCCCGCACCGACCGCAGAGCCGGTGAGTTCTCTCCCACTCGACGATTTGAACGGTCCGGAGAACAAGAGGGTTAGGTCTTGCAATAATATATTGAATTGGGTCAATGGCGTCAATTCTTCATTTAAGAATATGCTGAAGCCCTGGAATGGGAAGGCCGCTTGGGAGGAGAAAGGGATTTTTCGTCAGATCGGTATGGAGTTACATTACCGGGCAGGAGGATTGGGAAGCCGGAAGATAGGAGAGCTTTTCTGAGTGGGTTGTAGATCAGTGAGTCGGGAGTGAAAGAAATCGAGGGACCGGGTAAGCGATGATCGAAATGCTCAGAATTTATTCAATAAGCTCTTGGAAAATGTAACAATTGAAGAAGTGAACTCCTGATCAACCCTCCTTTTAGGGTCAGTTATCCGGTAACATCCATTATGAGTCAACGATCCCTTTTTAATCAGTCTCCGGGTAACATTTTTTATGAGGCAATTCGCCCCATCGAAAACCCTTTGAATTATTCCCACATTTGTGGTAACATTATTTCCGGAGGTGAGCAAGATGAAATTTGTGGGTGTTAGAGAGTTCAAACAGGATGTGGTGAAGTATCTGAATGAGGGGGACGAGATTGTCGTCACCAAGCGTAAGAAACCGATCGCCCGTCTTCTCCCTGTCCAGAAGAACAGTGCAGAAATCGTCCTCCTTGAAATTGGAAGGGTCCTGGCACATGCAGGCATCTCAAAAAAGGAAGCCCTCAAAGCCCTTGAGCGAGCGAGGCGGGAGATCTAGGCTAAGGTCGTCATCGATGCCAATGTGATCATCTCAGCTGCCTTTGGAGGAAAGCCTCTGGAAGCTGTTGTTCGGGCACTGGAAGCCCATGAGGTCTATCTCTCCCAAAACATTGAAAGAGAACTTCAAGGAGTTATTTCAGGACTTTCGAAGAAACTTACAAGGAACAAATTCTTATTTGTGCAGGAGAAAATGGAGCAATTGATAAGTCTGTCGAAGCGTATTTCTATTTCAACCAGGTAATTTTATCAAGGGATGCGAAGGATGACCATTATCTTTCACTATGTAAAGAGGCGAAAGCCGATTTTTTAGTTACGGGGAACAAGGATCTTCTAGCATTTCCCAGGAGGACCTTAAAGAAAATGGAATTTCATGCCGAATGGTCACTCCCGTAGAAGTTTTAGAAAATATTTCCTCTTAGCCTCAGGGACAATATATGGAGAAAAACCATAGGGGTCAGGTCCCAACATATTACAACCCAATATAGA
>CAVQFR010000022.1:0-45219 GCA_963711845.1 uncultured delta proteobacterium
AAAGTTGGCATTTCCTGATGCACGTAGAGCGGAAGGCTTGAAGCTGAAAGCTCAAAGCTATCCCCGCCTCGGTTCTGGAGTCTTCTGGCAATATCTTGACAATTGGTCAGGAATTTACCAAAAAAATGACTTTTTTCGAAGTACGGATTCCGAAAATTCCTTAAATTTCAGCAGATTAAAAACTTCAAGCTCCGGCACAGTATTTGCTTTTATCCAATTTCTATTAGCTCATAGTGATTGAGGGATAGAGGAGGCTTCAGATGAGCTGGCAAATAAGGAGGGTTAAAGTTTATGTGCAAAAGGTTTATTCTCGGCAGCATCATATGGTTAATCTTAATTGCAGTGGTGGCATTTCTGCAAGGCACGTGAAACACACGAACGTAATTTAAAACTAACACTTATTCCCCTCCGCTTTGCGTAGAGGGGATAGCGAAATGAGATGGAAATTGGGGGAGGTTGTCCCATTTCTCTAAGATGGAAGGACCAAGACATAGAAAAACTCAAAAGAGGAGGGTGTTATGAAAGAGAAAAGCAAAGGGGTGAAGGAAAGCAAGAAGGCGCCACAGAAAAGCCTCAAAGAGAGGAGAAAGATGAAGAAGGAGAAGAAAAACAGGTAGGTTGGCAAATGATAGAGAGGCGTGAAGGAGAAAGACATGTTGTGCCGGAAATATACCGGAAATATATTGCCTTGAAAGTCAGGAAAGCTTCCGGTGATTTTATGCCCGTAAAACTCCTGGATTTTAGTCCTAAGGGTATCCGAATAAAAAGTCCATATGGAATACCGGTTGATTCGGCGATTGAATGCTTAATCTCGGCCCCTAAGTCCATTACAAAAGAGGTTCCGTTTATCGGGGAGATCAAGTATTGTATTGTAGACGAGTTTGACGGAGATTATCTGATGGGGGCAGAGATTATTGAAACCAGCGATAGGTTAGGTTTTGAGATCTTTTCGGAGGTCCACGATTTTATAAAGGAAAGAATGGGAGAGATCTTTTAGCAGGTCCTCCAAAGTAGAGAAGCTATCAGCCTCAAAATTTAATAAGTTTAGCTTTAGGTACCGATCTCTGGTGCCACCCATTGAAATTCTGTTGCACCGTGCCCGGGTCCCATACTTTTAGATGGATCCGGTTCCATCAATTCCACAGGGTTTTCTCATTGGTCCTGGTGCCGTTTTATCTCCTCAACTTATTAGATTGTCAAACCAACATCTTTTCATGCTAGTGTAGTGTGTCCAACGCTTCTTTACATTAGTTCCGAAGCCGTCATTCCCGCGAAAGCGGGAATCCAGCTCAGAAATACTGGATTCCCCCGTATCAAGTACGGGGCAGGCTTAGTCAAGCCCGGAATGACAATCAAAGTAAAGGGACTTTTGACGCACTACACTAGATGCGGCTCGCCGCCAATCTATTTTCTTCCAACCCGTTGGAGCCTGGTTGAACAATGCTCTTCGACAAAATTGTGAATAGATGCACGAAAAATACCCATCCTGTCCAGGATTATCTAAACAAACGAATTTAATATCAACAAGTTACTCTAAATATGGAATGGCACAATTCTTGCGTTCCCGAACAATGTGGAATGAGATTTCGATGAGGATCCTTTCTTAAAAAGGTGGTCCCGTGGATATTCTCGAAGCCAAACGTGAATTACAGAAGATGAGAGCAGGAAACCTATTTGAAATGGCAATGGACCAGAAATTATCAAGATGTCTCGTCGGTGGAAGGAGCTGCGGATACTCCCTTCTCTATAAGGAAATTCGGTTTTGCGTGTCAGAGGTGTTGGGAAAAGGCTGCCTTTTAGAGAGGTTGGGGGAATGGGACAAATTTTTTCCTGAAAAAGAGACCCTCAATGGTTCCCACGCCCTTCTACCGAGACTGGAAGCAATTCCCTCATCGCCGGGGAAAAAATTTGGGGAATTCAAAGTCTATTACAAAGATGATTTTGCCCATTCCATGGTCTATCTGGGAACGGTGATTGAGAGAAGGAGAAAAGAAAGGGGAAATAATCTCGGAGACCTTTTAAAGAAGGCCGCAACGGAATATTCCAATCATGTGCCAGACCCTTCTAAAATATTTCTTTTGGAGAATTAGGAGAATAGCTTCGGGGACATAGTTAAATTATTTAAGAAACATAAGTATGAAAGGTTGTCATCCGTAAAAAAGTTGGTCCATTCAAATGCGCCTGCCGCCCCGCCCTCGGTCGGGACCGGGGCCGGTAGGCAGGGAATTCGGAATGCGGATTCCGGAATTCAAAATAATAAGAACAGGATATAGCAAAGCGCATAGAGTGAATCAGAAAGAAAACTTCACATCGATTTGATTGATTCTCCGGTCCAGACCTGCTCGGATATTGCTCTCTTCAATCACCCCGATAACGACCACCACTTTTACGGAGGTAATGATTCCAGATGTGAGATGGCCTCCCAGGGTGGTGACCTGATCCTGAACGACCGTGGAGGCAGAGAAATGGCCGTGGACCTCGATTTCACCGTCCTCTTTGGTTGCCATCCATCCGGTCAGGGAGACAATCTCCATGGGTTTCTCCAATTCAAGATAGAGGCGGTGATGGTTTTCGACTTTGAGGTCTGGTGGAAGAACTCTGAGGTTTCTGAAGACCGCTTTTTTCAGAGCCCCAACCGCAGAGAGGATGATTCCCGTCTGAACCCTTTCCGTTTTTGCCAGTTCTTTTATCCCTTCCAGGAGATCAATATCCATTTTCAGCTTTCCCATGACAATCCGGTTCATCCGTCCTCTTCCAGTTCCTTCAAGCAGGCTTGAAACATTTTCCATGGCTTCTCCCCTTTCTCGATAAAGATTTTCGAAATAATTCTCCCATCCGCGTAAGGCAAGGCCTCAAATATATCAATTTCTCATTTAACTTTCCATCGGAAAAAAATGGCGCGATGGCCCTCAGGGACTGATGCCAAGAGGGATTTAATCAACGGTTTTGACGGAAATAAGAAAGAAGTGTATATTATTTTTAATTAGCATTTAGGTAAACCCCCGGCTCTGCCGGGGGACTCCCAGAGTTTGACAGTTCCGGGAGTGGAATCGTCATTCCGGGCAAGTGAAACGCGACCCGGAATCCAGAAGCCACTGGATTCCTGCTTTCGCAGGAATGACGGC
Organism: uncultured delta proteobacterium; assembly: GCA_963711845.1. Classification (GTDB taxonomy): domain Bacteria; phylum Desulfobacterota; class BSN033; order BSN033; family UBA1163; genus CAVQFR01. The sequence goes on from CAVQFR010000022.1 coordinate 3,126, forward strand.
AACAAAAAGACCTATCAAAGACTGAGCAATGACTGTTTTGTTTTGGTCTTGACCGATTGCGATCAGGCCCCTTTGAGGGGCCAGCAATCGTAAAACCCCCGGCTCTGCCGGGGGATACTTACTTGACCAGGTTTCGTCAAAAACAGGGCGAGGTTCTTTATGAATAAGTCTCTCCTTCTTATCCTTTGGCTTCCATGTCTCGCAGTGATCGCTCTCTCAGTTCCTCATAGGAGCTATAGTGCTGATGCAGCAAATGTTCGGCTCGTGGGGCACAGCGACCTGCAGGGCCGTGATGCCCTTCAGGTGGTATTAAAAGGGAACTATGCCTATGTCGGACACCACCGGGGAAGGGAGATGAATCCCATGACCGGAGCGGTTGAATGGAATGGAACAACGATCCTTGACGTCTCCAATCCGGGGCAACCCAGGGTCATCAAACATATCCCGGGATATGAGGGAGCGGAGAGCCGTGCGGTTCAGGTGGTGGAGAGATATTTCGATGGGAGGGATTATCTGCTCCGGAACCAGGAATCGAGCCACTTTACCGGTTTTGAGGTTTGGGATATCACAGATCGACCCTCCCCGAGGCTTGTTTCAAAAATTGAGGGACTCCACGCAGCCCATAAGGGGTGGTGGGATGCGAAAACCGGCTATGCATACCTTTCCGGAATATGGCCGGGCTGGAAGGGACAACACCTGATTATCTACGACCTGAAAAACCCGTACACGCCTAAGTTTGTCTCCAACTGGGGTCTTCCGGGTCAATCCCCAGGTGGACCAGGAAGCGGGGTTAGCCTTCACCACCCTGTCATCTCAGGAGACAGGGCTTACCTCTCCTACCTCCGGGGCGGCGATGTGGTCATTCTGGATATTGCCGATAAGTCTCAACCGAAGATGATCGCCCATGTAGACTTTTTACCTCCTTCGTCGAGATCTCATACGACGGTGCCGTTTCCACCTCTCAGGGGGCCTGACTTGAGTAGAGGTGAGGGCCATCCCGGGCAGGTCCTTGTTGTCTCGGAAGAGGCTCTGACCTTTGGATGCCAGGAGGACCGGCCTCAGATTTATATCCTTGACGCAACGGATGAGAATAAACCTCGGCTGATTGCGACTTTCAAGGTCCCGGACGGAGACTTTTGCGCCCGGGGAGGGCGTTTTGGGCCTCACCAATTTGCGGAGACGAAAAACGGGAAGATCATCGGAGGGTCTCTTCTCTATGTTGCCTATTTCAATGCCGGCTTAAGAATCGTCGATATCTCTGATCCATTTAAGCCCAAAGAGGTCGGCCATTATATCCCTGCTCCGGCGGAGAAGAACAGGGAAGGACGTGGTTCCAAAAAGGTGATTCAGACCAACGATGTGGATCTCGATGGCCGAGGGCTGATTTATATCACGGATCGCGCCGGGGCCGGTCTTCATATTTTGCAGTTCACAGGAAAGGTGGGGAGATGCGATGAACATGATCGAAGAGATAAAAGAAACTCTCGAAATGGAAATTAGATCGAACTCACAAGGGTCAGAGTACCTGGAAGCAGTCATTAACACAAAAGACATAGAATTGCTTAATTCCTTATTAAAAAGGTATTTAGGTTCAGCCGCTAAGGAACGTGGAAAAGAAGCCAATCTCCCGAAAGAAATTGAGGAATTCGTTGATTCTTTGGGGGGGGTGCGAAAGGAGCAATCCTTTTTCTATAGGCAAGATGGCAATCAGGTGATATACGCTGTTCTTTGGCCCTGGGAGTCCGATCCTACTAAGATCACATTAAAGTCTGGTGTAAGTGAATTGGTCTAACGGACGGACTATTTCTTCACGAATTTATCAAGTAGCTGAATGAGTTGACAAGGAGTTACCCCATGCCAAAAATATCAAGAAAAAGAATTATTTTATTGATAATTTGTTTGGTAATTATTATTCCCATCATCCTCTACGTTGCTGCGCCGAAACTGATCGTCAAACGGCTCATCGGGCTTCAGCGGAAAGCAGCGAAGCTGACCGTCAAATCAGCTGTTGTCGGGGATCATACCATCGTCTATTCTGAGGGCGGAACCGGGGAAACCATTATCCTGGTTCACGGGTTTGGAGGGAATAAAGACAATTGGCTGCGCTTTGCGAAATTTATTACTCCTCAATACCATGTCCTCATACCGGATCTCCCGGGATATGGAGAAAGTACGAGACTTGAGAATGCCCGTTATAACATCATGGCCCAGGTCGAAAGGCTGAACGCATTCTGTAAGGGGTTGGGAATCTCTCAATTCCACATGGTGGGGAATTCAATGGGCGGGAATATCTCTGGGAATTATGCTGCTAAGTACCCGGAGATGGTTAAGACGCTTGCACTCTTTGACGCGAGTGGTGTGAAATCGCCGATCCAGAACGAGCGGGAAAGACTCATCGAAAAGGGCTTCAACCCGATGGTCGTGCATGGTCGGGCTGATTTTGATCGGTATTTGGAATTCATTTTTGTAAAACCCCCTTTCATCCCGCCCATTGCAAAAAGGGTTTTTGCAGAAGAAGCGGCCGCAGATAAATCGAAAAATGAAAAGCTATTCCAGGACATGCTCATGGATGGTTTAGAATTAGAAGGCAATTTATCAAGAATACCCCAACCTACATTAATTCTCTGGGGGGATACCGACCGGGTGGTCGATGTTTCCAGTGTTTCGATATTTGAGAAAATTAAAAATCATAAGAAAGTGATCATGAAGGATTGCGGGCATGTGCCGATGATCGAAAGGCCGGAGGAAACAGCTTCCCTGTACCTGGATTTCTTAAAGGGCAATCACTAAGGGGGCTCTGGGGGCAGTTAAGATAGGGAGATGGGGGGATGGGGAGACTCGGTGAAGCGGCGATGGGGAAAAAAAAAAGATGGGGAGATAGGGGAATAGGGGGATAGGGAGACGCGGAGAAACGGGGATGAAGAGATGAAAAAATAGGGAAAAACGGAGACACCGAGACGCGGAGACACGGAAATGGGGTGACGCGGTGAAGAGGAGACAATGAGATCAGGAGATAACGAGATTAGGAGAAATGAACCCTACGTTGGATTGCTTTGATTAAAAAACTGTGGAAGTCGGGATTTGACTATACAGGGATTGTCAAGTTTGGTGGCGACTTCTTCCTGTAACATTGATTGTCCATTTTTGGTCCAACATACAACAGTACAAATGCAAATCAATAACCTTTGTCTTAACCTGTGCCAATACCTCTCCCTAAATCAAATCAAAAGGATGATTTTCACAATCGTGTCTTATACGTTTTCTGGTTGATTTTTTATTCAATTTTTCCAGACCAAAAAGGAGACAACAATGTTGATCACAACTTCCCCTGAATTAGAAGCAATACATTATCATACAATGTAGGAATTTTCCTTCAGTAATTTTTCTTTTATGCAGGGAATTCCCTTCAAGAAATCAATTCATAGAAGCTAACAAATCATAAAAAATCAAAAATATTAAGGCATTACCAGATTCAAAATACTTGGAATACCTCTTGCTTTAGAAAGAATCGGGTGAGTGTCCACACAAAGAAAGGGGGGATAAAAGAATGAGTGCAACGGAACATTTCTACCAAATTCTTAAACTTAAATTAGGAGCCACAGAAAAACAGATTAAACAAACCTATGAAAACTTAGTAAATATGTGGCATCCTGAAGAACTTTCAAAGTATCCATACTTGCAGCAGATAGCCTATGAGAGGAAGAAGCAAATTCAATTGGCCTACGAAAATTTAGTGGGAGAATGGGTCAAGAAAAAATAGGCACCAACGCCGCAAATAAAAAATGTGTAAGTGAAGATTTGACTATACAGACATTGCCAAGCGTGATGGTGACTTCTTCCTGCTATACGTAACATATTCTGCTTTTTCTTGTGATATTGGTTAGTTAGGATCGGATTTCCGATCTATTCAACATTTCAACTGCAAATAAAGTACTCTATTCTCTCTAGGACCTTTGAGATTGATCACTCGCTGGTCAAGAGAAGTTAGAAAATTCTAATTCTATTTTAATCTTGTTTTAATCCTAATTGCGTAATACTGCCTTCCAGAATATTTCTAATCCTTTAAAGCCATTGTTGGGCATAAATTTTCTTAACCCCGAAAAATTGTCACTTAGTCAAGGAGTTACTCAGCTTCCAATTCATATTCAAAACTGAAATTAAATCTTAAGATGGATGCTCCGAAAGCCGATATAACTCATAACTCAATGAAACAGGGAGGCAATTTTGGATAAAGATTACTTTAATATCCTCATCTTTGGCCAGAAGACTTCTAAGACTCGGCACCTCAGAATACATAAAAAGACCTTTAAGGTTGGACTTTATCTTTTAGGTTTCTGTCTCCTCGCCACTATTTTCTTCTTCTGTGACTATATCCAGGTGAGGAAAAAGGGATTTGAATTGACCCAGTTGCGTCATGAAACGGAAGAGCAAAGGTCCAAGATTCATTTCTTCTCTTCGAAGATTGAAGATCTGGAAAAACAGCTCTCCAGATTGCAAGATTTCGACAAGAAAATCCGTATCATCGCCAATTTGGAGAAGGGGCAGGAAACAACCTCCCTTGTGGGAATGGGTGGACCCTCCCCCTCTGATGTTCGAGAGAAATTGAGAGCGGAAAGAGATGAAGCAGGACTGGTTCAGCAGATGAGGACCGATGTTGAGCACCTCAAGTCTGAAGCTGTGTCCAGGGAAGAGAGTCTTTCTGAACTCGAAAAACTCTTGCTTACCAAGAAAGACATGTTAACCCATACCCCCTCGGTCTGGCCAGTCCATGGATGGGTGACATCGGGTTTTGGTTTTCGAACCAATCCCTTTACGGGGTTAAACCAGATGCACGAAGGTCTTGATATTTCGAATCGTGAGGGAACCCCTGTGATTGCCCCGGCAGATGGGATTGTTTCGGCCACGGGCAAGGATTTCTCCTATGGGAATGTTGTTGTGGTCTCCCATGGGTTCGGAGTAACTACCCACTTCTATCACCTCAGTAAGATTTTAGTCAGTGCCGGCCAGAAGATGAAGCGAGGCGATAAAATTGCCGAGGTCGGGACGACGGGTAAGTCAACGGGCCCCCATCTTCATTACGAAGTGAAGGTGAATGGCATTCCTGTCAACCCAGCAAGATATATCCTGAATTAATCTGCTCGATTTAGTGAGGGTAATGAGTTTATACCAAAATCTTTCTTCATTTAACCATACACATTTCTACCAATAATCATCAACCCTCAGAGTCATTTAAGACTGACGATAAGTAGGTGAAAGCTTGAATGGGTAGGGAGGGTTTTGGTACTCACCTATCCAATAACCCCTAATGGGCCTCCTCTTAATTGTTCTTTTGAGGCAGTGGTTTACGAGTAGGTTCTCCAATCCTGCCTTTCGCCATTTAATTACCCTATTGAGCTTGTCCCTCAAACTCGAACTCCTCCTATTTTCCGAGGGGCCTCTGCTGATTGCTGGGCGAAGTCTTCAGAAAGCATCTTCTGAGGAGGGCGTCTACAACGGAAGGAAGCGGAAATGGTCCTACGACTTTTCAAAAGAAATCTTCACTCGTTGAGGTTCCCCTGTTAATCCGTGGTGACTCTGCCTGCCTATTTCTTAGGCAAACAAGAGGTTCATGATGCAATGTTCCTTCCTGAACTCTTGATTTTTCATTTTAGTTTCATAATACAAGATTTCAAACGGCAATCGGTAATGCGCTAATATCATTCCTTTTCCCCAAGTTATTTTACCCAAAAAGACTCCTTGACAACTTGACAATAATGAAATATATTTCATGAATTCCATTTTATGAAATTTATTTCATAAAAAGGTCCACTTTACTGCACACCTCATAAGGGAGAAAGGAGTTGGTTGTGAAACATCTATCTAAATTACTTCGTATTTCACTCTTGATTGCTCTATTGGCTTCTCCAATAACCGCTTGTATGGAAGGTTCGATGATTCTAATTTTGACGGTTGACACACCTCAGGATAAGTCTATTGTTACTACGCCTACGGTCACAGTAAGTGGCACAGTCACTAAGACGGCTGAGGTGAAGATTAATGATGTGGTAGTGCCCTCTAAAGGTAACAAGTTCTCAACCGAAATCAAGTTGACCGAAGGCACCAATGTCATTAAAGTGGCCGCTACATCGGGTAAGGACACGGAAACGAAGACGCTGACGATTACTTACAAGCAGTCTGGTTAAGAACGGGAATTAAATTCCGAAACTGAAGGTAATTGACGGAGGAGAACTTTTAATTTAAAATGTTCTACAATAAGTTCGGTTACTTAAATTAAATAGGAACTACAGGGTCCAGAGATATTTAAGTATTTCTGGAGGTTAAAAAGTTTGATAGCCGGGCCGCTATCCGAATGTGGAATAGCGGCTTTTTTTATGGTGTGCCAGGCGTGGCGTGCAGTGTATCCACCTCACAGTGGACACCCTTGCTGTTCAGCTAACAGTTCCCATCACCAAGGTCTGTAGAGGACTTTTACCTCCAAATCGCTTGGTAAAACACCACATTTAACCAGATGCCTCGTAAGAGGGTCTTAAAGCTGGAGGTAGCTGACGGAATCCGCGAGATAAGGCTGGGCGCTTATAGGAGGACGGGCAATAAGGCAGAAACAGAGTGGCTTGGTAGGAACCGCCTTGGTACGGAACCGTATGCCGGGTGGTGTGGGAGGACGGCGGGGGCAACCCCGCCTCCTACCCGATTGATGAACTGGAACGGCGTTTCAAAAATTCGATCTAGAATTATGGAGGCATAAGAATGGGAACATGGACATTTCTTACGAATCACGCAGTATTACTTTTTTTTCTGGCTAAACATCCATTAATCACTGGACGAGAGTTGTCAAGACTAATAGGGATTACCGAAAGGTCAGTAAGAAATATTATTTCTGATCTCGAATCAGATGGGTATATCAAAAAGTCCAGAGAGGGGAGGCAATTAAGGTATAAAATCAATCCGCACTTACCTTTTCGGCATCAAACTCAGAGTGATAAGGCAATAGGAATTCTCCTCGAAGCATTAGACCGGGAACAAATAGGAAAGGGAGCCAAGAAAGGAAAAGCATCGTCGAAGATAGTTCTATAAAAAAGGTACTCCAACTCCTTTCTGCGTCTCCTGTTTCATCGCATCCGTCGATGTGTTCAGGTCAAGTAACGATCTACCCTTTTGTTTCAATATTTCAAACGATAATCTTCATTACTCAGTACGAGCCACCATTGCTCCTTTGTAGGTGTAACCTGCAAGGAGGGTAATCTTGACATTGTCCGTCAACTCAAGTACTGGTCAGGACAATTGAAGTAAGTCTATATCTTAGAATCTTCCTTCTCATTGTGACAATGGCGTGAGTGGGAGGGACCTCTTTCGGGCAGACCTTCACGCAATTAAAAACGGTCTTGCAACCCCACACGCCCTGTTGGGTATTTACCGCCTTCAAAATTTCTTCATTCCTTCTGTCCCTTGGATCCACCAAAAAACGATAGGCCTTGGCCAGCACGGCAGGCCCCAAAAATTCGGAGTCCTTTTCAAAAGCTGGGCAGGTTCCGAAGCAGATGCCGCAGAGGATGCAGTTGACGTAGGGATCGATCTCCTTACGTTTCTCTTCTTCCATCAAATATTCCATTTGTGAGGAGACGGACTTTCCTTGGAGGTAAGGTTCAATTTTCCGATAGTGATCAAAAAAAGTAGACAGGTTGACGATGAGGTCACGAATCACGGGGAAGAGGGGGAGGGGTTCGATGAAGGCAGGTTTTTCCAACAGGTCTTCGACGCGGGTTCGGCAGGCCAGGACATCTTTGCCATTGACTCGCATGGCACAAGAGCCACATACCGCTCCCCGACAGGAATAGCGGAAAGAGAGCGTTCCGTCTTGTTCATCCTGAATGCGCATCAGAGCCTCCAGGAGATTCATTCCTTTTCGGATCTCCACCTGAAAGGTTTCGATCCACTGGGGAGGATTCTTCTCCTTATGGAACCGTCTTATTCTCAGGGTTAGAAGATTGGATTTCATTAGTTTTCGGCTTCCAACTCTAGACTTTAAGCTGTGAACTTCAAATTCAAGACTAGGAATTTAGAACTTAGAACTCAAAACTTGGAACTTAAAACTTAAAACTTCTTCAATAGGTTCTCTCTTTCGGTGGATATGACGTTATCGTTACCTTTTTATGATCGAGCTTTACTCCTTCTGCTGTTTTGAAGGCCAGGGTATGACGAAGCCAGTGCTCGTCGTCTCGATTTGGATAATCCGCCCTGAAATGGGAGCCCCGACTCTCCTTTCTGGCCAAGGCTCCTTCCACTATCGCCTCTGCCACCTGGAGCATTCCCTCCAATTCCCAATATTGAATAAACTCATTATTGAAGGCAAGGTCTTTCTGTTTGAGCCCGATCTTTAGAAATCTTTTCTTTAACTCTTTTATCTTCTCTCTTGCCGCGAGCAAGGCCGATTCTTCCCGAAAGATTCCAACCTGAGAAGTCATCAAAGCCTTCATCTCATCTCGAATGAGAAAACTCGATTCTTCCTTTTTCCGTTCAAAGATTTCTTTAAGTCCGGATTGAAATGCTCTCAGGTGATTCTGAAAGACTGTTTTATCAGGGATCTCTCTTTCTTTGCCCACTTGTTCGGCAGCCTTCTTCCCGGCCCGTTCTCCAAAGACCAAGGTTTCTAAAAGGGAGTTTCCACCCAGGCGATTTGCACCATGGACGCTGACACAGGCACATTCGCCGGCGGCAAAAAGGCCATGAAGTTGCGTTTCACCATCCACATTTGTCGGAATTCCTCCCATGGAATAATGTTGCGCCGGCTGGATAGGGATCGGCTCTAAAACAGGGTCCACCCCGGCAAAGTCCATTGCGATCTGGCGAATACCCGGGAGGCGATCCAGGATCTTTTCTCTTCCCAAATGCCGAAGATCGAGGTGTACATATCCCCCTTCAAATCCACGGCCCTGGTCGATCTCGGTCTGAGTGCCCCTGGCCACAATATCTCGAGGGACCAAGTTCCATGAGATGAGGGGCGTATCGCTCCATAAATCGTTCGCCCTTTGCATTGATCAGGTATCCCCCTTCGCCTCTTGCTCCTTCTGTAATCAAGATGTTCGTTCCAAAAAGACTTGTCGGATGGAATTGGACAAACTCCATGTCCTCGAGAGGGACACCACCTTGATAAGCTAAGAAGCAGCCGCTTCCGGTGTTGATGACGGCATTGGTGGATCTGAGATAGATTCGACCATAACCTCCTGTTGCAAGGATAACAGCCTTCGCCTGAATCGGGATAATCCTCCCTTCGAAAAAATGGAAGACAAGGGCACCCGCACATCTTCCTTCATCCACGATGAGAGAAAGGGCATGCCACTCCTCATAGACAGGAATTCGGAGACCGACAACTTGCTCATAGAGAGTGTGTAAGAGGCTGTGACCCGTCCGATCTGCCGCATAACAGGTCCGTGGGAAACCCGCTCCCCCAAAAGGTCTCTGGGCAATTTTTCCATCTTCGTTTCTGGAATAGAGAGTTCCCCAGTGTTCCATCTCAATCACCCGCTCCATGGCTTCCCGGCACATGACCTCGACAGCATCTTGATCGGCTAAATAGTCGCTCCCTTTGATCGTATCAAAAGCGTGGTTTTTCCAGGTATCTTTCGCAGGAGCCGGCGCATTTCCCAAGGCGGCGTTGATTCCTCCTTGAGCGGCCACAGAGTGGGATCGGAGAGGATGGACTTTAGAAAGGATCGCTACATCCCGGCCGGATTTTTTCGCTTCGACGGCCGCTCTCAATCCCGCCAAACCTCCGCCTATGACTAAAATGTCGTGAGAAAGAATTTCCATCTAAAACCTTTAAATTCTAAATCCCTCCCAACCTGACTTTCATCCCCCGCCTATAACCCCCCTTCATCCCCCCTTACCTTAAGGGGGGAATGGAAGAGGGTTACCTTGAGAAGGGGGGGAATAGAGGGGGGTTACCTTCAGCGCCAGTTTGGACAAAACGCTCTGTATATCAAGCAGCACTTCATTGTCCCAAAAACGCATCACGTCAATTCCCTGTGTTTTTAGGTACTCTGAACGGGCTGCATCGTATTCCCTGTTATCGCTCTGGTTGTGATGTCCACCGTCCAACTCAACGGCAAGCTTCACCGTTGGACAATAAAAGTCTATGATATAGGGGCCTATGCTGTACTGGCGGAAGAATTTTATAAAAGACACCTGTTGAATACCGCCCAGCTCTGCTGGGCGGATGAAAACAGGTTCGCCGAAGACGAAATGTTTTAGAGTTTTAAATTGATAATTCCATGTAGCTTGGTACAGGGTTACCTCATCTGTCATTCCCACGAAAGTGGGAATCCAGGCTTGTTCCTTGGAAAACAGGGGACCAACATAAACTGGATTCCTGCTTGCGCAGGAATGACGACATGGAAATAGGTTTTGAATCTTAATGCCCCGCAGCTCTGCTGCGGGGCATTTACTCCGAAAAATTGTTTATTACGCACCTTCGCCCACAAAGCCCTTTCCGAATCCGTCTGATTACGCCTCAACCTCCGTCGCCGTTGTTTTAAGGTCGGATCATTTCGTAAGAATTTCATAACTCCCCTTACCCTCTTTCCATCCCCACATCGATCCTGTAGGACGCCAATCTATTCATCCCCCCTTAGATTAAGGGGGGAGTAGGGGGGGTTAATGAATTCTTAGAACAAAAAAACATAAGACAAGGCAAATAATCCGGCGCTTACGACGGTGAACGCCCAGAATAAAACCTTTTCCTGTTTCACCATCCCCAAATCGATCAGAAAAAGTCGAAGTCCATAGAGGGCGTGAAAGATGAAAACAAAGAGTAGGAGGAGGTCTAGGGTTTTATGGATATGGAGATTTGAAAGCCAGGAGGCTTGAATCCTTCCCACTAAGGAATAACCGGAAAGGATTTTTAATCCGACCAGGATGAGAAGCAGAGGGCCAGTGAATCGAATAAAATAGTAAGGAAACATCGTTTTAAGAAATCATTGTAAAATGATCAATGCAAAATTAGCAATTAGCAATTGCAAGAACAGATTTTTCAAAAATTGATAATTTTTCAATGGTAACTTTGCATTTTGCATTGATTATTTGCCAAGGGTGGCTTTTTGGCGCAGGGGTTTCAACAAAAAATCGAGGGCATCCAGAATGTCCGTAAATACGACATCGGCATTCTTCAAGGCCTCTGAAGAAGCCCCTTCCTTACCGAGGACACAGACGCCCAAACCCGCCTCCCCAATCATGGGTCCGTCATCTACTCCATTTCCAATGGCAACCGTCCCGGTCGCTCCCAACTGGCGCAATAAGTCCAATTTCTTTTGGGAAGATTCTCCCTCCGTTAAATAGAGGATCTCGGCTTGGACTTTTTTCAGAACCTCTTCAACGCGTTCTTTTTCATCCTTTGCCAGGATGTAGATTTTGGCTCGCTTGGAAAGTAGGTTGATCTTATCCTTTGCCTTGGGGTGAACCCGACGATCTGAGGCAAGGGTTCCCTCGAAGTCGATGAGGATAAATTCAATCTTTAAATTTTCCTGACCGGGCCTCTCAATAGTGATCATTGTTCCAATCCATTGTCTAAAAAACAGGTTTATCAACCCCTCCCAGTCCCTCTCCCCTGGCGGGAGAGGGTGGGGGTGAGGGGGGATTATTATGAAGAGAACGTTGCCGCATGATTTCGTAAAGGATCATTCCCCCGGATACCGAAGCATTGAAAGAGGAGAGGGGACCTTTCATCGGAATCGAGAAGAGTCTATCACACTTTTTCTTCACCAAGGGTCTCATTCCTTTTCCTTCCGCACCGACCACAATGGCCAGATCGATGTTGAGATCGAGTTGGTAAATCAAATCCTTCGCCTCCCCTGACGCACCATAGACCCAAATGTCTTCTTTTTTTAAGAGATCGATCGTGGCAGCAATATTGACTACTCTGGCAATGGGCAAATGGGCAGCCGCTCCCGCAGAAGCCTTGATCACGACCGAAGTGATTCCGACAGACCTATCTTTCGGAATGATGATCCCATGGGCGCCACATCCCAGAGCCGTCCGAATGAGGGATCCAAGGTTTTGCGGATCCTGGATCCCGTCAAGGATGAGAAAGAGCGCGTGGGTTCCTTCCTTTTTCCAAAGGGAGAGAATTTCACCCAGATCCGCGTAGGGAGTTTCTTTGACAAGACCTGCCACATTCTGATGAACGCCACCCTTTGTCATTCGTTCGAGGGATTCCTTGGTGGTAAACGTCACGGGGATTTTCCTCTTATTTGCCAAATCGAGGATCGATTGGAGGGTTGGATGAAGGGTTTGAGTGCCGATCAAAATCTTTTCAATCTGGAGATGAGACGACTTTAATGCCTCCTGGACAGGATGAATTCCGTAAATAATCTGGGCCATGTCCCCTCATCCTCCCCTCTCCCCATCGGGGAGAGGGATGGGGTGAGGGGACATATTATGAGATGTCCTCGATAATTTTTTGAACTGCTTCGATGGGGTCTTTCGCCTCTTTGATGGGTCGACCGATGACAAGATAGTTGGCCCCTGCGGAGATTGCTTCTTTCGGGGTGAGGGTTCTCTTCTGGTCATCTTTCTTGTCCGAAGGAGCGCGGATGCCTGGCGTGACAATGAGAAATTTTTCCCCGCATCGCTCCCGAATCGTGCCAATTTCTTGCGGGGAAGCGATGACTCCATCTATTCCCGCCTTAGAAGCCAGGGAAGCAAGACGGCCTACTTCTTCCAAGATCGAACCTTGAACCCCTACTTCTTTCAAGGCGCCTTCATCCATGCTCGTCAGGATGGTGACGGCCAGAATCAAAGGTCTTGGAGTCCCAAGACTTTTAGCCGTTGCCCTGGAGGCGTCTACGGTCTTTTTCATCATTTCAAAACCCCCCAGGGCGTGGAGGTTGAACATGGCCACATTCAGTTTGGTGGCTTCCTCGCCTGCCTTAGCCACGGTATTGGGAATATCGTGGTATTTGAGGTCGAGAAAAACCTTTTGGCCCTTCTGACGGATCATATCAATAACCTTTGGTCCGGCATGAGTGAAGAGTTGCTTCCCTACCTTGAATATCCCCACATGATCTTTTAAGAGCTTGACCCAACGTTGGGCCTCTGTGAAGTGGTCAACATCAAGGGCGAAGATGATTTTGTCTTTAGGATCGCCGGCCATCAGTCGATATTCCTCAACTTTTTCCCTTATCATATAAATGTTCTCGGGGTACTGTCAATAAATAATTTATACAATCCCAGGCCAAATTCCTTTCATTTTGACAGGGGAATCTTTACCCCGTTAGAAAGTCGCGCTGCATGCAGCGGGGATGAAAACTATTCTTTTTCAGCGAACCCCGTTAGAGATTTATCTCTAAACGGGGCGAACACGGGGTTTAATGCTCCGTGTGGGCCTTCCCGTTAGAAGGGAGAAGACTTTCTAACGGGGTTTACAGAGAGTTATCCGTTTGGTATAAGAAAAGAAGAAGGTAAATTTTACATGAAGGCGGAGATAGAACAAAGAGAAGTCAGGGAAGAGAACCGGAAGATCCGCTATCTCCGGTTCCTGGTTGATTTTTCTATCTTGTCGATCCAACAGGATGACCTGTTTCTCCAAGAGGCGCACGAGATTGTGGAGAATGTGAAGCGGGCAGCGTGCAGCCTCTTCCCCGGAAAAGAAGAGACATTTGAATTGATCTATCGACCCAGGTTCAATCGGACGATTGAAGAAAGATTCGGCCTGTCGTTAGAAGGGAAACTGAAGGGATAGAAAGTCACGATTCACGAATCACGATGATTTTATCATCCGCATAAGTAAGCTTTTCCACGCCATCTTCGGTCACCGCATAATCATCTTCCAGAGCCACGGCGCCTATCTCCGGAAAGATAAACTTGGGTTCAAAGGCAAAGACCATTCCGATCTCTAAAGGTTGAGAAAACCCCCTGGCGAGAAGGGGAAGTTCGTCGATTTCTAAACCGATTCCGTGTCCAACGAAAGGAGCTTGGTTCTTTTTCGTTCCAATGAAGTAATCTTCCAATCCTCTCTCTTTAACCATTTGTGAGGAGAGATGGTAAAGCTGAGAACAAGGAACTCCGGGTTTTGCCGTTTTTTCCATTTCATTTCGAATCTCCAAGGCGACGCCATAAGCTTCTTCAAGTTTTCGGGGGAGGGTTCCAATCACATAGGTCCTTGCTCCATCTGTAATGTAACCATTGTAGGCGATGCTGAAATCAATTTGGATGGGCACATCTCTTCCCATCGGATTGAAGCTGGACCCCTGGGGAAAGGCAGGGGAAATTCCTGGACCGATGACCGAGACATCCAGGTGAGTGAGCACACTGCCTGAGTTCCCCGATAACACACAGGCATTGACCATATCCTGGTTCCAGGCCCTCATCCGGGTCAGTCCTTGATGGCCTCGAAGCCTTCCCAATTCAATCAAATGAGATTCCGCCTCGATTTCGGTCATCCCGGGTCTGAGGACTCTCTTCGCATATTCGAACACTTCGTCAAGAATTTTCGCGGAACGTCTCAATTGGTCAATTTCGTATGGGGATTTAATCATCCTCACCTGTTTGATTGCCTTTGAGATGTCCACAAACTCCGAATGAGGGAACATCTTCTCCAGTTGCCTGAGCTGGTTCACCGGAAGGACGTCGCACTCGAGGCCGACTCGCTTCAACCCTCCTTCTTTTTTGAGAATGGAGGAAATGGCTTTAGGCCGTTCAATAGGAATAATGTTTCTTAGGGGAGATTCCTTTCGGGCTCGATCAAAGTCTTTTTGAACCATGAGAAGGGAGTCCCCTTCACCGGGGATAAAAAGGTAAGATCGTTGGATGGTTCCGGAGAAGTAATAGAGATCGACATTTTGAAGGATCAGGCAAGATTCAACCTTCTCTCTTTTTAGATAGGACTGAAGACGTTCGACCCTCGTTTGAATTTCTTCCCGGGGAGTCAATTCCATTTAGTTTCCTTCACAATGGCATTCATCAGACTCGCCGGAGACCACTTCCAAAGCCTTGTCAAGCGGATGATTCCCCCTCACCCCGCCCTCTCCCCGGTGGGGAGAGGGGAAGGGTGAGGGGCGCCCCGCCGAGTCTGTTCTCGATCTTTATGCAACGTTAAGGTTTCCCATCTCGTGATCGATCATCTCTTTGATTTTCGATAGGGCTTCCTCTTTCTTCACCAGGAAGACCTCGCCGGTCCTCCTCTTTTTGATTTCCACCAAGCCTTTCTTCAAATTCTTTTCTCCCAAAGTCACCCTCAGTGGAATTCCGATGAGGTCCGCATCTTTGAATTTAACTCCCGGGGTTTCTTCGCGATCGTCGAATAAGACTTCGATGCCCATCTCAGAAAGGGTTTGATAGAGTTGCTCAGCGGTTTCCCTCAGGAAGTCCGTGTTGATATTGATCGGGAGGATGAGGACCTGGAAGGGAGCGATGGGCATGGGGAAGATGATTCCATTTTGGTCATAGGACTGTTCGATGGCGGCTGCCACCGTCCTTCCCACGCCAATCCCGTAGCATCCCATGACGATCTCCTTTTCCTTCCCTTGATCGTCCAAGAAAGTGGCCCCCATGACTTTACTGTACTTGGTTCCCAGCTTAAAGGTATGACCGACTTCAATTCCCTTGTCCGTCCGGGTCTCTTCCCCGCAAAGAGGACACCGGTCTCCAGGAGCGAATTTTCGGATGTCCACAAATTGAGAGACTTGAAAATCCCGGTCCCTATTCACATGGGTGAGGTGGGCATCCTTTTCATTGGCTCCAGTGACGAAGTTGATCATCTCCTGGATATCCAGGTCGGCGAGAATAGGGACGGAGAGACCGAGGGGCCCTGCGAAACCTTTGGGAGCACGGGTGATCTCCGCGACCTTTTCTTCGCCGGCTAATTGAATGGCTTCTGAACCCCATACAGCTTTCAACTTCTTCTCGCTGATCTCATGGTCTCCGCGGACCAGAGCCGCCACACATCCTTTATCGCTTTCGAAAATGAGGGTTTTTACCAAATCCTTGGGTGAGACATTGAGAAACTGTGTGACTTCTTCTACGGTCCGCTTCTCGGGTGTCAATACCTTCTGGACAGGCTTTTGAAGTCCTTGATCCTGAGTTTGCCCCCTTTTCCCCTGTCTCCGGAATTCCGCTTTTTCGATATTGGCCGCATAAGAGCAGCGCGTACAGCTGACAATGGTTTCCTCTCCTGTTTCCGCGAGAACCATAAATTCATGAGAGAATGATCCTCCGATCAGACCGGTCTCCGCCTCCACCGCTCTGAATTTTAAGCCACATCGGGTGAAGATGCGCGTATAGGCATCGATCATTTTTTGGTAACTTTCGTCCACTCCCTTTTCATCGACATCGAAGCTATAGGCATCTTTCATAATGAATTCGCGAGCACGCATGACGCCGAAGCGGGGCCGAATCTCATCCCGGAACTTGGTTTGGATCTGATAGAAATTGAGCGGCATCTGGCGATACGATCGAATTTCTTTTCGGGCAATATCCGTGATGACCTCCTCGTGGGTGGGCCCCAGACAACAATCTCTGTTGTGGCGGTCTTTCAGCCTTGCCAGCTCGCTTCCATATTCTTCCCATCGATGGCTCTCCTGCCAGAGCTCCGCAGGTTGAACAAAGGGGAGAAGGACCTCAACGGCGCCCGCTCGGTTCATCTCCTCACGGATGATGGTCTCCACTTTTCGAATGGATCGAAGGCCAAAAGGTAAATAGGAATAGATACCGGAGGCCAGTTTCCGGATCATCCCCGCCCGAAGCATCAGTTGGTGGCTGGGGACCTCTGCTTCAGAAGGGACCTCTTTCAATGTCGGCAGCAAATATCGGGAATATCGCATTTCCATTCCTCCAAGATAGGTTCCTATTCACAGTCTTTACCATCGAACTCTTGATTCATAATTCATAACTCATAACTCACAACTCGTCATCCTTGATTTTTCTTCCTTTATAATATATATAAACTTCTCACCCATGAAAAGAATCGCTCCTACTCAAGGGTTGACCTTTTTTTTCCTGATCGGTTTGGTCATTTTGACGCTCGTCTTCCACGGCCGAATCCCACTCTGGCATTCTTTGCTCCTTCGTTACGCCATTCTAATAGGTCTTCTCTTTGTCCTGAAATTATCGTGGGATCGGAAAGCGATGGGAAAGGCGGGACCCTTCTTCCATTATTTTTCTCCCATCCTCTTTGTGATCGTCATCTATGAGTCCCTCGGCGATTTGATCCAGCATCTCCAACCGGATGTCGACCCCCGGTTGATCCAAATCGATTTTTCCATTTTCGGAGTCCAACCGACGCTGTGGATGGAGCAATGGATCGTCCCTTGGCTTACAGATATCCTGTCTTTAGCTTACCTCAGCTATTATTTCTTCCCGGTCGTCTTAACTGTCGTCCTTTATTTGAAGGGTCGCACGGCGGATTTGGATCGGTCGATTTTTGTCCTGGCTTTCGGATACTATGTCTCATTTATCGGCTATATCCTCTTCCCTGCCGTCGGGCCTCGCTATGCGATGACTCATCTTTACTCCGTCCCCCTTGAAGGAAGCTTTATCACCGATTTTGTCAGAGATACGTTGAACGCCTTGGAACACAATAAGCGGGATTGCATGCCCAGCGGCCACACCCAGATCGTCCTCATCGTCTTATACCTGGCCCATCGCTATGAAAAGCTCCTCTTCTATCTCTTTTTGCCCATCGTCTGCGCTCTCATTCTCTCCACCCTCTACCTGAGATACCATTATGTGATCGATCTTTTGGCCGGAATAACATTGGCCGTCCTGTGTATGATCTTTGGCCCTCTCCTCCACCGATGGTGGACCGTTCAAATCAAAGATTGAGGAATTCAGGGATTTTGGAATTAAGGAATTGAAAATCCCTCAATTCGCCATTCCCCAATCCCCCATCCCATAATCTATTAAATAGAGTCTGTCCATAAACGGCCATTTCCGTCATGCCGGACTTGATCCGGCATCCAGAAGGTCTTGAAAGGACTGGATTCCGGCTTTCGCCGGAATGACAATTCTGATTGAGGCGGCAATTTATAAACAGACTCTAAATAGGCATTTCATAAACCCGGTAGGTTTTATAGCGTTTTCCCCCCATGGCTTCGATCCCGTGTTGCATCAGGACGTTTTCTTCGAGAATCCATGAGCATTCGGCACAGTGGTAACCCTTTCTGGTTCCATTTCTGAAGGTCTCAATGTAGAGGAGTCCCTCTATCCCTTTCTTTTGAAAGGCATGTTTGACACCCAGGAGCATCACTCGAATCTTGTGAATTTTTTTTGAATAGTAAAGGAACTTGAGCGCACCCAGGAGCCCGATCTTTCCATTCAGGTGTTTGAGGACCTCATTATAATCCGGAAGAGAGACCGAAAAACCGACAGGTTCTTCTTCCCAGTAGGCAAAGAGGATCAAATCAGAAACGACAAGGGGCTTGAGCTCTTTTGCCACAAGGTTAATCTCTTCATCCGTCATTGGAACAAATCCCCAATTTTTACTCCAGGCCTGGTTGTAGATTTCCTTGACGATCTTTAGCTCCTCATCAAAGCGACGGAGATTGATGGGCCGGACATGAAGCCGAGGTTCTCTTTTTCTCAACCTGTCGGTGATGCGGTCCAGACGGTCGAGATGGAAAGACGATTCTTCCAGGAAGAGGGCGTAGAGGTCCATCCTCTTCCTCAATCCAAAACCCTCCAGCAAAGAAGGGTAAGTGGGAGGGGTGTAAGGCATCATCAGGCAAGGGGAAGCATCGAATCCCTCGATGAGCACACCGCATTCGTCGTTGGTGGAGGGATTCATCGGCCCGGCCATCTTTTCCATTCCATGCCCTTTCAGCCAATCGGCAACCCTTGAAAGGAGAGTTCCTGCCACCGCCGCATCAGGAATGGATTCGAAGAATCCGAAGAAACCGACTTTCTCCTGGTGAAACTCAATGTAGTTGTGGTCGATGATTCCTGCAATTCTCCCTGCAATCTTTCCTCCCCGGTAAGCGAGAAAAAGAATCATCTCCGAATGAGAGCGGAAGGGATGGGTTGGGCTGAATTTCAGAAGCTGGTCTTTGATGAGAGGAGGGACCCAGTATCGATCCCCCTTGTAAATCTCCCAGGGGAACCGGATGAAGGTCATGAGGTCTTGTTGATTTTTTACTTCTTCAATCTGAAGTTCTTGCCTTGTCATCGCGATGGTTTCCATCAAATCAGCTCCGATGAATACGAACGCATTTTATGAATTGACGTTCGGCCGCCCGTTCAACCTCGCCCTCTCACCCATTCAATATCTCCTATAACCATTTTTGATCCTTGTACCACTGGTAGGTTAATTGGGCCCCTTGTGAAAGCTGAACTTGGGGTTGAAAGCCCAGCATGGTTTTGGCCTTTGTGATGTCACAAGTCCAATCTTTCTGAACCATCTGTTCCGCCATCCCTTTGCTGATGAGCGAGGGCTTCCTGGAGAGTATGGAGAGAACCTCCGAGAGGGAGGCGATTCCGAATAGGAGCCATCTGGGAATAGGAATGGAGAGAGGGGTGACCCCCATCGCCCGGGCAAAGACATCACCGATTTCTCTCATCAGATAATCCGTCCCGTCCGAAAGAAAAAATATTTCGCCGCTTTTCGTCTGGGACTCAGCGGCCAATAGAATGGCTTGGACGACATCTTGAACATAACAGAGACTGACTTTCCCTCTGAAGTAGGGTTTGATCCTTTTGGAGACCCATTTGAACAAGGTATAGAAATCCTTATCCCTTGGCCCATACACCCCGGGTGGCCGTAAAATGACGAGAGGAATTTTATGGGCATGGACAAGGGCCAGCTCTTCTCCCATCCGTTTACTCTGACCATAGGCGGATATGGGTTCACACCGATCGGACTCCCTCTTTTTATTACCATTCCGACACGGGCCTGCGGCGGCCTGACTCGAAAGATAGATGAACTTCTGGACATGAGGGTTATTCTCAAGACAGGCGTTAATCAAGTTCTCTGTCCCGAAGGCATTCACCTCAAAGTATGTTTTTTCCTTCACCGCCTTGGTGATGCCTGCAAGATGAAATATCTTATCGATATCTTTCACAGCCTCCCTCAAAGAGGCCTTATCACTGCAATCCCCAGAGATGATCTCGATGGGTAGGCCTTTAAGCCACTTTAAATCGCTCCCTTTTCGCACGAGGCAGCGGACCTGGACTCCTCGTTGAAGAAGTGCTTCGGCGAGATGGCTTCCAATAAATCCCGTTCCTCCTGTCACCAGAGCTTTCAAATCACTTTTCCCCTGTATAAATCGTAAAAATTCTATATATTTCCAGTCAATTGTCAAGCCCCGTTAGAAAGTAGAACCCCAATTGAGCCATAATTTTTGGAAAATCCCCTCTAACTCCCCTTTGCTAAAGGGGAGAACCCATTATCATCCCCCTTTGGAAAAGGGGGATTGAGGGGGATTTTAAAATGAGCCGTAAAACTCCCTAAAATGACGCAACCATCAGGGAAATATTTCATTGAAGGAATTTTTTTCACTCAATTGGGGTAGAAGACTTTCTGACAGGGTTAATTTCCCTCTCAGAGGATAAGACTTAAAAGTACCGCTAAACCAAATCCGGCAATGAGACTCCCAGAAATTTTATTGACCCATTGCCAATTCTGAGTTCTAAATCTATCACGCAATGAGCCTATGAAGATGCTCAGGATAGCCCACCATAGAATGGAACCTATGAAAACCCCGAACACCAATGCGGCAATAGCGACATAGTTGCCTTTGGTATTTCCTATTCCCAGCCCTGCGAAGACCCCCAAAAGGATGAGGATGGTCATGGGGTAGGTCAATGTGAGGAAGAACATGGAGGTATAGGCGCCCAGTAACCCTTTCCCCGAGAAGGTGCTTCCCGCTCCACAAATTTAGTCAATAAGACTTTGAGGCCGATCGTGCAGAGAAATAAGCCGCCGATGAGGCGAATCCAGACCTGCTGGCTGATTAAAAAGTCCGAAATAAAAGTAAGGCCAAACCCGGCGATACACCCGAAGACCACATCGGCCGTGGCCAAACCCAGAGCAGAAACGAAGCCGGAGAGACGTCCCTCCAACAGGGTGCGGCGTATGCACAGGATGCCGATGGGACCCACAGGAACTGCCATGGATAAGCCGACAACGACTCCCTTCAAGAAGAGAATGATGTTCATCGATGGAAGCTCCTAAGAAGGGACCTCTGATAGAATGAGGGTCATGGGCTTATCCCATGGTCTACCTTTAAAAATAGGATATAAAGACATCAAGAGAAACACCCAAGAGCCAATGCAGTAAAATAATAAAGAGGAGCGAATGACCCCCCCAGGCCATCATGCCCCAAACGACTCCCCCGAGGATAGAGCCGTAAATCTCAGCAGGGGGTTTGCCGATATGCAAGAGGCAAGAGGCAAGCGTTTGGACGAGAATGGCATTCCAGCCTCCAAACTTCCCCTGTAATCCAAACTGCATATAACCGCGGAAGAAAAATTCCCATCCCAGATAGAACATCAGGTAAGAAAGAGAGTAGAAAGAGAACATCCACAGAGAACTGCTTGCGCCTTTGTAGAGAGGGTATTCGAGCAGAAAGGGCTCCGTTCGTGAAGAGAGATGGGTCAGGGCGATCATCACCGGAGCGAGAAATAAGAAAGACTTTATTCCAAATCGGATGTCTCCGATTTGTACACCGTAGGCCGATAGAGGTTCATGGAAAACGAATTTTATAATCAGCGCAGGGATCCATCCCAGAAGAATGAAAGAAGAGAAGAAGGCATAGAGGGCGGAAGTCAGTTCACTATTTTCAAAGAGAACAAATGTCCGCGCAAGATGATTCAGATAAAAATTTTTCATTCCAAAATACCGAAAGGTTGTCAGAATAATCGGCGCGCTCAGCAGGATGACGGTCGATTTCTTATTTTCCCTGCTGAAGAACCCATCGGGGCAGATGAGAGATTTGAGTCGATTCATGCGGCTTTGTTCCTGAGTTGATGCAGCCATGCCAAGGTGGTTCGTATCCCCTCTCTGAGTGGAGTGATTTTGTAACCCAGTTGCTTCTCCGCTTTTGCACTTGAATAGGCCCAGTCCTGGAGAAAAGTTTCTACCCAGCCGGGCGTAATGAGGGGATAGAGGCCAAACGCACTCCGCTTTTTTCTGTTCCAGTCGGGAGTAAAACATGGCGAGCCCCATGGGGATGTTGATTTGGAAATGTTTTCCTCCGCTTAATTCATCAATCAGTTCGAAAATTTGTCTGAGAGGAATGTTTTCTCCACCGAGAATATAACGTTCACCCACTTTGCCCTTTTCCATTGCGAGGATGAGTCCCTGGACGACATTATCCACAAAGACATAGTTTCCAACATTGATTCCGTGATTGATGAGAAAAGGAAATTTACCCCGGTCATAGAGATCGATCATCCTCGTGACAGCGTTTCCCTCATTCATTTTTCCTGGGCCATAAACGCGTGTCGGAATAACGGTGATTAAAGAGAGCCCTTGATCCGCATATCGGCAGGCGTGTTGTTCACCCAGGATCTTCGTGGCCTGATAGTCCGTGAAACAGTTTGGCATGGAACATTGTCTTTCTTCATTCCCCACCACCCTAGACTCTGTGGGTCCACAGGTCACAATGGAGGAAGTAAACACCACTCGCTCCATGCCCAGGACCTTCGCCATTTCCCAGACATTACAGAGTCCTTCTACGTTGCTCTGGTAGAAAGTTTTCGAATCTTTGGCCCAGTTCTTTGCATAGGCAGCCAGATGATAAACTTGGGCGCACCCCTCCATCGCTTTTCTGATGGATTCGCTATTCATCAGGTCACCTGTAAAAAGGTGAATTCTTTCATGCTCCAGTTCCTCTGTATGACTGGTCGGCCGCCTCAAGACATGAACGATGTGCCCTTTCCGGACCAGTTCGGCCACCAGTTTTGTTCCAATAAAGCCGGTCCCTCCTGTCACAAACACCTTGTTTCGTTTTTCCACCATTTAAACTTCAATCCGAGGACGATCCCGGACTGCCTCAAATAAAAAGTGTCGTCGTAATCTTTCAGACGCCTCACTTTTTTTATGGCCAATGGATCGTTCTGTCCATTCGATCATCTATCTTCGGATGTCTTATGAGTTTGTTTTTTATAAATTTCGGGACTTGGCCCGATGATTCGGAGTTCGGTCATACGATCCAATAACGATCCGTTGGGTCCTTTTTCCCCTAAGCTCAGATCAGAAACGACTGCCTTTCCAATTTTTTGTAGCGACGGACTAGCCTTTCCTGATTTCTGGACGCCCCAGATACTATGGATCACATAATGCTTCCCTTTATCCTTGCCGAGATAGAGCATGATGTGACCGGGAAGCCGGACGGTCGTCGCCAGAGGGATCGATTGATCCAAGAGTTTCTGTTTTTCTTTGACGGGCTTTCCCTCTAACGAACCCGGATCCACTCCAACCATTGCCTGTTCTTTTGAATTTCGTGGCATCAGGATACCGAAGGTTCTGAAGAGGTCCATGATGAAACGGGAACAGTCCCTGCCGCCGAGCGTGTCTCCCCAACCATAGGGGTGACGGAGCATTTTAAAGGCCTGACGGGCAACATTTTCTTGATGATAGGGAAGAAAACCTTGATGAACATCTTCTTCTGCCCGGAGGTATCCTTTCCGAATGCTCAATGATCCGCGATCTTCTCTCGAGGGAAGATGGATGACGTAGAATGCCCGGGTGTCTTTGCTTCCGCCGAGGGGACTGAGGAGAGGGAAGGAATCCCCCATCTGGGCAGTGAAAACTGGCTGCCGAAGAGAGGGATCGCCGAAGACAGGCACAAAATTTCCTGTGACCACCAATCGGTCTTTGGCCTCTTCATAATCCGCTACCTCAACTTTCTCTTTGGCGATAGCCAGATCGTGTGTGTGTATCCATCCGCGGATAAACGGGGTCTGGACATAGGCCCACTTTTTGTCTTGACTGAAGTGATAGATTCCGACCGGAGATCCCGGAGAGATGGAGGAGTGTTGAAAACGATCGAACTCATAATCGTTAGGCGTGGCTCATAGACGGCTCATCTGTGGGAAAGACGCGGATATCCGTCTGTTTGACGATGAGCGCAAACAACATCCGGCTGTTTTCTTGCACGGACTCCTGGTTGATGCTGTCTCTTAACTTATTCCAAAAAACTTCCCCAAGGGGGGACCCGTTTTTGCCATATCGAACCTCTTCGGTTCTTCCAAAATCTTCCCAATCCTCTTTTAGAAGAGAAAGGATTTCCTCCCTTGTCCAGTTTTCCTTCAGGTCTTTTATTCTGGAAAGGCGAAGGTCCTGTCTCTTTAGGTTTTCTTCGTTCATGTTGTGAATCTTCTCAGGGGTCAATAATAGAGTTGTCGGATTCTTAATCTTTTTAATCCAAAATCCAGGCCTTTCCATCTCCGGGGTAACGTTGGGAAGTCGAGGTGAGGCGAGGAGACCCTGAGGAGCATATCCAAAGGGAATGAGGAGCAGAAAAATAATGGTTGCGGTCAGTTTAATAATGATGCATGGATGGTGAAGGCGCATAGGAACCTGAATTTTCTAATTTTCTTCGAGAGACCGGGTCTCATCGGCTGCCAATTGACGAATAACCAAGTTTCCAAAACCTGTCAAGATTTTTTCTGACCAAAAAAGTCTTGACAAAACCAGAGGACTGTTTTAAATTAATAAGATAGATTTTTGAGCGGTAAGGGGAGGCTTTTTATTTTATACAACTTAGCTATACAACGGAGGCAAATTATCTAATTATTTCAAGGTATCTCGTTATTTTGGAGACCAAATCGAGTTACCGAAAGCTGGTAGCTCTTTTTTTTGTGCCCATTTTGGAAAGAGCAAACTTGAGTTATTTCAGTTAATTTGGAAGAAAATAAAATCATTGAAAGGGAGGTAGATCGCCATGGTTTGTCAAACTGTCAAAGTGGGAGCAGAATGTATCTTCATGAAGAAGACAGGCTGTTCCTATAACGGTGGGAGATGTTATCCCATCGTGGAGTCCTGCAAAGGCTGTGATCGAGTGGCTACTTATGAAGTAGGTTCCTATTGCAAGACCTATTGTGAGCCCTCCGTTAAATGGGCAAAAGGTCCGTGCAATTTTGCCACTCACGTCAAGAAAGAAATCAAAGAAGACACCTTCAAATTGAACCCTTTGAAGGCCTCGAAGCGAAATGTAAGCCAGAAGGCTTAATGAAAATCCTTAACCTCTGGTGATCCTTTGGATTAAAACCCTTCTCCCATCTGACTTCTATGGAGCGGCCGGAGAAGGGTTTTTTTGTTTTTTGGAAGTGACCCAGCAGAAAAAGCTGATGATGGCGCAGACGATGAAAATGATGATATGAACTCCGAAGCCCGTGGCGATTGCTTTCTCTTTGGAGAGCCCGACCATGAGAAATCCGGCCGCCCATCCTGCCTCCAGGGTTCCCCAATTCCCAATTCCGCTGACGGGTAATGCATTAGCAACGACGCCGACGGTAGAGCCAAAAATCATTCTTGTGAAAGGGATTTCGACGCCAAATCCTCTCATATAGGCATAGAAGGTGCAGAAGATCATGACCCACGAAGCCAAGCTTATCAAACTGACAGGAAAATGAGTATGACGGCTCTTGATGGCGTAAAAATCTTCTGCCATGTCACTCATTTTCTTTTGGATCCATAGAACGAATTTCGCATTTCTTGAACCTGTCCAATGGGATATCCTTCCCAGGCCATTTGAAAGCCCCCTTAAGAAGCTACTCATGTAGAAAAGACCCAAGGCCAAAAAACCGATCAGCAAAGTGGCGAGCAAGACGAGAAGAGTAGAGTTCACCTTAAAAAGACTTTGAAACCCAATAGAAACAAACAACAGGACCATCAGAATGATGACGAAATCATAGACCCTCGAGACGATTAACGATGCCAATCCCTCGGTCACGTTCATCCCGCTGTTTTTGTTTAAAAGATAGGGGTAGGAGAGTTCTCCCAATTTGGAGGGAAGAACCATGAGCGATAAATGATAGAATGTTGTAATCCTGAAAAGGTCTGAGAAAGGGATAGCCTTTGAATGAATCAACCATTTGAAACGAAGCGTCCGGAACAGAGTGGCGAGGAGATAAGCGATTGATCCGAGAGCGGCCCAAAGGGGGTCGATGGTGGTTAAGAGCGTATAGAGGCCTTTAAGAGAGATTTGGAGAAGAAGAACGACGATGATTCCAACGGTGATGAGGATGGACAGAAGAATGCGTTTCAACGAAAAGGCTCTTTTTTATTTGACCCATTAAGAGTGAAGAGGTCATTATGAAATGGTTTTAAGACGAATTTCAATTTCGTCTATTTTCCTTTGAAGCACTACGACGCGCTGTTTTAGGTCAGATATCTCCCTCTCCAAACGTTCCCTGATGGCAATTTCCTTATCCAATTTCTCTTCAATGCCGACTAATTGTTTCTCAACCCTCTGTAGGCCAGCAGTAATAGTGAAATACTCTGTCTCAAGACGGTCCAGCCGGTTATAGATTTGGTCAAAGTGATTTAAAAGATCATTGAATTTATTTTCATTCTCTTCAAGCTTCTTGTCTATCTTGTCGAATCGGGGTTCGATCTGTTTTTGGATATAAGATTCGATCTGATCAAATCGGGGTTCGATTTTTCCTTGGATATAGGATTCGATTCGGTCGAATCGGGGTTCGATCTGTTTCCGGATATAGGATTCGATCTGGTCGAATCGAGGTTCGATCACTTTTCCAACGATTTCATTGAAGGTGTCGGAGATGTCTTTCTTGGTTAATGCGGTTTTTCTGTTGTCTTCCTTTTTCATATTGCAGAAACGTTACCACAGTCCGGATCTACGGATCAAGGACCTATTTGAATTTGATGCTTACCCCGAAAAATGGTAAACATTGATCGTAGCATGAGGCCGGCGTAGCTCAGTGGTAGAGCAAGCGATTCGTAATTATTCCAGTGTGATCTTTCAATAACGGCTTTACAATGATCTGAGAGCTGTCATTCCCGCGAAACTTGTCCTCGCGAAGGCGGGGAGCGGGAATCCAGGTTGAAAAGACTGGATTTCCCCGTATCAAGTACGGGGCAGGCTTAATCAAGTCCGGAATGACAATCAAAGTAAAAGGACTTTTGACGCAGTACACTAGCAGTTTGCTGAAAAAATCATTTTCCCCAGGTTGCTCAAAAATGCCCAGATGGAAGGCCCCTGAAATCCTGAGGAGTGAGGCGTACTTGGGTGTACGCCGCAACGACTTGCCCTGTTAGATAATACCATGGTTGAGTATTGCGTTTATCAGGTCCCATAATATGTAGCGCTTCTTTCTAAAAGTTAACCATCTTCGTCTAACAGGGCGGGGATGAAGGAAACGCCGCAGATGGGCGTTTTTCAGCAACCTGCTAGAGAGATGGCTGTCCTCTTTTCTCATGCCGAGGGGTTGATGAGATTCCTGAGAATCATGTGAGAAAAGTTTTTGTTGTAAGAGGCAAGGATCGATTTATCCGGGGTTCTCGGGGGGTCGGTTTTACGCTTGTGTAACGGTTTCGATCACCTTTAAGCCGGCCTGGGACAGCCTCAAGAATTGGACACCTGCCGCCAATGACCCGTTAGACTCCAGTCGAACGACCTTACAGTGAGCCCGCCAATTCTCTAAGGGCGATTGGTTCACCTCCAGTAAAAACCTAAAAGGCTCGGCAGGAATATACCCCTTCTCAAGACGAAGCTGCGAAAGGTATGCCCCTCCGCAGCTGATATTCTCCACCGTGGCCCATCCGAGGTCACGTAGACGGGGGGCGCTCAGACGGTAAACCTGAATCCGGGCTGGAAGATTCACCCCGACGCGGGGGTGACGCCTTTGGTGTTCGAAAGGTTCATTCACCTCAGGGACTTTTAGTGGAAGATCCAAAAGGGAATAGAGCTTATTGGCGAGGTCATCCTGGTTGGGAGTTGTTTTAGGCAGCGCCTCATCTGCTCCCCAATCAAGACATCGGTTCGTTTTGAGGGTTCGCGAGCAACAGAAAATTTTGAGATCTTCCAGCTCTTTCATTCTCCGAAGCGACTTGATCACCTCCCCACCGGAAATATCGGGAAGTTCTTCGCCGATCACCAGCAGGGCAGGGGGCTCCTTCGAACATTTCATCAGAATGTCACTTCCCAAGGCAACCCGATCCACCTTGATCCGTTCGTCTTGGGAAAAGATCTTCTCAACCAGGGTGGCTATCCGCTTGTCTGAAACGCCGAGCAAGACGCGCTTCTTTTGGAGGGTCAGGATGTCGAGAGGAAGGTTATATTTCTGCAAAAATGCCATGAGGCTTTTACGGCTAATCAGTCGCTCGCCGGTAATGGGGTTCTTCTTGCCTTGAAGGTCTCCGGTGTCGAACTTCCGCGTTACCGTTGACCGCGAGATGTTTAACAGCTTCGCAACCTCTCCGGTTGTGATGTAATTCTTCAGGGTCATTCGCTTTCCTCTACCCTCTCCGGGAGAACCTGACCAACTTACACTTTTATCAGCAAAACGTTGGTTTGTCAAATTCGTCTATTAACCCAAATCCCGATTTAGGAAAGTGTCTCTGCGAGTGAAACGAAGCAGTCTCCCTTTCTTATTAATCGGTCCATAATTGAATAGACGTCTGATTAACCCCACCCCCACCCTTCCCCTCCCCCTGAGGGGGAGGGAAATCCTTATGTTCCTCCCCCTTCAAGGGGGAGGTTAGGAAGGGGATGGGGATTTGCCGGAGCAGTATAATTATGTCTTCTCAATTATGGCCTCATTAGTAAGACAGATTGCCACGCACCTTTCAGGTGCTCGCAATGACATGTCGCCAAAAGGGTTTCCTATTCTATATCGGAATTTGGGATTAAAACCTTGGACGCAGCCTGCTCAAATCATTTTTGCCAATTCCAAAACCGGTTCGCTTCAGATTGAAAACGGTAAGAACCTCATCCTTTTTCTCGTGTTAATAGTCTAATTATTTGATTTATTTGAAACTTTTAGAATAATGTTTTCTATTGACCGTCGGTCAAATTTTCCCCTTGACATTTTGTTTTTATTTTGATAAACGTTTCAAGTATTCAAGTATTCAAGCGCCAAATATTAGTTAGAGTCTGTCCATAAACGGCCATTTCCGCCATGCCGGACTTGATCCGGCATCCAGAAGGTCTTGAAAGGACTGGATTCCGGCTTTCGCCGGAATGACAATTCTGATTGAGGCGGCAATTTATAAACAGACTCTAGTTAGGAGCGCTTGAGCTTTTTCACAGTGTGTCGGTCTGCAGGATGATGTAGTCGGGGTGGATCTTTGAAAAAAGATATGAGATCTAATTCTGCGGTGGCGCATTCTGATAACGGTCTTCTTCTGCGATCTCATCAAATCCGATTCTTATTTTCCTGCTTGGTTCAAACGCCATGTAAGGCAACCTAGAATGTACGGATCCAAGTTTCTCAAACGGCGGGAGGTCTACCGGCATCGCATTCCGCTGTTTTAAACATACGGAATAGGAGGGCGAGATGACGAAGAAGGTCGTGGGCATCAGTTTCCTTACACTTTTCTTTTTGTGCAGCTGTGCTTCTGTAGTGAAAAATCCCACACCGATCACCTCACCCGGGAATCCAGACAACCCACCCCTATACCGAACAGGAATACAGGCTCCAGGTGGGAGACCAGTTAGACGTCAAGTTCTTCTACAACCCTGAACTGAACGAACAGGTCAGCATTCGCCCCGATGGCCGCATTTCTCTGCAATTGGTCCATGAAATAATGGCCGTCAATTTGACCCCCCAAGAATTAACTGACCTCCTCACCAAAAAATATGCCCCCGACCTTAAAAAGCCTGAGATCGCCGTGATCGTCCGTTCCTTTAGCGCACAAAAGATTTACGTCGATGGTGAAGTTGCGAAAGCTGGTATGTTCCCCCTGATCGGATTCATGTCGGTTCTCCAGGCAATCTCTCAGGCCGGAGGAGTGAAAGATTCAGCCCGGACCACAGAGGTGATTGTTATTCGCCGGGGCCCGGATAATAAACGTCTGGTGATACCGGTCATTCTGGATAAGGCAATCGATGGAACTGACATGAGCCAGGACATCGCGCTCCGCCCTTTTGATATTGTCTTTGTGCCTAAGTCGCCTATCGCCAATGTGAATGTCTGGGTCGATCAATATGTGCGTAAAAACCTCCCCATCTACTTGAGCTTTGGGTATTTTTTCCCATAAAAATTTAAGCCAGGAGTTTCTATGGAACAGCAAAATCAGGCGGGTAGTCTGAGAGATTTTTTGACGGTGTTATTTAAACATAAATATACCATCCTGATCATTTTTGTTGCTGTCGTCACAACCGTCACCCTTGGCTCTTTTTTACTCCCGCCTACCTATGAGGCCAAATCGAGCCTGCTCGTTAAGTTCGGAAGAGAATATATCTACCGCTCGGAGGTGGGCGAAAGGGTTTCAGATTCGAGGCCTTCGATTCCCCTCAACCAGGAAGAGGTCATCAATTCTGAGATTCAAATTCTGACCAGTCGCGACCTCACAGAAAAGGTTATCACCACATTAAAGGTCGAAAGTATCTATCCGGATTTGGTAGAAAATCCTTCTAAGATGATGACCCCCCTGCAAGCCGCCGTACTCCAATTTGAAAAGAGACTTTCCGTTGAAGGCATCAAAAAATCCAATGTGATCGAAATCTCCTTCCAGCACAAAGACCCTCTTGTAGCTGCGAAAGCCGTGAACCTGCTTGTCGAGTTCCTCAAGGAAAAGCACCTTCAGGTCTATAGCGATCCCAAATCTTCTTTCCTGGAGCAGCAGCTCTCCACTTATGAACAGAGGCTCAAAGAATCACAGAATCAGCTGGAGGCCTTTAAACAAAAATACCAGGTCTTCTCCCTCGAGGAACAACGGACCCTTCTCCTCAAACAACGTACAGACCTGGACACCGTCTTTCAAAATTGCTCAGAACCAGGTAGGAGAGCTCCAAAATAAACTCTCGTCACTCAAAAACCAGATGCGGACCGTTTCTAAAGATGTTCCCCTTTACACCGAGACAGAACGCTATAAAATCACTGACGATGCCAAGGCCCAGCTCCTCGGTCTTCAGCTGAAGGAGCAGGAACTTCTACATAAGTATAATGAGGATACGCCCCTGGTGATCAATGTACGCAAAGAAATAAAGATCGTACGGAATTTTATCAAAGAGCAGGAGGAAGACCTGAAGGGGAAAGTCAGAACAGGACAAAATATCGTTTATCAAGATATCGAGCGGGAGATCATCAAAACGCAGGCTGAACTCTTATCCCAGGAGGCAAAAAGCACTACCCTCGGCGGGCAAATTGCGCGATTAGATAGAGAGATACAAAGCCTTGATCTTAGGGAGAACGAGCTCCAAAACTTAAAGCGTGAGCTGGCTGCGAACGAGAGGAACTATAAAACCTATTTAGAAAAGGTGGAAGAGGCCCTTATCTCAGATGATTTGAATCGTCTGAAGATGACCAACATCAGTGTGATCCAGGCCGCGACTGCTCCCGCAAAACCGATCAAACCCAAAGAAGGCATTGAACATCCTTTTGGCGATCATCCTGGGCGCTGTTTCCGGACTGGGCCTTGCCTTTTTTAGTGAGTATACGAACCAGGGCCTATCTAGCCCTGAAAGCGCAGAAAGACACCTGGGGTTACCCGTCCTTGGTACGGTTCCCTACAGGGAGGAGGAGTAGCGATGTATCAAAATTCTTACCGTCTGAAAAAAGAACCTTTCCCTATCACACCGGATCCGGAGTCTCTATTCCCAAGCCCCAGCCATAGACAGGCATTGGGTTCAATCACTTACGGTGTAAAAAATAGAAAAGGGCTCGTAGTGATTACAGGGGAGGCGGGGGTGGGAAAGACAACCGTCCTCCGTTTCTACCTGGAAAGAATTGACAAACCAAAAGTGAAAATAATCCACATCGTTAATCCAAACGTTACCTTTAAAAACCTGTTGAGAACGATTTACAAAGAATTGGGGCTTGCCGTAAAAAGGGATGATATCGTTGAGATGCTAAACCGCCTCTACCAGATATTAATGGAGGAAGATCAACAGGGCAATACTGTGTTGATGATCGTTGACGATGCTCAAAACATGCCCATCGAGACCCTGAAAAACCTCCGCATGCTCTCTAATTTAGAAACCTCTAAAGACAAACTTCTCCAAATGGTGCTCTTGGCCAGTATGAATTTGAAAAGACACTTGACTGCGACGCATTACGGCAACTTAAACAGCGCATCGCAATCCGCTCTACCATCCTCCCCTTCACTGAGGATGAGAGCATCGCGTATATCAGACATCGATTTAAAAAGGCTTCGGTATTTACCAAAGGAGCGCTGAAGACGAT
Organism: uncultured delta proteobacterium; assembly: GCA_963711845.1. Classification (GTDB taxonomy): domain Bacteria; phylum Desulfobacterota; class BSN033; order BSN033; family UBA1163; genus CAVQFR01. Next base: position 35,424 of record CAVQFR010000022.1, read on the forward strand.
TGTCAAGGAAGCTCAAGGCATTCCCCACAACCTCAATATTCTTTGTGATCATGCACTGATTACGAGGTCTCCCCACTTCATTCCTCGTGCGGTCCCGGAGCATGAACCCATAGGACGGTTGAACAGGGCGCCTGAGAAGGCGCCGTTTCGTCCCCGCTTTCTCCCTCACACGAAGAAGGCCTTGGGTTTGGGCCTCGATAACGGGATTCGCCTTTACCAAAACCTGGCTGTTCTGATCCCCGATTCCAGCAGGAAGATTATTCAGTTTATCGGTTCTCGGGAGGGGGAGGGGACCTCCACCGTGGTTAGGGAATTTGCCAGGGTCTCGGCCTCAAAATTCGGCAAATTGGTTCTGCTCTTGGATGCAGATCAACATCATCCGACCCAGCACCTCTTTTTCAATATTCAACCGGAGTGCGGATGGCAGGAAGTCCTGCGGGATAATGGGCCTATTGATAAAGCCCTCTACCAGACTGGGGAAACGAGGTTGTTTGTCAGCCCGAGCTCTCAAAATCTCGTTTCCAATCTCACCATTCTTAATTCCCTGCTCATTGATGTTTTCTGGAAAAAGCTAAGGGAAAGATTTGACCTGATCCTGATCGATTCCCCGCCGGCTTCCCTATCTGGAGATGGTTTGGCTCTCTCAGCTAAAGTAGACGGGATTGTTTTGGTCGTTGAGGCTGAAAAGACTCGCTGGCCTGTGGCTGTAAGCGTCAAGGACAGGATCAATCGGAGCGGGGGAAAGATTCTTGGAATCGTTCTTAACAAAAGACGACTTTACATCCCGGAGTGGGTTTATAAAAGACTATAAAATACGTCACATGTCGCATGCCGCAAGTCTCAGGTTTAATTCATTTGAACCGCTGCATGTCACATGTCTCATGTCTCAGGTTAATTCATTTGAGATTCGGAGCTTTGTAGACTTGTAGCCTGTAACTTGGGGTCTGTAACTTGTGACTGCGTTACACGTTACATGTCGCATGCCGCAAGTCTCAAGCTTATTTAACCTGGGACTTGTGACCTGAGACCTGTGACTGTTAGTTTGCGACCTGTGACTCATGACTATGTTACACGTCACATGTCTCAGGTCTCAGGTTTAATCATTTAGAGACTTGCAACTTGCGACATGAGACTTGGGACTTTTAAATTGGAACTTGAACCATGAAACAGAGTTACGAAGATTTGGAGATTTACCAGTTGGCTAAAAAGTTAGCTATTGAAGTCCATAAAATGACTTTGGACGAGTTACCTAAGTTTGAAATGTATGAAGAGGGCGGTCAGATCAGACGTTCCTCTAAATCGACTGGTTCAAATATCGTCGAGGGATTCGGCAGAAAGAAATACAAAGGGGAGTATGTACAGTTTTTAACCTATTCATTATCTTCATGTGACGAAACAAAGTATCATTTAGATATTTTGCATGAAACCGAATCCCTCAAGAAGGATAGATTTGAGTACTTCAAGAATAAATATGTTGAATTAGGTCGCAAAATTTTTAACTTTCGAAAGTCAATTATCGACAGTTAACCTGTGACTTTGTGAAGTGTCACACGTCACATGCCTCATGTCTCAGGTTTAATCATTTGAGACTTTGAGCTTGAAACTTGCGACCTGTGACTTGGAGCTATGAACTGTGGACTGAACCTGTGAACTGTGACTTTGAGCTGTGACTTGTGACTGTGAACTATGACCTGTAACTTGTAACTTGAGACATTTATGATATTCCTCCGCCGAAAAATCCTTCTCGATGCCTTAAAATTATTTGATCTGGGTATCATGGTTTTTTCCTTCGCCCTGACAACCGTGGCGGTCCACTCCCACTTCGACTCCGGGATCCTGTCCGAATTTCTTCAGATGCGGGTCAAAGTCACGAATTTTGCGCTTTTTATCGGTTTCCTCGTTGTCTGGCACGTCATCTTTTCTCTTTTCAGGCTTTATCATTCCCGGCGCCTCTCGACTCGTTGGGAAGAGGCCAGCGATATCGTTAAGGCAACCTCCGCAGGGGTCCTGGTGATATTTGTTGCAAGCCTCTTTCTCAAACTTGTCATGATTAGCCCGGGGTTTGTTTTGGTCTTCTGGATTGGAAGCAGCGGTCTTACAGTCCTGGGCAGGCTCGTGCTGAGATCCATACTCGAAAGGTTCAGGCTTAGAGGCCGAAATCTGAGACACATGCTGATTGTGGGCACAAACCCACGGTCTATCCAGTTTGCACGAAAAATCGAAGCAAAGCCTGAGCTTCGGCTATCGACTCATCGGCTTTGTGGATAACGAGTATGCCAAGAATGGGGATTTTAAAAGGTCAGGTTATGCCTTAGCAGCCAATTTTAATAATTTCTCGACCTTCCTCAGACAGAACGTGGTCGATGAGGTGGTCATCTCCCTCCCGATGAAATCGCTATATGATCAGGCCTCCCGGATTGTTACGCTGTGCGGGGAACAGGGCATCATCGTCAGGTCTCTTTCAGACATCTTCAATCTGAAATCAAGGCAATTGGACGTGGATCAATTCGAAGATGATCCAGTGATTACGGTTACCAATGGAGCCATGAACGGGTTTCCTGTTCTGGTAAAGCGAGCGATGGACTTCATTGCTTCCTTAATTCTACTAACCATTCTCGCGCCCTTCTTCTTTGTCATCGCTCTACTAATCAAACTTACCTCTCCTGGGACTGCTTTCTTTGTTCAAGAACGAATAGGGCTCAATAAAAGAAGATTTCGTCTATACAAGTTCCGAACCATGGTGCCAGGCGCCGAGAAGAAACTTGCTGAATTGGAGGATCTCAATGAGGTGAGCGGTCCGGTATTTAAAATAAAAAATGATCCGCGGATTACCTGGATTGGGAAATTCTTAAGAAAAACCAGTGTCGATGAACTACCCCAGCTTATTAATGTCCTGAAAGGTGACATGAGTCTGGTGGGACCAAGACCCCTACCGGTAAGGGATTACGAGGGTTTTGATGAAGACTGGCACCGCCGCCGCTTCAGCGTCCGTCCAGGAATCACCTGCCTCTGGCAGGTCAACGGCCGCAGCAATACCTCTTTCGACAAATGGATGAAATTGGATATGGAGTATATATCGATAAGTGGTCTCTAGGGCTTGATTTCAGATTTTCTTAAAACCATTCCCGCAGTTATTCGTGGTTCAGGAGCAGCCTAACTTGTGAACCTGGAGCCTTAGATTGTGATATTTCTCTGTTTCGAGCAGTTCTTAGAGGGAGTGGAGCCGCATGATCTTTTCGTTACGAAACATGAGCTATTTGCCGATTCGCTATGCTCTATGCGCTATGCTTTTATTCCCATGAGCCAAATTGCTATAAGCTAAGTTGCCATCAGCTATCAGCCATCAGCTAATTCGTGGATGAAATTCGACATGGAGTATATTGATAATTGGTCTTTATTATTATACTTTAAAATCTTAGCAAAGACATTACCGGCAGTCTTAAGAGGTTCGGGCGCTGCTTTATCTTTTCCTTATTAACCATGGCTATGTTGCTAAGATCTAAATTACTAACTTGCGATGACCTATGAGCCGTTGGTGCTATGAACTTTGTTGCGTAAAGCAAGGCGTGACCCGACATACAGGCAGTGGCCAAACAAAACCTTTCGGAGTAATCCATTTATGATGCACTCTTCAAAGAGAAGTCACTACAGGGAGTTGTATATACTTGTTTTTATACTCTGGGTTCTTTCTTTTGCTTCCTATTCTCCGACAGGGTTAGTTCGCAGTGCTCCTCTCAGTTTTGGAGCACTGGATTGGCTTGCAATTGTCAAAGTAATTAGCCGAGTTATTGCACTTATATTATTAAGTATATTTCTGTATAGGATACCCAAAACTAGGCAAAGGCGTTTAATTATAAAATGTTTGTTACCCTTTTTCTCTATTTGCCCTTCGGGCAATAATCACGACCATATGGTCGCCGTTGCCTGCTGTTACCTTAGGACATAGTAGCGAAATTCTTATGTTTGTGATGTTGGCCTTCGTCACTGGGAATTTGGTTAGTGAAACTCATCATATCTCTCTCACAATATATAAACACCTATCGATAATAATTATTGTCTACGGCCTCATATCTATAGTGTTTTGGTATTATTCACCATCTACTATGACAGCAGGGGACGGGAAATTTCTGGGCCTTCGGGAGTAAACCACCCAAATTTCCTTGCACAAGTGGCGGAGCTGGCCTAATCATTCTTGTCTGCTCAATCTGCTTTGGAAATGGACCTGGACGAGATTATTCTGTTGCCAGGCGTCATCATCCAATGTTCAATTCTTCTGTTGACATGTATGTGCGGATCCATCATGGCATCAATAGTGCTTTGCGCTGCTATTTGGTTCTTAGGTAAAAACGAACGTGTCGGGGTATTTTTAGTAGTTTCTATAGTCTTAACGCTTTTATTAAGTACAGGACTTAGTGACGACTTCTTCAGCTTGCTTACGTCCTACGTAATGCGGGGGCAATCAAAAGCGGAATTTCTCACGATGACTGGAAGAACCGAGATGTGGGCAGTGGCTCTACAATCATTCGAAGAAGTCCCCATTGAATGGCTATGGGTATTAGACTCTACGCTCCAACGGGGGCTGTGTATGTTTGGGGACAAAATTATGAATGGTATCTACCCCACAATTTAATTCTTCTTGTTTTGACGGGCATGGGCATAGTCTGTGCACTTTCATGCCCCGGCCCTTTTCCGCATTTTAAAATTAGTTTTCAGTGGACTCCGTGAAACACCCGAAAAAAGAAAGCTTTCCTTATTCTTTATTTTTATTTTTTCTTTGTCACTTATTTTAGGTATCTCTTTGGAGTCATTTTTAGGACCAGTAAGTCCATTCACAGTCGCTTTTTTTGCCGACAGCTGGGTGCTACAATTGGCGGTTTGTCTTCTGATTAAGAAAAAGACTTTTGTTTAACAAAGTTACTAACATAGAATTAGAATAGATTCTGGAGAGAGTTTGAACAATGCTCGAGGAAATAAAGACAGAGGTAACCAAATCTCATCGTGCGCGGGTACTCTTGCTGGCTTACGCATGTAGGCCGTTAGAGGGGGTGAGCAAGGAATAGGTTGGCACCGGGCAATCGAGGCTGCAAAATACTTTGATACATGGGTTATATGCAAGAAGGAAAAGAACGAGGATGACATTCGAAGGTACTTCAGGTTGAATGGGGAAATACCGGGTCTGTATTTTTGCTTTCTCCCGAGATCGCGCGTTGAAAGGTTCCTTAAGAAAATTCGATTATGTATGTTTGGTATCTGGGTTACAATTTATGGCATCGGCGAGCTGCCCGCTTTGCGATTAAACTACACAAGAAATTTCATTTCGACCTTTGTCATCAAGTAAATCTGACTGGGTTCCGGGAGCCAGGATCTTTGGAGCTTTTTAGCGCCCTTTTATCTGGGGTCCAGTAGGGGGAACGCAAAACTATCCCTGGCGTTTTTTAAGGTGTGCCGGCTTATGGGGGGCAATAGTGGAAGGTCTTAGAACTATTATAAATATTTTGCAGTTCCGTTTTAGTTCGCGAGTACGTAAAGCAGCGGGAAGAGTGGCAGCTTTGTACTAACTGCCAATTCAGAAGGTAAGCAAGCTTTTGAACGAGTTCACAACATAAAGCCAGTCCTTATGCTGCATGTTGGTTTCTGCGGGTATGGTGGACGACATCGGTGCGGGGGCCAATAAAAGGCCAAAACAACCTTTAAGAATTCTCTGGAGCGGGGTTCTCGAACGCCGCAAGGCGCTCCAACTGCTTATTATGGCTTTGAGCAAGTTGCAGGACTCCTTTCCCTATGAACTCAGGATTCTTGGGGACGGGCCCTTGAAAAAGCGTTGGCAAAGATTGGCACAGCGGTTTGGTGTCGAATCGCACTTCAAATGGATGGGCTGGCTTCCGCACAAAGGAGCCATGGCGCAATATGACTGGGCCGATGTCTTTGTTTTCACAAGTCTGCGGGATACTTGCGGGACTGTAGTCTTGGAGGCTCTTAGTCACGGTCGTTCCTGTGATCTGTTTGGATCACCAGGGCGTTGGTGACGTCGTAACGATTGATTGCGGTATCAAATATTCCAGTCACTACTCCTGGCGAGGTCATTTTGCGGCTTCGCGATGCAATCGTCTCTCTATCGGGGGATAGAAGGAGATTCGAGGATCTTGGCTCGTAACGCCACCGAACGAGCGCGTGAGTATCTTTGGTGCCGAAAAGGCGAGCAGATGGCTGCAGTATACAATGAAGTCCTAGGGTCAAAGAACAGTCGAAATACCGAGATAGGGGAGATCCGCAGCCATGTCTATAGATCGTGCTGATCAAGTTACGTACGACTCTGCTATTTTAGCCTGGCCACAGCGCCTGATGAATGCAGGCGTTGAACTTCTATCGGGGGCAACAACAAGGAAAGGGCTGGTCACTTTGGAGTCTCCGGCTCGCGCCCGTCTGATCGAAAAGGTTCAGCCGCTATTCGTTACTGGCGATGATTTTTTTATAAGTAGTGGGTTGGATTTCTGGTTCACTCCGGGAGGAGCCAAAGCAAAGGTGCCCGTACGCTGGAAGCAGTACCTGGTGACGTGGTCGGCCATCTACCCGTTAGCGCTTGGCGTGCCGTTGGCTATTGGACCGGTGCTGCGGCTTCTGGGCGTTCCCAACAACCACCTGCTAACCACACTTGTAGTTACGGGGATTGTCGTCTTTCTCATGGTCTACGTCGTCATGCCTCGCTACACAAAACTCATCCAGCGATGGCTCTTCACGTGAAGATTGCCGTCGCCCAACAATCGCTTCCAGCCGACGTATTCGCCTGCGCTTCGCTTCGGATAATCCGCGGCTGAAGCTGGAACGTTGACAATATCACCGTAAACTCGACTCCCAAGAAAGCTGTGCTTGTGACAGCATACGTCCTGGTGCATTTCCCTGCAAGCGGCAGGTGATATCCATATGAAATGGCAACCCGGCTTGAAGTATGTATATCGGCGATGAACCTGAACTAATCCGCTTTTGATTTTTTTCACCTTTCCTGACCAAGTCCACCAAAAGCAGGTAAGCTGGGGCAGTGCTTTAAAAGCCTGCCTCAGCATTCTTTCTGCCCGGTGAAACGACAAGAAGGGATTTTTTTGGATTACCTGATGGAAGGTGCAATGATTACCGGTGATCAGATAGGATTCGACCCACGCCCGAAGTCCAGACCTCAAACCGACCTTTGCGATTCATTTGATTTTAATTGTCTATTGCGCGGCAATAGGGCTTATACGTGCATCGATTCCTCTTTTTAGGTGGTAGCTGGTCCGCAATGAACACTGTATAGTTGACGCTCAACGCCCAGCTTCACTCGCGGCGCGCTCTCAGCGTCGCGTGATGGTGTCCGACCATCGGCTTGTTGCATGCTGCGATTGGAGCCTACGCCGAAATCCTCAAGTCGCGGCAGCAAAGCCCCTCAGTCGTTCCCCAAGCTTGCGACCTATCGCGCGTGCCTCCTCCAGTTTCCCGGGTTGTTTGGACAGATCAGGTATGATCTCGGGGGTTATCTTTGTCCCTGGCCCGAAAAACATATGAATGGCCCCAACCTTGCATGTTTCCCCATAGCCGCAGGTAAAGCAACTTGCCGCCCCCTGGGCCGATACCGCTCCAACGCACTCGACCTGGTTGTACTGGAAGAACGTCTTAATGTTCTCCACGACACGGTCGCCGGTACTGCCCCCGACCCCCACTGCGATGCCCAGTTTCCCAGCGACGGCTTTTCCTTCCCGGTGCCGGAACTGGTAGAACCGCTCAAGAAAGCAGTGGGAGAGGCCGTTAAGCATCGAAAAGTAATTCGGCGCTCCGATCACGTAGGCGTCGGCCTCCACTATTTTATCGCGCAGTAGTTCCATGTCGTCATTCACCTTGCACACGTTGTCCTTGACGCATCCGAGGCAAGCAATGCATGGCCCAATCCTCTTGCCTGCCAAAGAGACAAACTCCGTCTCCATTCCTACAGCGTCCAGGACTTCTTGAACCAATCGGTCCGTGCTCTTATCCTTCCGAGGGCTTCCCGAAACACCCAGCACTTTCATCATTTTCTCCCTGTTGTTTATTTTGCGACCAGTGATTAGGCTGATATGCATAAAATGTTCAGACGGTACCCTTTCTCAACTTTCATAAGGGTCTTTCTTCGACAAGCAGTTCGTCGTGGATGTTGATACAGCCGATCACACTTTGAGCTGCGGGACAACGAACCAAATACATTGAAAAGGCCTCTTTTGCCTCTTCTGATTTCCCCGGAGCTACTTTCAGGTGACACTTCACCCTGATGTTCGTAATTTTCAGAACACCGTTTACATTCTCAATATCCCCCTCCACATCCGCCCAATAACGATCTTCGGGAGTTGGGATTTTCTTTCCGGCCAACACCGTGGCCAGTGTTCCCATCATTCAGCCCGCAGTTGCAGCCACAATATGGTCAAGGGTAGCTGCGTGCTCCTTCTCCGGCTCGACTTTATAAAAACTTTTTATCCCCCCGTGGACTCCATAATAAATGGGCTCGTTAAAACCCTCAATCATCGCTCTTCGAGTGGGGCCTTTTTCCCTGACAATTTTGATCCGAGACGTGTGAACTATTTCTCCCATGGTTTCCTCCTTGTTTTTCATAAAGCTGAAATTAAACGGCTGGCTTCATTCCTTCACCTTTGATTGAAAATCTTCTGCGGAATAGCCACCATATCTGTTTCAACTGATTATCGTTCGATCAAAATTCCCTTTTGCACCGTGGTGGGGTCTCCAGCTCCCACCATCGTCATTAACCGCGAAAGTTCGCGCGTAATTCCTGTGATTAGATCGCTGACACCTTTTTCCCCACCGGCTGCCAGCGCGTAGAGAATCGGTCGACCCAGTCCCACCAGTGACGCCCCAAAGGCCAAGCCCTTCAGCACGTCGGTACCCCGGCGGAAGCCTCCGTCAACAACGATCTCGACCTTACCCTTAACCGCTGCGACGATCTCATCCATGACTTGCAACGGATGAGGCAGATAGTCCAGTGTGTGGCCACCATGGTTTGAAACGACGATGATGTCCGCTCCCGCCTCAACGCACTTTTCGGCATCTTCGCGGCTCAGCACACCCTTGCAGGCCAAAGGTGCTGACACTCTTTTCCTGATTTCTCGGATTTCTTTCAGAGAAAACGGGGCACACTCAAAACCCATCTCCTTGTCACCGATTTTTGTTCCCTGAGCCGCATCGAGTTCAATTCCAACCCAGGCAACACCTTGACCGAGAATCTCATCCAACGCAGAATAAATTTTATCTCGGTCCTTAAACGGTTTTACATTGGCAACGAGGGGAACACCGGTCGCGGCTATCTCGCTGAGATTCTTTGGGATGGGAGTCCCCGTCCACATGAGGCTTCCGGCCGATTTCAATCCTCTCGCAAGTTGCATCAGGGCATCTTCGGCAATGGCAGGAATTGGCATTGTCATCGAGGACATGATAACCGGGGTTGAGAGCGGTACACCAAGCACAGTGCATCCTGTCGAAGCCTCCTGGCTGTCGATGCATTGTTGCCGAAAGGTAAAGCGGTCCAGGGTTTGGCGGTCGCCATCCCGGATGAATCCGGTTTCGACATACCCCAACAGCCAACCAAATTCCTTTTCCCTAAAAAAGGCCTCACCCTTTTGATAAATTTCCGTTAATTCCATGATTTCATCCTTCCATCAGTGTTTCCGGAATTGGAGCTAAATATGACGATACTGGAATAGGTTGATGAAATTCAGGAGAAACCTTATCACCAGTCGACCGGGTACTGCAATAACCGGGGGTTGTCGCTTCATCCTCAAACCAA
>CAVQFR010000023.1:0-119918 GCA_963711845.1 uncultured delta proteobacterium
GAGAAGATTCCTTACCTCAAGGAGCTGGGAATCAATGCGGTCGAGTTCCTTCCACTCCATGAATTCTATGTTGAGGATTTACTCATCGATAAAGGGCTCACCAATTATTGGGGATATAACACCATCGGTTTTTTTACACCTGAATCCTCCTACAGCACGAGAAAATTCCCTGGCTGTCAGGTGAAGGAATTCAAGACCCTGGTGCGGGAGCTTCACAAGGCAGGCATGGAGATTATCCTGGACGTCGTCTACAACCACTCGGGCGAGGGCAACGAGCTTGGACCGACCCTCTGTTTTAAGGGTATCGATAACCCGACTTACTACCTTTTGTCAGGGACCCCCACAGAGCCTTATCGTTATTATATGAACTATACAGGGTGCGGCAACACCCTTAACCTTGGGAACCCCCAAGTCATTCGATTGGTCATGGATTCCCTTCGTTATTGGGTTGAAGTCATGCATGTCGATGGTTTTCGATTCGACCTTGCTTCCGTCTTGGGCCGCGAGGAGGGCCTCTTTCAAAAATCCGCTTCCTTCTTCGATGCGATTGCCCAGGACCCTGTTTTAAATAGGGTAAAGTTAATTGCTGAACCCTGGGACATCGGGACCTATCAGGTGGGGAATTTCCCTTTGGACTGGTCTGAATGGAATGGCAAATTTAGAGATACCATCCGGAAATTTTGCAAGGGGGATGGAGGGCAGGTGAGGGATATCGGATGGAGATTAACAGGATCTGCCGACCTCTATGGAGATGACGGAAGGTCTGCCTATAACAGCATCAACTTCATCACCTGCCACGACGGTTTCACACTCAATGACCTTGTCTCCTATAACGGCAAACACAATGAGGCGAACCTTGAAAATAACCGGGATGGTTCCAGTGACAACCACTCATGGAACTGCGGTTTTGAAGGAGAGACCGGCGATACTCATATCATCCGCCTGAGAAAGCGGCTGATAAAGAATTATTTCTGTTATCTCCTCTTTTCATGCGGCACGCCGATGATCCTCGGCGGCGATGAGTTCATGAGGACACAGAAGGGCAATAACAATGCCTACTGCCAGGACAACGAGATCAGCTGGTTTCAGTGGAAGCAGGCCAAAGAAAATTCCGATATACTCGATTTTTTCAAAAAAGCGATCGCTTTTGAGAAAAGATGTACCATCCTTCAGAGGAGAAAATTCTTCCTTGGTGAGGATTTGGATGTTGATCATATCCCTGACCTCTCTTGGTTTGGAAAAGATCTGGCAAAGCCTTCCTGGGATGACCCTGAACTGCGGACCCTATGCTTTCAGCTCGATGGAGGAGAAGAGAAATCGGAACTGGGTGATTATCACCTTTTTTTCATCCTGAATGCTGATTCCAATTTACAATCCATCAGGCTTCCTCAACTTACAAACGGTAAGCAATGGTACCGGGTCATTGACACAAGCCTCGAGAGCGGAGAAGATTTCCTTGAAGCCGGCAAGGAGATAAGGATTGATCCGTCCGATCATTACCTCGCCAATTCAAGAAGCACAGTTGTCCTCATTGGGAAATAACGCTTCATTCCAGAACGTTACCCCATTCAATTTTTCAGCCCCTCTTAGAGCTATTGAAATTCGGATCTCTTGTCATTAACATTGGGACGACGGGGTGCCTTCTTCAGATGATTGATTCAATAAAACCTAAAAATACCGTGACTGAGACGCTGCCCCATTCGGGTTTGTCTTGCTCATCTTCCTCTCTGTCTTCTGGGGCTCCAACTGGCCGATGATGAAAATTGGACTGAGAGAAATTCCGGTCTGGACATTCCGCACGCTCTGTCTGTTTTTAGGGGGATTCGGCGTTCTCTGCATAGCAAAGGCCAATGGTTTGATACTCACGATCCCGAGATCAGAGATTTGGCCCCTCATTCTGGTTTCACTTTTGAATATCACGGGGTGGCATCTCTGTTCTGGCTACGGTCTCATCTATATGGATGCAGGCCGTGCCGTTATCATTGGATATACCATGCCGGTCTGGGCGTCCATTTTAGGCACCTTCATCTTGGGAGAACGATTGACGTTCGCACGCCTGATCGGGCTTTTTCTCGGGAGTGCCGGGTTATTGGTCCTCATCGGACCAGACCTCAACGCTCTTGGCTCCGCTCCCCTGGGAGCAATGTTTATGCTCGGGGCTGCTGTGACCTGGGCCGGGGGAACGGTCTTCCTGAAATACTTTCGTTGGACCATGCCGATCACGGTCCTTACGGGATGGCAGTTGATTCTGGGCGGTATTCCGGTGATCATCGGCGCATTCATTCTGGAGCCGATGACGGTCCTCTTGCACGTGTCCTGGCGGGCCGCTTTGGCTACGGGTTACGTTATTTTAATAGGTAATATTTTCTGCTTTTGGGCATGGGTCAAAGTGGTCAACCTGTTTCCTGCCAGTGTGGCTTCTATTGGCACGCTCGCCATCCCTGTCATCGGTGTTCTTAGCAGCGCCGTGGTTCTTGGAGAGCCGGTCGGGTTTGGGGAGATCACCGCCCTCATTCTTGTTGTCGTGGCATTGTCAATCGTTATGATCAGGCCAAGGGGATTTTAATGCTGGCTCATCCCAAAATGGAGATGCTCAATCATTCGATAACTCTTTGCTTTTCTTCTTATCCAGCATCGGCGCATCGAATAAGTTGGCTGGCATATCTTCATCCTTGAGAGTGCTAAGAGGGTGGCGCTGTGGACACAGGACGCGCCGGAATTTTGCCTTGGGGCAAACCACTCCTTTCGAGAAGCATCTCAATCGTCAAGACCGGCTACCTCACCGTATGTTGTATCTCTATTTTCATTGTGTTAACATTTTTCTAGGTGTCTTTTAGGAGTGAAAGTAATTTGTAGAATGAGACCATTGCTGCAAGAAAATTAAGCACGTGACCTGTCATGTGAAAGAAATCTGTCAATCTGCCCGTTGGCTTTTAAAATACGCATGATAAGAAATGAAGCCGGGGCAACCGTGAAAGGAGGTCATTTTATGAAAAGGAAGATATTCATTATGTTATTTGTTGGAACAACGCTTCTGACGCTGATGGGCCTCTTCAAGTAGAGGCTTTGCGGAAGTGAATGTCAATGTCGGGATTAGCGTGCCTCCGCCACCGCGCCTGGTGATTCCTGCACCCCCCCCCATGTTCGTCATACCCCGGACCTATGTCTACTTTGCCCCTGACGTGGATGTGGACGTCTTTTTCTACCAGGGGTACTGGTATCGTCCTCATCAAGGACATTGGTATCGATCCAAAACCTACAATGGAAAGTGGGTTTACCTCTCCCCCAAAAGAGTGCCTCGTGCCGTGATCAATGTGCCACCCGATTTCCGCCATGTCCCCCCCGGACATCGGCACATCCCGCATGGAGATGTCAGAAAGAACTGGAAGACATGGGAGAGGGACAAGTACTGGGAAAGGCATGGGGGAAGGGAATGGCATGGGGAGGAGAGGAGAGAACATGACCGGCCTGGCCCCGATAGAGGAAGAGGCAGAGGTAGAGGAGGGCATGACGATTAAAACTATTTAACAGATACAAACGAAAGCTCTGGGGAAATAGTTCAATGTGCCTATTTCCCCAGAGCTGGTTATCAGGAAATATTGTCTTTGTTCCCTACGACAAAGGCATTCAAAGTGGAAAGAATACTTCTCACATTCACAAGGTAGGCATTGGATTGGATGCCGTTGCCCCGATGGTATTTTCCAAAATCCTTTCCAAAGAACTTATAGACATGGCAGGTTAAGAAGATGTTGATCGATGGATCCAGAAGCTGGTGGGGCATCAATCCAAAATCCTTGCCCCAGTGCTCCCAATTGATCTGCCCAAGACCATAGTCGCCGGTCTCCTTATTGATGCTATTCTCCTTGAAGTTGCTTTCGGCCATGATGATCGCGATGATTTCAAGGGGATTCACTCCATGTTTCTGCGAGGCATGGGAGATCAAACCGGCATATCTCAACATTTTGGCTTCGGAGAGCTGATTTTCGGTAATCAACCGGATCATATTCACCAGGCGTAGAACTTCTTTTACGCTGGAGTCAGCGGATTTTGTGAGGGAAACAAATTCCTCCATTCCGGCCGGAAAGTCGGTTCCCAGGCTCTTTTGGGCAAGAGGCGCACCGTACTCCAGCAGGACAAACACGGCGATGGCCGCGATGAAAAAAAGCTTCACGGATTCCAGGACGGTGTGGAGTATCATCTTTTTCTTGAATTTCGAGTGAAAGTCACTTACCGAATTACACGTAATCACCTGGATGTTGAGAAGCTTCATTTCTCCTCCTCCTCTTTTAAAAATCTATTTTCTTCTCCTATGGGACACAGCCTCTGATCTGTATCTTCATTCTAATGAAAAACAGAAATGCGAACGAAAACAGGACAAGTAGTTTCTTCATAATTTACGAGAAAGACCTCACTACTGTAAATGGGGAATTTACTGTATTTCATCGAAGATCCGCCAGTATTTGTTAGGATAACTCGGCCCCATCTGGTGGGAAGGGAGGATGATGAGGAGGAGGGAGGGCGGGAACCATCACCCTTCAGGGATTCTTTTCTTGTGTTTTCATCTCCGTTTCAATTTCACTGGCCTCAATCACATCACGGAGTGGGTATTTTCCCATTTCCATAATCTTTCTGTAGACGCCCTGCACTCTGATCTTTTTTCCCGTCTTCAGTTTTATATCTCCCCAAAAAAGGATGTTGATTCGGCTTCCAGAATCGCCAAGGAGAGGAAAGGTCACATAGGGCTTCCGGTGCCGGGATGATTTAAATCTTGGAGTTGAAACAGCTCCAGAAACTGAAACTTCTTTTCCATCATAGGTTTCTTTATTGGTCGTGATTTCTTCAACCGTCGTCTCCGTGGCAGCCTGAATCGAATTTCCGCATAGAAGGATGGCAGAGGCTAAAAGAAAGATTGGTGAATAAATTAATAAAAATCTTTTCATGCGATTCTCCCCTTTTCTCTCTTCTTTGAAGACAGACTCCGAAATCTTCATTATAAGGATACTCATTATTACTATTTTCTTCAAGAGGAAATTATAACTGGCTTTAACAACCAGGCCAATAGAATGCCCATTAAAGAGATACCCACACCCAACCAAAAAACGGGCTGATAGTTGCCGAAAACATCAAAAATATAACCAGCAAAATATGAGCCGAAGGTGGCAGCCACTGACTCAGCAACTCCCAAAATCCCCATCACTAAGCCAAGGGAGGCGATTCCAAATACCTCAGAGGTTAGGGAGAACCTCAAGACGGCTTGATTTCCCCATCCGACACCAAAGACAAAGGCAAACAGATAGAGCTTCCACAAATCATTGGCTGCCAAACCCCAGATGAGGCTAATCGCTGTAACTGCAAAGCTGATCATAAAAGCCTTTCGATTACCTATTCTGTCCGCCACACGCCCCATGCCGATCCTGCTAAACATACTTGATCCGGTGATGACCGCCAAGACATTAGCTCCATCCGCTAGCGAAAAACCCAAATCTTGGACATGAGCGGGAATGTGGGCTAAAAAGGTCGACCTGCAAAAGCCAAAGCTAAAATACATTCCTGCGATCATCCAGAACTGGCGGGTGTGGATGGCCTCCCGAAGAGAAACCCCGGTTTCCAGTAAACCTGGATTGGAACGCTTTTCTTCTACCGTCATGAACGCACTTTCCCCATCCGGCAACTGCCCCGTATCTCTTGGGTCTCGCTTGAGAAAGAGGCCCGCAATCATCATCCCGGCGAAGGCGATGATACCGAACATGACATAGGCGGAACGCCAGCCGTAGGCCAGAATGAGCCACCCTGCCAAGGGAGGAAAAATGAATCCCCCGACTCCATTCCCTGCCTGGACAATACCGATCATCAACGCGCGTTTCTTGATAAACCATCGGGAGACGGTCACCATGACAGGAACAGTGAGGGTACTTACCCCAATGCCGCCAACCAGCGCATAGTTTATCTGGAACTGCCATAGGGCGCTCACTTGTGACATCAGTAAATAACATACTCCGAGGAAGGAGCCTAAAACGGTCATCACGATCCTGGGGCCAAGCCTATCTGTCAACCAACCCATCACAATCGCTAAGGCGGCCTGTACCAAAAAAGAAAGTGAATAGGCCAGAGATGTCTCTGCCCGGGACCAGCCAAACTCAGCCAACAGTGGTCTGAAAAATACACTGAAGCATGGGGTGTATGTCCCCCAACCGATCAGCCAAATACCAAATCCGGCGGCCGCCACAATGTAGCCGTAGAAAAACCTTTTCTCTCCGGTTATCGATAACATCGGTTTTTCCTCACCTTAAACTCGCCCATTACTCATAACGATCTTTTTGTAAATTCCTACTAAACTGGGCTCCGGCTTCTTGTCAGGCAAAAGAGACTCTATCAATCGAGAAGGCATTCATCAAGGATCATCTGTTCATGCCGAATCGGAATTGAAAAGAGAATAACCGATCTTTCATGGCCTTTCACTCGATTTAACTCAAGATCCTGGTATCAATATCCCATTATATTTCTGCGAAGACCGGTAAAATTCGGATGGAAAATGGTTCAATCTTGAGAGGGAATGGACAGAGGGGGTCATGTAAAAATCGCAAGTGTTCTTCCTGTTCACATCATAATCCGGACTTTTTGAACTCTTTTGCGAGCTCGACATAGGTACGGCTTCCGTTTAATATCCGCTCCAATTCTCTACTACTGAGTGCTCTTACGATTCGGACTGGAATTCCTACAGCGAGAGAATTTGCAGGAACTTTAAAATGATCTTTTACCATCGAACAGGCACCGATCATACAGAAATCCTCAATCTCCGACTGATTGCCCAGCACGGCATGCATTCCAATAAACACATTATCTCCGATTCTGGCGCAGTGGATCATTGAGCCGTGACCGATGGTCACATTGTTTCCTATATTAACGTCTGAAAACCCTGCATGAACAACACAGTTATCCTGAATATTGCTATTGGATCCTATTTGGATCCGGAATCGATCCGCTCTCAGAACCGCTCCAGGCCAGATGCTCGAGTTCTCCCCGATCTCCACATCCCCGACCACGTAAGCCGCCTCACTCACAAACGCAGACTCAACAATCTTCGGCTTCTTCTCATCCATTTCTCTAATCATAATAAGGAAAACCTCCAGTCATATTCCCAATTTCCCTCTATGCTCTTTGCGCTATGCTACCGAGTGGCAGACCCAACTTTTTTATCGATACCCGTTTTTCAAATTATTGGGATATGTCCCCATTAAAAGGCAGGCCAAGAATCCAAGAATGGGAGGCGCTCCTGTCTCCTACGAAGAGTTATTTCGGAACTTATGGCCTCTCGTTGCCATTGTTGTTGAGGAGCATATACGTCACCTGGGCAAGGGCCACCTGTTTGTTGTGGGAATCAAAAAGATTCACCGCGACAGGGCAGAGGGTGCGGCCAATCTTGACCACCTCTGCTCTGGCGAAGGCATCGCTCAGGCAGGGTGCCAAGAATCGAATGCTCATGTCAGTGGTCGTCAGGTGCACCTCCGGCCCAGTCTTTGTGAATATGGCAAAGCAGGCAGTGCTGTCTGCAAGGGTCATCAACAGACCACCATGAAATGACTCAAAGACACCGTCATAGCCTAATTTTCTGGGTGCCATGGTTTCGCAACATCCATCAGAGAGTGAAATGATCTTCATTTGAAGGGTTTCCACTATAGGAATCCGCATGATTCTTCTGAGGATAACTTCTTTCATGTCGGAAGACAGCATTCTATGATTCACCCCCTAAAGCAGATGAAAGTAGACTCACCACAACTCCGGATAGCGATGCGAAAGAATTCTAATATAAGTCGTGGCTAACTACAATGTCATGTTTATTCGCAGTTTGTTTGTTATCAGATAAGTCATTGGCGGACTTTCGCAGCCTTTGGCGTTGATGATATCTGAGAGAGAAAAATCGCATTTTAAAAAATCTCTTTTCCAAAGGAGATCCGACCTTCCCAACACCCCATCTCATTATCACGTTCAATTGACAGGCCCAACTTCGTTATGGATACTCCAGTTTATAAAAGACACCTGTTGAATACCGCCCAGCTCTGCTGGGCGGATGAAAACAGGTTCGCCGAAGACGAAATGTTTTAGAGTTTTAAATTGATAATTCCATGTAGCTTGGTACAGGGTTACCTCATCTGTCATTCCCACGAAAGTGGGAATCCAGGCTTGTTCCTTGGAAAACAGAGGACCAACATAAACTGGATTCCTGCTTGCGCAGGAATGACGACTTGGAAATAGGTTTTGAATCTTAATGCCCCGCAGCTCTGCTGTGGGGTAATTTACTTCCGGCTTAGGCTATAATAGTAATAGAAGGCGGTTCTATTTTTATTCAGTCTCACCTCTTGAAAAATAGGACCGCCCCGCATTCCAGCTTACTTTTTTTGTTCCTTTAACCTCTTTTCATAATTCATGCGCACTTCTTTGAGCTCTGCGGGAGTTCTGCAAATCTCTTCGGCCTGGATGGATTGCATATTCTTTAAGATAGCAAAGCCATACTTTTCGCTGTAGGCGGTCTCCCCCCAGACAACGTCCTCAACCACCTGATGGTCCTCTTTTCTCATGATCTTCCATCCCTCAGGGGTTTCCCATGCAAGAGGTTCTTTTTCCACTGCAGCAATCACTTTTTCGGTATCTGTTGAGCCAGCCCGCTCTATGGCTGCCTTCAGGAAATAGACACCCGCATAGGTTTCTTCGGCCATATAGTCAGGATATTCTTTAAACCTCTCCTGGTAGATTTTGACAAACCTTCGGTTCATCGGAGAGTCCGGGGTGAGGAAAAAGCAACGGGTTGCTGCAAATATGCCGTTGGGCATATCTTTTCCAAGGGGAATGAGTGTCTCAAGGGCAGCCCCATCGGGAAAAGCAAATTTGATTTTATCAAAAATACCAAGAGGCAGTGCCTGCTTGATGAAGGTCACTGCGTCCATGCCCCACAAAGGTGACCAGACAGCATCCGGTTTGGCCTCCACAATCTTTTGGATGAAAGAAGTATAGTCAGGCTCTGTCAACTTGGGCCATAACTCACCGACAATCTCGATATCCGGTCGCAGCTCTTTCAATTTATCCTTGAAAGAGTTCCAGGATTCATAGCCGTAACTGTAGCCGGGTCCAATGCACATCCAGCGCTTGTAGGGTTTGTCTGCCATGAGATAGGCGCCTGCTCGTGAGTGCATCATGGCATTACTTAAGGTACTGAACATATACCGGTTGAACTTGGCATCTGTCAGTGAATTTGTAGCGGACTGGGTGAGAACGAGAATTTTCTTTTCCTTCTCAACGATATCGGCCATAGCCAGGGCCACCCCGCTCGAGGTAGGTCCAATAATGAAATCCACTTTGTCCTGAGTGATAAATTTTTTAGTAATCTCCACCCCTTTATCAACCTTAAGTTCGTCATCCGCAAAAATGGCCCCAACCTTTCTCCCTAAAATACCACCCTGCCCATTGATTTCATCCATGGCCAGCTGGATCGCCTGCATTCCATGCTTACCGTATCCTCCCATCTTCCCGGACATGATAAACACGACACCGAGCTTAATCGGCTTTTTTTCGGCCGCCCAACCTGTTCCTAAAACCAAAACAAAACTAATAAAAAGAACGCTTATTCCTATCATCCATTTCGCTTTCATACTTCCCTCCTTTTATAGAGATTTCTGGTGGGGTGCGTCCCTACTAAAATTTGAACTCTACGTACTAGCCGATGCAGCTTCGAAGTACCCGATAAAAGTTACCGCCCATATAGGCTGCAATTTCATCTTGCGAGAGGCCAACCTCTTGCATGGCCTTTGCCAGTTTTTGTAAATCGCCAATGTCTCGATAGCCCTCAATGAAGCCCGGGAGGTCCCCTCCCCCATCTGTTCCCAAACCTACGTGTTCTATCCCTAATCGGTTCTTCATCTCAAGAATTTCTTTGGCCCAATCTGAAAAGGTGATTCGGGTAGTCGCCCCCCGTGTATATGCCAGAGGCCAGGTACAAACCACCCCTTCTGTTTTGGCAATCCATTCCATTTCTTTCCACGTGCGAGATCGACCGCATTGCAACGGGTCTTCGATGGAACAAGGGTTCGTATGCGAATCAACCAACGGCCTTGAACTCATCTCCGCAATCTGTTTCAGAGTGGCGGTATGGGCGTGAGCGACATCGACTACGATGCCCAAATCCTGCATCCGCTTCACCACCTTGCGTCCAGCGGGAGTCAAACCATTAGACGAAGGGCCCGGACTGAGATTTCTCCACATTCTCATCGTGTCCCCGATTTCATTGTTTCGATAATGGATTAGAGTAATGATTCTGACTCCCATACCATAGAATTCATTTACCGTGTCAGGGTTACCTTTCAGGGCATCTCCTCCCTCGACGGCCAAAATGGCACCCGGAGGACTATCTTGGTTTACTGCAGCCGGTACATCGGAGACTTTAAGCACTAATTTGACTTTACCTAACTTCACGATGCCTTTGAGCCACCATTCTAACTGGGTCTTTGTACTATGATATTCAGTCCCGGGCACACGGCCTTGATTCAGAAATACCGAATCACCCACTGCCGCGAAACAACTGGCAACCATTCCCAATTTTTTGATAGCCTTGAGCGTTGAAGTATTATCGGTTGGACGGGAATTGTAGACATAACGATCGGGGTGGGCATGGGCATCGATTATTTGCAGCCCTTTTAAAAGAGGCTGATCATTCTCAGATGCTGAAAAGCTCTGTGTGAAATGGGAAAGACTTCCCAGGCTGACTGACAAACCACAAAAAGCAGAGTAACGAAGAAACTGCCGTCGATTCAATTGGATTCCTCCTCTTATTCTGAAGCGACCGCTTGCTCCTATCTTCCCGCCGATGAATATGAAGGCAGATGGATATAGGCTGCCCGCATAAAGGACTCTCTCTGTTTGGCTTAAGTCATTTGAAATCACTATATAGAAAATAGGATCAATCGTCAATGAAAGTCAGCCGTTGGCCAATAGCTGATGGCAAATAGCTGAATATGTTGACTTTTAGTAGCAGGAGTGTTAGTGGGATTAAAACCCCATTCTATTGGCAAGGAGGAAAAGATGTTATTCTCTATTCAGAAGGAGTTATTCGATATCCTGCCTGATCTCACCATTGGGATGGCGGTGGCAAAGGATGTGGACAATACGCGTCCGTCCCAAGAGATTGACGAACTTCTCACCCAGGCTGTCGAGGAGATGAGAAAAAACTTCATCGGTGACAAAGCCCAGGACCATCCGAGGATCAAACCGTGGAGAGCTGCCTTCTCCAAGTTGGGTATTTCAGGAAGTAAATTTCAAAGCTCTATTGAATCCATGGCAAGAAGGGTGTTGAAAGGAGATCCTTTCCCCCAAATTAACCCCCTTGTGAATCTCTATAACAGTGTCTCCTTAAGATTTTTGGTCCCGATGGGAGGTCACGATCTGGATACCCTTCAGGGAAATATTCATCTTCGGTTTACAGAAGGGTGGGAGCCTTTCACTCCGATGGGCGGCGGGGAGACAGGGGTTGTGCCAAAGGGAGAACTGGTTTATTGTGATGATCGAGAGGTGCTGACCCGAAATTGGGTGTGGCGTCAGTGTGAGAAAGACAAAGCGACGGAGAAAACGAAAAATATCTTCATCCCCGTGGATGTATTGGGTGAAGTGGGAAGAGAGCGGGCCGATGAAGTCATCCACGAGCTCTCCCGGCTGATCCCGAGATACTTAGGGGGAACCCTCTCTTCAGCCATCCTCACCAGGGAAAAGCCTTCTGTGGAATTCTCTTTCCCCGTCTTGCCTAAGACCATTCTTCCGCAGTAACTCCGCTAGGGTGAATGGAGGAGAGGAAAAATCGCCGGCGCGCGCTAGAGGGGGTGCCTTGGTTGAAACACTTCGTGCGGGCAGGCTATTTTGGCGACGGCACAGGTGAGGAGACGACAAGGTGTGACTCCAAAATAAAAAGGGAAGAGTTGACCTCTTCCCTTTTTATTTCTTTTTCTTTCCTCCAGAGGACAGTTGATCTTCTTTAGCGGGGTGTGATTAGTAGCCTTTCATTTCAAATTCTCTTAAGCCCTCATCGACTGTGAAGACAGCACCACACTTGGGGCATTTAATCTTCGCGTCTTTCTGAACGCTCGCACACCCGAAAGAAAACACCGCTAAAATCGCCAATACCATAAAGATGCTCACCCATTTCCTCATTACCGTTCACCTCCTTTCGTCGTGTTTCAGAAAAATCGAAGGGAAAAACATCATATACCGAAAACGGATAACAAAAATCCGTTTCTATGTCAAGCAAAAAATATAAATTTCTTTCTACTCCTTAGATTCCCTCCACTTACTTCTTTTTCTTCGGTTTGGCCTTCTTCGTGGCCTTCTTCGCTTTAGGATGTTTCATCCCGCACGCCATATTTTTACCACCTCCGTTCCCTTTTTATGCTATTGATTAATTTATCTCTTTTAAATTAATATTTGTCAAGACTTTTCTTACGGATATCATCATTCGAAGCCACCGGAGGGGAAAAAATGGCAAAAAAAATCCAGATAGACATGAACTCTGATGTCGGGGAGAGTTTTGGCGTCTACAAGCTGGGACTTGACGAAGAGGTCATCCCTCATATCACCTCAGCCAACATTGCCTGTGGATTCCACGCTGGCGATCCCGGTGTGATGCGAAAGACAGTCGCCTTGGCCAAGCAATATGGTGTAGAGGTGGGAGCCCACCCGGGATTTCCTGATCTTTTGGGATTTGGACGAAGAAATGTCGATGCCACCCTTGAGGAGATTCAGGACTACGTCATTTATCAAACAGGAGCTCTGATGGCCTTTGCCCAATCACAGGGGCTGAAACTTCAGCATGTGAAGGCCCACGGAGGTCTCTATAATATGGCTGTCGCAAATTCCAGGATCTGGGACGCGATGGCAGAAGCCGTGGCGAAGGTGGATCGAGACATCATTCTGGTCATCCTGGCTTCTTCGAAAAGAGAATCTCTTCTCGATATTGGAAAACGTCATGGCATCCGTATTGCGTTTGAAGCCTTTCCGGATCGAGCCTATAACAAAGACGGTTCTTTGGTCTCTCGAAGGGAGAAAGGGGCCGTGATCCACGATCATGAGATCGTTGCCAAGAGGGGGCTGAAGATGGCCCTGGAGGGAAAGGTGGTCACCTTGGACGGGACAGAGATCGAACTCAAGGCAGATACGCTCTGTGTCCACGGCGATAATCCTGCTGCCGTCGAGGTGGTGAAGAGGGTTCGACAGGAATTGAAGGACGCTGGCGTGGCTGTCCTCCCGATGAAATGGTTTGTCTGAAGGAATAATTGAAGTTCGGAGTTCGGGGTTCAGAGTTCGGAGCCCCAAGTCTTAATACTCCGAACTACTTTGATCGGAAATGAGTCTCTATCCTAAAACGATTTCTTATCTGATGGGCGATCGAGGTCTTCTCCTTGAGTTCGGAGACGGAATCAGTCGTGAGATCAATGCGAAGGTGAGAAGAATGGCTTTGGCCATCCAGGCTGAGGCGATTGAAGGGATCGTTGAAACAGTCCCGACCTACCGGTCCTTACTGATCATTTACAATCCGGTGATTCTCCTCGTCCAGGACCTGAGAAAAAGATTAATCCAGGTAGAAGAAGGTCTTCGACAGACTCCTCTTCCGGAGCCCAAATTAACACGCATCCCGGCGGTCTATGGCGGGATCTATGGCCCCGATTTAGAGGAGGTGGCGAAGTATCACCAAATCTCTCCTGAGGAGGTGATCCAACTCCATTGCAGCAGCCGTTATCTGATCTATATGATTGGCTTTATGCCCGGATATCCTTACATGGGAGAACTTCCTCAGGCATTGGTGACCCCGCGGCTCAAAACACCCAGGCTATCCGTCCCTAAAGGTTCTGTGGCCATTGCACAGAGACAGACGGGGATTTATTCGATGGAGAGCCCGGGAGGGTGGCAGATTCTCGGCCGGACCCCGGTGGAGCTGTTCGATCCTGGGAAAGATCCCCCGGCTCTGCTTCAAATGGGAGACTTTGTCCAATTCTATCCCATCGGTGAGAAAGAGTTTAAGGAATGGCGAACATAGGAGACAACCTCACGGTTCATCTCCCCTCCCCATGGCGGGAGGGGATTCACCCTGTTAGATAGAGCGTTTCCTGGAACACACGGCTGAGTAGAGCACTTTATCTAACAGGGTAAAGGGGAGGGGGAAAATGTCTGGGTCACCCTCACCCTACCCCTCTCCCCTGCCTTCGCCGAAGCGGCTTCGCGCAGGCAGGCGTCGAGGGAGGGATATATCTCTTAAAGGAGTTTAGGAGTTGGGAAAAATTGCAGCTTTTGAAGTCCTGGAGCCTGGCATTTTGACCACGATTCAGGATCTGGGCCGCTATGGTTTTAGTCAGTTCGGAGTCCCTCCCTCCGGAGCCCTGGATACCTTTTCGTTCAGAGCTGGCAACCTATTGGTCGGAAACAGCGAAGAAGAGGCTTGCCTTGAGACTACACTCATGGGTTTGAAAGTAAAGGCTTTGAGGGAAATCGTTATTTCCATCACGGGTGGAGATCTCTGCCCTACGTTGAACGAGGAACCCCTGGCGATGTGGAGAACCCATCTTCTGGTGGAGGGCGATGTGATCCGCTTTAGAAAGGTACGAGCAGGTTGCCGTGCCTACCTGGCTGTGAGTGGAGGATTCGTTGTCCCAAGAGTCATGGGGAGCTCTTCAACCTATCTTTCAGGGAATTTTGGTGGCCTGGAAGGGAGAAAGTTGAGACGAGGAGATATTCTTTATACTCTCGATATCTCACCTTCTCTGAATAAGCTTGGCCTTCGGTTTCCAATCGATTGGGTTCCCTCTCCAGGGAAGAAGGTCTCTCTCCGGGTCATTCCAGGACCTCAAGATCACCACTTTACAAAGGAGGGATTCCAAACATTTTGTTCATCACCCTATCATGTCACTCCCCAATGCGATCGAATGGGAGTTCGATTGGAAGGACCCAAGATCGAGAGACGACCCGATGTGGAGGAATCGATCATCTCGGAGGGATTGATTTCAGGCGCGATTCAGGTTCCTGGTGATGGGAAACCCATCATCATTTTAACGGAGCTGGTCACCGGAGGTTATACGAAGATTGCCACGATCATTTCTACGGATTTACCCAGGGTGGCACAACTCAAGCCCGGGGATCAGGTCCGATTTATGCCCATCTCCGTTGAAGAGGCTCACGATTTGCTCAGAGAGCAAGAAGAAAGACTGAAAGGATTTAAGAAAATCATCTTGTAATCAACCCCTTATGAATGGGAGACAGCTTGTTAACCGGTAATTGCTCGAAGAGGTACGAAGAATCTTGAATAAATGGTCTGGGTCATACGTCTAATAAATATAGAATCCTATCGAGAGGGGTCATCGGTGAACAGATAAGGCCGGTAAGGCCGGACATCTTGACGAATTTAGGAATTTTTACAAATAGGTGAATACATCGAGGAGGTCAATTTAATTTTGAACGAAAATGGAGAGAAAAAGATGAAAAAGCTCCCTTTTATTTTATTTATATTGATGCTTATTTTCGTTTCTTCTGCATCTGCGACCGTTTACAAATGGGTTGACAAGAGCGGTGTAGTAAACTTTGCAGACGACTACAACAAAGTCCCTGGTGATTATCGAAATAAGGTTGAAGAACTGAATACTGCCAGAATGGGACCCTCCACTCCCTCCCAAACTCCATCTGGAGAGACAAGCGTTGGTGCTCCGCCACAGGAAACGACAAAGCAACCCCCTCCCATTGCGCAGACCCTGGTCCGTGAGGGAGACTTTGCAATCAAGTTGGCTGAGGCGCTCAAAATGGGAAAGGCCAAGAGTGAAGCAGAAGCTGAGAGTATGTTGGCTTCGGCCAGTATCACACCCAAAAACGGATGGATTGCCGATTATCCCATGACACCTGACATCATCGGAGAATTGGAGAAAGCCATCGGCGAAGCGGCAGACGCCCAAAAATTGGCCCTGGGAAAGAATGAAGCTTTAAAGGCATTACGGACGGTTGCGGTTGAGCAGGAATTACCGATCATTGCTGAGGGGCCGGATGAATACACTGAAAGTCCACCCCCGACAAACCCTCCGTACACGACGCCCTCCGAAATCGATAATTACTACTATACCGAAGGCCCTCCTGTCGTGACCTATTATCCCCCGCCATGGGATTACTATTACATGTACGCCTGGATTCCCGGCCCATTCTGGTGCTCCGGGTTTTATTTCCCGGGGTTCTTCATTCTCCATGATTTCCATAGAGGTTTTCATAGAAATGGGCATGCTTATGCCATCACCAATCATATGCGAGATCGCGGAACCGGAAGGGTCTTTGCGGTTGATCCTGCGAGAAGACACGGCCCCAGGGATTTTGGAGGCAGGAATGCACCTCCTATGAGGGGATTTAACTCTACAGAGGCCAGGAATGGAGCTCGATCAATCTTCGAGCGTAGCCATGGGCGGTTGGGTTCGGGCAATACTTCCATGCCCGTCCCTGGCAGAGGACCTAACCATACAAACCCTGCCTACTCGAGGCCTGGCCGTGGCGATGGAAAGCAAGTTTATAACAAAGAAAGTAGACCCTCGGGTTTCAGTGGCCGAAATGGTAATGATGGGAGACCACCTGCCATGGACCGCAGGATGAGCAGAATTCCTCGTGAAACTGGCTCTCAGGGGATGAGGGACAGGAATTTCGGCCGACGACCGGAGAGCATGAGCAGACAAAACGGGATGAATTTTCAAAGGCCCTCTGCAGGCGAAACCCGGTCCTTCAGTCATCATTCACAGGGGAGCCAAAGGTCTTTCAGCCCTTCTCCTCAGGCCGGAGGCAGCCATTCCGATTCATCTTCCATGGGTGGGAAAGGTTCTTTCGGGTCCCATCAAGGGTGGGGCGGTGGGAGTGGTTCTGGTCGCGGAGCCTCCCGGTAATAAGGGCAACCGCCTGGGAGCAGGAACTTTGCGACGGTGGAAGATATCACTCAACTGGTTTACTTGGCTCCAAAGGAATCTCAAACTCGTAAAGATTTGCGTCTGACCCAAAATAGATTTTTCGACCAAGCATCGCCATGCCAGAATGGATGGGGACAGAAGGTTTCGTTACAAGAGATACCTGATCGTTTCTGGGATCGATAAAAAAGATTGCCTCCTTTGCAAGCCCATAAAGTCTTAAGTCCGGTCCAAGCTGCAGGGAGATTTCTCTCGGCTCCTTAAATCCCAGGTCGAAAATCTTACTGATCTCTTTCTTCTCCGGATCAAAGACGAAGACCTTCCCATTGTTCGTGATTCCATAAAGCAACCCCTCTACCGTCACGGCGAGGGAGAGGATTATCTTCGCTTCCGGAACCGGAACGATTTCAAATATCTTTTTTTCCTCCTTTGGGTCCCAAAGCATGAGCTTTGCCTCTTTTTCAACGGCGTGCGTTCCAGTGCCACCCAGGATAGAACCTCCTCCTGCTATAAGATCGGACTTCTCAATATAGGCAAGGGAGGCGATGCTCTGATTCTGGATGATGTGGCGATAGACCCTTTTTTCATTTTTCTTCGGATCATAGATACCGATCGCACCGCCCAGAAGGCCATAATCAGGGTAACCCCCGATATATACCCTCCCATGAGGTCCAGCGATCATCGCTCTGGGTCGATAGAGTTCTTCTCCCATGGGCCCTAGGTCTCTCGGATTGGCATCCTCTTCCTCGCCAAATCGTAAAGGTCTTTTTGGATCGTAAACAGATAGTCTGGCTCCTGGATAGGAGCAGAGATAGAGTTTTCCATCGAGTGATCCTAACGAATAGACCTCCCCGGGCCAAAGAGATGCTCTTCCGAGATTCGCGAGACTGTCTTTTTCAGGATCGTAAACGAATAGGCGGAGAGGAAGCATGCTGCTCCCGTAAATTTTGCCGTCCGGTCCTGTTCCGACCACAAAGATATAGGCACCTGCGGCTTCATACTGGAGGGGAATCTCCTTCCTCTCCCTGGTCACAGGATTCTCGATTCTGAGGATATTGTTTTCGATGGAGTGAAAAACTCGGCCGTCGGGGAGGGCCTTGGGGACAAATGGAACGCCGGATGAGGAGACCTCGACAAGCCTTTTTCCCTCCTCGATAAGAAACCATTGGTCGGAAGTGGAGAGCTTCGAGTAAATCCTGCCGTCTTTTCCCTTGACCAATGTCACCCGTCCGGGTTTTCGGCTTTCGCGCAGAATCAGGGAAGTCCTGGTTTTTTTCTCCGGATTGAAGACAACAATATCTATCTTCTCAAACTGGATGGCGCAGTAGATCGAGCCGTCTTCGCCTGCCGTAGGGTAACAGTAAAACTGATCCGGGTCCATTCGATCAAAATTTTCAGTCACTTCGGTCTTCGGATCATAAGAGAAAAGCTTCGCCGAGGGATAAGTCCCTCCCCAGATCTTTCCATCGGGTGCGGTGGTTAAGGCACAGACGAAAGACTCTTTTCCGCCTGCAGGACGCCCAAGATCCTCCCATTTTTCGGTTCTTGGATCGAAGCGCAGCAGGTGAGCGTTATAGTAGCTTCCGAGATAGATCCTGTTCTCATGATCCACGGTAAATCCCCAGGAACCCATTTCGGAAGACAAAGGGCCGTTGAATTGTCGCATCTGGCCTGTATCCGGATTGACAGCGAGAAGGAAAAGGGGGGCGTTATACTGACTGAAGGAGAGGTAAATCGTATCGAGAATTCCCGTTTTCCCCGGGCCGGCATAGGCGCCCCAGATGATGGGTTCGCTCACGGGTACGCCGAGGTTCTTTTGGGCGAATGAAGTACGGAGTACAGGAATCAGAATAAAGAAGGTAAGGATAAGAATGAAAGAGAGAAGTCTAGACCGAAACTCCATGGATTATACGATCGGTTCTGTTTCCGGAGCATTAGGAACATCCGGAGGCTCAGGTGAAGGTATCACTGGTTTCGGTTTCCTCGGGCGTGGGCGCCAGCGAGGCTTTGAGGGTTTCCGTTCCTTCTGCTCTTTTGACTCCTTCAATTCCTCCGCAGCCTCCTTTTTCTGGTCCTTCCCGAATCCGACGATGACATAAGTCCCGCTCCGGGTATCGGTTCTGAGCTGAATGATCCCCTCTTTTTCAGCATCTTCAAGGAGGTCACTGAAGGTGCGGTAGCCATGGTAGGACTCATTGAAAGAGGGTTTCTTTCGCTTCATCGTCTCTTTTACCATAGAGGACCAGAGCACTTCCTTATTCTCGCGGACGAGGGCCACGACCGAATCCACCAGGAGTTGAAAAGCCTCTTTCTTCTTTTCAGGGAGGTCCTGCTCGATCTTGGGAGGAATGCCCAGGGGCCGTTCCAAGTCTTCATAGTAGATAAACTCGTCGCAGTTATTGACTAACAGGTTGGAACTCGATTCCTTCATCCCGAGCCCGATCACCCGCTTGCCGTTCTCCTTCAACTTAGAGACGAGGGGGGAGAAGTCGCTGTCGCCCGAAACAACGACAAAGGTGTCGATATGTTCTTTGGAATAACAGAGGTCGATAGCGTCGACACAGAGCCGGATGTCTGCGGAGTTCTTTCCGGTCATCGCGCGTTTTGGGATCTCGATCAGTTCAATGGCCGCCTCATGAAGACCCTTTTTATACTCTGCATAATCGGTCCAGTCGGCATAGGCCTTCTTCACAATGAGCTTCCCCTTCTCGACCAGGCGCTCTAAAACCTTCTGAATCTCAAATCGTCTATCCCTCTTTCCTTTGAAACCAAGGGCAAGATTCTCAAAATCGATGAAGACCGCTAAGGTATGTTCTCCCTCAGGCATGCATCACTCCTCTCTTTTCGAGCTACAACCATCCTACAATTAAACAGAAAATTTGTAAACAGGAGAAAAATGGCTGAAGCCGACAGGCCTGCCTTAAGAACGTTACCAAGCGATCACCCTAATATAAAGCCTTTTCAGCAAACCTATCTGCTCATCTTTCTCAAAGATTAAGTTAACTCAACACCCGGAGAAAGTACCCCTTCGCTTTAACCCCCTTCTTAATCTCCCGGATATGGTCTGACCCACGAGTTTCTAAAACTAATATCACTCTTGAGAACCCGATGGGGATATCCTTGACTGCTCGCTCGTGGATGATATGAAGGATGTTGGCACGGTGTTGGGCGACCAGATTCGTGAGGGTTGACAGAGATCCTGGAACATCTCTTAAGAGAATGCTCATCCGGACGAGCCTTCCTGTTTGTGCAAGGCCTTTCTCGATGATCCGGTCGAGGAGGTGAAAATCAATGTTGCCTCCGCTGATGACCAGGACGATCTTCTTCAACCGGGTCTTCAATCTTTTCGACAGGAGCGCAGCCAACGGAGCGGCCCCTGCACCCTCTGCTACGATACGTTTCCTCTCCATCAATAAGAGGATCGCCGAGGCGATCTCATCCTCTTCAACGGTGACAATCTCATCCACTCCCTTTTCGATCATCGGGAAGGTGATTTCTCCCACCCTTTGAATAGCAATCCCATCGGCTAAGGTGGGCTTTACCTTCACCTCCACGATCTTTTTTCTCTTGAAGGAATAAAAGGCAGAAGGGGCATGAATAGCCTGAACGCCGATCATCTTCACGCCAGGTCTTCTCTTTTTTACAATCGCAGCAATTCCTGAGATCAAGCCCCCGCCTCCTATTGGGACGATGATCGCTTCTACTCCGGGGACTTCCTCCAGAATTTCGAGCCCGATCGTCCCCTGACCGGCGATCACCTGTTCATCGTCAAATGGGTGGATAAAGAATTTACCCCCCTCTGTGAGCTTCTTGGCATAACGGAGGGCCTCATCTGTATTTTGACCAAAAAGGACAATCTCTCCGCCATAGGCCTGTGTGGCCATCTGTTTGGCAAGAGAAACTCCCTCGGGCATGACAATGGTCGAATGGATCCCCAAGATGGAAGAAGCCAGTGCGACCCCCTGGGCATGATTTCCTGCGGAGGCAGCCACCACTCCCATTTCTTTCATCGAAGGCGTGAGCTGGGACAATTTATAGTAGGCCCCTCTAATTTTGAAAGAGCCGGTCTTCTGGAGATTTTCCAGTTTGAGAAAGACTTCTTTCCCGGTCAGCTTTGAGAAGGTATCTGAATAGATCATCGGAGTCCGGAGGATGATCTTTCGAATCTTATTCTGTGCGGCCTCAATTTCTTCCCAAAGCTTCATCTTTTAATGCCCCCTTTTTTCATGAGACTGATCCGCGGCATTCCTGAGATAGGATGTTGGTCTATCCACACCTCGCACCCATAGACGTTTTCGATATTCTCCGGGGTGATGACCTCCCCGGGAGTTCCCATTTGATAAATCCTTCCTCCCTGAAGAAGAATCAGCCGATCACAGAATTCGGAGGCCATGTTCATATCATGGGAGGCCATGACAATGGTCAGTCCCCTCTCTCGATTGAGGGTGAAGATGAGGTCGAGAAAATCGATCTGATGATGAATGTCCAAGTTGGCAGTGGGTTCATCCAGAAGAATGACCTCTGGTTCCTGAGCCAGAGCCCTGGCGATGAAAACCCTCTTCCTTTCTCCGCCGGAGAGTTCATCCATGGGTCTTTCGGAAAACGGTAGGATGTTCGTCCACTCCATCGCCTTTTTTGCAATCTCCAGATCCTTTTCGCTTTCGAACATTAAATCCCCCAGATAAGGAGATCTTCCCATCAGGACCGTCTCGAGGACCGTGAAAGGAAAGAGAAGATGAGTTTCTTGGGCCACGACCGCAATCCTCTTCGCAATATCCGTCCGGTCCATCTTCTTCATGGGAACAAGTTCGAAGAGAATTTCTCCTTTCTGAGGCACAAGAAGACGATAGAGGATCTTCAGGAGCGTGGTCTTCCCAGATCCATTGGGCCCGATCACTCCAACGAACTCTCCCTTCTCCACCCGAAAAGAGACATCCTGGAGCACCCAGTCTTCATGATAACGGAAGGAGAGGGAATGGACTTCGATCATAACGTTTTGACCACCTTTCTCGTCCTTAAGAGGTAGATGAAGAAGGGACCTCCGAGAGCGGCCGTGATCACGCCCACGGGTAATTCAACAGGGGCGAGGAGGGTTCTTGCAAGGGTGTCGGAGGCGATGAGAAACGAAGCGCCGAGCAGCGCTGCCGAGGGAATAAGGAGACGGTGGTCGGGACCAAAAATCAGCCGGACAGAATGTGGGATGATCAGACCCACGAAACCGATCAGGCCACATACGGAGACTGACGCCGCAGCGATCAAAGAGGCTGAGAGGTAAGAAATGAGTTTCAATTTCTCCACATCTACACCCAACTGGATAGCATTCTCTTCCCCGGATAGGATGAGGTTCAAATGACGAGAGCGGAGATAGAGAAGGACGACGCCCAATAAGATATAAGGAAAGATGATAAGAATCGCCCGAGCGTTGGAAAAACTGAAGTCTCCCATCAACCAGAAGATGATCGTATGGAGTTCTTCTCTCCGGGAGACAGAGATGAAAAACATGATGAGGGCTGAGAGAAAGGAACCGGTGATGACCCCTGCCAAAAGAAGCGTATTGGGGTGAATTTTTCCACCCTGTCTTCCAAAATAGAAGACGAGCAGGATGGTCAGGAGGGCTCCCAAGAAAGAAGCTAGAGGAAGACCAAAGGAAAATGTACCGAGCCCCAAAAGTATGGCAACAATGGCGCCTACGGCTGCACCACTGGAGACTCCAAGAATATAAGGATCAGCCAGAGGATTTCTGAGGAGGGCCTGGAAGGTAGCCCCGGAGACAGAAAGACCTGCTCCCACGAGACCTGCCAGAATAGCCCGTGGAAGTCTGAGGGAAAGAATGATGGTCCGCTCCGTGTCGCTCCCTCCTCCCTTCAGACCCAGAATGGACTGGAAGAGAATACGGATCGAACGAAACGGTGGAACTTTTACACTTCCCGTCATGATGGAAACGAAGATAACCAGGATGAGGAGGAGGCTGAGGAGGATTGAAATGGTAAGGACTTTTTTGGATGTGACGATTTTCATCTCATTGCCATTGATCGCCCTCACCCTTCCCCTCTCCCCCTGCCTACCGGCAGGCAGGCAATGGGGAGAGGGAGGGGGTGAGGGGCCCCTATTTCTTGAACCTTTCCGGATGGAGAATGCTTGCGAACTCCTCCAATCCTTCGATGATGCGCGGCGACGGCCGATCGATCAGGTCAGAGTCAATGATGTGAACACGGCCATTTTTAACGGCAGGGATCGTCTTCCAACGATTCCATTCCTGAAGGACTTTCTGATAATCTCCTTTAGGATTCATCGAACTGATCACGATCACCTCCGGCGATCTTTTCAGAATCTCCTCCATTCCAAATCGAGGATACACCTCTTTCTCTTTTCCTGCAATATTCTCACCTCCGGCAAGCCGGATCAAGGTCATCTGCAAAACTCCCTTTCCCCACCGTCACCAAGGGGGCTTCTCCGATCTGGATAAAAACTTTGGGTCGGGGGAGGTCCTTTGTGAGTTCGATCACCCTCTGACTTCTCTTTCTCAATCCTTCGATGATCACCCTTGCTTCTTTTTCCCGATTCACGACCTGACCGATATGGGCAATGTTTTTGAGGATATCACTAAAATTCTTTGGATAGATGACATAAGTCGAGAAGCCCAATTGCCCCAGGCGGTCTACCATATCCCTGGTATTTCCAGCTCCCGTAGCAATGATCAGGTCAGGGTTGAGGGAGATGATTTTTTCAAAATCAAGACGGATATAACTTCCTATTCGAACCTTGGTATTGGCTTTTTCAGGAAAGTTGCAGTGAATGGAGACGCCCACGATCTCCTCGTCGAGGCCGAGGCTGAAGAGGATCTCGGTGACATTAGGAGCCAGAGAGACGATCCTTTTGGGAGGGAAGGGAAAGGTTACTTCCCTCCCCACTTCATCTTTAAATGTTCTCTCGGCTGAATAAGAAACTGAAAAAGAGAGAATGAGGAAGAACAAAAGTGTCAAAGAACTCGTTCGAAGGGCGGGCACCAAGGGAGGAAATTTTGGAGGCAGATTTTTCATTGGAGTTGGAACTTGACGGGAATATTCACCCGAAGAGGAATGGCAACATCACCCTTTTTTGCAGGAATGAATCTCCACTGTTTCACTGCGGTGAGGGCTGAATGGTCGAGCAACTCGTGACCAGACGACTTTTTTATCTCGATCTGCCCCACCCGCCCGTTGATGAGGACTTCCACCCTTAAAACCACTTCTCCTTCATATCCCTTTTCCTTGGCTTCCTGCGGATAGATCGGTTTCGGGTTCTCAGCATATCTGGGTCGAGCCCCATTGCCTCCTCTAAGGGCGTAGGAAAATTTCCCCAAGATCCCTGTCCCCTTTCCAGAACCTCCTTTGCTGGGACTTCCATTCCCAGATCCTGTTCCTGACCCTAACGCTGTTCCAGATCTGCCATTCGAGAAAACATTTTCACCTTCTTCTTCGGAATGGAAAGAGGGTAAAGAAACAGAAAGACTCTCCCCGTTCGAAGTGGCTTCTTCGGAAGAAACCGTATTCCCCCCATTCCTGAGGTTCGAGTCTGCATCCGAGACCGACCCAGGAACCATTGCTCTGTCAATTGGTTCATTGGATATTTCCTCTTCCTCCTTATTCTTCGAAATGGGTTTCGGTTCTTCAACAGAAATGGTATTTGTTACAGATGGATGGGGGAGGAGGGCGGCCTGGTGTAATCCTTTACGGTCAAATAGGGGCTCCTCGCGATCTTGATTTCCAACTTTTAGTGGAACGGGAAGAATAATCTTGGCGTTGGCTTTCTCCTTGGTCACTCTTGGGAGAAGGGTAACCTTGACGTAACGCGTGGGCATTCGAAGGATGTTAGAGTCTTGGAATAAGCTTGAGGCAATCCCAAGAAATAGAAGATGAATAGCCAACGAGATAGAGGCAGCAATCTTCAGAGTCAAATTTTCAGCCATATTCCAAACACCAATAAAAAACCCAGTCTTCGTATGAAAGACTGGGTTTTTCTCACTTTTCCCTTCACAGTCCTCCACCGAAGACCTATTGTGAAGCGCCTCAAGCAGGTTTTCTGACTCTCCCGTCCTTTCAGCAGCCTTCCCATCCCGAGCTTATCAAGAGACAGTGGCTAATCATTTGCTGAAGGGATTCCCTTTTTCAAAAAGGGCAGGATTACAGCGGCGTGGCCGTCCCTGACTTTCACAGGGTTCCCTTTTGACCTTAAAGCCACCTAAATGTAGATCTTTCACACCCATTATATAACACCTCCGGACTTTGTCAAACTAAAGCATTTTTCTTCTATCATAGGGTTCTCTTTTAATGCTTTGAACCTAAAAAGTGTAAGAGACCCCTCCATAGAAATTGCGCTCGGGGGAGGGATAATAATTGGGTTGTCCCAAAAAGTCGAGGACTCCGTATTCCGCGTACTTCCGATTCGTGAGGTTGTTTACCCCCACAAAACCCTTCAAGCCTTTCCCAAAACCCTTCAGGCCTTTCCAGGTGTAGGAAAGCTTTGCATCCCAGGTGTAATACCCATCCAGTTTGCCAACCTGGTTTGCCCAATCACTAATAAAATATCGTGCCCCTACTATATTTGCTTTCGTGCTGAGCTGGAATCCTCTTCCAAAATCAACCTCTGTCCCGATGGAACCTTTGTGCCTGGGCACAGCAGGAATATCATTGCCTGAAAAGGTCCCTCCCCGGAGAGAGGGCTTCATATAACCGTAGTTCCCCCAGACAACCCACCATGGCAAGGGTTTGGTTCTTACCCCGACCTCCACCCCCTGGCGCCGCGTCTTCGTATAATTCTCATTGGCAAAGGTAACGGGATTGTAGAAGATTTCATTACGAAGATCGATCCAGAAGAGTGTTAGACTTGCCTCGATTTGATCGGTGAAGGCGTGGCGGATTCCTGCTTCGTAATGGTATCCGCTCTGGGGTTTTAACGCCGGGTTTGCACGTACTTCAATCACTGTAAAGGTCGCCGGGTCTAAGATATATTGAATCAATTCGTCAGAAACCGGAAACCGGAAGCTTCGTTTAAAGCTTAAGAAGGCAGAGGAATTCTTGCCGAACAGAAAATTCAGACCCGCATTCCAGGCAGGCTCGCTGTTTCTTGATATATCTTTTGATTTCGGAACATCCTGAGAGATATTGAAGATGACCCATTCCTGCCGGTACCCAAGGGACAGAATGAGGTTGTCGAGTATGGAGAACTCATCGAATACATAGGCCCCCGTTGATCTCTTCTTAACTTCCGATTGATTTTGATTGGGTGTGGAGAAGGCCGAATCTGAAAAGATATCTAACTCTGACCTGTAGAAATCCAAACCAACGGTCAATTTATTGGGAAACTTCCACAAGGGTTTTTCGAGCATATATTTGGGGGTCCATCCCCAGGTGTTCACGTTTCTTTTGCTATTGAAGGAGTAGGAAAAAAGGAAATCATTTCCCTCCCGATGCCGGTATGAAAGATCGGTTTCGATCCTGCCCAGTTTTCCAAGGTTAGCCTTTATGCCGAAGACCCCAAAGCCGTCCTCCGTTTCAGCTTTATCAAAAGGGTTTTTAGCAGACCGCCTGTCCGATTCATAAATTGTTTTAGAAAGTGCTCCGGGTAAACCCGTATCGTCCTGATGAAAGCTTCCGCTGAAGTTGAAACTCACCGTCTCATTCAGATCATAGATGATTTTACCTCCAACGTTTTTGGCTCTCAAAAATTGGTTCTCCCGATATCCATCTGTGGAACTGTAATCAGCACTGAGGATGGCGGACAGGGGGCCCCACTTTCCACTGACCGAGCCGCTTTCCTTGTGGTAGTGGTAACTTCCGATCACAACTTCCCCACCCGCTGAGAAAGGTTTTTCCGGCCTCTTCGTAATGATGTTCACGACACCTCCGGCTGCATTATCGCCGTAGAGCACACTTCCTGATCCCCTGACAATCTCGATCCGTTCTACCTGATCGAGGGGGATCTGAGTCCAATCCACTCCGCTTAGGTCAATTTCATTGACTCTTCTCCCATCGACAAGCACCAGGGTATTGAGAGGGCCTGTTTCGCCAAACCCTCTAATATCCACCTGGGCATTCTTTCCTGTGCCCGAAAGATTACGGACAACTACGCCCACCTCGTTCTCTAGCACATCCGTGATTGTTTTGGCATTGGCGGCTGCTATCTTTTCTTGAGTGATCACGGTCACATTGGCGGGGACCTTTTTAATCTCCTGGGTGTCCCGGGTGGCGGTGACGACGACCTTTTCAAGCGTCACTTCTTTGTCTTGTGCAAGAGAAAAGGATGGGAATACTACAAATAAGGTTAAAGATAAAAAGATGGAAATAAAATGTTTCATAAAGCACCTCCCCTAAAATTTTTTTCGGGGGAAGGGTTCAAAAAAAATCCCCAGGCTTCGCATGGAAGACTGGGGATTTACCCGCATACACCCTTCACCGTCTTGGCCTCGAAGACTTCTTCGTGAAAAATATCCAGGCAGGTTTTCTGACTCTCGGATCTTCCTACTTCTTGCGCCTTCCCATCCTGAGCTTGTCGAAGGACAGTGGTTTATCGCAAGTTTCGTCCCCGATTACAGCGGCGGGTCCGTCCCCGATTTTTTCCGTCTAGACGGGAATCACGGGGTTCCCTTCACCCGGATATCACTTTTCTTTAAGATTTCTCCTATCAAATTGAGAAATAGTTTGTCAAGCTTTTTTTAACCTTGGATTTAATTTCCAGAAAAGATTGCTTGCAAGACATTCCAGACCATCTGAGGATTTTCTTTGAATCGCCGAATGGAGTAGGCATACCAGTATCGCCCAAATGGAACGTAAACACGCAGCCGGTGTCCATCCGCGACGATCTTATCGCGAAGTTTCATTCTCACACCGTGCAACATCTGAAACTCATAGTCGGATTTTTGGAGGTTCATCTCCTGAATCGTTTGATAAGCCTCG
This sequence comes from uncultured delta proteobacterium, assembly GCA_963711845.1. Taxonomy (GTDB): domain Bacteria; phylum Desulfobacterota; class BSN033; order BSN033; family UBA1163; genus CAVQFR01. Next base: position 27,884 of record CAVQFR010000023.1, read on the forward strand.
CCGATCAGAAAATCATCATGGGTTGCAATGCCGACGTAGCACTTTCCCTTGAGAAGCATTTTCAAGAGCTTTAGATAATTAAGACGGATTTCCTCTTTTCCTTTAAATGCGATCGCTTCTGGCTCAATGTAAGCTCCTTTACAAAGCCTGATATTTGACTTCATAGAGACCAATTTCCGGACATCCTCCTCACTTCGCCGCATGTTTGCCTGGATGACCACTCCCACGTTTTCAAACCCCTCGGAGCGCAGCCTTCCGTATAATTCCAAGGTTTCGCTCGTCGTCGATGAATCTTCCATATCCATCCGCACAAAATTGTTGTACCCGGAGGCGATCTCGAGCAAACGCTTGACATTTGAATGGCAGAATTCCTCATCGATCTTAAGTCCGAATTGAGTGAGTTTAATAGAGAGATTTGCACCGAGATGATGTTTATGGATCGAATGAAGAACTTCTTCGCACTCTCCGACAGCCCCCAGAGATTCTTCCCGTGTCGAGACATTTTCACCCAGGACATCCATCGTTCCCATCATCTGTTTCGAATGGATACCTTTTACAACACGGACGGCATCATCGAGTTTCTCGCCGGCGATGTAGCGCATAGCAAACCGCTTCACCAAAGGTTTTGGGAGAAGCTGAATGGCAGATAAAATAAATTGATTCGCCAGATTCATTTAGACTCCGCTTCAACATTTCCGTGGAATAGGGTGACCTAAAAAAATGTACCAAGCTGATTTTTCTGTGTCAATGACAAATTCCTTCCCACCACTCAGGGGATGGTTCCTCATCCCGTTCAAACTGGCGAGCAAAACTGGCGAGCAAAATTGACAGATGGGGGGAAGTGTAGTATTTTTAATAACATAAATGGGCTATAGAATAAGAGGGATTTTCCCCCTTAATGTCTTAAGGACGCCTCTAATAATTACCAATTTGTCACTCCCGCGCAGGCGGGAGTCCAGTATTGTTAAGGGCTTCTGGATTCCTGCTTTCGCAGGAATGACATTCTTAGAGGTAGCCTTAAGTCTTCTCAAAATCGATTTACGGATGGTGACGGATTGAAAGAGTTTCTTTCCCTCGTTTCAAAACCTGTCAGGTATCTGGGTCAAGAGATCCATTCGATCAGAAAAGATCCTGCCGACGTAAAAATAAAATTCTGCCTTGCCTTTCCGGATGTCTACGAAGTAGGAATGTCTCACCTCGGAATTCAGATTCTCTATCACATCCTCAATGGAATAAAAGGGGTCGCCTGCGAAAGGGCTTTTGCTCCCTGGGGTGATATGGAGAAGGTCTTAAGGGATAAAAGGGTTCCTCTCTCCTCCCTCGAATCCTCAATCCCCCTTAATCAATTTGATATCGTGGGCTTCTCTCTCCAGTATGAACTCTGCCTCACCAATGTCCTCAATATGCTCGACCTCTCCGACATCCCTCTCCTCTCAAAGGATAGAGACGACAGATTCCCTCTGATCATCGCCGGAGGGCCTTTAACCTTCAATCCGGCACCCGTCGCTGATTTTTTTGATGCCCTGGTCATTGGAGACGGCGAAGAGGTGGCCTTGGAGATCTGCGATATCGCGCTTCAATCGAAAGAGGCCGGGGCAAAGAGAGAGGATCTTCTGAAATCCTTCTCCCGACTGGAAGGAGTCTATGTCCCCAGTTTACACACAGAGGGGCAAAAGATTCGTAAAAGAACCCTTTCGGACCTCAATCAGGCCTTTTTCCCCTCCTGCCCGATCGTCCCTTACATGAAGGTGGTTCATGACCGCCTCAATATTGAGATTGCAAGGGGTTGCAAAAGGGGATGCCGTTTCTGCGAGGCAGGGTTCATCCATCGGCCTTACCGCGAGAGAGATCCGAAGATGATTCATGAGATTCTTGATGCGTCGCTCAAACGGACGGGTTACGAAGAGCTCTCTCTGCTCTCTCTGAGCGCTGGAGACTACTCTTCGATCGGGCCTCTTCTCTCTGATCTCATGGATCGGTATGAAACGAAGAAGGTGGCTGTTTCTTTTCCTTCTTTAAGGATTGAGAGTGTGGTGGGCTATCTGGCGGAAGAGGTGAAGCGGGTCAGAAAAACCGGATTTACGATAGCCCCCGAGGCTGGAACGGAACGTCTTCGAAAGGTCATCAATAAGGAGCTGGATGAAGGGGTCCTTTTTCAAGGCCTCTCGGATCTTTTTTCAAAAGGCTGGAAGAATGTCAAACTCTATTTCATGATGGGACTTCCGACAGAAAAAGAGGAAGACTTAAGAGGAATCTTCGATCTGACCAAAAAGATTGCTTCCCTAGGAGAGAGGCAGAAAATCCATCCGAATATCAGCGTCAGTGTCTCTACTTTTGTGCCGAAACCTCACACGCCTTTCCAATGGGAATCCCAAATCCCTTTGGAGGAGATGAAGGAGAGACTCCGTTTGATGAACGATGGGGTCAAAAGGAACCACCTCCGTTTTAAGTGGCAAGATCCTCATCTCAGTTCCTTAGAGGGAATTTTCTCAACGGGCGATCGAAATCTTTCCCGAGTTTTAGTGGAAGCCTTTCGACTGGGATGCCGCTTCGATGGTTGGAGCGATCAGTTCCGTTTTCCGCTGTGGAAAGAGGCCGTTGAGAAGGCGGGACTGAAGATGGACCTCCACACCCGGAAGAGAAAACTCGAGGATATCCCCCCGTGGTCTTTTATCGACACAGGGATCGATGCTCAATTTCTCTGGGAGGAATATCAGAGAGGCCTCGAAGAGAAGATCAGCCCCCCCTGTGTGAAAGAGAATTGTCATCGATGCGGGGTCTGTGACGGAAAGACAATGACCCTTAGAGAAAGCGATCCGGTAGAAATAAAGACCGTGGAAAGAATGGCCAAGAAAGACATGGGGAAGAAAGGGATGAAGAAAAAGATTCGGCTGAAATTCAGAAAGGTCGGAGAAATGCGGTTCCTGAGCCATTTAGAACTGGCGCATCTCTTTTACCGTGCATCCAAGAGGGCGGATCTTCCCCTCTGTTTTTCCGAGGGATTTCACCCGATGCCCAGGATTGTCTTCGCCACAGCCCTTCCGGTTGGAATGGAGAGTTTGATGGAGATCGTCGATATCGAGTGTGAGGGGAAAATCACGCCTCCTGAAGTTCTGGAGAGGCTAAACCGAACTCTGCCGCCCGGGGTTGAGATCATGGAGGCAGACGAGGTTCCGCTCTTTTTCCATCTCTCCTCCTTATCCCATCCGTCCGTCTACTGGATACCTTTGGATCATTTCATTTCAAAAGAAGAAGCCATCCCCAAGATCGAAAAGGCTCTGGATGAGAAAGAGTTCCTCGTTCATCAGGAGAGAGATGGAAAGAAGAGGAGTGTGGACATTCGGCCCTTGATCGAAAAGATGGAATTGAAGGAGAAAAAAGGGAGTTCAGGCGAAGCGTCTCAATGGGGAGTGGAACTGGTCCTTCGAAGGGTAACGGGAAGAACGGCAAAACCGATCGAGATTGTTGGGGCCGTATTGGGTTTGGACCGGGAGCCTCTTACTCAATGTAAAGTCATCAAATTGGAATGAATACCACAAACCTACATCCCTCTCCCTCGGGGGAGAGGGGAAGGTCGCCGACGCGCCATAGCCGCTTTGGCGACGGCGCGGTGAGGGGCGTTTTGGATATTGGACATTAGGTAATTGGAATTTATTTGTAATTTGGGATTTGGTTCTTGGGATTTAATTCGAGGGAGCAATTATGGCGAATGAGCTAATCATTAACGTAACGCAACAGGAGAATAGGGTTGCCCTGTTGGAGGATCGGGTCCTTGCCGAACTTTATATCGAGCGCACGAAGGACCGGGGGATCATGGGGAACATCTACAAGGGGAAAGTGGTGAAGGTCTTGCCGGGGATGCAGGCCGCTTTTGTTGACATCGGATTGGAAAAAGCCGCTTTCCTCTATGTCTCGGATGTCCATGGAGGGATCGAAGATTATGAGGAAATGGGCTTTCAAGGGGAAGAGATGCCCGCCTATTTCAACAGCCCTTCCTCACAGATTGAAGACCTCCTCTCCGAAGGCCAGGAGATATTGGTTCAGGTTTCCAAAGAACCCCTCGGCACAAAGGGGACCCGAATCACCTCTCACACCACATTGCCCGGCAGGTATCTCGTCTACATGCCCCTGGTGGATCATATCGGCGTTTCGAGAAGGATCAAGGATGAAAAGGAACGGAAGAGACTGAGAGAGATCGTCCAATCGGTGAAACCTCCTGCCGGCGGGTTTATCGTGCGGACAGCCAGTGAGGGGGCAGAGGCGAATGACATTCGAACGGATATGGAATTCCTCCTTCATCTCTGGAATAACATTCAGAAGAAAAAAGAAAATTCCGCAGCCCCTTCTCTGATCCACAGTGACCTGACCATGGTCCTCCGGGTCATTCGAGATATCCTTTCCCCCCAGGTCAACCGAATCGTCATCGATTCTAAAGAAGAATATGATAACATTCTCTCCTTCATCAACACCTATATGCCGAAGCAAAAATACGAGATGATCCTCTACGAGAAAAAAGAGCCCATCTTTGATTCCTACGGGATTGAAATGGAGATTGATAAGATCCTGGGCGGTAAGGTTTGGCTCAAATCCGGGGGGTATATCGTCATCGATATGAGCGAAGCCCTGGTTCCCATTGACGTGAATACAGGGAGATACGTGGGAAAGAGGAATTTAGCGGATACGATCCTGAAAACCAACCTGGAGGCGGCCAAAGAGATTGCCTACCAGTTGAGGTTAAGGAATATCGGAGGGATTATCATTATTGACTTTATCGATATGGAGAGAGAAGGGGATCGGGAAAAGGTTTATCAAGCTTTCGAAGAAGCTCTGAAGAAAGATCGTCAGAAGACGAATATCTTTAAAATCTCAGAACTGGGCCTGGTGGAGATGACCCGGAAACGAACGCGGGAAAACATCTCACGGATCCTGGGAGAGGCCTGTCCCTATTGTGAGGGAGCGGGGCTGGTGAAATCGAAGACGACCGTCTGTTACGACATCTTCCGAGAGATCGAAAGAACTTCTACGGAATTGGGAGGTCATAACATCATGGTCGAAGCCAATCCGGAGATCGCCGACCTTCTTTATGAAGAGGAGAGGGCCGGCGTGGATGAGTTGGAGAGAAAACTGAGGAAAAAGATTATCATTAAGGGCAAGGCCGGATTCCACCAAGACCAATTCAACATCATCGAAATTTGAATTTTTCATAATGAAATTTCAAACGTCACCGTCCCTGCCTGCGGCAGGGAGGGGAGAAAGCTTCGCCGAAAGCTCAGACAAAACAGTGTATGGAACGTAAGCAACCAGTCTGTTTCATCATTGCTGGACCAAATGGCGCGGGAAAAACGACCTTTGCGCAGGAATTTTTGCCTCGAGAGGCGGAATGTCCGATATTCGTTAACGCTGACCTAATCGCTGCAGGACTATCACCCTTTGCACCGGGAGCGGCGGATATCCGTGCCGGACGTCTGATGCTGCGGGAAATTGCATCCCACGTGAGGCGAGGGGAGAATTTTGCATTCGAGACAACACTTAGCGGTCGTCGCTATGTCAGGGAGATCCCACGATGGCAACATATGGGATACCGTGTCAAAACGGTTTTCTTGTACCTACTGGATGTAGCAATAGCTATCGAGCGTGTCCGCGTGCGGGTCAAGCAGGGTGGGCATCAATACCGAGGACATTATCCGCAGACGTATCAAATGAGGTGGAAAAACTATCAAGAGGAGAAAGGACTTACTTGTGCCGAATTGGTCTCATCGATACGGCAGGCCCATGATCTTTTTTCGGCTCAAGCAAGCAAAGCGGTCAATATCAGCCTTACCTTGCGCAACTGGTTTATCGGTATGTACATTACAGAATATGAGCTTCACGGCGCTGATAGAGCCGGATACGGAGAAAATCTTTTTAATGAACTTGCTGCGAAACTTGCCCAACACAATGTGAGCGGATGTCGTTTCAGGCAATTATACAACTATCGGGCTTTCTATCGGGCATACCCGCAAATTTTGCGGACAGTGTCCGCAAAATCCAAAGAGTTGCTCCACACGATCGTACAACCCCCCGAGAAATTGCAAACAGCGTCCGCAAAATTGGCAATCGATCCTACAAAATTAGTCAGCAGCCTTTCATACAGTCATTTTGAGTTACTTGTTGAAATTGAAGATCCGCTCAAGCGGGCTTTTTACGAGGTCGAAGGCATCAGGGCTAACTGGTCGGTGCGGGAACTCAAGCGCCAAATAGCCACACTCTATTATGAACGCACCGGGCTTTCCAGAAACAAGAAAAAACTTGCTTCCTTAGTGGAGCAGACATCGGAAAAACAGGAAGCACGACTTCCCATCCGTGATCCGTATATTTTCGAATTCCTCGGTCTCAAATCGAAAGAGGTCATGGGTGAGTCGGACATTGAAGACGCGCTTCTTGATAAACTTCAAGAATTTCTTCTTGAACTGGGTTATGGGTTCTGTTTTGAAGCCCGGCAGAAACGCATACTGATCGGTTCAAAACAATGTTTTGTGGACATGGTGCTCTACCACAGAATTCTAAAATGCCATGTGTTGATAGAACTGAAGGTTGACGAATTCAATCATGAACACCTCGGCCAGCTCAATACCTATGTAAACTGGTACAAGAAAAACGTCATGGCCGAAAGCGATAATCCGCCAGTGGGCATTTTGTTATGCACTCAAAAAGACCATGCGCTCGTCGAATACGCCCTTGCAGGAATGAATAATAAGCTCTTCGTTTCCAAATATCAGTTGGAATTGCCGAAGAAAGAGGAAATGCAGAGGTTTATTGAGGAACAGATGAGAGAGGTGCAGGGATGAACCATGCACTGACCAAGTTGAAGTAGGGTGGAGGATGGATTCGCACGTGTCCTCCGTAGTCCCGCAAGCGACGTAGGAGGATGCCTGTTGTAAGAGGCGGATAGGGGGAAGAGTATCTTTCAAGGGTGAAGAATGTCAGAACAATGGAAAGGTGAGGGGGGATGAGTTGAAATCACAGAGAATAAGATTATCATTAAGGGCAAGCCGTATTCCACCCCGACCAATTCAACATCATCGAAATTTGATCTTTCATTCTATTTTTGATAGATTAGGGCATCCTTGAATTCCTTTTTCACCTTCTTCCCTTGCGGGTCAAAGATCTCGTTGCAGGGAGAGGGCTTCGTCGTGAGCTCAGCCGAACGGTGGGGGTGAGGGGTGGTCTCTCAGAACAATTCAGGTAAGTATAAAGCCTATTCTCCAAAAAGAATGGGCTTTTTGTTTTTCGCTCCCGACGCTTGACGGTTTACGATAAGAGAGATGGGCAGGGGCTCTAGAACAATGAAAAGGTGAAACAGAATGACGCAAAAATCCATAACCCCGGCCAAATTCTTACTGGCACGCTCTTCAACGAACCGATGAGGGTGGAGACGGTTCGTGCCAATGGGCCTGACACATGGATAGTTGGGTTGGTTGGCACCCAATCGGAGCGGTTCCGAAGTGTAACCCTTACTTCACGAGATATTGAAGCGCTAACCATCTTTGATGTTACCTCTACTTATGACGGTGACGGCCGCCTCCTTCGACTTGGCCTGCAGGCTTACTCGCTTGGGATTGCTTATGAATTTGATCCATACTTCGGGCTCTCCATCTCACGCGTCGATCCATTGCCACACCAGCTCGAGGCGATCTACGACTATCTGCTCAAACTCGCCCGTGTACGGTTCCTCCTGGCTGACGATGCCGGCGCTGGTAAGACAATTATGGCAGGGCTCCTTATTCGGGAACTGAAACTCAGGGGATTGGCTGATCGCACCCTGATCGTGTGTCCTGCGAACCTGACCTTTCAGTGGCAGAGGGAACTCAATGAGAAGTTCGATGAGAAGTTCAAGGTATTAAAAGGTGGGGAAATCCGTGACCAGTTTGGTATAAACCAGTGGTTGGAACAAAAACAAGTTATCACTTCCCTCGATCTCGCAAAGCGTTCAGACATCCTACCTGGATTGCGCCAAGTCCATTGGGACCTCACCATCGTGGACGAGGCACATCGGATGTCCGCTTTTGATCTGGAGCACAAGACCTTAAGGTACCGTTTGGGTGAGCTGCTTCGTGATGCAAGTGATCACTTACTCCTTCTTACAGCAACGCCTCACAAAGGGGATCCAATCAATTTTAGTTTCTTTTTACAACTTCTCGACCAAGATGCCTATGCCGATGTCCGCTCTATCAAAGAGGCTATGAATCAGCGAAGGGCTCCATTTTACCTTCGACGGACCAAGGAAGCCATGGTCTACTTTCCGGAGCGTCGGCCTGATGGAACATGGGTGGCTGAGAAGATTTTCACCAAACGAATCCCCCATACCGTAGATTTCCAGATTGACGGCGCTGAATTCGACCTCTATCGCGATGTTACTCGTTTCGTGAAACAGCAAAGCGCTAAAGCTGCTGCCCAGGGTGATGACCCCCGTGCCCGTGCAGTTGGATTCCTCATGTCCCTGTATCAACGCCGTCTTGCTTCAAGCACCCATGCCATGCGGCACTCCTTAGAAAACCGTGCTAAAAGGCTTGAAGTGGGATTAAATCGTGCCCACGAAATAATCAGTTTGGTTCCTCCCGACCTTCCCGATCCAGAAGAGATTGAAGAGATGGAGGATTATGAACGAGAAAAATTAGAGAAAATGTTAGATGCCATTACCCTCGCTGCGAACGAAGACCAGATCCGTGAAGAAATCGATAAGTTGAAGCAACTTGCAGAGCAAGCCCAGTTGGTCGAGGATTCAGCCACTGAAGCCAAGTTGTCCCGTTTAAAAGACCTTCTTCATCAAGAGGGTTTTTTCGACCACCCCGAACAAAGGCTTCTCCTCTTCACTGAGTTCAAAGATACACTCGACTACCTGATGGGTCGCTTAAAAGAGTGGGGCTTTAAGATTGGATGCATTCATGGAGGCATGAAATCCGGTTTCCGGGATCAACCCGGCACCCGACTTTACACTGAGCAACAGTTCAAAGATGGAGATATCCAGGTCCTGGTTGCTACTGAGGCAGCCGGGGAGGGGATCAATCTTCAGTGCTGTCACATTCTCTTTAACTATGACATTCCCTGGAATCCGAACCGACTTGAACAGCGAATGGGCCGTATTCATCGCTATGGCCAGAAGAGTGATTGCCTAATTTTTAACTTTGTAGCAACGAACACCATCGAGGGTAAGGTGCTTCAGCGTCTTCTTGAAAAGCTTCAGGAGATCCGGGATGCACTTGACGACGATGCAGTCTTCAATGTGGTTGGAGAAATTCTTCCCGCAGCTCACATCGAACGGGTTCTTCGTGATTATTATGCTGGACGCTTAGGAGATGCAGACCTGGAGGACCGACTCCTTAAGAATGTTGATGAAAAACAATTCAGGGCCATCTGTCAGAATGCTCTTGAAGGCCTCGCATCGAAAAAGCTGAACCTTGAGATGCTCGTCGAACGCCGTGCCAGAGCCCAGGAGCGCCGTGTGGTACCCGAAACAATTGCTCGTTTTATGCGCGAATCTGCAGATTATATAGACTTCACCCTAAAAACCCACCCAATCTTTTCTGCACACTTTTGATCCTGGTAGAACACCAACGACACTAAGGAACTACGAAAGCCAGCCTGACTGGAAGCTTCCACCACTGGTTACAAAGTATCCACGATTCTCGACAGATCGTGATACTGCCGAAACGAACAATCTGGAATGGGTCACGCCTGGTCATCCACTCTTTGAAGCTCTGCGCCGTCATGCCTTTATCCTGGCACAGGGAACTTTTGGTAAGGGCGCCTGTTTTTATTCTCTTCAACATGATACTCCGGCTCGTCTGGACTTCTACCGGGCACGTGTGGTTGACGGCCTTGGTCAGGTAATCCATGAGCGTCTCTTCGTAGTGGAGCTGACGGCCAATGGAGAGGCTCGTTTGCAAGAACCCAGCATACTTGGAAATTTCTCCCCCGTTAATTTACCGGAGAATCTTCCATCAGTTGCATCACTTCCGGAGGCCACGGCTTGGCTCAATGAAAACGGTCTTATGGCTTTCCTGGAAGAAGTCCGTACCGAGCGCCTATCTGAAATTGATCGTATTGCAGCCCATGTAGAATTGTCACTTACCGAGCTTCTTCAGAAGGCTGATGAAGAGATTGGTAGATTAGCTTCGGAAGTGGAAAGAAAAGCTCCTGGAGCTGAGGGACGTCTTGCCCAAGCAGAAACCCGCCATTCGGATCTTCTATCACGACGAGAGAGACGCCGTCTTGAATTGGATAGGCAGCGCGCCCTTTCTCTTCAGTCGGTTGAGCGGATAACCAGTGTACTCATTCTCCCGCATCCTGAGAGAAAGTCTCCAGAGGTTCGACGTCTACAACCCGATTCAGAAGTCGAAGCAACAGCGATGCAGGTGGCTATGGAGTATGAGAAGGAAAAAGGTCGTCAGGTTCATGACGTTCATGAAAAAAACTTTGGCTATGACTTAACGAGCTTAGACCTAAATTCGGGTGAGCTTCGGCTCATTGAGGTCAAAGGAATCGGTGAATCCGCTGGAAATGTTCTGCTTACACCTAATGAGAAAAGAGTCGCGGAAGATCGTCGTGACTGCTACTGGCTTTATGTTGTCACAGATTGCAAAAGTGAGCCACAACTCCAAAATCCAATTAAAGATCCAGCCCGCCTCCAATGGCATGAAGTAAAGAAGGTCGATCACTACTGGTTAAAAATTGATGCCATAACCCAACCGATGCAGGTAAGCGAGGGAGAAACCCCTTACGGAGATAAGGAATCTTGAAACTAATTTCCGAAGTTGAAATCAAAGGGTTCCGTTCAATCCAGAACTGTAAGCTTAAGGGCCTCGCAGACTTTACAGTTTTTGCGGGGCTTAACAATTCAGGGAAATCTAATTTCCTGCGAGCGCTCAACGCTTTTTTTAATGACCAAACCGACCTTGAGGCATCGTTAGATGTTGATAATGATTACTTTCGACCAGACCTACGGAAAAAGAAGAAGAGACAGATCAGCATCTCTGTAAAGTTTTCTTTGCCAGACCGTTTCAAATTCCGAAAAGGTCTTGATGCAGTACAAAGGTTATTGGAAGGGAATGAGTTTACAATCACCAAGACCTGGACCCGAAAAGATTTACTCCCTAATTATCAGCTAAATGGCGATAAATTAGGGCTTGAGGATCAGCAAAAACTCCGCCAGTTTATTCAACTAATCAGTTTTCGATACATTCCGAATCGTGTACATCCGATAGAAGTTATCCAAAATGAACATCGAGCTATTCGAGACGTCTTGGTTAGACGTCTTGGTAAGCGTGCAGGGGAACATGAAGCAACCTTTTCTGCAATTAAGGACACTTCTGAAAATATGATCAAGGGATTAGTCAGACACCTTGTTGAAGCCTCGCCTGATATCAAGAATGTGCGACTCGCCACACCTACATCTTGGGCTGATATGGTCTTTGCCTTCGGATATAAACTTGGCGAAGAAGGGTTAGAAGTTGATGATTCAGTGCAAGGATCAGGTATCCAAAGTCTGTTAATGCTTGAAACATTGTATTTAATTGACCGTGATTATTTCCAAAAGTTCGGATGGAAACAGGCTGCTATTTGGGCTGTAGAAGAACCTGAATCCTCTCTACATACTTCACTTGAGGCTTTAGTTGCCTCATATCTTGCTCTAATAGTGTCCGATCCCAAGAGTCGCCTCCAGATTTTGAGTACTACACATTCCGATTTAATGCTCCAACATGCAAACAAAGTCATTTTTGTAAAAAAGAATGGTTGGGAGACAGTTTGCGAGACAATCGAAAATCTGTATGATGGATTGGATCGCCTTTCGCGGGCTGGGATCTCTCGCTGGGTACACCCAATCCTTCATTTTCCTCTTGATCCATTGTTCTTGGTAGAAGGAAAGTACGACGCGGAATTCATTGAAGAGGCTTTCAGATACCTCCGACCTAAAAGAAGAGTCAGAGTGACATATCTCGAGAAACTTGATGGGCCAAGAACTGGTGGGGTGGATGAATTATCGAATTACGTCAAGGAAAACACAAAGGCTATCAAGTCAAGGCGAAAGGAGGCACCGGTAATTGTTATATTAGATTGGGATTCAGCGAAGAAAACAAAACAATTTGAAAGGCTATTCAACCCAGATGAGCCATTCAAGGTATTCGCTTGGCCTGATACTGCTTGTAATCCAAAGCTTAATAGGAGCTTTAAAGGAATAGAGCGCTATTTCTCGAACAGAATGATCGAAGAAGCTGAGAGTAAGGGCGCCCCAATATATAAGAACAGGAAGGAAATTTGCTCGGTTCAGAGCGACGAGTATGGTCAGGTCAAGAGTACTCTGAACAAGATCGTTGGTCAAGGACTTACCCAAGATGATCTTCAATATTCGAGAGGCTTTCTTGAGGAGATTCTAAGGACAGTGGGTGTCTAAGTTGATCCCCAAAGAATGTAAGCGACTAGCGGAGGTGGATTTTCCGATTGCGGCAGTGTCGAAACAGTCGGCAAGGGAAAAGTCTATCCGGCATGGGCATCCATCGACATTACATCTCTGGTGGGCGAGACGGCCACTTGCGGCTTGTCGGGCAATGCTCTTGGGACTTCTTCTTCCAGATCCATGTGATCCTTATTGTCCGGAGGATTTCAAAGACAAAGCAAGAGAACTTTTACCAAAGGTTCAAGGGAATATTGGTCTCCAAAATGAAGACCTCCGACAAGCTCTCCTTAAATTCATGGGTGATTTTTCAAATTGGGATCTTTCAACAAACCAAACCTATCTTGAAGTATCCCGCGGCCTTGTAAAGGCGGCTCATCCAGAAGAGACGCCACTAGTTGTAGATCCATTCGCAGGAGGGGGATCGATTCCGCTTGAGGCATTGCGACTTGGCTGTGAGGCTTTTGCAAGTGATCTCAACCCGGTAGCATGCTTGATTCTGAAAGTAATGCTCGAAGACATACCTCGACATGGCCCTGTGCTGGTGGACGAGTTAAGGCGAGTTGGGAAAGAAATTAAAGAAGCCGTAGAGAAGGACCTCAAAAAATTCTATCCTGACGATCCTGACGGTTCCATGCCGATAGCGTACCTTTGGGCACGGACAGTGCGCTGTGAGGCTCCAAACTGTGGTGCTGAGATTCCTCTGGTGAGATCATTTTGGCTATGCAAGAAGACGAATCGGAAGAGAGCGTTGAGATATGAGGTTATTTCCCCCTCATCCTCACCTTCTCCTGCCGGGGGTGAAGGGATAATGATTGAACCAAGAGCTGGGTTTGAGATTTTTGAGCCTAATAATGAAAATGAAGTGCCAAATGGCACAGTGACACGCGCAAAGGCTACTTGTATTTGCTGTGGGACAGTGCTGCCTCCAGAGCGTGTCCGGGCGCAACTGGCTGCCCAGCGCGGTGGTGCCAATGTCATATTTGATGAGAGAGGCAACCGCATTGGCGGGGCGAGGCTTTTAGCCGTGGTAACCCTTAAGCGCCGAGAGCAAGGTCGGCATTACCGACTGCCTAATCAAGGAGACTACGACCCCGTTTGGAAGTCCCAAAAGCAACTCAAAGAAATCGTTGAAGAATGGGAGTACGGCGGGAAAAATGGCTTTTGCCCTGTGCCGGATGAGCTACTGCCGCCGGTTGGCACGTTGGGCTTCCGCGTACAGCGCTACGGCATGCTTCAGTGGGGCGACCTTTTCACAGTGAGGCAGAAAGTAGCTTTGATGACGTTCGCGCGAGCAGCGGGAGGCACAACAGATGCAGGTAGTCTTACCGCTCTTAACTTGAGCCATATTAGCGAGCGCAATAATTCGCTCTGTCGATGGTACCCAGACCCTTACATGGAGACCGTTGGAACAGTTTACGGTAGGCAGGCGTTGCCGATCGTATGGGACTTTGCTGAAGCGGTACCCTTAGTTGATTCATCAGGTGGCTGGGGGCATTCGCTAGGGTTTATTGTGCGCGCAGTAGAAATGATTATCGAATTGGTTGCACGCCCCGGCGAGACCCAGCTGTCCGACGCTAGTGAGCACCCGCTCCCGGACCAGACAGCTTCGATTTGGTTTACAGATCCACCTTACTACGACGCCGTGCCTTATGCGGATCTCTCTGACTTTTTCTTCGTTTGGCTGAAGCGGATGCTGCCGGACCATCCACTCTTGCGAGATCCTTTCGATCCGGAAAACTCCCTTACTCCGAAAACTCGTGAATCTGTCCAGAACGAACGCTCACAGTCCGAGAATGGTCGTGCAAAAGATAAGACGTTCTACGAAGAGGCAATGGCACGTGCCTTCGCGGAGGGCAGGCGGGTCTTGCGAGAAGACGGCATTGGCTCTGTCGTCTTTGCTCACAAGACCACCGAGGGATGGGAGGCGCTTCTTTCAGGGATGATCCGGGGAGGATGGACCATAACTGGATCATGGCCCATTGCTACCGAAATGGGTTCGCGCCTTCGAGCCCGAGATTCTGCTGCTCTTGCTACGAGCGTCCATCTCGTCTGTCGACCACGTCCAGTCGATGCCCCAGCACGGGACTGGGGTGAAGTTCTCCGTGAACTTCCCAAGAAAGTTGGGGATTGGATGGAGCGTCTTCAATCAGAAGGAATCCGCGGGGCTGATCTTGTTTTCGCATGTATAGGGCCAGCCTTGGAGATCTACAGTCGTTATTCCAGGGTTGTGGATGCTGAGGAACGCGAGATTCCTTTGGGCGGAGATCCACAAGCCTCGGAACCTCATCGGCGAGGGTTCCTTTCTTATGTTTGGGAGGTTGTTGGTCGAACTGCTCTCGAACAAGTTCTCGGAACTGCGGAGGCAAAGACGCGTAATAGCACCGCGGGTGCATTAGAGGAAGATGCTCGATTAACTGCACTTTTTCTTTGGACGCTTCAGAGCACGAACGGGAATGGAGCAAAAGTCGCCAAGGAAGAATCTGATGATGATGAAGAACCTGATGAGGAGGAAGAATCGCCCAAGAAAAAGAAGCAAGGTTATAGTTTAATTTTCGATGTGGTTCGGCGTTTTGCTCAGCCCCTTGGCATTCATCTCCCTGAATGGGAAGGGAGGGTCATTGAGACCGAGAAGGGTGTGGTTCGTTTGCTTTCTGTTAAGGAACGAGGGAAACAACTTTTTGGAGAAGAAAGCATATCAGTAGCTGGATTCAGAATTGAGGAGCAAGCCCGACGTGACCCACAGATGAAGTTGGATTTTGCTGTAAGATCGGAAGGAGCTATCGCTCCCGAGATTAAAAGTCATCGTCCAAAAAAGAAAAAGGAACTGACTGCGGAATCCTCGCCGAAGGTGGGGGTAACCACAACCCTTGACCGCATTCATGCAGCCATGCTTCTTCAGTCAAGCGGCCAGACGAATGCCTTGCGAGCACTACTCAAAGCCGAGCAAGAACGTGGTCCCGATTTTATACGGCTTGCCAACGCCCTGTCTGCGTTATATCCTAAACAAAGCGAAGAAAAGAGGTTACTGGATGCCATGTTGCTGGCCATGCCGAGATGAAAGAGGGGAGAAGAATGAATAAGCAAAAGGAAACAATTAATGAGAAAATCGATGAACTCGTGAGAAGGATCGTAAACCGATTCCACCCCGAAAAGGTAATTTTATTCGGCTCTTACGCTCGCGGGACGGCAGGAGAGGATAGCGATGCTGATGTTCTCGTGGTGATGCCGGTAAAGGGATCCAAGCGAAAGAAGGCAAATGAAATTGATGTAGCCCTTGTGGGAATTGATTTGCCAGTAGACGTGATTGTTGTCACACCGGAGGAGCTAGAAAGACACAAGAACCAAATTGGAACAATCATCTACCCGGCTTTGAGAGAAGGGAAGGTCCTCTATGAAAAAGCTGCTTAAACCCGAAGACGATTTCCGTGCCTGGATCAAGAAAGCGGAAAGTGACCTTAAAACTGCTGAACACACTCTAACTTTGAAAGAGAACTGCCCTTTTGATACCGTTTGTTTCCATGCTCAGCAATGTGCGGAGAAGTACCTTAAGGCATTACTCGTGTACAAATCAATTGATTTCCCTAAAACGCACGATATCAGGCTTTTAATGCAAAGAGTTCCTGCTGATGTTAAGTTAGGTCTTTTCATCGAGGAAGTTGTTCCGCTGAATCGATACACGATTGAGGCAAGATACCCCGGTGATTGGGAACCGTTTGACAGGGAAGAAGCTGAAACCGCAGTATCAATCGCTCGGAAAATCCGTAAAGCGGTAAAAGCAAGTCTTCCGACGGCTCGGAGGAAATGATGGAACCCTGGTACAAAGTCGCAATGCCGAGGAAAGAGGTTCGTGAGGGAAGGTCATTCAATCCGGATGAGTTTGCGATTGCGCTTGAACAGGTAGTGGCTGGTACTGCTCCTGAAGATTACCGTGACCCAAAACTCTTTTTCTCTCGAACTTGCTTCACGCGGGCACTTAATGAGCATATCGGGATGGTTCTTCGCCGATTGGCTGGTAAAACTGAGAACACGGCTCCTGTCCTTGCACTAATCACTCAATTCGGTGGCGGTAAAACCCACACACTGACTGCCCTTTATCATTTGATTAAGAATGAAGAAAAAACAAAAAAGATTGAAGAACTGAGTAAGCTCCTTAAAGAAGCTGGCCTTCCAGAAATTCCAAATGCTCGTGTCGGTGTGTTCGTGGGTAATGCCTGGGATGCTTCTCAAGGGGCTGAAACCCCATGGATTGACATCGCTCGCCAGCTTGCGGGAGATGAAGGGATCGCTGCATTAGGACCCGAGGCAAAGACAAAAGCGCCAGGGACGAATAATCTCCGAAAGCTCATCGATGCGGCAGGGGGCCATGTGTTGATCCTGTGCGATGAGGTCCTTAACTTCCTGAGCCGACATCGTGATAAAGCCGAGTCCTTCCGGGATTTCCTTGCAAACCTTGTAAGAACTTTGACTGGAACAACAGGAAGCGCTGCGATGATAAGTTTGCCTCAGAGCAAACCGGAAATGAGCGACTGGGATTTAAGATGGCAGGATATTGTAGTCAAAGAAGTGAATCGAGTAGCGAAAAACCTGATTTCAAACGATGAGGCAGAGATTAGCGAAGTGGTTCGACGCCGACTTTTTGAGGATTTGGGAAGTGAGCGTACACGGAAAAATGTGGCCAAAACTTTTGCCGATTGGTGTTTTGAGCGAAGGGCACAGCTTCCGCCTGAATGGACAGCAGTAGATACGGCCACAACAGAAGCAAAGGCGCGGGAGTATCTTCAGAAACGCTTTGAGGCCTGTTATCCATTTCATCCTTCTACGCTATCCGTCTTCCAAAGAAAATGGCAGGTCCTTCCTCAATACCAACAGACACGCGGAACTCTGGCCATGCTTGCTCAGTGGATATCCATAGCCTATCCAGAAGGTTATAAGAAGGCGCGGCGCGAGCCTCTTATTACCCTGGGCTCAGCCCCGATGGATGTACCTGCATTTCGAGGTGTAGTTCTAAGTCAACTTGGTGAGCCAAGGCTCGTTCCTGCAATTGATGCAGATATTTCAGGGTCGCAATCCCATGCTCGGGCGCTCGATGTCGATACAAAGGGGCCCTTAAGAGATATCCATTGCAGGGTAGCAACAACAATTCTTTTTGAATCCTCCGGGGGCCAGGTGGAGAAATTAGCTCACCTTCCAGAGTTACGCTTTGCCTTAGGAGAACCAGAGGTTGACACCACATCCATCGACAATGCAGCTTATGCGCTTGAGTCAAAAGCTTTCTTTATCAGCCGCGTAGGTTCAGATGGTTTTAGAATCTATCATAAGGCAACGATCCGAAAGGCGGTCAACGACCGTCGCGCTTCTCTTGATGAAGATGAAGAGATCAAACCCACTATGAAGAGTCTCGTGAAAAAAGAGTTCGAAAGAGGCGTAAGCATTCCCTTCGTACCCTTTCCAAAGGATGGCTCTGTTATTCAAGACTCTCCTAAACTGACCCTTGTTTTAATGGACGCAGAATTAGAGTGGACTGGAACCGGGCCGCTCCGGCAGCAAATTGCCGAATGGACAAAGCAGCATGGAAAATCTCCTCGGCTCTATCCAGGATCGCTCATATGGTGTTTAAAGAAACCGGGACGTGATCTCAGGGACAAGGTGGAGCTCTGGCTTGCATGGAAAAGGGTTTTTACTGAGGTCACAGAAGGGACTCTGGGGGCTGATTTTGACCGGGCAGACCGTGCTGATATACAGAGCAAAGTCAAAGATGCGGAAGAGGATGCCAAGGATGAAGTATGGGGAGGGTATCGTTTTGCAGTTATCTTTGATAGCGGCGAAGCCGACGGTCTCAAAGCCATTGACTTAGGTGCAGGCCATGCAAGCAGTGGAGAGACCCTCTGCGGGAGGATCATTGCAGCTTTGAAGTCCCAAGCGCTTCTTAACGAGTCAGTGGGAGCCGGATATATTGAGCGGAACTGGCCACCAGCACTTAAAGAAAGTGGTGCATGGCCACTTGCGAGCCTTCGACAGAGTTTTCTAAATGGGTCATTAACGAGATTATTAGATCCGGATTCAATCTTACGAAACAAAATTGTTGAATTTGTAGGCAAAGGTGACTTGGGCCTTGCATCCGGCCAAAAACCAGATGGCACGTATGACCGGATCTGGTTTGAGGAACAAATTTCTTCGGATGAAGTTACGTTTGAGTCTGGTGTTTTCCTGTTGACAAAGGCCAAAGCAAAAGCTCTTAAGGCTGCAGCCAAGGGGGAGCCTGGAGTCGTGGTCAGCCCCAGTTACTCGAACCAGTGCCACGAGGAGGTCAAAGAACCTGAAAAAGCTCAAGCACCAGGCCCCGGCATTCAAACAAGAACACTTCGTTTGGTTGGGACTGTTCCTCCTGAGATTTGGAACCGATTAGGGACAAAGATCATCCCCAAACTCAAATCAGGTTCAGATCTTAAAATTGGAGTTGATTTTTCGGTTACGGTAAATGCTGAATCGGCGCGAAGTATAGAATCCGACCTCCGCCAAATCTTAGAAGACTTAGGGCTCAAAGGCAAAATCCAAATCGAACAAATGGAATAGCTTAATTCGGGGTCTGGGGTCGGACCAAGTTAACCGGTTGATCGAATTAATCATTTCTAAAACAAAGAGGCTGATTTCAGGCTTAGAACGCCGGTTTTAACGTTCAAATCGCAAAGAGCATCCGGTTGTTACCCAAGAGTGAAGATGAGAAGATCTGGGAATGAGTACCATAGAAGCCATTGAACGAGACTTTAAGGAAAAAGTATGTGATAAGCTCAGGCTTGCATCTGAAGGAGTAAATCGCTATCGGGTTTTCACCCCTTTCATGTTCGAGGATGGCGATCATCTTTCAATCATCCTTAAGAGAGAGAACGGCAAATGGATGCTATCCGATGAAGGGCACACCTATATGCACCTGACCTACGATATTGATGAAAAGGATCTGCAGCGGGGTACAAGACAGAAAATCATTACTAATGCGCTTTCAGTTTTTAGTGTTCAGGACCGAGAAGGGGAACTTATAGTCCCTATTTCCAATGATCTTTACGGCGATGCGTTGTATAGTTTTATTCAGGCACTTTTGAGGATTACGGACGTCACCTATCTTTCACGAGAACGGATTCGTTCAACATTTATGGAAGACTTCAGGGCATTTATGGAAGAGACAGTTCCCGCAAATCGAAGGGAATTCGATTGGCATGATCCCAGGCATGACCCAGAAGGCAAATATCTAATCGATTGCCGGATTAATAGCATGCCGAAACCTCAATATGTTTTTGCGGTGCCCAACGACGATAAAACACGCGATGCGATGATTACCTTGCTCCAGCATGAAAGATGGGGACTCTCCTTCCGTTCTCTTGCCATATTTGAAGATCAAGAGCAGATTAACCGCAAGGTACTTGCCCGCTTCACCGATGTTTGCGAAAAGCAGTTTTCCAGCCTTGGTACAAACCGCGAACGCATTAAACGGTATCTTAAAGAATCTATAGGCACACAATAAAGTAACCCTTCGGTGTCATCCATAAAAAAGTTGGCCTCTTCCAAATGCACGCATGGCGCATGGGGCATAGCGCGTTGCGCGAAGAGTGTAAGGCACGACGGAGTTCAAAGCCAAAAGCTCGGGGCAGGAGTGTAGTGCTTGACTGAATTTTTCAGTCAAGATTTATGATCGTTGAAGACTCAGATCTGACCATTCAACAGAGTCCTTTCGAGTCAGAGGAAATATTGTGAATCGGGATCGGCTTAAAAAACTTGCTTCGGACGAGCGATTCGTCGCAGGGATTTATAATTATTGTGATCGATGGTGTAAACGTTGTCCGCAGACCTTACGCTGCTTAAATTTCTCCATTTCGGAGGAGGAATTTTCGGATCCCGAAGCGCGGGATATTAGGAATGAGGCATTCTGGAAGAAATTATCGGAAATCCTGGGGGAAGCTCTGGAGCTGCTGAGGGAAAGTGCGGAAAAATGGGGGATAGAACTCGAGACGTTGGGTTCCATAGAGGATGAAAAGAATATAAAGGCGAAGGATGTGGCCGCGGAGAACCATCTGCTTTGCCGCGCCGCCAAGAGGTACAGCGAACGGGTGGAAGATTGGTTCAGAGAAAGAAAAACACTCTTCTTTGAAATTGCGGCTGCCGCAAGAGAGGGAGTCAGTCTCGAAGAAGCCATCGAGGTGATCCGGTGGTACCAATACTTTATCTGTGCTAAGGTCATGCGGGCCGTCCGGGGGAACATCGAGGAGAAAGAAGAGAGGTGCGATGAATTTGCAAGTGATTCGGATGGTTCGGCCAAGATTGCACTCATCACCATTGACCGTTCGATCGCTGCCTGGGCAGTGATTCAACACTATATGACCGATTGCGGTCAGGAAGTGATCGATATCATCGCCTTTCTCGACGGTTTGAGGCAGGCCGTCGAGGAGACATTTCCCAAGGCGAGGTCATTTATTCGGCCCGGATTCGACCAATTCGACCCAAAGGGGTAGGACCGGTTGCCATCCGTAAAGAAGTTGGCGTATTCAAATGCAAAATGCTGATTGCGGATTGTGCAATGAGTTATCGGACGTTGAGCTGTAAGGAAGTAATCGGGGTTGGCTTATATTTCCCTTTCACATGATTCATGATGACCACAATTGCGGAGGGCGATCATTCCAGGTTCAGGGCCGTACTCGAAGGTGAGCCTTAAATATTTCGACGCATAGGCAATGAAGACATCATTCCCTCCCTCGGTATATTTGCCTTTAACATTTTTCGCCTTATGAACATTGAGGGATGGATGTCGGGGGTTGGTACTTAAAAGTCTGACGGCTTTATCAATCGCTTTTCGCTCACTCGGTTTTAAACGGGCATAGTTTTCCAAGAAGATGATTTCGAAATGGAGTTCGAAGGGAGAAAGTTTCGCCGGCATAGAACGTTATTTCTTCGTTTTCTTAAGGGCTCTTGAAGGGGTAGAAGCGATGATTCCAGTCCGGGTATCCGTATTAACCTTCTTCTCTCTTTCCACCCAGTCAGGGGAGAGTTCCTCTTCAGGGAGGTCTGACATATCGGGGTACTTCCGCACTGTCCGGACCGGGTATAGGATGATCTGATCACCCTTAACGGCATATTCAAACAAGGGTTCCCTTCGGAAAGGAGGAGGGAGAATAATCCGCCCCCTTGAATCCGTTTTCAAGATTTTAGTCTCAGCCATGTCAGTTTCTCCGATTATTATTTTGAGGAAATTATAATCCCATTTGTGACAATTGTCAAATATGGGTAAACTTCCTCGGGGACAACGATATTTGGGACCGGTTGTTATATTCGAAAATTGGGAATTTGACAATGGGCCAAGAATCAATTAATATTCAATAATTATTTTGATCTGGAGGCGTTTTATGTATGCGGTGGTGAAAACCGGCGGAAGGGAATATCGGGTCTCCAAAGGAGACCTCATTCGGGTGGAGAAATTGGAAGGGAAAGTGGGAGATCAGGTGGAATTGAAAGAGGTCCTGATGATCTCCAAAGAAGGAGAGGCGCAGTTTGGAACTCCCCATCTCGCCAATGTCGTCATCCAAGGAGAGATCGTCCAGGAGAGCAAGGGAGAGAAAGTCTTGACCTATAAGATGAAAAGGAGAAAGAATTATCGGCGATTCAAAGGACATCGCCAGACTTATACCACCCTGAAAGTCAACGATATCAACTTAGGTTAGAGGATTAAGGATAGAGGTTGGAGGGTAAATTCTTTTGCCTCAGGCCTCTGACCTTTAACCTTGAGCCTCCGAAGGAGAGAGTGATGGCACACAAAAAAGCAGGAGGAAGTTCTCGCAACGGCAGAGATAGTGCCGGACAGCGATTGGGCGTCAAACGATTCGGTGGGCAACGGGTCCAGGCGGGCAGCATCCTGGTCCGCCAGAAAGGGACTCGGATTCATCCCGGAGAAAATGTGGGGTTAGGAAAGGATTACACCCTTTTTGCCAGAATTAATGGGATCGTCAAATATGAGAAGAAAGGGAGAGATAAAAAACAGGTGAGTGTCTACGCCCAGAATCTTTAGCCCCAAATTACATTACGTTTGGGGCCCTCCTCCATTTGGCCTGTGAGAAAATGAAATTTGTGGATGAAGCAAGAATCCATGTGAAAGCGGGCGATGGTGGGAACGGTTGTATCAGTTTTCGGAGAGAGAAGTTTATCCCCAGGGGAGGTCCGAACGGCGGTGATGGAGGAAAAGGCGGGGATGTGATCCTTCAGGCCGACGGTCAACTGACCACCCTTCTCGATTTAACCTACCCAAGACAACTTCGTGCCCCCAAGGGAAGTCACGGTAAAGGAAAAGATCAAACCGGAAAGAGTGGAGAGGATCTCCTCATTCGAGTTCCGGCCGGCACCCTTGTTCGAGATGATCAAACAGAAGAAGTGCTCCAGGACCTTCTCTTCGACGGCCAACGATTTGTGGCGGCGGAAGGAGGTCGGGGGGGTCGGGGAAATGCCCGGTTTGCCACGTCAACGCTGCGTGCTCCCCGCCGGGCCGAAAAGGGCGAGAAAGGACTGGAGCGTTCTCTTCGACTCGAACTGAAGCTCCTTGCCGATGTGGGACTCATCGGCTATCCGAATGTCGGAAAATCAACTCTTCTTTCCAGAATCTCATCTGCCAGGCCGAAGATCGCAGATTATCCCTTCACCACCCTTATTCCCAACCTGGGCGTGGTGAGCCGGGAAGATCATCGGTCCTTCGTTGTCGCGGACATTCCAGGATTGATCGAAGGCGCCTCAAAAGGAGCCGGGCTCGGGCTGACCTTTCTCCGGCATGTGGAGCGCACACGCCTTCTTATTCATCTCTTGGATATCTCGGAAGGACCCTCTCGCGACGCGGTGAAAGACTTTCACGCACTCAGCGAAGAATTGAGGGCTTACGACCCTGTGCTTCAGAAAAAAAAACAGCTCGTTGCCCTCAACAAGATCGATCTTCCATCGGTGCGGGAAAGGGCAGGGAATATTGAAAGTCAATTTGAGAAGATGGGACATCCGTTTTATTTAATCTCCGGCCAAACGGGAGAAGGGGTGGAAGAGTTGATGGCGGCAGCGTTTCGGACATTCGAATCGATTTCGGACCAAGACCATGGACAACAAGGATATTCGTAGAAAGATACTGGGAAAGGGGAGACGCATCGTCGTGAAGGTGGGCTCCAGTATTCTGGCCTCTGTCGAGAGAGGGCTCCAGTACGAGGTTTTCTCTCGTTTGTCCAAAGAGATTTCAGATCTGAAGCGCCAAGGTTATGAAATCGTTTTGGTCTCCTCCGGCGCCATCGCAGCCGGGATGGAGAAGCTGGGTTATAAGACTCGTCCTCAGGCCATCACGCAGAAACAGGCGACCGCAGCCGTGGGTCAAAGCCGGTTGATGAACATCTATGAAAGTTATTTCTCCCGCTACCAGCAGAGGGTGGCACAGGTTCTTCTGACCCGTGATGACCTGAGCCACCGACGGAGATTCCTCAATGCCCGCAATACCCTACTGGCGCTGCTCGAACTCGGGATCATCCCGATCATCAACGAAAATGATACCGTGGTGGTGGACGAGATCAAATTTGGCGATAATGACAACCTTTCTGCTCTGATCACCAACCTGATCGGGGCGGATCTTCTCATTATTCTGACGGACATCGATGGTCTTTGCGATTCGGACCCGAGGGTGAACCCCCATGCCCGATGCATTCCTCTGGTCGAGGATATCGATGTGAACATGGAGGGGATCGTCGGGGAGACGAAAAGCGAGATGAGCGTGGGAGGAATGATCAGTAAGATCCAAGCTGCCAAGAAGGCATCCCGCTTCGGGATTCCCACCGTGGTGGCACGGGGAACCAAGGAGGGGGTCCTCCATCAGATCTTAAAGGGAAAGGAGATCGGGACGCTGATTCTTCCGAAAGGGGAAGCCTTGAGCAGCCGGAAACATTGGATTGCCTTCAACCCGAAACCGAAAGGCGACGTCACTGTAGACGACGGGGCGAAGAAGGCGGTTGTCCAGAAGGGAAAGAGTCTACTCCCGTCGGGTGTGGTCAAAATCAGGGGGAGTTTTGATCGAGGGGATTTGGTCACCTGTCTGGGACCCCGCGGAAGAGAGTTCGCCAGGGGGTTGGTCAACTACAGCGCTACGGAACTTGAAAAAATCAAAGGCCTTCGAAGTAACCAGATCGAATCGACCTTGGGTTACAAGTATTCTGATGAAGTGATTCATCGGGATGACCTGGTTGTTTTATGAAGAAGAAAACGGATTTTAGGGCAGAGGTGAGAGAGATGGCTGGAAAGGCCAAGAAGGCCTCCCGTCAACTGGCCCAGCTTTCCACCCCCTTAAAAAACAAGGCCTTGCTCGAAATGGCAAAGGATCTGGAGCGGCATCAAGAACGGCTGATTAAAGAAAATCGAAAAGATCTTGCCTCGGCTGAAAAGAACCGTCTTTCTTCGCCATTGATCGACCGTTTGAGATTGACTCATCCGGTGATCCACGGGATGGCGGAGGGGCTTCGGGAAGTGGCCCGTCTTCCGGATCCGGTGGGCGAAGTCGTCAAGATGTGGAAGAGACCCAACGGCCTGATGGTGGGAAGGATGAGGATTCCCATCGGTGTCATTGGCATCATTTATGAGTCGAGGCCCAATGTCACGGCCGATGCTTCAGGCCTCTGCCTCAAATCGGGCAACAGTGTCATTCTAAGGGGAGGGTCCGAAGCCTTCCATTCGAATCAAGCGATTGGACAGATCCTTCGACAGGTCCTTATCAGGATGGGATTCCCTCAAGACGCGATCCAGATCTTTCCTCATACGGAGAGGGAGGCCGTCCGGGAGATGCTCCAGTTGGAGGATGAAATCGATCTGATCATCCCCAGGGGAGGAGAAGAACTCATTCGATTCGTAACGAGTCATTCAAAGATTCCTGTCATCAAACATTATAAAGGGGTCTGCCATATTTTCGTGGATGAGACGGCTGATCTGGAGATGGCCACCCGGGTCTGCCTCAATGCAAAAGTACAAAAACCAGGGGTGTGCAATGCCATCGAAACCCTGCTGGTTCATGAAGAGGTAGCGCAGTCGATTCCTTCCAAAGGTCTCGAAAGTCCTTCAGAAAGAAGGGGTGGAACTGAGGGGATGCCCTCAGACAAAAAAGATTCTTTCTCATATCAAGAAGGCCTTGGAGGAGGATTGGTCTCAAGAATATCTGGATCTCATTCTCTCTGTTAAGGTGGTGAAGGGAATCGAGGAAGCCATCGAACACATTGCGAGGTATGGCTCGCTCCACACCGAAGCCATCCTCACCTCAGATTATCAGAATGCCCAGAGGTTCTTAAGAGAAGTCCACTCCTCCTGTGTCTTGGTCAATGCCTCAACGAGATTCAATGACGGATTCGAGCTGGGCCTGGGCGCGGAGATCGGAATCAGCACCTCAAAACTTCATGCCTTTGGCCCTATGGGATTGGAGGAATTGACAACCACTAAATTTATCGTTTATGGAGAAGGACAAGTACGAAAATAAAAGCACCAAATTGCAAGCGCCAAATTCCAAATAGATTTGAATCACCAAAATTTAAAACAGAATGGTTTCGGTCATTTACAATTAGAATTTGGAAATTATTTGGGATTTGGATATTGGAATTTAGAATTTTACCGGCGTTTTTAAAAACTTGACGATGTCGGAAGAAACGAAGGAAAAAGGGAAAAGACGCAGGATTGGGTTATTCGGAGGGACCTTCAATCCCATCCATCTCGGCCACCTCAGGGGTGCGGAAGAGATTTGGCAGGCCTTCCAACTCGAGGAGGTCGTCTTCGTCCCTTCCTCCATTCCGCCCCATAAGGTCACAGAAAAAGTCATCGAGGCGAAACACCGACTGGAAATGGTGAAGCTGGCTACCTCAAGCAATCCCCATTTTTCTACCAGTGACCTTGAACTGTCAAGGTCTGGGAGATCTTTCTCCATCGACACCATCCGATTTTTTCGAGAGAGACATGAAGACACTTTTTTCTTCATCCTGGGCGGGGATGCCTTTGTAGAGATTGAGACATGGAAAAATTTTCAAGATCTCTTTTCTCTTTGTCACTTTATTGTGATGGCGCGACCGGGGTCTCAAAAAAACATTCCCTCCTCGCCTTTCCCGAAGACTTTGATCCCGGACTTTCGATATGACTCCGGGGAGAAAGCCTGGATCCACCTCTCCGGCCACCGGGTCTTTTTTAAAGAAATTTCGTTTCTCGATATCTCTTCTACGAAGGTCAGAGAATTCATTGAAAAAGGGGAGACGGTGAAGTATCTGATCCCCGCCGAAGTGGAGGCTTATATTCAAGAACATGGGCTTTATCGAAAGAGCCCATGATTTAAAAAATGCATTTTTTTATCATTTTTTATTTGTTATCTGAATTTTTTCTGGTATAATGCTGAACTTACAAATATCCCTTAGGAGGATATGGTCACCGACTCAAAAACAAAATCCCTGCTCTGCTTGAAGGCGGCACTTGAAAAGAAGGCCTTAGACCCGGTTCTTCTTGAGTTGAAAGGGACGACCTCCTTTACCGATTATTTTCTCCTCTGCAGCGGGAAGTCTGACCGCCAGGTCCAGGCCATTGCCCAGGGGATTGAGGAGGCTCTCAAGAAAAAAGGGATTCGGCCCCTGGGTCAGGAGGGAATGACCGGGGGAAGATGGGTTTTGATGGATTTTGCGGATGTGGTCGTCCATATCTTTCTGGAACCTGTAAGAAATTTTTACGATTTGGAAGGGCTTTGGATCGATGCCCCTCGAATTGATCTCCAAGAAGGAGGGAATGTTGGTTAAAGGAAAGGTTAAATCCCAAGCGGATCAGAAAAAGGGACAAGTGGACCAGAAAAAGGAAACGGATAAACTGGATAAAAAGACGATCGCGAAATTTAGGAAAATTCTTCTCAAGGAGCGGGAGCAGATCGTCGGCGAGGTTAAACAGATCGTTGAATCTTCAAAGGAAATGGGGCAAGATGGTACTCAGGACATCGGGGATGAGGCGGCCAATATTTATAACAAACAAGTCTTGCTCAGCTTAAATGAGAATGAGCGAACGAGGCTCAGAGAGGTAGATGAATCTCTGGATCGTATTGGGAATGGGTCCTACGGGATCTGCGAGGAATGTGGAGGCCCGATCAGCTTAAAACGACTCGAGGTTCGACCGGTGGCAAAATATTGTGTCCCTTGCTTAACCACACTGGAAAAAGGAAAGTTATAGAAAATGCTAGCGAAAATTTTATTGAGTTTTCTTTTTGTCGTAATGGGTTTCTTTCTCTGGCTTTCATTCGATAATCCTATGGGTGTGGAGGAATTCCACTTTTTTGGGAAAACCATTTCTACGAATCTCTCCACCCTCATGATCTCCTCTTTTGTATTGGGAGCCATGTTGATCTTCATCGGCTTCTTGGCGCGGGATGCCAAACGGGCCATCGAAGGCTATCAGAAATCTCGCCAAAGAAGGAGGGAAGAATCTCTCAAAGAGGATTTGAATAAGGGGATGGATGTTTTCCTTCGAGGGGATCTGGCCAGGGCCAAAACCCACTTCATGGAGGTATTAAAAAGAGACCCCACCCAGATCGATCTCTATCTCCGGCTTTCGGAGATCGCCCTCCAAGAGGGCAACGAACAAGATGCGCTTCATTGGTTGGGAAGGGCGGAGTTGATCGACATGAGGAATATAGAGATCCTCCTCCGTCAGTCAGGGGTGTACCAGCGCATGAAGCGGTTCGATGAAGCCATCCGAACCCTGAACCGCGCCATCGGTTTGGATGAGACGAATCTCAACGCGCAGAAAAGTTTGAGGCAGATCTATCTGGACAGCAGAAGGTGGGAGCAGGCGATCCAAATCCAAAGGTCCATTCTCAAATTCATCAAGGGAAAACAGGCGGAAGAGGAGGAGACCCTTTTCTATTTGGGACTGAAATATGAGCGTGCCAGAGATCTTTTGAGCCGTGGGGGAGAGCAAAATCTGGACAACGCCCTGAAGGAAGCCAAAGAGATTATTCGAGAACGGAAGACCTTTCAGCCCGGATTTGTATTGCTCGGCGATATCTACCTCCAAATGGGAAGATGGACCACCGCCGGGAATGTCTGGGGAAAGAGCTTCACCCGATTCAAATCCATTGTCTTCGTTCTTCGTTTGGAGGAACTTTATCTCAGCCGAGAAGATCCGAGTACCCTGTTCCGCATCTATCAAAGGGCCCTTCGGTACGACCCCGAAAATTGGGTGCTTGCCTTCTTTTATGCAAAGCTTTGTCTGAGACTGGAAATGCTGGATGAAGCTCTTGAGGAGATCAACGACATCAGTTTAAGGGTAAAGGATTTGCCAGCCCTTCACAGGCTTCTCGCAGAAATCTACCTCCACAAAAAAGACTTTGGTCGTGCCGCTCAAGAATTTGAGAAGACATTTGAATTGAGTGGGACTTCCTACCTTTCCTTCTTTTGCACTACCTGCGAAAGGGAATCGAAAGAATGGATTGCCTACTGCCCTCAATGTCATCAGTGGAGCACCTATGCGATTAAGGAAGCCGAGAAAGCGATCTCCTCCGGTTCCCCTTCTTTTCCTGAAAGGCTAAACCTCCCATTTTAATTTTCTACTGTCCATCCGGCCATGATGTTTGTCCTTTCTGCCCTGCCCGCCGGCAGGCGTAGGCAGGCCTCCACTGGAGTCAGTCATGGGATTTCGGTCCGCAGCGTTCCAGTTTGTTCTTCCCCCCCAGTGCCCCTGTTGCGGAAGATTTTTGGAAGAAGGGCAACAAGGGTTCTGCTCAGATTGTCTCTCGGAGATCCACTGGATCAAACCTCCGTTTTGTTCAATTTGCGGAACTCCCTTTATCTCTGCCGAGATCGAAAACCATCCTTGCGGTGCTTGTATGATCCGCAAAAAATATTTTACAATAGCAAGGGCTTTGGGGGCTTTCGAAGGGTCTCTCCAGGCAGCCATCCATCGCTGGAAATATGAAGGGAAAACTCACCTCACCTCTTTTTTTTCGGATTGGATGGCAGAAGGGTTGAACCGTTATTGGGAACTTAACTCTCTTGATTTTCTGATTCCAGTCCCACTCCATCCCCGGCGATTAAGGGAAAGAGGATTCAACCAAGCTCACCTGCTCGTAAAGGAGCTAAGCCGCCGGACGGACATTCCTTACCTCAAGACCATCCTCAGAAAAAAGAAACCCACGCTTCCTCAAGTGAATCTCAGCGGGGTGGAAAGGGAGAGGGGGTTAAGAGGGGCTTTCCATGTGGTCGAGAAAGAAGAACTATTGGGCAAGTCGGTTCTTCTCGTTGATGATGTTTACACAACAGGAGCTACGGTGAATGAGTGCTCAAAGGTGTTGGTAAGAGGGGGAGCAGAAAGGGTGGACGTCCTCACGCTGGCCCACGCTTTAAGAACGAGTTAGAAATTTAGAAGTGGAGGGAATTCTAAGGTCGAAGCACGAAATCCGAAATCCGAAACAAATTCAAATGACCGAAATACAAAATTTAAAACCTTCCCGTTTTGGTCATTTGATCATTTGGACTTGGAATTTGTTTCGGATTTCGATATTCGGATTTCGGATTTTTACTCTTGAAATGGTATGAAAGAAGGTTAAGAGAGGTAAATGCGACGCGGTAAGAAATGGTCCCTTCTCTGGATATTGATTCCGATCGTGGTCGTCGGAGCCTTCCTTCTTCTATCGACCCGTTATCTCCTCGACCCTAATATCTATCGGAACATCCTTCAGAAGTCCTTGACAACCGCTCTGGACAGGGAAGTTTCCATCGGGAAAGCGAAAATAGATTTATGGGGCGGTGTCGGAATGGCCTTTGAGGACTTCCGAGTCAGGGATCGCTCTCTGGCCTTCGATCTTCTTCAGTCCAAGAGGCTGATCTTAAAGGTTAAGCTTCTCCCTCTCCTCAAAAGAGAAATCAAATGGAGACGAATTGTCGTTGATCGGCCCACGCTCCATGTCGTCAGGGATAAAAATGGTCAATTCAACATCTTCTCCAACGGTCCTTTGACCGGTGAAACACAAAAAGAAACACAAAAGAAGATCTTGGAGGCACTTTCCTCTCTCGTGGGGTGCTCCTTAACCATTAGGGGTGGAGAGATCTTTCTCTCAGATGAGAGTCTGGGCGATTCACCTTTGAAAACAGAGATACGGTCTTTCAATCTTGAACTCTCGAAGGTCTCCTATGGTAAAACCTTTCCTTTTCGAATCAATGGGAAGATTATTCATTCCATGAAAGAAGGCCCGTTTTCCATCCATGGAACCCTTCAAGATATTCCTGAAGATATGGATTTTTCAAAGGGAAGAATAGAGGCGGAGGTGAAGATGAAAGGGGTTGAAACGCTTCATTTCTGGCCTTACCTCGAAACGGTCCTTCCCATGAAAAGGATTTCAGGGACCCTCGACCTCCATGCGCAATATCGAGGGGACTTTCGTGGACCCTTCAAAACTTCTGCAAAAATCAGGATGAAAGATGTCCTTTTTGACTATCCCCGGGTGTTTTCATTCATTCTGGAGCCGAAGTGGTTGAACCTCGACTTCGAAGCTGAGTACGATACGAAGAATTTCAAGGTTCCCCGGTTCTTTATTGAATTGCCGGAGGTTTGGATCAAGGCCAAGGGGAGGATTTATGATATCGGGTCCGAAGAGATGGGAATGGAAGCCGAAGCATCCACCCGCCCCTTCGATATCGCAGAAGGAAAGAAATTCATCCCCTTCCGGATCATCGTTCCGGCCGTCTCGGATCACCTTTTCCGGTCGGAAGGAAAGGGCTCGTTCCAAGCGGTCTCTGTCAAGCTTTCGGGGAAGATGCCGGAGATTGATCACTGCGATCAGCCTGCGAATGCCCATGTCCTCTCCATAGAGGCGAAGCTCGACGGGGCTCAATTGAAACTTCCCTGGGACTTTCCACCTCTTGAAAATCTCAAAGGCCAGGTTCTCTTTCAAAAAGGTCACCTCTATCTGAAAGAGGTCAATGGAAGAATCTTTCATTCGACCCTGGAGAAAGTCAACGCCACCTTTTCTGAGCTTCTTCACGTCCCGACACTTCAACTCGATTGTCAGGGCAAACTTGATTTGACGGATCTTCCCGGTCTCTCAAAGACCGAAGGGATCCCTGAAGAATTCAGCCGAACCCTTTCCTCCATCCACATCCTTTCGGGAGAGGCACACTATTCCCTCTCTGCCAAGGGGATCCTGACCCCCCCCATCCGTTTCCAACACCGTGGGATCTACAATCTTTCAAAAGCCCGATTCACGCATCCCCAAATCCCATTCCCGATCCAAATCGGAGAAGGACGATTAGAGCTTTCCCACACACGATCTCAAATGGTCAGAGGCAAAGGTGGAGTTTGGTCATTCCACTCTGATGACGAACGGCCTTTGGAAACACGGAGAGAAGGATCCTTCCCTCGAGATCAAGGCCGACGGAAGAATGGATCTAAAAAATCTTTTTTCCCTTTTTCAAACGCCTCTCCTCCCCGAAGAAGTGCGGTCGAAAACAGATGGCTTCGAAGCCCTTTCAGGAATAAGTCAATTCTCATTCAGAGGGAAATTTCCCTCAGGGACTGCCCTTTTTTCTTATGAAGG
The DNA here is from genome assembly GCA_963711845.1 of uncultured delta proteobacterium. GTDB lineage: Bacteria > Desulfobacterota > BSN033 > BSN033 > UBA1163 > CAVQFR01. The sequence goes on from CAVQFR010000023.1 coordinate 59,902, forward strand.
GGAATTTTTTCCAAGAGAAGTTTCGCTCCTTCAAAAAGGGAATCCTATCCCCCTCGTCTTGAAAGAGGGAGAGGTTTCGTTTTCGAACTCGGGAATGGGTTTTTCAAAAACCAAGATCCAATCGGGTACATTCCTCCCTGACATTGGACGGATGGATAAGAGGAGGAGATGTGAGTTTATCGACATGGGGTTCGATTGATCTGAAACAACTGTTTTCCCTCATCAAGTCACCCCTCTTCCCGGACCCGATCCGATCGCAAGTGGAAGGAATTCAAGAACTGAACGGGGGGGCAGAGATTCGGCTGAAATGGCAGGGAAAGATGGAAAACTGGATCGGTGCCTTAAAGGAAGGTGAGATACGATTAAAGGCGATTGACCTTCAACACCGGGAGATACCTGTTCCTCTCTCCCATTTCGATGGTTTCATTTCTGTAACCCCTGGGCAGATTCGATTCGATGAGTTGAAAGGAAGGGTGGGAGATTCTCCCGTCACCGCTTCCGGCACCCTCTTCCAGGGGTCGCCTTCTTCGTCTGTCTCCTCCCAAAAGGTTGGAAAAGGCTCGGGCTTGCCGCAATCGGGGAGGCTCTCCTTTCAGATCTCTTCTCCGCAACTGGACCTCGATTCACTTTTTCCGAAAAGAGAAGGAACCTCCCCCATTTCTTTTGAGAGGATAAGGGACGGGCTTTCAGATTGGTCGATCGACGGTAAGATAAAGATCGATCAGGCGAAATACCGCAGCCTTCGTTGTCAAGATCTGAAAGGAGAGATGAAGACAATCGATGGAACGCTGTTTATCTCTTCCCTCCAATTCAAAGCAAATGAAGGGGACTTCTGGGGGGAGGGGTGGATAAAACCAACGGAAAAGGGAGTAAGAATTGAGATCAAACCCCGTTTTTCTAATATGGAGGCCAAGGCTTTTATCCGAACCCTTTTCGAAAAAGAGGAGGAGGAAAGGGTGATGATCACCGGAAGAGTTCACATCGATAAAGTGGAGTTGAGAGGAGAAGGGGAGGATTATCAAAAGATGAAAGAGTCCCTCAACGGAGGGTTCAGACTCGAATTTGAGAATGGTGTGATCGAAAGATTTAACATCCTTTCCAAAATCTTCTCTATCCTAAACGTCTCCCAGTTGCTCAAGGGAAGGCTCCCGGATTTGGCAACCAAAGGGCTTCCTTATCGCCAGATCCTGGGAAATTTTTATGTGATGGACGGGGTGGCCACCACGGACGATTTTATGGTAGATAGTGACGCCATGAGAATCACTCTTCTCGGAAAAATCGACCTGGGGAAAAACTTAATTGATGTGAGGATAGGAGTTCATCCTCTGGTGACGATTGATACGATACTAAGCAGTGTTCCCATCGCCGGCTATATTCTCACGGGCGAGGACAAGGGTTTCATCTCTTATTTCTATCAGGTGAAAGGAAACCTGGATGATCCAAAGATTGAGGCCATCCCTTTTAAAATTGTGGAAGAAAGCACCTGGGGGATCATCAAACGCCTCCTCGGAACGCCTCTGAGACCATTCCAAAAGACCCCTTCCCCCAATAATAAAGAAAAAAATAGCAAAGGGTCCTGATTTCGAAGTTCGGAGCCAAAACAATGAAGAAATCGAGGCCAATATTTTTTTTCACAAGCGGGGTTTTCTCTTGACAAGTCACAATATATTGTTGTAAACATATCTAGTTGCACTAAATATAGCCCTTCTGAACATCTTTTTACCCGTTTACCCTAAAATAAAAGGTGAGATCAAATGGCAACCGTAATCGAGATGAAAGAGAATCCTCAAGAGTTCAAAAAAGAAGCAGAAACCACGGATATGGCTCTCTTCGTCCGCACCTCGGATGAAGCGATGTTGGGCTGGGATCGGCAGCGAATCGTTGATGCCCTCATACGCGAGACCTATGTGGATTTTGATACAGCGAAGGAGATCGCTCGAGAGGTGGAAGATTTAATTGCCACCTCTAAGATCAAATTGATCACGGCCCCTCTCATCCGGGAACTCGTGGACACCAAGCTCGTCGAAAGGGGACTGGAACAAGCCCGCAAGATGCACACCCGCTTGGGAATGCCTCTTTACGATGTCGATCAACTCATCCTCCACCCCAATAAAGAGAATGCCAATGTTCCTCATGGCCCTGAAGCCACCAACCTTACCTTAGCCGAGAGAATCAAGAAGGAATACGCTCTGCTCAATGTCTTCTCGCAGGACATCGCCGATGCCCATATGCGTGGGGATATCCATCTCCACGATCTGGGCTTTATTGATCGGCCTTATTGTAGCGGTCAATCCCTCGAATACATCAAACGCTTTGGCTTGAGCCTTCCCAACTCGATCGCGATGGCCAAACCTGCCAAGCATCCGGAGGTGTTGCTTGCCCACATGGTGAAGTTTGCTGCAGCCCTCCAGAGTCATTTTGCTGGGGCGATTGGCTGGGATTCCATTAATCTCTTTTTTGCACCCTATCTGGTGGGGATGTCGGATCAAGAACTGGAACAATTGGCTCAGATGATGATCTTCGAATTCTCCCAACAAGCGGTCGCCAGAGGGGGACAGGCGATCTTCACCGACCTCAATCTTTATTGGGAGATCCCCAAACATTTTGAAAATGTCCCTGCTATCGGTCCCGGCGGGGAATTTACAGGAAAGACCTATAGTGACTATTTGAACGAATCCCAACGTTTTGCCAAGGCGCTCTTCGATGTCTACCAAGAAGGAGACGGAGCTGGAAGACCCTTCTTCTTTCCAAAACCACTGGTCCACATCACGGAGAAATTCTTTCAAACCCCCGGCCATGCAGATTTTCTTGACCACATCTGTGAGGTCGCCTCTGAGAAAGGGAATACTTACTTCGTCTTCGATCGTGGCGAGACGGCCAAAATCTCCGAGTGCTGCCGCCTCAGTTTTAAACTCGATCAAACAGACCTCGAAGACGCCAAACAGCCCTGGAAGATGCGATACTGCGCCCTCCAGAACGTGACACTCAATCTTCCAAGAATCGCTTACCTGGCCAAAGGGGAAGACGCGAAGCTCTTTTCTAAAACCGCTGAGTTTGTTGAGATGGCGGTAAAGGCCCATCTGGAAAAGAAACGCTTCATTGAAAAACTTCTTTCTTTAGGGGAAAAGGGCCCCCTGGCGTTGCTGGCCATGGATCGGGATGGCTCTCCTTATTTGAGGATGCACCGTGCCAGTTTTTTAGTCGGTATGGTGGGACTCAATGAACTGGTTCAAATTCACACCGGGCGGGAGATGCATGAATCGAAGCAGGCGTTTAAATTCGGCCTCAAAGTGATTGCCCACATGAAATTACTGGTGGACAAGTTGAGCCAGCGCTATGGGATGCGTTTTGTGCTGGAGCAGACACCCGCTGAATCCACCGCCTACCGATTTGCAAAGTTGGACCTGAAATATCACTCGCCCAAATCGGGACACATTGTTAAAGGGGATATCTCCAAAGGAGAAGTCTATTATACGAACTCTACCTACTTGAACAACGCTGCAGTGCTCAATCCCATTGAGCGAGTGAGGCAAGAGGGTCTCTTTCATCCTCTGATCGAGGCGGGCGCCTTGACGCACATTTGGCTGGGCGAAGCAAGGCCCTTGAGGTCATCGCTGGCTAATTTTGTGGTCAAAACTTTTCGATTGACTCAAAACGACCAGATCGCTTTCTCTCCGGAGTTCACCACCTGTAACGACTGCCATCGGACAAACCGGGGGCTTCGGTCCTCATGCGCTTACTGTGGATCCGAGGACGTGGATGGCATTACACGGATTACCGGCTATTTCACTAAGATCTCTAGCTGGAATAAGGGGAAGATCGGAGAACTCCGGAACCGATATCGGAACCAGACCTTCTTGAAAGAAAAGGAAGAGGGGTTGGCAGTGAAAGCTTCATGAATTAACAATTAGCATTGATCAATTCTCAATAATCAATTTTCATTTTGCGCTGATTCATCAAGGAGGAGGGAATGGGATCAATAAAAATCTTTACGAAAGCGAAATGCCCAAAATGTCCTGCTGTCAAAGAAATTGGAAAAGAGCTAAAAAAGGAAGGGGTGCCCGTTTTAAATTACGATTTGGACACGATCGATGGCTTAGCCGAGGCTTCCTTTTATAGCATTCTGTCCACCCCTTCCATTGTCATCGAGGATGAAGAAGAGAAGGAAGTGATGAGCTGGAGAGGGGTTGTCCCAACCCTCCAAGAGGTGAAGCAGCACCTCATCATGGGGAGATAAAAATCCGAGATCCGAATATCGAAATGCCTGCCTTCGTCCCGCAGGGCGGGGCTTCGCGCAGGCAGGTGCTTCGGATTTAAATCCGATTTGACGATGATCGAGATCAAAGGATTCTTAGAGACTTCTCTTTTGGATTGGCCGGGAAAACTCTGCTCAGTGCTTTTCCTCCCCACCTGTAATTTCCGGTGTCCTTATTGCCACAATCATCCCCTTGTCTTCCATCCTGAAAAGTATGCGACCATTCCACTAGAGGGTATTCTCGGTCGTCTTCGTTTCTTAAGGAATTGGATCGACGGGGTTTGCCTCACAGGCGGGGAGCCTTGCCTTCACGCCGACCTCCCTGTTCTGGTTCGAGAAATAAAAAGGCATCGGTTTTTAATCAAACTCGACACCAATGGATCAAACCCTCAGGGGTTGGAAAATTTGATTGAGGCAGGAGAGGTTGATTTTGTCTCTATGGATGTAAAAGCGCCCTTAGACCCATTTCATTATTCACGCTCCACGGGTCTTCCCGTCAAACTAAAACCCATTTTGGAGTCGATCGAAATCCTGAAGCGGGGGAAAGTGGATTATCAATTCCGGATGACGGTCGTTCCAGGACTTCATAAAGAAGAAGACATCCAGACTCTTGGCGATCAATTGCGGGCGGGCCCGAGATTCATTCTCCAGAACTTCAATCCAGAAAGCCCGCTAGACCCTTCTTTGAAAAACATCGCTCCTTATGACCCGAAGGTATTGAAGAAAATCGAAAAAGAAGTTCAAGAGATGATTTGATTGACTTTGTATCTTGGAAATGAATTTGATATACTTGCTCCACCACTCTATTCCTTCCCCGTTAGGCGGCGTTGATGATGAAGACCCCTTCTCTTAAAGAAATCCGGACAAAGGTGGAGGCACTGGAAAAAGAAATCCGTCTCCACAGATCCATCTTCGAAGTCATTCCGGAACCGTTCCTCATCCTCGATCGAAACGGAGATTTCCTGAAGGTCAACCCCAAAGGGATGGAAATATTAGGTTATCCTCCGGAAGAGTTGTCGCAGAGGGTCTTGATGGATGTCGTTCCCCTCGAAGACCTCAGCAGGATCCGGGAGGGGTTTGAGGAGATGGGACAAGGGAAAGAGGTTCGATTCAGGACGCAGATTGTCAGCCGGTTAGGAGAACGGATTCCTATCGAGCTTTTCGGGACCCCCCGGGAGGATGCCTTTTTCATTGTGCTAAGAGACCTGAGAGAGAGGGTCCAGATCGTAGAGGAGTTTGAAAGGGCAAAAAAAGAGTTTGCGGAAAAAATTCGAGAAAGAGATTTATACGCCCGGGAACTTCAGGTGATCAGAAATCTCTATAAAGAGAAGTTGAAGGAGATTGAGGTGATGAAAGAAGAGGCATTGCTTCTCTCTTATACCGACGACCTGACCGGCATCTATAACCACCGGTTTTTTATCCAGCAACTGACGTTGGAAGTGGAACGCCAAAAGCGCTACGCTTCCCCTCTCTCCCTTCTCATGATCGATATTGATTATTTCAAACATTACAACGACACGAACGGTCACCTGGCCGGAGATCAGGTGTTAAAGGCCATTGCCATCCTCATCCAGCGGGGGGTCCGGCAGTCCGATATCGTAGCCCGGTACGGAGGGGAGGAGTTCTCCGCCATCTTAATCAATGCTGGAAAGGAAAAAGCCTTTGAGATTGCGGAAAGGGTTAGAAGAAATGTAGCCGATACTCGTATTCCCAACGAGGGCGCTCAACCCAATAAGAATGTGACCGTAAGTGTCGGGGTGGCCACTTTTTCCTCTCCCATCTCCACACTGACTGATTTGATCCGTGAAGCAGATCATGCCCTCTATCGGGCAAAGAAGGCCGGCCGAAATTGCATCGAGGGATGAGATGAAGACCGTGATCGTCACCGCTGCGTTGACCATCGAGCAAGGGAAGCTTCTCGTTACCCAGCGAAAGAAGAATTCCTCTCACGGACTCCTCTGGGAATTCCCGGGAGGGAAGGTGGAGGAGGGGGAGGATCCGAGGGGAGCCTTGCGAAGAGAGCTAAAGGAGGAATTGGATGTTGAAGTGAACGTCGGGGGGTTGTTCGATGCCGTCTTCTATTTCTACCCAGAATATCCGATTCTTCTTTTGGTCTACCGCTGTCGGGTTGAGAAGGGCTCTCTCAAACCCATTGGATGTCGTGATCTCCGATGGGTGACCCTGAAGGAGCTGGAAACATTGGTCATGCCGCCCGCCGATGGCCCCGTTCGAAAGCGTCTCTTCTCGTCGGAGAAAGAGGTCCTCCTCTTTTGAACATTCAGTTCTTCATCACACGGTTCAACCTTCCCGTCCGCTCCTTCTCGATCGTTCAAGGCTGGGGCTCCCGTTAGGATAGCAAATTCTATTGGAGAAAGAGGCGAATTGGAGTAGAATGGGTCTGGGATGAACGATGGAACAAGACCGAGATCAAAGGTATGTTAAAAGTTTAGAAAGGACCATTCAGAACAGCTATCATTACCTGAAGGAGTCGATAAAGGACTTTCAGGAGCTGTGTCGAGTGGTCAGTCCCGAGAAGCATGTTCCGGCAGGGATTGCCGTCGATATCCGGGAGATGTATAAGGAGATTCGGAATCGACTGACAGAGATTAAAGCCGTCGAACAGCTCCTCCACGGGAAATATCGGCAGCACTATCGCCGAGACAGTGTACGCGAAAAAGAGATCATGGAATTCGGGTTCATCGCAAAGAATTGTTACTCCAAATTCGAATATACGATGGTCCAGATAGAAGCGTTAAGAAGGTTGAGGGAACACCCTGCTAAAGCGGATCATCCGGGCGAACCTCTCCAATGGTTTCGCTCTAAAGAGAACCGGGTCGCCTTCATAAAAAATTTGAGGATCCTAACAGAATTGGATTATGAGCCCACTCCCGAAAAAATCGGTGAAGAGAGGCGTGATCTGGCTGGAAGTCGAACCCTTACCCTTTTCTTAATCATTGGGGATTCCGCCTCCCTCGACCTGTTTCAATCCCAGATCCAATTTCGGGAACACGATATCCTAGAGCGATATAGCCCCGAGGAATTCCGTGGAGTCTTGGCTCATTTGAAAAAGGTTGATCCTGTGGAGATGGAAAAGAAGTTTCGACAAATCATGGAGAGCAATGGTTTGGTCAAGCTCAAATGCCTCCTCCTGCCGATCCATTCCTCAAAAGATCTTGAAGGTGATCTATTGAAGTTAATCAAAGCAGCTTTGCACGAGATGGCTGAAGGGGAATCGCGAACACTTTCGATTTGAAACCTTTTTCTAAAATCACACCCCCATGGCGCATAGATCAAGAGTCCACGCTCTATTCCGGCAAAACAGGGGGTCCAGAGAAGGGCAGAGTGATAAAATCCTTTTTAGTTTGACAGCTTCTCTTGAAGTCGTTATAAAGAGCTGGAAATCTCGGATCATTCCGTCTTCCTTCTGGAGACTGTGTCGTAATCATGGCGGAGAGTAGATACGGACGGAATCCCGCCCTGGCGGGATTCCGTCTTACAATGAAAGTGCTCTCTCGTTAATGGTGACACGGTCTCTTGACGGGGAGGGCCCAGGGGGCGGGCAGACAAATCGTTGGAAAGAAAGATGGATCAAGGTCTTAAAGAATTTTACTTCTTTAGTGAATTCTTAAACCGGAGGGTTTATAACGCCACCGGACTGAGGGTCGGTAAAATATCGGATTTAGTGGCCGAGAGGGCAGAACCCTATCCCATGATCATTGGGATAATGGTCCGAGCAAGGGGAAGAAAGAGGTACCTTCCCTGGGAAAAGATTATTCAAATCGAGCCCCGGTTTGTCCTTTCTGAGAAAGAACTCATTGACCTCAAGTCACCCCTTCCTGAAAGGGATATCATCCTCTTGAGGGAAGAGGTGATGGACAAACAAATCGTGGATACCTTCGGGGCAAAGGTGGTGAGGGTCAATGACCTTCACTTTCTTCGGGTGGATTCCCGTCTCAGGCTGGTCCATGTTGATGTGGGATTTCGTGGACTGATGAGGAGGGTCGGATGGGAGAAGTTGGTGGATCAGGCCCTCCGCTGGTTCTTTTCCTATGTCCTTCCCAATCAATTCATCTCCTGGAAATACGTTCAGCTCCTTTCAGGGTCGGACCTCCTCCACCTCAGTGTGTCTCAGAAGAGACTCTCCCATCTCCACCCTGCCGATTTGGCGGATATCATCGAAGACCTCAGTGGCCGTGACCGATCTGCCATCTTCCATGCCCTGGATACCGAGACAGCTGCGGAAGCCCTGGAGGAGATCGATCCGAAGATACAAAAGGCCATCATGGAGACCATCACCGTGGAGAAAGCCTCTGATATTGTCGAGGAGATGTCTCCCAGTGATGCGGCTGACCTTCTCGGCGATCTTCCCGAAGAGAGGGCTGAAGAAATCCTGGAGGGGATGGAACAGGAGAAAGCGGAGGATTTGAGAGAACTCCTTGTCCATGCCGATGAGACGGCAGGCGGTTTGATGACCACCGCCTACCTCAGCCTGTCCCCTACCGTGACGGTAGAGACGGCCATCGCACGATTGAAGGCGGGGGCTTCCAATTTAGACATCATGGACTACATTTTTATACAGGACGATGCGGAGATCCTTCAAGGGGTGGTCAGCATTCGCGATCTTCTTACAGCCCACCCCCATCAAACCCTTGCCGAAATTCAACCCTCAAGAGTGGTGAGCGTCAAAGTGGGTGAAGACCAGAATGAGGTCGTGGAGGCCTTTGCGAAATACGGATTCAGGGCCCTGCCCGTCGTGGATGAAGAAGGCCATCTCAGAGGAGTGATCAGTTTCCGTAGTGTCCTGGGCATTGGGACCTGAGAGTGGAAAACTAATAAGATTACGAGCACCAAATTCCAAGTTCCAAACAAATACCAATTATTCAACAACAGTACTTCTATCCCCTGACGCCCTCCCTCTCCCCTGCCTTCGCCGAAGCGGCTTCGCGTAGGCAGGGGAGAGGGGAAGGGTGAGGGGTTTGGTAATTAAAACGTTATGGCAAATTACGTAAAATGGGTGGCGAGCTCGAAGCAGTCTTTATGGAGAACGATAGGGCTCTTCTTCATTCTGATGGGGCCTGGCATTATCACTTCCAATGTGGATAACGATGCCGGCGGGATCACCACCTATTCCTTGGCTGGGGCAGAATATGGACTCAAGCTTGTTTGGTCCCTGATTCCAATTATGATCGCCCTGATCGTGATCCAAGAGATGTGTGCTCGCATGGGCGTGGTGACCGGAAAAGGTCTTTCAGACCTCATCCGTGAAAAATTCGGCGCCAAAATTACTTTTTATCTGGTCATCGGTGTGTTTTTAACGAATATGGGCAACGTCCTTTCCGAATTTGCAGGGGTGGCAGCAGGATGGGAGGTCTTTGGAGTCAATAAATTCATCTCCGTCCCCATCAGCGCCTTCCTGGTCTGGTTAATGGTGGTCAAGGGATCTTATAAGTCCGTAGAGAAGGTGTTTCTGGTCGCCTGTGTGTTCTATATCTCCTATGTTATCACCGGTATCATTGTGAAGCCGGACTGGGGGAATGTCTTTGAACAATTTCTACATCCCCGTTTGAGTCTTCAGCCTTCGGAGATGACCATGCTTATAGGTGTCGTGGGGACGACGATCGCCCCCTGGATGCAGTTCTACCTCCAGGCTTCGATTGTTGAGAAAGGGATAAAAACTGAGGATTATAAATTTGCCCGTTTTGATGTCGTCTTGGGAGCCATTGGCGTCCATATCGTAGCCTTCTTTATTATCCTCGTCTGTGCAGAGACTCTGTTCAAACACGGTGTCAAGATCGAGACAGCCAAGGATGCAGCCCTTTCCCTTGCCCCTTTAGCGGGTAAATACTGTACCTATCTCTTCGCCTTTGGGCTAATCAATGCCTCTCTCTTTGCGGCATCGATTCTTCCCCTTTCCACTACCTATCTTATCTGTGAGGGATTAGGCTGGGAAGTCGGTATTGACAAAAAGTTTATGGAGGCCCCTCAGTTCTATGGATTCTATTCCTTGATCATTTTTTTGGGAGCGGGGATCATTCTTTACCCCAATTTCCCTCTCATCCCGATCATGTACTTCTCACAGGTCCTCAATGGAATGGTTCTGCCTTTTATACTCATCTTTATGCTTCTTCTCATCAACGATAAAAAGCTAATGATGAATTACACAAACGGCCCTATCTTCAATGTCATCGCCTGGGTCACCACGTTGGTGATGATTGCTCTGACTATTCTTCTTATCGTTCAAACGTTTTGAACTCTACGGTGGGGAAGTGAAGCTCCCGCCCACCCCGCCAGGACGGGACAGGCACGGCGGTGCTTCCCGGGCACGAAGTGGCGAGCAGGATGCGAGCAAAGGAAATTTCTTTTTGTATTGTCCCCCTTAACCCCGGCAATCCCGCGATAGGCGGGACGGGGCACTCGCCGGCCCAAATCTTGATACTTCGACGGCGTCAAGAGCGCCGTTCAGTATCAACCCTGAGCAAACCCCGGGCTTTAGACCGGGGAAAGTCGAAGGGTTAATTTTTCAACCGGCCTTGGTTAACTTTCATTTGCCACGAATTGAGGAAAGATCATGAAGACGGTGATGATGGGTGCAGGAGCCATGGGAAGTCTCTTTGGGGGACTCCTCACCCGTTCGGGGGAAGAGGTCTGGCTGGTCGGTAACAGAAAGGATCAAATCGATACGCTCCGCTCAGCCGGTCTTACTCTTGAGGAAGAAGGAGAGTTACAGATTATCCCAGTGAATGCCACATTAGATGTGACCTCCGTTGGAAAAGCGGACCTGGTGATTTTCTTCGTCAAAACCTACGATACCGAAGTGGCAGTTTCAGATGCCCTGGCCCTTGAAAAGGAAGACACGATATTTCTTACCCTTCAGAATGGCCTTGGCAATGAAGAGGTCATCTGTCAGAAGATTGACCGAAAGAAGGTGATGCTGGGAGTCACAGGTCATGGGGCGACACTGATGGGGCCAGGCCATATCCGTCATGCTGGATGGGGAAAGACTTTTATCGGGGAACTGGATCATCGAATCACCGATCGGGCCCTTCGAATGACTCAAATACTTTGTAACGCAAGGATCGAAACAGAGGTCTCCTCGAATATCCACGACCATGTGTGGGGAAAACTTCTGGTCAATGTAGGAATCAATGCCTTAACCGCGTTGACCGGATTTAAGAACGGTCAACTCCTGGATTATCCCGAAAGCGCGAGATTGATGGAGAAACTGGTGTCTGAAGCGGCAGAGGTCGCCAGAGGAAAAGGGGTTCATCTTGAAGAAGATCCTATTGAGAAAGTTCGAAAGGCAGCAAAAGCAACCAAAGAAAACCGTTCTTCAATGGGTCAGGATTTTGACCACAGACAGAAAACTGAAATCGACGCCATCAATGGAGCCGTGGTGAGAGAAGCTCAACCCTTGGGGATCCCTGTACCTTTTAATCAAGCAGTGGCTGATTTGGTGAAGGCCATAGAGAAGAGCTTCTAACATTCAAGTTCAAATTTCAAAAACCCTGCCTTCGCCGAAGCGGCTTCGCGCAGGCAGGCAAATGTCAAATGATTGTCAAAGTTCTGAAATCAACACGTTTTTGCCATTTCAGCCTTGAAATTGGTTTGGCATTTGAACTTTGGCATTGATTATTGAAGGAGGAAAAGATGGAACGCAAAAAGATAACTCCAGTCGATGTTCAGGCAATGAAAAGGGAGGGAAAGAGGATCGCGATGCTGACTGCCTACGACTATCCCATGGCCCTACTCGAGGACCGGGCTGGGATTGAGATCATTCTGGTAGGAGACTCTCTGGGGATGACCGTGCTGGGTTACGAGAATACCGTCCCGGTCACCATGGATGAAATGATCCACCACACCAAAGCCGTGACCCGCGGGGCAAAGTATGCTCTGATCATCGGCGATATGCCTTTCATGTCCTACAACACTTCTGAAAGGGATGCCATTCTCAATGCTGGCCGATTCATGAAGGAGGGAGGGGCCGATGCAGTGAAGTTGGAAGGAGGCGCCAGTGTCAAGGAGACCGTGAGGGCGATCGTCAGGGCCGGTATTCCGGTGATGGGTCATCTCGGACTGACGCCTCAAACGATATCCATGCTTGGGGGGTTTAAGGTTCAAGGCAAGGATGCCCAGGCAGCGCAGAAGATCATCGATGACGCCCTGTCGCTGGAAGATGCCGGGGCTTTCTCCGTTCTCCTCGAAGCCGTTCCGGCACCGATTGCAAAGAGGGTTACGGAGCGTCTGAACGTTCCAACCATTGGCATCGGTGCGGGCGTCCATTGTGACGGTCAGGTATTGGTTGTCCATGATATGCTGGGACTTTTCGATCGCTTCACCCCTAAATTTGCCAAACGGTATATCAATCTGAGCGAACTGATGCTCAAGGCCTTTGATTCATACAGAGAGGAAGTGGTGAAAGGAACCTTTCCAACGGACCAACACAGTTTCCACATGGATGAGAAAGAACTCAGCAAGGTAAAATAGAAAGAGTGATTGAAGCAAAATGAAATTTAAGAAGAAAGGTGAGAGAAAATTATGGGACGGACATTTATCATCGCTATTCTAATCGTTCTTTTTATTCCTAACATCACCTGGGTTGATTTGGGAATCTGCCAAGAAAAGCAAGTGGTCCTTAAGCTCGGTCATGCGGTCGCTCCAGAGCATCCCTATCATCTTGGAGCCGTGAGATATTCAGAGCTGGTCGCGCAGAGGACCAAAAACAAAGTAAAGATTGACGTCTACCCTTCCACTCAGCTTGGGAACGAGCGCGACATGGTGGAGGGACTCCAGCTTGGAACGATCGATTTGGTCGTTACCTCCACCGGTCCTTTAGGCGGCTTTGTTCCAAGGATCTTCGTTGTCGATTTACCCTTTCTCTTCAGGGATCGAGAACATGCTTATAAAGTGCTTGACGGCTCTATCGGCAGAGAACTCCTCGATGCCTTTTCTGCGAAAGGAATTAGGGGGGTTGCGTTTTGGGAAAATGGGTTTCGCCAGATGACCAACAGTGTGCGACCGATTGAAAAACCCGAGGATTTAAAAGGGATCAAAATCCGGACCATGGAGAACAAGGTCCATCTTTCGGCTTTCAGGGCTTTCGGAGCCAGCCCCACCCCGATGGCCTGGAGCGAGGTTTATACCGCACTCCAGCAGAAGACGATCGACGCTCAGGAAAATCCGATCGCCATCATTTACTTCCAAAAGATCTACGAGGTCCAGAAGTATTTGGCCTTGACGGGCCACTTCTATTCTCCCGCTCCTCTTCTCATGAGTTTAAAGGCCTTTAACAACCTTCCCGAAAATATTCAGAAGATCATGCTCGATACCGCCATGGACTGTGCGACGTACGAACGCAACTTGCTCCGGGACAACGAAGCAAAACAACTCGCAGAGATCAAGGCGAAAGGAATGCTGGTGACCCTGCCAAACAAGAAGCCCTTCCAAGCTGCAGCGGCAACGGTTTACAAGGAATTTGAATCTCAGTTCGGTAAAGAGATCATCGATAGGATCATTGCCACCCAATAAAGGACAATAATAACCAAATTCCAAGCACCCAATATCAAATAATGACAAAAATCTCAATGACCAAACTTCAGTCCCCTCACCCTTCCCCTCTCCCCTTTGGGGGAGAGGGGCGCTTTGAGCATTTGGACATTGATGATTGGAATTTATTTGGAATTTGAGATTTGGTTATTGGAGCTTAAAAGTTAATTTATTCACCATGAATACCTTCTTACGCTCCCTGACGAGGTTCGATAATCTCCTGGCCAAATCAGAAGCCGCGGTGCTGATCAGCCTGGTTGCGGCCATGACCTTGATCGTCTTTCTTCAGGTCATCTATCGCTATATCCTGATCCAGCCTCTTTATTGGTCCGAAGAGTTGGCGCGCTATCTTTTTGTATGGGTCTCGATTCTCGGGGCTACCCTGGGGCTTCAGAAACGTGGCCATTTTGGGCTCGACTTTTTTTATCGGATGCTGTCCGATCAAAAAAGACGATTTCTGCAATTCCTGATTCATCTTTTCCTGGGATGTGTGATCCTCGTGATCCTTATTCAGGGAGTAAAGCTCGTCCAAGCAACCGTTCTCCAGAAATCTCCGGCCATGGAGATTTCGATGGGCTGGGCCTATGCCTGTCTCCCTGTGGGAGCAGCTCTCATGGCAATTCATCTTGTAGTCATTTTCTTTAAAGACTGGAAAAATGGAACGTTGGAATAATGTTAGAACCCGATAAGGCTTGCAACGGCGATCAAGGAGAAAAAGCTTCTGTTTAAGAACAACTCAATATTCCATTGTTCCATGATTCCAGTGTTCCAATTGTGGTGCTAAGCAGGGTCACAGATGGGTCTCATTCTCAGTCTTGCCTTCATCGGTTTTGTTGCGATCAATGTCCCCATTGCATTCAGCATGGGATTGGCCTCGATCCTCGGCCTCCTGATGAAAGGAGGCATCCCCCTTGTCATCGTCCCGCAAAAGATCTTTACGGGCTGTGATTCCTTCCCCCTTTTGGCTGTCCCTTTCTTTATTCTCGCGGGAGCATTAATGGACACAGGGGGAATTTCGATGAGGCTCGTCAATCTCGCACGTGCCTTAGTCGGCCATTTCAGAAATGGCCTCGGAATGGTTTCCATCGTGTCGGAAATCTTTTTCTCCGGTGTCTCCGGGTCTACGGCCGCCGATACAGCCGCCATTGGCTCTATCATGATTCCTGCCATGAATCAAGCAGGTTACCCTCCTGCCCGGGCAACCGCCATCGTTTGTGCTGCCTGTGGTATGGGGATTCTGGTGCCTCCGTGCATTGCCATGGTGGTATACGGCGGTGTCGCAAATACCTCTGTCGGGGCACTCTTCGCTGGGGGATTTCTCCCTGCCTTTTTGATGGCCACTGCGTTGATGATTCAACTCAACCTTCAGGCACGTCGAGCGGGTATTGCACCACGCCCATGGGAAGGCATCAAACCCCTTGTCAAATCATTCAAAGAATCGCTCCTCGCTCTTTTGATGCCCGTCATCATCTTTGGCGGCATCCTCGGTGGCATCTGTACTCCTACGGAGGCGGCTGTCTTAGCGGTTGCTTATGGTCTCGTGATCAGTATATTCGTCTACCGAGAAATTAATCTTTCAAAGCTCGTAAAGATCCTTTTAGAAACAGGGATAGTTACAGGAAAGGTCATGATCATGGTGGGGATGGCTTCTGTCTTTGCCTGGATCCTGACTCGCGAACAGGTCCCGCAGGCCCTCGCCAACCTGATCCATTCGATGGGAGGGGGGAAAGTCCTCTTTCTCTTGCTCATCAACATTGCTTTCCTTTTTCTGGGTTCTATCTTGGAAGGAGTTCCAGCCCTCATCATGACCGTCCCCATTCTTCTTCCCATTGCGACTCAGTTCGGAATTGATCCGGTTCATTTCGGAATCATCCTGATTGCCAATATGGGGATCGGCCTTTTCTTGCCTCCCATTGGTCTCGGAGTCTTTATCGGTTGTAGCATTGGGAAGGTGAACGTATCTGAAGTTGCAAAACCCCTTATTCCCTACCTGGGAGTGAATTTTGCCACGGTTCTCTTAATTACTTATTGGCCGTGGCTAACGATGGTAATACCGAAACTCCTCTTCAAATAGTTATTTCTTCTTCACAATATTTTAAACTTGAAATCGGATGAGGTTTGATATAATCTTTTCCAGGGAGGAGGTGAGGGTATGCCGATTTCAGCTTATGTCTTTATTGAGTGCACGGCAGGGGCGGCCAGGGATGTGGCGAAGGAGGCGTCAAAAATACAGGGAGTGAAGCGAGCCAATGCAACGACGGGTCCTTATGATGTCATCGTTCTGGTGGAGGCTCCGGACATCAATATCCTTGGGGATTTCATCGTCACGAAGATCCAAGGGCTCTCCGGTGTACTAAGAACTCAGACCAATGTGATTGTGGATTAATCGAATACGTTTGGAATGATTTCAAAGATCATTTGAAGAATGGAAAGGAGGGGAGATTATGGGAAGCGTGGTCAAGAAACGCCGAAAGAAGATGCGAAAACACAAACACAAAAAGCAACTCGACCGGGATCGCCATAAGAAAAAGAAATAATCGTTTTTAATGCGAAGATATTACCTTCATATTGTTCTTTTCATCTTGACAGTGGCCTCCACGTGGATCGTCGGAGGCCCTGCCTATTCTTTTACCATTATTCTCATCCTCCTTGGACACGAGATGGGCCATTATTTGATCTCGCGAAGGTATGGGATAAGGGCGACTTTACCCTTTTTCTTGCCCTTCCCCCTTCCCCCTTTTGGGACGCTGGGTGCAGTGATTCGCATGGAAAGCACGGTGTCTTCTCGAAAGGCCCTTTTCGACACCGGTGTAGCAGGACCTCTCACCAGTCTTATCCTCAGCATCCCCGCAATTGTAATCGGTTTAAAGCTCTCCACGGTGGTTCCTGTCTCACACATAAAAGAGGGGGCGCTCCGCTTGGCAGACCCTCTCCTCTTCTCGTTCATCCAGCGTTTAGTTTTGGGAGAGGTTTCAGAGAATTATGAGATTTTTCTTCACCCAATTGGATTTGCCGGTTGGGTTGGTCTCTTCGTCACTTCACTGAATCTCCTGCCCATCGGACAGTTGGACGGAGGTCACATCGCTTATGGTCTCTTTGGAAGAAGGAGTCGGGTTATTTTCCTAATCGCTATTGTTGTAATGGCCTTTATCACTGTATTTTACAATCCAGGATGGTTTCTCCTTCTCATCCTTATCATCCTTTTTGGCTTTCGGCATCCACCCCCAATCGATGACGTCACACCTCTGGATTGGAGGAGAAAAATAATGGGCGGTGTCGCGTTCCTGACGTTTTTCCTCTCCTTCACTCCTGCTCCCTTTCCCGAATATGTTGAGGAGATCAGACAGCTCTTTCGCTAGTGCCGCGTCTCAGATATTATATTAAAAACTCCCATTGCTTGTGGGTATCATAAGAAAAGAAAAGGTCTTTAGGTCAGGGAATTTCTGGCTTACCATACCACGATCTCCGTCCATGAAAAAAACCAATGCAGCAAGATATTTGGATAGTCTAAAGATTGATTACAAACTGGTTGAATACGAAGTTGATGAGTCGGATCTCAGTGCCGAAAGCGTTGCAAGAAAAGTGAATCTCCCCTTAGACCAGGTGTTTAAAACATTGGTCGCCCGAGGAGACAAAACAGGAGTGTTGATGGCCTGCATTCCGGGAAATGCTGAGCTCGATTTGAAGGCGATGGCTACGGTGAGCGGAAACAAAAATGTGGAGATGGTTCATGTGGGAGAGATTCAGACACTAACAGGCTACATTAGGGGAGGTGTCTCGCCGATTGGAGCGAGAAAACAGTATCCCATTTTTTTGGATGAGAGTGCCATGAGGTTTCCATTGATTTCGATCAGTGCCGGGGTGCGGGGCTCGCAAATTTTTGTTTCACCGGGGGATTTAATTAAGGCGCTGGATATGAAGGTCTGCAAGATCGCCAGATCGGGATGAACAAGTTTGGCCGGCAAGTGCCCCTTGACCCCGCCTACGGGGCGGGGTCAAGGGGCACAATTAAAACGATGTTTCCATTCCGGGAAGCCCCGGCTTGTGGCCGGGGGCTTCCCATAAGGGGATGTCGTGGGTTATGATGGAATTGATCGATTTTCCACAGAAAAAATTGAAAGGGAAGGAGCTTGAATGAAATTAAGAGTAATCGTGGTATTAGGGATTCTGTTTTTGGCGAGTCAGGTAAACGCACAAGAGAAACTGGTCCTGAAGAATCAGAAGGAAAAGGTGAGTTACATTATTGGCATGGATATTGGGGGGAATCTCAAAAGACAGTCGATCGATATTGATCCGAATATTCTTGCGAGAGGGGTTCAGGATGCCCTTTCTGGGGAGAAACCCTTATTAAGCAAAGAAGAAATTCAGGAAACCATGGTTGCCTTTCAGAAAGATATGATGGAAAAGCAGAAGCAACGGGGAGAGGCTTTCCTTTCTGAGAATAAGAAGAAGGAAGGCGTCAAAACCCTCCCAAGCGGCCTGCAGTATAAAGTGATCAAAGCAGGAACCGGTAAGAAGCCCAAGGTGAATGATACCGTCACGGTTAATTATCGAGGTACCCTGATTGACGGCACAGAATTTGATAGCTCTTTTCGCCGTGGGCAACCTGTCGCCTTTCCAGTTTCGGGCGTGATTCCCGGTTGGACCGAAGCCTTACCGCTCATGCAAGAGGGGGCGAAATGGCAGCTCTTTGTTCCTCCGAATCTTGCCTATGGCGAGCGTGGAGCGGGCGGCCTCATCGGACCCAATGCGACGCTGATTTTCGAGGTCGAACTGATCTCTGTTCAAGAGAATAAGCAAGAGAAAAAACAGGAAAATAAGAAATAGAAAAGATAGGATCGTATCAGGCCGTTGAAGAATGAAGCACTTGGTCGTCCTTTGGTTTTAAAAGATTGAAATAATAAAACCTTCGAGCGTTAGCTCGAAGGTCTTAATTTTGCTTAAGCTGGGACATTCATCCCCGCTTTATTAAGCACGGGGAGGGTCAAATCCTCTCCTTGGCGTGCTCCATCCCGGCCACTGTTTCCCTCTCAAACCTCTCTTTGTGGTACAGCTCGTAGAAGACAGTCCCGACTCCAAGGATGACCACGATGGCTCCGAAGATCATGTTATTGGCGGCAAAATGAGTGTCTCCCAAACCGAACACAAATGGCGAGATGAACAGCCAGATGCCCACTAACAATTGAAATACCATCCATGAGTAGAATAGGCTTTTCATTGCGATTCACCTCCTTAAATAACGAAAGCGCTCTGGCAACCCAAAGCGCTTTGCGTACATTGTGCTTTAACTTAGCTTCTCCCTAAAAGGGTTGTCAGTAAGTTAATTCTTGCTTCTCTATTTATATAATGAATCAAGAATACCCTTCTTGTCAAGATTGTGAACTTCTTAAGAAACTTCAACTCTAAATTATTAACCCCCTAATTTTCTTGAAAAAAAAGAGGACTCGTGTTAGTTTTGTTTAAATTATGAATGAAGCCGTAATTGAGATGGACCATGTTTCTAAGACCTATCCAAGTCAGATCTCTGCTCTTTCGGATATTACTTTGGAGATCTTATCAGGAGAATTCACGTTCATTGCGGGTCCCAGCGGTTCCGGGAAAAGCACCCTTCTTCGCGTCCTATGCTGCGCGGAAAGACCGACCAGTGGTGAGGTCGTCGTTTATGGAATGCACATCACCGGGCCCGGTTTCAAGAAAATCTATCAATTGAGAAGGACGATGGGAATCGTTTCCCAAGATTTCAAATTGTTACGGGATCGGACCGTTAACGAAAATGTCGCCTTTGCTCTGGAAGTAACCGGTCATACCCGGAAGGAGGCAAAACGCAAGGCCTCGGATATGCTAAGCCGAGTCGGGCTTGAAGAGAGGGAGGGAGACCCGATTCTTGCCCTCTCCGCTGGTGAACAGCAGCGCGTGGCGATCGCAAGGGCACTGGTCAATTCACCGCCCTTGATCCTCGCCGATGAGCCCACCGGGAATTTGGACGCCAAGATGACCCTTGATATCATGGCGACCTTCACCGATCTGCACCAAAAAGGAACCACGATCGTGTTTGCGACTCAATTTACAGGGCTCGTTAAACGTTATTCTTATCGGGTCATTCGGATTTTAGACGGGCAAATCGTGAACGGAAGAAAGATGGACATCACTAAGGTTCCAGAGGTGAAACCAGAGGAATGAGGTTTTTTCTCCAGTATGTGATCAGACGGACTTTTCAAAACATGATGGGAAACTTATTCCCAAATTTCATCACCATCAGCATCATCGTCATCTCCGTGCTCATTTTTTCGACCTTTACTTTGATTGCCTTCAATCTGACCAACCTCCTCAAGATCTGGGAAGACAAAATCGAGATCATTGCCTACCTGAAGCAAGGAACGTCTTCCAGGGAGGCGGAACCTCTCTTAAACAAAACTCGCCTCCTTGAAGGGGTGGAGGTCGTAAGGTATGTTTCTCCCTATGATGCCATGGGTTTTATGGCAACGAAGTTGGGGAGGCAAAAGAGCCTTCTCGAAGGGATTCAACCCTCTCTCCTTCCGCCTTCTTTCGAAATTCAATTGAAGAAGGATTATCGGAATTCTACAAAGATCAAAGAGGTGGTCACTCATTTAGAAATGATTCCGCAATTCGACGAAATTCAATATGGCCAAGAGTGGGTAGAGACATTTTCCGTGCTCGTCCATGTCGTTCGCCTCACCCAATGGATACTCGGAGGGCTTCTCCTTATCGGGATCGTCTTCATCACTTCCAACACCCTCCAATTAACCATCTCCTCCCGTCGGGAAGAGATCGAGGTCATGCACTGGGTGGGGGCAAGCCCTGGCTTTATCCGAGTCCCCGTTTACGTGGAAGGACTTCTTCAAGGCCTCTTCGGAGGAGGCTTAGCGATTCTTTTTCTTTTTTTATTGCATCAGGGACTTTTTCTCTACATCCCCCCATCGGTGCAAGCGTGGATGGAAAAGATTCCTGTCCTTTTTTTACCACCGGAGACGATTGCCTGGATATTATTGGGGGGAATGGTTCTTGGTTTTTTTGGTAGTTTCGTCGCTTCGATGAGGGTTCTGAAATACAAATGAAAGGGCCGTTGAGTAGAAGAGGGATGTGGATTGGGTGTTTCCTGATGGGATGGATGACCGTCTTCGGGGCCCCTCACGCTTGGGCCGCCCAGACCGATCAGATCGATAAGGACATCACTCAAAAAAAGAAAGACCTCAAGGACATTAAGAAAGAAATTAACCTGACCAAGAAGAAGGAAAAGGAAGTTCGGGGAAGAGAATCCTCCATCCTTGGGAACCTCCATTTCCTGGAAGCCGATCTCTACCAGAAGGAGAAAGAACTAACACAGATGGAGACGCCGTTGTCCGAGACCCGAGAGAGGCTTCATCAGACAAAGCAGCAGATCGTCCTCCTCAGCAAGGGAATGGAACAAACCAAAGAGGAGCTTTTCTCCAGGCTGATCGCCCTTTATAAGATGGGAAGAGTTCCAACGGAGGGTCTCCTTCTTACTTCACAATCTTACCCTGATTTATTGAGGCTTGATAAGTATTTAAGGGTGATCATTGATTACGATGCCCGTTTAGTTGAGACCTATCGTTATCAAATGGTTTTGAAAGAGCGATACCAGGAAGAGTTAATTCAGGATCAGTTCCAATGGCAACGAAGTATTTCTGAGATCGAAAAGAAGAAGAAGGAGATTACAAAGGTCAGTGGGGAAAAACGGGCACTGCTCAAGTCCATTCAGAATCAAAAGGCGGTCTACCAGAAGGTCATACTGGAATTAGAAGAGAGGGGGAAGGAGCTTCAAATGTTCGTTGATAAACTGGAACGGGAGAAGAGCCTTCTGGCTTACGGGAAAGCGAAACACGAAACCCTCAAGGGAAAGTTGACTCCGCCCGTCCAGGGGAGAGTGATCAGTTTGTTTAGAGAGAAAGGACAGAATGGGGTTGAAATCAAAGCCTCGATGGGAGCCGAGATTCGAGCGGTCCTCTCTGGGAAAGTTCTCTATGCGGATTGGTTCAAGGGGTTTGGAAATATTGTGATCATCGATCATGGGGATCACACCTTCACCGTCTCTGGCTACTGCTCCGAGTTATTGAAGAAATCCGGAGACGCTGTTTCCCAGGGGGAAGCGATTGCTTTGGTAGGAAGCTCGGGATCGTTGAAAGGTCCCTGCCTCTACTTCGAGATTCGGCATCATGGGAAGCCTCAAGATCCCATGGAATGGCTCTCTCACTTAGATCGAGTCGTTTCCCTCCCGGAGGAGAATAAGAAAGGGAAGAAGGGATACTAAAGGAGGATGATATGTCTCAGTGGAAAAGAATCGGAAATTTCAAAATCGCTTCGGTGATCGTTACGGTCTTCCTCATCGGAGTCCTCATCGGGTCGGGCCAATCTCAAAAGGTTTCGGCTCTTTCCAATGATATGTATGAAGACCTGAAAGTTTTTACGGATGTCATCGGCCTCATTCAGAAGGATTATGTCGAGGAGACGAAATCAAAGGACCTGATCTATGGAGCGATCAAAGGGATGCTGGAAACGTTAGACCCCCATTCCGCCTTCATGCCGCCTAATACGTATAAAGAAATGCAAGAGGAGACGAGAGGTCGGTTTGAAGGATTGGGAATCGAGATCACCGCTAAGGACGGGATTCTCACCGTGGTCTCTCCCATCGAAGGTACTCCAGCCTTCAAGGCCGGGATCACGGCAGGGGATCAGATCATTAAGATCGATGGAGAATCGACAAAAAATTTCACCCTCATGGATAGCGTGAAACGACTGCGAGGCCCGAGAGGAACCAAAGTCACGATCACGATCATGCGTGAGGGCTTCACGAAACCTAAAGATTTCACTTTGGTTCGGGAGGTCATTCCTGTCCGAAGTGTCCGCTATGAATTATTAGAAAAAACTTATGGCTATATTCGCCTCTCCCAATTTCAAGAGAAGACAGACGGCGATTTTGAGAAGGCGATGAAGGCCTTGGAGGAAGAGAGCAAGGGAGCCCTGAAGGGTTTGGTCCTCGATCTTCGAAACAACCCTGGAGGTCTTTTGGATCAAGCCGTGAAGATATCAGATCGTTTTATCGACTCCGGGATCATCGTTTCGATTGATGGGAGAAAAGAAGAAGCAAAGCAAAAATGGCCTGCCCATCCTGACGGGACGGCGACACGATATCCTTTAGTCGTTCTCGTCAACGGCGGCAGTGCCAGCGGCGCAGAGATCGTGGCAGGCGCCATTCAGGACCACGGTCGTGGCATCCTTGTCGGAACTCAGACGTTTGGAAAGGGATCGGTTCAAACGATCATCCCATTAAAGGATGGATCGGGTTTGAGACTGACCACCGCAAGATACTATACCCCCAATGGTCGTTCCATCCAGGCGAAAGGGATTGTGCCTGATATCATCGTTAAACCTTCACGGCCTGAGGAGGAGAAGGAGAGCGTCACCCCAAAGTTCCCTGCAGAAAAGGATCTGGAGAGACATCTGATGGATGTAGAGAAGGGGGGACCCAAAGAGAAAGATAAGTCCAAGAAAGAGGAGATCAAAGAGAAAAAACCAGTCGATAATCAACTGGAACGAGCGGTTGAGCTCCTCAAGAGTTGGGATATTTTTAAGAAGATTGCCGAAGGGAATAAATAGTCGATCGTAGGGAACGGTTTGAAGCCGTTGCCTACAGGATATCCTGCAAGGGTTTTATGGGGTTAAATGGGTAAACGACCACACAGGCGAGGAAGATCGAGGAGGTGGATGGGTTATTTCTTCTCCTTCCTCCTCGGTGCCCTTCTGGCCTTGGGCGGATACACCTACCTGAAGCGGGACAAACCCCTCTCTCCAGAAGATTTTTCGCAGAAAGTTTTTCTGGTCGACCAAATGGTTCAAAGCCAACTCTATGAGATCGGCGTCCAGAAAAAAAATATCCTCCTTCAAGGGTCCTCGTTGAAAAGAAGGGGAGACAAGGTTTGGAAACAGTCTTCCTTGAAGATCCGGGTTCTCCCCCCCCGTTCTCTTTCTTCGATCGAAGGAGATTTTAGACGGAGCCTCTCTGCCCTCGGGAAAACCGTTTCGATTCAGTCCTCCCAAAAATCAGGATCCCTCCATTTGGAGATTAAGGTTTTGGACCAAGTCACCCATCAGCTTACCCTTGTCTCCTCTATCTCATCCACTCCGGAAACGGCCCTCCACCCCAAAGTTGCTATTGTGATGGACGACATTGGGGGTGAAGACAAAATCTCTCAAGAACTTCTTCGTTGGGATCTCCCAATCACCTTTGCCATTCTTCCCTTCACTCCCTTTTCCAAAACGCTTGCTGGAGAGGCCCACCGACGGGGAAAGGAGGTCATTCTCCACGTTCCCATGGAGCCTTGGGGCTATCCGCAAATCCGGCCGGGAGAGGGAGTTCTCCTTAAAGAGATGGATGAAGCCAGATTGCTTCGCCAACTCTCCAAAGATATTGAGGCGGTCCCTTACATCACGGGGGTGAGCAATCACATGGGGTCTCGATTGATGGAAGATTCTGAGAAAATGAAGATCATTTTTTTGGAATTGAAAAGGCGAGGACTCTTCTTCTTAGACAGTCGGACGACCCCCCAGACCATCGGTCTCCAAATTGCCCAATCCGTCGGCTTGAAGGCCACGGAAAGGAGTATTTTCATCGACCATTCATCGACTGAAGAAGATATCAGACGGCAGCTGGATCAGCTGATGGAACTCTCCCTCTCCAAAGGGAAAGCGATCGGGATTGGCCACCCTCACCCCTCCACGCTCAAATCCATCAAAGAGATGATTCCCAAGATGAAGGAGAAGGGAATCGAAGTCGTCCCCCTCTCTGAAGTGATGGAATAGAAAGGAACTTTTTAGTTGTTGTCAGGCCAAATCCATTTATGGATGCCACTTCTAACACGGTCAAGAAACCGGTGAAAGAGGAGGTGGATAGAAGAGATCGCCAATCCCCATGATCGGTCGGGTGGCCGAGGCAAGAGATTAACCGACCAGAATCATTCCTTTCCTGCAGCCAGTCCGGGTACCGTCCTAAGAAGAGTTTCGATAAACCCGAAAGGCTCTCAGGAATTCCTCCAATTGGATCAATGAAGGGAATGCCTGCTCCCAAAACCCAGGTCACGAAAATGGGGGGCAGGGGTGCGAGCCTTGTCTCGGTAGAGATGGATTACTCATGAAATGATTTTGAAAAGATTCTGTCGAGGGAGTCAGGGTTTAATAATCATCTCGATCTGGGGAACATTCTTATCAATTTTTGTGCCTACCGAAGAGGAACAATAAGCACACAGATACTCATACTCTTCCCCTTCGGGTAAGACCAGAAGCAACCTTTTCCGAACGGGCACTGCCGCTTTACACTTGGGACAGTAAAGGGAGGTTGCTTCGAACTGCTCAAAACTGGATTTCTGCATTTCATCATTATAAAAAAGGATGCGTCAGTTAACAACCACTTTTTTGTTCCCTTTTTACGATTCCTTTAAAACACGGGATAGAAACGCACCATCCTCACAACTGCGAACCTCATCCTGCATTCTTAAGAGATTTATGATCACCAGGATCCTTCCCACGCAAGTTCTTCTCTTTCCTGCGATCAATCCCCGCTAAGGGGAGAACCAAACCAACCAACCCAATCTAATTGCCCCCAACATCATCAAAAAGCCCTTGCGGGAAGGTGGATAAAAATCCATTGAAACATGATTTTGGAAGATGATATAAAGAGAGAGCAATGGGCGGAGGAGCTTTTTTTCGCTGTCTTTCTGTGATCCTTATCCTCCTTGTCAGCTTTTCTTTCACAGCAGAAGGAGGAGAGGATGATTTCTACTCAAAAATGAAAATCAATCCGATCAAGGGAAATAGAAAGGCCCCAGATTTTTCCTTGACAGACTTGAATGGCAAAGGGGTTGAAATAAAACAATTCAAAGGGAAGGTTATCTTTCTCAATTTTTGGGCCACTTGGTGCGGCCCATGCAAAGAAGAGATGCCCGGCATGGAAGCCCTGCACCAACAGCTTAAAGAAAAAAACTTTGTTATGCTGACGATTTCTGTTGACTACGAAGGGATAAAACTAGTCCAAGAATTCATTAACAAGCATCGATACACCTTTCCCGTTTTACTCGATCCGAAAGGTGAAACCCTCGACCTTTTTGAAGTAAAAGGAATCCCGACTACTTTTCTGATCGACAAGAAAGGGAAAATGCTTGGGAAAGCAATAGGTCCAAGGGATTGGAAAAGCATAGAAGTTGAATCTCTACTAAATCTCCTGATCGAAAAATAGCAGAAAGATTTTCTTGACAGCACTTGTAAAGAATATTATAAAAAGTTTATACGTATCATAATGTAACTATGAGATTATCTACACAAAGTCGATATGGGGTAAGAGCAATTTTTGATATTGCCTATCATTCCGAAGGGTTAGAGACACAGGTCAAAAATATCTCCCGGAGACAGGGAATATCTCAACGCTATCTAGAACAGATCTTCCAGAAACTAAAAAGGGCTGGGATTGTCAGAAGCAAAAGGGGTCCTTCAGGCGGGTATTTCTTGGGCAAAAAATCTGAGGATATTACTGTTGGTGAAGTTATCCGAGTCACCGAAGGTGGTATTAAGCCAGTTCTCTGCGTCAATCCAGTAGATTCGACTCAACCGTGCGAAAGATCAGGTGAATGTGTAACTCAAATCGTCTGGAATGAAGCAGGGAAAAGACTAGGAGATTATTTTGATTCTGTAACGATTAATGACTTATGTACATTGGCCAGGGAAATGGGAATAAAAAAGGATTTGGACAAGAGATTTATGTATTTTATTTAGTTTTTTCGTGATCTGGAATTACCCTTCCCGCCAAAGCGGAATAGACAAGGCCTGGGAGCTTCACATAAATAAAGGGGGATTTATCCTTGTCCATTTTTTATAAATGTTTTCTTGATATATCCAATAAAGAATATTTGTTTGAATTTTACATAAAAACGATATGAATATGAAATACTGAGTGTTGACGGTTTTCCAGATTGGCAAAGAAGTCATCTCCGTTGAGGAAATTGAGGCGGTTCAGGAAAAGTCGTGGAAGTTTTTCGAGTCAGGGATGCATTGGAGACTGGAAGAGAATTGAAGAGAGCAAATCCAAACGCTCTGCTCACCTTTCTCGGAAAGACGCCTCTGATCCAGATCAGCCGTAGAACCAAGCACCTGAGACGAGCAAGCTTGAATAATCCGTTCGAGGTCCATCTTCCTTCGGATGGGAAAAACTGGATATGAAAATCATAGGATGCCTCCTTGTTATCGGAATCCTTTTGTCTTATGCCCCCGTGTTTCACATGGACGGATGCCCAGAGGGAGATCACTCGGGAAATACGAAGATGGATTGCGGAGTTCCATTCCACTGTCCGATGATTGTGGATGTTGTTGTCTCAGAAATTTCAAGCCTTCCACTTAATGGCCTTCTCATTCCAACAAAAATGCTATTGTTAACGGATGGGTTGGTAAATTCGATCTTTCGTCCTCCTGAATATTCAAGCCCAAACTTTATTCCCCGGGGATGAAGGGGGAAGAATAATTAAGGGTGGGACCTTGGCACAAGGATTGCTGACTAAAGTTAGAAAATTTACTATTTTTGTCAGGAATGTAAATTTTTTGAATTGTGATACCCGGTCAGCTTAGTTTGAAAAAAAGATTATAAGTTAATAATTTCAAATATTAAGAAAAAGCTCTTGGCCAAGGACCTGATTAAAATTAGGTCCCCAAATTGCTAAAACCTATACCCCCCCTTAAGGTTTAGCTAAAAAGGTCAAGAGCTTTTTTGTTTTAATTTTCAACACAAGTGGGTCTAAAAATATACATGGATGTAACTAACTAAAATTAAAAATGTTTTGAACATATAGTTCAAAATTATAAGTCTTAGCTGTTGAATTAATTGAAAACGAAATGTACAGTCCTATTCAAGTTAAAATAACGAGTTCGTAGTATTTACTTGTGAACACGTTTTTATTACTGTAAAAGAAATGATCTAAATGGTTTCATTGAAAATTGAACAATTCTACAGAAGGAAGGTGATTAAATGGGGTTAAGGTTATTTGGGTTGGTAAAGGTGATTTTCTTCTCTTTTTTCATCTTGATGTTATGGCCTTATTCCTCATCAGCTCAGTCGGAAAAACCAAGGTTGAATGTGGATCGATTGGTTGATGAGGCTCTTCAGAACAATCCGGAAATTTCAGCAGTAAAGATAAAGTGGGAGATCTTTAAAGAAAAAATACCTCAGTCCTATGCTCTGGAGGATCCAATGTTCGGTTTTGGAATCATCAGCCTTCCTACCAATTTTAGTTTTAAAGATGAAGATATGACGATGAAGGAATTTTCCATCTCGCAGAAGTTTCCATTTCCTGGAAAGAGACCGTTGATGAAGGAGATGGCATCCAAGGAGGCAGAGGCTGTTTCCACCGAAATTCAAGGGAAGATACATCAAATTATCAAGGATGTGAAGACAGCTTATTACGATCTCTCCCATATCTACCGAACAACAGAAGTCACCCAAAGGAACAAAAGGATTCTGGAAGATTTTGCAAAGATCGCCGAAACGCGCTATGCCGTTGGAGAGGGGATACAACAGGATGTGTTCAAGGCCCACGTGGAGGTTTCCAAAATGGTGGATGACCTTATTATGTTGGGTCAACGGAAAAGATCCCTGGAAGCAAAGCTGAATGCCCTGCTCAACCGGCCTCCGGAAACGCCCATGGGTGAACCCGAAGAAGTTGTTCTTAAAAAATTTCCTTTCACCATGGAAGAACTCCAGAAAATGGCCTTAGAAATGAACCCTACTCTGAAGGGAATGAAGAAGATGATCGAAGCAAAGGAAAAGGCTTATGCCCTTGCCAAGAGGGAATACTATCCAGACTTTAATTTCAAATTTGCCTATGGTCAACGAGACAATGGCCCGGATATGAAACGGCGGGATATGCTCACAGGAATGGTAGAGATGAACATTCCCATCTTCTATAAGTCGAAGCAAGATCGAAAAGTGGCAGAGACAAAAGCCGAGATTCTTGCCACAGAAGCCCAATACCGGGCCATGAAGAATGAGGTCCTTTTTATGATTACCGATATGGCTTCTATGATCCAACGGGGAGAAAGACAAATCGAGCTCTATAAAACAGGAATACTCCCACAGGCGAGCCTTCAAATCAATTCAGCCATGAGTGCCTATCGGGTGAATAAGGCTGA
Organism: uncultured delta proteobacterium; assembly: GCA_963711845.1. Classification (GTDB taxonomy): domain Bacteria; phylum Desulfobacterota; class BSN033; order BSN033; family UBA1163; genus CAVQFR01. The sequence goes on from CAVQFR010000023.1 coordinate 88,904, forward strand.
TTTTATGACCCTATTGGACAGTCAGATGACGCTCTATAAATATGAATTGGAGTATCATCAGGCCTTGACTGAATATGAGAAGAATGTGGCGAGTTTAGGAGCAGCGATTGGAAAACAAATCTTAGAAGGGGGGGAAGGAAAGTGAAAAGATCGATTTGGATCGTCTTTCTATTGGTCCTGTCTTGGGTGATCTTCGGATGTGGAAAGGGGAAAGAGACTACTACACATCAAGGGCATAAAGAGGAAGTGAAACAGGAGGCAAAAAAAGCGGATGATATGGAAATGAAGGGACTGACCATGGAGTCGATCCAGAAAGGAGGAAAGGTTCAAGAAGTGGCTCCTGGAACGGTTCAAATCTCTCCAGAGAAGCAACAACTGATCGGAGTAAAGTTTGGAATCGTAGAAATGAGACCTCTTGAGAAGGTGATCCGGACCGTGGGGAGGATCGATTATGACGAAAAGAGGATCGTTACGGTCTCACCCAAAATTGGGGGCTGGATTGAAGATCTCTATGTCGATTTCACAGGCAGATTTGTCAAACAAGGGGAACCTCTTCTCACTATTTATAGCCCCGAACTGGTCTCCACACAGGAGGAGTATCTCATTGCTCTTCGAGCCAAAAGGGACTTGTCCAAAAGTCCATTTCCTGAAGTGGCCGGGAGTGGAGACTCTTTGGCAGAATCTGCCAAGCGGCGTCTAAAACTCTGGGATATCAACGATGATCAAATCAAGGCTTTAGAGGAGAGCGGCCAGGCTAAAAAGACCCTCACCCTCTACTCGCCTTTCAGCGGATTTGTGTTGGAAAAGGCCGCCTACAAAGGGATGAATGTCATGTCAGGGGTGGCTTTGTTCAAACTTGCTGATCTCTCCGTCGTATGGCTTATTGCAGATGTCTACGAATATGAACTGCCTTTTGTGCGTTTAGGACAGCAGGCCTCGGTTCAGCTCGCTTCTATGCCCGGGGAGACGTTTACCGGGAGAGCGGTCTACATCTATCCTTCCTTGAATCCGGAAACTCGAACCGCGAAGGTAAGGTTTGAACTTCCAAATTCTCACGGAAAATTGAAACCGGAAATGTATGCCAATGTGGAAATTAAAGTTCACCTGGGACAAAAGCTGACTGTTCCAGAGAGCGCAATCATCGATACCGGTCTTCGACAGTTAGCCATCATCGACAAAGGCAATGGATATTTTGAACCGAGAGAGGTAAAGGTTGGTTCCAAGATGAATAACTACTATGAGGTGATCAAAGGACTTAAGGCTGGAGAGCGGGTGGTGACGAGCGCCAATTTCCTCATCGACTCCGAATCAAAGTTAAAAGAGGCAGTGGGAGGGATGGCTGGTATGCCGGGCATGTAGCATGCGGGATACGGAAAATAGATGAACAATTGCGGATTGCAGATTGCGAATTTGGGAATTTGAAATTCTGTCAGAGTTCGGATCTTTGAAACTAAACACTCCGAACTCCCTGCCTGCTGCAGGCAGGCGAACTAATCACTCCGGACTGTTTCTCTTCTTTGGAGGCTTTCATGATTAACAAGCTGATTGAGTGGTGTGCCCATAATAAATTCATCGTTTTCCTCTTTATTGGAATGGCCGTGTTATGGGGATTGTACTCCATCAAGAATATCAGGCTCGATGCAATCCCTGATCTTTCGGATACCCAGGTCATCATTTACTCTCGATGGGATCGCAGCCCTGATATCATGGAAGATCAGGTCACTTATCCGATCATTTCCGCCCTCCTGGGCGTACCGAAGGTTAAGGACATCCGGGGATTTTCCGATTTTGGCTACTCTTACGTCTATATCATCTTTGAGGACGGAACAGACATCTACTGGGCCCGTTCGCGGACGCTTGAGTATTTAAGCAACATCCTACCCCGCCTCCCCCAGGGGGTCAATGTAGAGTTGGCCCGTGACGAAACGGCCATTGGATGGGTGTTCCAGTATGCCCTCGTCGACAAGACAGGTAGGAATGATCTCTCCCAGTTACGTTCTTTCCAAGATTGGTATCTTCGGTATGCGTTACAGGCGGTGCCGGGAGTAGCCGAGGTTGCACCCATCGGCGGGTTTGTCAAGCAATATCAGGTGAATGTGGACCCCAATAAACTGGTGGCTTACAACATTTCCATCGATCGCGTGATCGAGGCGGTACGGGCAGGAAACAACGATGTCGGCGGAAGGCTGGTTGAGTTTTCCGGGCTGGAATACATGGTTCGTGGGATCGGCTACATTAAGAAGGTGTCCGACGTTGAAAATATCGTCGTGGGAACAAGTAGAACCGGAGGCACCCCGATCCTGGTGAAGGATCTTGGTATGGTTGGGTTGGGCCCTGACATCCGACGCGGCATTGCCGACCTCAACGGTGAAGGAGAGGTGGTTGGCGGCATTGTCATCATGCGTTTTGGAGAAAACGCACTCAAGGTGATCGAACGGGTCCGAGAGAAACTGGAAGACATGAAGGCATCGCTTCCACCCGGCGTGGAGATCGTTACAACCTATGACCGCGCCTCCTTGATCGAGCGTGCCATTGAGACACTCAAAGATACACTGGTTGAGGAACTCATTATTGTCAGCATCGTGATCATGATTTTCCTCTGGCATATCCCCTCTGCTCTTGTCCCCATTATCACCATCCCGATTACGATCATCATCGCCTTCATCCCGATGTATTTGATGGGACTGACGGCCAACATCATGAGCCTCGGCGGCATTGCTATTGCGATCGGCGCAATGGTGGATGCAGCGATTGTCGTCGTTGAGCAGACCCACAAAAAACTTGAACACTGGGACGCCGCTGGTAGGCCCGGAAGTTATAAAGATGTCGTGATCGGTGCGGTAAAAGAGGTGGGGGGACCAAGCTTTTTCGCTTTACTCGTCATTGCTGTCGCATTCATGCCTGTCTTCACACTGGGGGGGGTGGAAGGACGCCTCTTCAAGCCCCTTGCCTTTACCAAGAACTTCTCCATGGCCATTGCGGCGGTTCTAGCGATCACCCTCGATCCGGCTATCCGGTTGCTTTTTACCCATATGGATCCTTATAAGTTCAAACCTAAATTCTTGTGCCGTATCGTCAATGTGGTGCTCGTTGGTAAAATTCACAGCGAAGAGACCCATCCTATCAGCCGGCCGTTGATGAGAATCTATCATCCGGTTTGTGAGTTTGTGCTGAGACACAAATGGTCAACTGTCATCGCAGCGCTCCTCGTCGTGCTCGTCACGATTCCCGTTTTCGAGCGACTCGGCTCTGAATTTATGCCCCCCCTCTTCGAAGGGGACCTCCTCTATATGCCTACCACACTACCTGGCATCTCTGTTACAGAGGCACAAAAACTGCTTCAGATGCAGGATAAAGTGTTGAAAACCTTTCCTGAGGTTCATCATGTCTTCGGCAAGGCAGGCCGTGCTGAGACAGCAACCGACCCAGCGCCATTCTCCATGATGGAAACGGTCATCCTTCTCAAACCTGAGGCGGATTGGCCTATAAAGAATCGATGGTACTCCTCCTGGGCACCTCAATGGCTGAAAAAGATCCTTGGCAGGTTTTGGCCGAGCCATAAAACTCCCGACGAGTTGATTTATGGCCCGGGTGGATTGAACGAGGTCATGCAATTCCCTGGTGTCTCTAATGCCTGGACTTACCCAATTAAGGCCCGTGTGGACATGCTTTCAACAGGGGTAAGAACGCCTGTAGGGATCAAGATCATGGGTGCTGACCTGGAAAAGGTCCAGCAGCTCGGCGAACACATTGAGATGGTGATTAAGAATGTGCCAGGCACAAAGAGTGTTTTTGCTGAACGCACGGCCGGCGGTTACTTTCTCGACTTTACGCTAAAGAGGGAACAACTGGCTCGCTACGGGCTGACAGTCGACCAAGCCAACAGCGTGATCATGTCGGCAATCGGGGGTGAAAATGTCACGACCACGATTGAAGGACGTGAACGGTATCCGGTCAATGTGCGGTATTTCAGAGAACTTAGGGACGATATCGAGAAACTCAAGAGGGTATTTGTACCCGTTCGACTGGGTTCTTCAGGCACGACGGGCAGTATGGGAGGAATGTCAGGGTCAGGAGGGTCGTCGGTTCCGGGCGGACAAGGAGTTGCACACATTCCCCTCGAGCAGTTAGCAGATATCTCTCTCAAAACTGGCCCTTCTATGATCCGCGACGAGAATGGCAGACTCTCTGGTTATGTCTACGTTGATTTCGATACCTCCAAACGAGACATCGGTAGCTATGTGGTAGATGCCAAGAAGGCCATTCGTGAAAATGTGCAACTGCCGCCTGGTTATCAGTTGATCTGGAGTGGTCAGTTCGAGTACATGGAAGCGGCGAAGGCCCGGCTCTTCGTCGTCGTTCCGATTACTATCTTCCTTGTCTTTTTGCTCCTCTATTTCAACACCTTATCGATCACAAAGACAATGATCATTTTCCTGGCCGTTCCATTTTCAGCCGTGGGTGCCATCTGGTTCCTTTATCTTCTGGGCTATAACACGAGTATCGCGGTCTGGGTTGGTTTGATTGCATTGATGGGCGTCGATGCAGAGACCGGGATGTTCATGCTCCTCTACCTTGATATCGCCCACCATGATGCTCAGGCCAAAGGGAAGATGCGGAACTGGGACGATCTGCGGGAGGCGATCGTTGAAGGTGCTGTAAAGAGGCTTCGGCCTAAAGTGATGACAGTCGGAGTGATGTTTATGGGATTGATTCCGATCATGTGGTCAACGGGCGCGGGCGCCGACACCATGAAGCGTATTGCCGCGCCAATGATCGGTGGCATCTTCACGTCATTCATTATGGAATTATGTGTCTATCCTGCCATTTACGCCATCTGGAAATGGAATTTTGGGTTGAAGAAACAGTTGGGTGCCAGCCAGGGGCATAAAGTAGTTCAAACGAGCCCCCTCTCCATTCCTCCCGTCGAGGGAAGAACGCAACGTGCAATCGCCTGCTCGCCGAAGCCTTCGTGCAGGTAGGCGGCTGGGAGAGGGTGGGGGTGAGGGGGACTTCGACCCGTGATAGAATTTATCCGCCCAGCCTTTTGGTTGATCGGGATCTTTGTACTGGCAAGGGCATCAACCTTCTTGGCTAGGCGATTTGGCATATCCGCGTTGACGATTCACCTCCTGATCGGGGTTCTTCTCGGCCCCTCTGTGTTCAATCTATTAGGGGTTCCCATCGTTCTTGGAACCTGGGGAAGCCCTTCTTCCGGTCCGCTCCATGGTGCTCTAAAAATCCTTGCCGAGATTGGGCTGATTCAACTCATGTTTCTGACAGGTCTGGGAGTGGACTGGCGTGAGCTGAAAAAAATACTCAAACTTTCTTTTTCCGTGGGTACCTGGGGATTTGTTTTGACTGCGGTGAGCGTTGCGATCCTCACGCGACTGTTTGTGGATCGGTGGTCAGAAGCCCTGGCGGTGAGCGCGATCGTGTCTACCTCGAGCTTTGGAATTTCAATTTACTATTTCAGTGAAATGAAGATCCTTAGTTCGCGGGCCGCGATCATGGCATCGGGAGCCGCTATCTTGAGTGGTTTGTTAGCCATTCTGTTGATGATTGGCAGTCAGGCCGCGAGCTACGGAATGATCTATGGACCATCTAAGATGGCCCTTGCCGTTTCATGGTTTTTAGCGAAGCTCATTATGTTTTTCGCTGTCGCATACTTTTTAACTTCACGATTTCTGAAATTATCTTCGAAAACTGGTTTTCAAAAAAGGCCCAGACAAATACTCGTTGGATATCTCTTGTTGGTCGCCTCGTTGTATGCATGGGCAGCGATGCATTTTGGAAGTTTTGCCTCTGTGGGAGTTGCCTCTCTGGGAGGTGGGCTGCTTGGGGCGTCAAACCTGGAGGTAAAAGAAAAAATTGCTAAAGGATTTGAATCCATTTTAGCTGCGATCCCCATCGGAATTCTGTTCATCGTAATCGGAATGGAGGTAAATCTCAAAGCTGCCGAAGGTTCCCTCCTTTTCTTGATGGTTCTGCTAGTGGTTGTCATTGGCACAAAGCTGATCGGATGCTGGATTGCTACAAATAAGGGGTATCCATCATCGCGCGAGCGGGTCTTAATCATGTTTGGAGTTTTGGCTCAAGGCGAAATGGGGATCGTGATTGCTGCGTACCTATTTTCACGCGGCGTATTGAATCCTCGATTGTTTAGCATTGCCATCCTAGTGGGGGTTGGGTTGACAATGGTCTCACCCATCTTGATGAGGATGGCTTCCACGAAATTTGGAGTTCGAGCAATTCCTGTTCATAAGCCGCTGGATCCGAAAAGTTTGATAGGAGGTGGCGGAGATAAGGCGAAGGAGATGAAGAACCCGGTCAAGGCCATATAAGCCTTTATACAGACCGGAATGTATCGATTTTTTCAGGGGAAATCCTTGAATTACAGATATGAATAAGCATATTAATAAGGTAGAGATATTTCTATCTAATATGCAGTAATAACAAGGAGGTACTCGACATGAAGAAGCTTCTTATCTTGTTGATTCTACTGATTTTTAGTATCCCTGCTTATGCTGCTACCGTTTATAAATGGGTAGATAAAGAAGGAGTAGTGAACTTTACAGATGACCTTAGTAAAGTTCCTCCCTCATATCGCAATCGGGTTGAGGTGGAAGAAAGAAAAGATGTCAAAGGAGCAGTGACTTCACCTCCCCCCCAGGCAGCAACTGGCGGAAACGAAAAGGAGGAGATCAAGACGGATATCTACGGCCGAGATGAGACCTGGTGGCGGGAAAAGGTGCGTCCATGGAAGGAGCAATTAAAGGAAGCGACTGAAAAATATGAGACCGCACAGAAGAGGTATACGGAAAAATCTGATGAGTTGAGTCGGAGAAGATTCGGAAGCCCGACTCAGTATAAAATGAATATTATTGAGTTGGACAAAACGAGAGAAGAGAAGGAGAAGTATCAGGCCCAAATCTCTGAGGCCAATGCGATGTTAGATAAGCTTTCCAAGGAGGCAAATGAGACAAAGGCGGATCCCGCCTGGCTTGAATAAAAAACGCTCAGCGCTCAGCGTATAGCAGATCTTAAAGCAGGAGGTCACAGGTATGAAAAAATTGTTATCAGTTTTAGGGCTCTTGGTTGTGGGTGTATTTTTTCTTTCATCGGTTTCCTTAGCTCAGCATTCACATGGAGGAATGTCGATGGGAACGCCGATGAAGATGGACACGAAGGAAGTTCTTGTTGAAGGAGTAAAGGTCACTTTTCAGATGATGGCCAATGATGAGCATCAGAAGATGCTGAAGGACATGAAGATGAAAGAGGATATCGAGCCCGGAACGACTCATAACATCACGGTGACGCTGAAAGATGAAAAGACTCAAAAAGAGGTGTCCAATGCTCAGATCAGCATGAAAGTGGTTGATCCCAAAGGGAAAGATCAGATCAAACCCCTTAAATATGATGGTGAGATGAAAAGCTATGATGCCTATTTTAACCTTCCGGAGAAGGGAAAGTATCAGGTCATGATCCTTGCAAAGGTTGGCGAGAAAAAAACAACTGCTGGGATCTATTATGAATTGAAATAAGACGCTCGCGTTGTAACCGGTCCAAGGAGCGCCCTCATTTACTGCCTGCCTGCGGTAGGCAGGAGGGCGAATCCAAGGATTGTCGGCAGTTAATGCCGACGCCACATTTGCTAAATGTATAAGGGTAAAAATCATGGAACATGTCCATAAAGAATTGCCTACAGAATCTCAGGAAAAGAATTTGGTTAGGATTGATCTTCCCATCACAGGAATGTCATGTGCCAGTTGTGCGTTAAAGATTGAGAAAGGATTAACCGGCGTGGAAGGAGTTTCGAAAGCGGTGGTCAACTTTGCCGCAGAGAAGGCCACCGTTGTCTTTCACCCTGAGCAAACCGATCTCTCCCATCTCATCGATAAAGTAAAAGACCTGGGTTACGGCGCCAAATCGGAGAAAGTTCTTTTGCCTATTCAGGGAATGACCTGTGCCTCCTGTGTGAACAAAGTCCAGAAGGCTCTCAACTCTGTTAAAGGTGTGGTCCACGCAGACGTTAACTTCGCCACAGAAAGGGCGTCGGTCGAATATATTCCAGAGGACGTGTCGATCAGGGACCTTAAGAAGGTTGTTGAAGAAGCCGGTTACCAAGTTCTCGAGGTGAAAGAAGAAGACATCGTTGAGAAAGAAAGGCTTGCCAGGGAGGCCGAACTCTCTCGATTAAAACTGAAATTCATCTTAGGGGCGATCCTCCTCGCTCCCATCCTCATTCTCATGTATGGTGCCTCCTACTTAGAGGAAGGGCTTGGATTGTCGAAGGAAGCCAATTTCTTCCTTCAGTTTCTACTGGCGACCCCTGTCCAGTTCTGGGCGGGCTGGCAGTTCTATGTGGGTTTCTGGAAGGCGACGAAACATAAGACCAGCGACATGAATACCTTGATCGCTGTCGGGACCTCTGCGGCTTATCTCTATAGTCTCATCGTGACTTTTGTTCCTCACCGGATCATGGTCAAGGGCCTGATGCTCGATGTCTATTTTGATACCTCAGCGGCTATTATCGTCCTTATCCTTCTTGGGAGGTTCCTGGAGGCGCGGGCAAAAGGGAAGACTTCAGAGGCAATTAAAAAGTTAATCGGTCTTCAACCCAAGAGGGCCAGAGTTCTCCGTAATGGAAACGAAGCGGATATTCCGATCGAAGAAGTTGTCTCAGGAGATATCATCATCGTTCGTCCTGGGGAGAAAATCCCCGTGGATGGCGTAGTTAAAGAAGGCTACTCCTCAGTCGATGAATCCATGGTGACTGGGGAGTCCTTACCCGTTGAGAAAAAGACAGGTGATTCCGTTATCGGCGCGACGATGAATAAGACCGGAACGTTCAAATTTGAAGCAACCAAGGTTGGAAAGGATACAGTTCTGGCCCAGATTGTCCGGCTGGTTCAGGAGGCGCAGGGATCGAAACCCCCGATCGCCCGAATGGTTGATGTGATTGCAAGCTATTTTGTTCCGGTTGTCATCTCGGTCGCGATCGTCACATTCATCGTCTGGTATTTGTTCGGCCCTCATCCGGCCCTCACCTACGCCTTTCTCAACTTCGTGGCTGTGCTGATCATCGCCTGCCCTTGCGCTTTGGGATTGGCGACCCCCACCTCCATCATGGTGGGGACAGGGAAGGGCGCCGAAAATGGAATTTTGATTCGAGGAGCGGAAGCTCTGGAGACAGCGCACCAATTGAATACGATTGTTTTGGATAAGACAGGAACCTTAACCAAGGGAGAACCATCGGTAACGGATATCATTGCGTCTGAGAAGTTTACTAAGAAAGAGATCCTGACATTCGCTGCTTCCGCTGAAAAGGGATCGGAGCATCCTTTGGGCGAGGCGATTGTGAAAAAGGCAAGAGAGGAGGATTTAAATCTTCTAGGTTCCAAAGACTTTGAGGCCATTGCAGGTCATGGGATTGAGGCTACGCTTGATTCAAAAAGAATCCTCTTTGGAAATTTGAGATTGATGGAAGAGCGAAAAATATTTCTCAATGGATTGTTAGAAAAGGCGGAACAGCTTTCCAATGAAGGAAAGACCCCCATGTTTTTGGCCGTAGGAGGAGAAATGGCCGGGATCATCGCCGTCGCAGATACCTTAAAGGAGAATTCAAAGAAAGCGGTGGAAGCCCTTCAGCAGATGGGATTGGAAGTAGTAATGCTTACGGGCGATAACCAGCGAACCGCCAAAGCCATTGCGAATCAGATTGGAGTTGACCGGGTTTTGGCAGAGGTTCTTCCTGAAATGAAAGCAGAAGAGATCCGGCGGCTCCAGTCAGAAGGCAAAAAAGTAGGAATGGTAGGGGACGGGATCAATGATGCCCCTGCCTTGGCTCAGGCCGATGTGGGGATTGCGATCGGAACAGGAACCGACGTGGCGATAGAGTCCTCCGATATCACCCTGATCGGGGGGGATTTGAGAGGGGTCGTGACAGCCATTGCCTTGAGTAAGGCAACGATTCGGAATATCAAACAGAACCTGTTTTGGGCCTTTGCATACAATACGGTTCTCATCCCCGTGGCCGCAGGCGTTCTTTTCCCATTCTTCGGTATCCTTCTCAATCCTATCTTCGCCGCAGGGGCCATGGCGATTTCATCGGTCACTGTAGTCTCAAACGCACTGAGGCTTCGGAGATTCAAGCCTCCAGTGAACTAATACGAAGCCGGAATATTGGAAGGCTGGAATACTGGAATGTTGGGGTAGAATTAAAAACAGAATACTCAATATTCAGTATTGCATCTCCATTATCCCAGTTATTCCACTTTTCCATTGCTCATCCTTAACGAAAGGAGATGTTTATGGTTCAATCTTTTGATGATAATTCAATGTCCATCGGCAATACCCCACTGGTCAAGATCAACAAGATGGCTCAGGGACTCAAAGCGACGATTCTTGGCAAAATCGAAGGTCGTAACCCCTCGTATTCGGTGAAGTGTCGGATAGGGGCGAGTATGATCTGGGCTGCGGAGAAGCAAGGAATGCTCAAACCCGGGATGGAGATCATTGAGCCGACAAGCGGAAATACGGGCATCGCATTGGCCTTTGTAGCTGCTGCAAGGGGATATAAACTGAACGTCACCATGCCTGAGACCATGTCGATGGAGCGGCGGAAGGTGCTCGCCATTCTCGGTGCAAACATCATCCTGACACCGGGAGCCAAGGGAATGAAGGGGGCTATTGAAGAAGCAGAAAAGATTGCGGCCTCGAGTCCCAATTATTACATGCCCCAGCAGTTTAAGAATCCTGCCAACCCGGAGATTCATTTCAAGACGACCGGGCCGGAGATCTGGGAACAGACGAACGGCGGGATCGATGTACTCGTCTCCGGTGTGGGCACAGGAGGGACCATCACAGGGGTGTCACGATATATTAAGGGAGAAAAGAAGAAGAAAGATTATCAGTGTAGCGGTGGAACCTGCAGAGAGTCCAGTAATTACGCAGCGTCTTGCAGGGCAGGAGCTTAAGCCCGGGCCCCACAAGATTCAGGGGATCGGTGCTGGATTCATTCCGGACACATTGGACTTGTCGATGGTGGATCGCGTGGAGCAGGTCACCAGTGAAGAGGCGATCGAGCATGCGAGGAGGTTGGCCCGGGAGGAGGGGATCCTTTCGGGGGTCAGTTGTGGTGCCGCGATCGCGGTTTCACTGAGGCTTGCAAAGATGAAGGAATTTGAAGGAAAAACGATTGTGACCATACTGCCTGACGCGGGCGAGCGATATCTCACGGGACCGCTTTTCGAAGGCATCTTTGATGAAGCTGGTCTTCCAAGGATATAAGGTAAAATCTCGGCATACCTTGAGCTTAGGCACCAGAAATTTAATTCAAGAAGAGGAGGTTGCCATGGAAAAGGTTAAGGAATATGCTTTTACAACGGTTTTGAACACATCTTATGAAGATGCAATCTCCAAGATCACAGAAGCTTTGAAGGAAGAAGGCTTCGGGGTTCTCACAGAGATCGATGTGAAGGCGACCTTGAAGAAGAAATTAGGTGTGGATTTCCGGAAATATGTGATTCTTGGGGCATGTAATCCACCCTATGCCCATCGAACCCTTCAGGCCGATCTCGATGTGGGGCTCCTTCTTCCGTGCAATGTGATTATCTACGAAACGGATGATAAGAAGGCATATGTTTCCGCTATCAATCCAGTCTCTGCTTTAGAAGTTATTAAGAAAGAAGAACTGAGAAAAATTGCCCAAGAAGTTTCGGAAAAGTTGAAGAGAGTCGTTGACAAAGTCTCTAAAGGTCTGTAGGGAAAATCTGAAGATACAATAATCACTGTAGTGTTTCAAAAATCACTTCACACGTTTTGTCATTCCGGACTTGATTGAGCCTGCCCCGTACTTGATACGGGGGAATCCAGTCTTTCTAACCTGGATTCCCGCTGGAGTTTATCCCGATTGAAATCGGGACCGGAATGACACCTTTCAGATCATTGTAAAGAAGTGTCAGATTCACTACAGTAGAGTCATGCTTAATTTGGACCAAGGGGGGAACGATCATGGTTTTTGGAAAAAGGCTCGTGTCAAGAAGCTTTTTAATTTCAGTTCTTATTTTCCTCGCTACTCTTTTCAGCACGGAGCAAGTTTTTTCCGCTGCATTGAGTGAGGACGAGAGAAATAATGTTGGGGTCTATGAGAAGGTGGCGGACGGGGTCGTCAACATCACCAGTACTGCCATGCAATTAGATTTTTTCTTCAACGCCTTTCCAACTCAGGGATCCGGGTCGGGTTCCATCATCGATACAAAAGGACATATCTTAACCAACCATCATGTCGTGGCCGACGCCCAAAAATTAGAGGTGACCTTGGCAGATGGATCAAAGTGGCCCTCCAAATTAGTGGGGTCAGATCCGGATAACGACCTGGCAGTGATCAAAATCGACGCCCCGAGGGATCGGTTGAAAGTCATTTCCATGGGGGATTCAAGGAATTTAAGGATCGGGCAGAAAGTCCTTGCTATCGGGAATCCTTTCGGCCTGCAAAGAACATTGACAACGGGAATCATCAGCTCTCTTGGCAGAACCATCCGGTCCGCGGTTGGGACATTAATCGAAGATGTGATTCAGACGGATGCTGCCATTAATCCTGGAAATTCCGGAGGGCCTCTCCTCAACTCTGATGGAGAAATCATCGGAATCAATAGTGCCATCATTAGTCCGTCTGGTGGAAATGTGGGCATCGGCTTTGCCATTCCCGTTAATACGGCAAAGCGAGTCGTCCCGGAACTCCTCACAAAAGGGTATGTGACCTATCCCTGGATCGGTGCAACCATTCAATCGCTCATCCCTGAAATAGCAAAGTATCGCAAACTTAAGATAGAACGAGGAGCGATGATTGCGGAGGTGGTAAAGGGCGGCCCCGCTGATAAGGCGGGTTTGAAAGGGGGCAATCAGAGGGTTCAGGTTGGCAATATGATTGTTCTGGTGGGTGGAGATATTGTGGTGACGGCGGACCAACATGATGTTAAAACAAATGATGAGCTGATCCGTTATATTCGTGAGAAGAAACCGGGAGATACGATTCTTCTCAAAGTGTTTCGCAAGGATGCTTTTATAGAAGTGAAAGTGACCCTCGGCGAGAGACCGAGAAGAAATTAATGGTTCCGCGAGGGGATAGCTTCAATTGATAGAAAAATACTGGCCCCGAACGATCACTCGACGATTCTCACGCAATTCTTGCTTCCAAATTCGTTCGGGACACAGTCGCAACAAGAAGGATCATTTTCCCAGCTGCCATCTTTAAGAAAGCGGTATTCATATCTCCCTGGCTTCAAGGATACGGTGGCCTTCCATATCCCTTTCTTGTCTTTTTTCATCAGGTTCGTCTTGGGATCCCAGTTATTGAAGTCACCCGCCAGGTAGACCTTCTGTGCGTCCGGTGCCACGAATTCGAATGGAACCTTCTTCGTTTTACTTTTTCCTATCATTGATCTGCCTCCTTAAGATTAAGAATTTTAAAACTCCCCTTTAGGATATCGAATCTGTGTTCAAAAGTAAATAAGGTGAATTCTGTATTTCTTGCGAAGCAGTCCTTTATCTTTGCTGCCACTTGATGGCTTAGATGGCAGATGGATATGACCACGGATGGACCGAAGAATGGCCGTTACCGAAAACGCAGGATAAATTCTTCTCCTTGTTTCGTTAAATCTCTTCGGTCTGTCCAGATGAAAGGATATCTGGCTTCCTATGATCGAGAAAAAGGGGGAATCAAATTCTTGATCCCCCCTTTTATTGAATATCTGCCAGATAAAAAATCAGCCTACTTTGCCTTCACGTGACACTGGGTGCACATCGTTGGACCGGCAGGTTTGTTGGCTTTCTTTGCCTCATCATGGCAACCCTTGCAGGTTTTATGAAAAGCATCTTTGGCCGAAGGGGTGTTTCCTTCCGCGCTGGCTTTATGACACTCTAAGCACTTTTTGCCGGAGGTTTCACCCTGCTTCCAGGTGTGATGACATTTCAAACAATCAATCTTCAGTGTTTCGCTGTGTTTCTTATGGGTGAATGTCACTTTCCCGTTCGGGGCATCAAAGACGATTTCGTCTTTAGCCGCGAAAGCACCCGTCACCATCAGACCGGAAAGCACAAAACCTACAAGAACTAGAACGCTAATCGACCTCTTCTTCATCTCTTTTGGTTCCTCCTTTTTTTTGGATTTTTAGATGGAATGAATGATTTTGGGAAGTAAAAACATCGTAAAATAATGTAAGGAAGTTTTCAATAGTTGAAAAAGTTTTTATTTAATGTCTGAGACGGTAATCATGGAATAGAGGAGATTCTTATTGGAACTCGATTCTCCGGGCTATTTCTAACCAGGATCAAAAGAGGCCGAGTCCTCTCAGATGATGCAGATCGACGGCTGTGGGCCAGATACCACTTCACCGACCCGATCAGCGGTCTCAATCCCTGCTCTCTTTAATTCAGCGACGAGCCGGTCGGCCTCAGTAGAAGGAACAGAAACCAGAAGCCCTCCAGAGGTCTGAGGATCAAAGAGGAGTTCTTCTTCCTGTCTGGAAAGCTCTCTGATTTTCTTAAAGAACCCTTCAGCCAATCTTCTGTTGGCCTTGTTGCTTCCTGTTGTCTCGCCTCTGCGATACATATCAAGCGCATTGGGGTAGAAAGGAAGCTTGTTATACAAAAGATTGATCTGGACTTTGCTTCCCTTTGCCATCTCCAGGGAATGGCCAATGATACCAAAACCCGTTATATCGGTGCATGCATGGATGCCAAAATTCAAGGCAGTTTCCATTGCTTTCTTATTGAGAGAAGCTACCTCGGGAAGAATCACTTCTAAATCACGCCAGGGTAGTTTCTTAGAACGGCAGGCATTAAACAAAACACCTGTACCCATAGGTTTGGTGAGGATCAAAACATCACCCTCTTCGGCGCCGCAATTAGTCACGATGCGATCAGGGTCAACCACTCCTGTAACTGCCAGCCCATATTTAGGTTCATTGTCATCTACCGAGTGTCCGCCTGCGATAGAAGCGCCTGCCTCGGAAACCTTATCGCATCCTCCCCGCAGTATCTCCTTAAGAAGACTCGAATCGAGTTTCTTCGTTGGAAACATAACAAGGTTTAGAGCTGTGAGAGGTTTGCCTCCCATAGCATAGACATCCGATAATGCATTGGCAGCAGCTATCTGTCCAAACCAGTAAGGGTCATCCACCGGAGGTGTGATGAAATCTACTGTACTGATCAAAGCAAGATGATCGGACAGACGATAAACGGCGGCGTCATCACAGGTTTCAAAACCTACCAGGAGGTTGGGATCCTGTGATGGACGCAGTGCCTTGAGTGCGTCCGACAGATCTGTCGGACCAATTTTCGCCGCTCAGCCACAGGTGCGGGAGAGGCCCGTTAACGTCTTCTTTTTTCTGAACAGGGTCATCCTATTCTTCCAAGATATTTTCTAGATCCAGACAACCCAGGCATCCTGAATGTTCTTCATGAGCCAGTCGCCGCCGGCTAATTCCACCCAGTCATACTTGTCACTGCCCGTGGCTCCAAAATACTCAGCGCAGGGTGGGCAGACTCCAAACCACCCGCCCTTGTCTTTTATTTTCTTCATGATTTCAAGGGCATTTCCAAATTTTTTGTAAATCGGGGACTCTATCCTCTCTGTCTTCTTCCTGTTGGCCAGGTCAGCGCCGTCGAGTGTCATCCAAACATAAACCTTTCCCCATCCCTTATCGGCGACCGTTTGAGCCATGAGAAGGCCGAATATAGCTCTGTTCGGTTCGTTCCCGCCGTGTGTGACCACAATAACATATTTTCCCTTCTTGTCTTCTTGTGCAAAGGTTTGTCCTCCCATCATTGAGGTCAGGCCTGCGACTCCAAGTCCTGCCCCAAGTACTTTGAGAAAATCACGCTTGTTCGCTCCTTCGCCTTCTTCTATGATCCTCTTTTCCTCTTTCTCTTTCATCTCTGTTTCCTCCTTTTAAGGGAACGTGTTTTGCCGCGATAAGGAAATTAAAGAATGGAATTCCTTACGTGTCAAATCGGAATTTTCAATAATCATTCGCTGTAATATCAGAATTTCCTATTGAAGAAATCTATTTTGGCTTCTCGGAAAACAATCGACTACTGATGATTGGATGAATGAACGCAGGGCGGACGATCTTTAAGGGCTTTAGTAGAGAAAGGTAAGATATCGCATCCCTTAACTCGATCTGTTTTTCTTGTGCAGGGTCGCGGCAGGTATCCGACCGAGTTCTGCTTACTCTTTCGCCAGGTTTTCATCCAGAGATAACCCTGGAGGTTAATGATTACTGGCGTGATCAAGAACGATTCTTGCTTACTGTGGATTTCTATCCTTTTTCAACGGCTTTGGCGGGAGAAGCTCAAACCTTTTATCTCTATATTCTTCTATGGCTAGCTTCAAAGCGTGGGCAGCCAGTTTGAAACAGGGGATTTTCTCTTCGGGTAACTGAGAAAGGATTTCCTCTAAGATTCCGTCAGATATCTTGAGGGCCTCATCCACCGTGGATCCTTTAATCCTTTCCGTGAGGATGGAACTTGCTGCAATCGCTGCCCCGCAGCCAAAGGTCTTGAATGTCACCTCTGAAATTTCATTCCCATCACATTTGATAAACATCTGCATGATGTCGCCACAGGAAACATTGCAGGCTGTGCCTACTCCATCGGGATTTAAGATCTCACCTACATTTTTGGGGTCCCGGAAATGTTCCAGTAAATATGCTGGGTACTTTGCCATTTCTCCAACCTACAAATAAACCGCCTCTTCAGATGAGCTCAATTTCTTCGAGATCGATGGCTTCTTTTCCGATGCGAAAGGCTTTCACCATGGGCTCATCCTTTTTTTTCAGGGAGATAATGATCGAGGGCATTTCTGGGTCGAAAGTCCTCTGAACATCCATTTCCGAAGGAAAGGGGAGGGTGTGAGGATGGGAGTGGTAGATGGCAACCATTTTCATTGAGCTTTTTTCCATCTCTTCAAAGGCATTCAACTGCTCTTGAGGGTCCATTAGAAATTGAACGGAACTACTTTTCAAATTCCTGATTTCGAAGGATTTCTGAACAGTTTCGTTCATTCCTCCCAAAATTCCACAACACTCAACAGGCTCCTCTTTCCGCGCATGTTCGACCATTTTCTGATAAATTGGTCTTGGAATACGAATCATCCGTTGGCTCTAGAACGTTATTGTTAAAAGGTCGGTATCAGAATAAAACACCTGGTACGTCAATTCGCTTGATCCATGGAGATGTCAGGGGTTTCTTTGCCGGCCTCATCTAATATTCCCTGGGATGTTTTGCTCTTGCTTCATCTGCCTCGAACTTTGGTTCGTCACAAGTTTTTGTGGAAGTTTGGAGTGGTACTGTATCTCGGGTTGAGCAGGACTGTGTGTAATCGATCAATTCCTTAATCGTGGGGTTCTCTCCACAAAGAGGGCATTCGGGATTCCTTTGAATTTTCATCTCGGTGAAAGACAGATTCATTGCATTAAAAAGAAGAAACCGCCCAACCATGGATTGTCCAATCCCCAGAATTTCCTTGAGTGCCTCATTGGCCTGAAAGAGGCCGATGATCCCGGCCACTGCTCCCAGGACTCCAGCTTCCTGGCAACTTGGAACCAGGCCGGGGGGAGGGGGTTCCGGACAGAGACAGCGATAACAAGGGCCGCCGGCATGGGGCTTAAAGGTGCTCAGTTGCCCATCGTAGCGCAGGATGGCTCCTGAAATTAAGGTTTTCCTCCCGAAATAGCAGGCATCATTTACCAGGAATCGAGTTGGAAAGTTGTCACTCCCGTCGAGGACAAGGTCGTAGTCTCCGATGATTCTCTGGATGTTCGTAGAAGTGACGCGCTCGTCATAGATTTGTACTTTTACTTCCGGATTTAAAGATGCAAGGGTCTTTCTACCGGATTCCACCTTGGGAAGACCGATGTCACACGTCCTGTGAAGAATCTGACGCTGGAGATTGTGGATTTCCACGTGATCTGAATCGGCCAACCCGATGGTTCCGACGCCTGCAGCGGCCAAGTAGATGGCTGCAGGGGAGCCCAGGCCTCCAGCCCCCATGATAAAGACCTTGGCTTCCGATAGTTTTCTCTGACCCTTTCCCCCGATCCCCGGAAGAATCATTTGCCTTGAGTAGCGATGGATCTGCTCTTCAGAGAACTTCATCTCTTCCTCTATTATTTGAATTCTGTATTCTTCACAAGGATGGCCCAGTCGGTCTCGTTGGTAGGACTGACATCCAGGATTTCATACCCCTCATTCTTCAAACTCTTCGGTACGTCGCACACGGCAGGCGGGTAATCAACAATGACCCTCAGCACTTCCCCTATTTTCATTTCCTCCAGGGCCAGCATGGATTCGATGAACGTGTAGGGACAGACCTTTCCCTTCAAGTTCAACTCTTTATCGATTTGAATCTTCCGTCCCTCAATCGTTTCCTCCGTTTGTTCCATGGGTACCTGATGTTTCATCTCTTGGTCCAAATAAGCATTCATCTTTTCCTCCTATCGTCTGCTTCTCTTGCGATGAATGATACTCTCTGCCCGATTCAAACCTCTTGACACTTTATACCACAATGTGGTATATCTTGTCAAAATATTTTTCTTCTTTTCGGCAGGGAGGATAGGCCCATGGACAATCAAGAGTTCTCCTCATTTCGCCAGAAACTCCAAAAGACGCAGAAAGAAATGGCAGAGCTTCTGGGAACTTCTCTTAAGACCGTTCAGAGTTTTGAACAGGGATGGCGGAAGGTTCCCGTACACATCGAACGTCAAATGCTTTTCTTGCTGAATATGAAGAAAGGAAAAGCGAACGATGCTCGGTCGTGCTGGGATATTCAGAACTGTTCCGTACAGGCTCGTCAAGGTTGTCCGGCATGGGAATTCAATGCGGGCCATCTTTGCTGGTTTATCAACGGGACCATTTGCCTCGGAAAACCTCAAAATAGCTGGAGCCATAAGATGAAGGTCTGTCGGAAATGTGAAGTCTTTACAAAGACTTTTGGCACGATTGCCTTAAAAAGGATTTCCAAGTGAGGAATGCTTAACTCCCTATCCCTTGGACATGGCTTTACCCCGGTGTTCCATTGAAAAGGTCCCGCCCAAGGCGGGATGCTTCCAAACCTTTATAACGCGGGTTTTCGGCACCCAATAAATCGTCTCCCGGGCGATCGTAAATTTTATAATTTCATCGTCTGACAAAAAAGATGGAAAACTTTTTGGAAAAGGACTTGACAAACTTTTTGTTTGTGTTAAATTGAATCATACCACATTGTGGGAGTTCCTTTAAGAGATTCACTTTTCTGGGACGGATGGGCACGATGAACACACTGCTGAAGATAGCGAATTCCGAGCAAAGATATACCCAATCAATGATGATGTGCTGCATGTCCATGTGTTTTCATCTTGGCAGGGGAGGTCCGCCCATGTAGGCATCATCATTAGATTACTATCGCGGGACCTAAAAGCCCACTGCCAAGAGAAAGATTGGCAGTGGGCTTTTTTGTTTTCTGTAATGACTTGCAACCAAAAAACCAAAAAACTAAGGAGGTAAGGAAAATGTCAAAAAGAGGATTCGAAACATTGGCGCTTCATGCGGGGCAGGAAACACCCGATCCAACGACAGGGTCGAGGGCAGTGCCCATTTATCAGACCAGCTCATACGTATTCAAGAGCACGGATCATGCGGCAAATCTTTTCGCCCTCAAAGAATTCGGAAATATCTATTCGCGGATAATGAACCCTACCAATGATGTTTTTGAGAAAAGGATGGCTGCCCTGGAAGGGGGCACCGGTGCTTTAGCCGTGGCCTCAGGACAGGCTGCCGAGGTTTTTGCACTATTGGCGATAACGCAGGTGGGGGATGAGATTGTTTCTGCCAACAATCTTTACGGCGGGACCTATCAGTTATTCCATCATACCTTCCCCAAATTAGGAAGAGAGGTAAAATTTGTCGACTCCACAAAGCCGGAAGCCTTCAAGAAAGCGATTACGAAGAAGACGAGGGCCATCTATGCTGAGACCATTGGTAATCCCAAGCTGGATGTCCCGGATTTCGAAGCACTCGCAAAGATAGCCCACGAAGCAGGGATTCCTTTAGTCGTCGATAATACGGTGGGCGTAGGACTGGTTAAACCCATCGACTTTGGAGTGGATATCGTTGTTCTCTCAGCAACGAAATATATCGGTGGACATGGAACATCGATCGGAGGGGTGATCGTCGATTCAGGGAAATTCGACTGGGGTAACGGCAAATTCCCTGAATTTACCCAGCCTGACCCAAGTTATCACGGGCTCAAATTCTGGGACACCTTTGGAAATTTTCCAGGGTTAGGGAATGTCGCCTTTATTATTAAGGTGAGGGTGCAGTTACTCCGTGATCTGGGGGCGCCCTTGAGCCCTTTCAATGCCTTTTT
Organism: uncultured delta proteobacterium; assembly: GCA_963711845.1. Taxonomy (GTDB): domain Bacteria; phylum Desulfobacterota; class BSN033; order BSN033; family UBA1163; genus CAVQFR01. The sequence continues at coordinate 109,314 of CAVQFR010000023.1, forward strand.
GTTTCTTCAAGGATTAGAGACTCTCCCTTTAAGAGTGAAGAGACATTCTGAAAATGCGCTTAAGATCGCCCAATTCTTGAAGAAGCACCCTTTGGTCACCTGGGTGAATTATCCAGGGTTAGAAGAACATCCAAGCCATAAGTTAGCCGTTAAATACTTGAAGGGTAGCTTCGGAGGCATTGTGGGTTTCGGAATTAAAGGCGGGTTGGAGGCAGGAAAAAGATTTATTAATTCGGTAACACTTCTTTCCCACCTTGCCAATATCGGAGATGCAAAGAGCCTCGTCATTCATCCCGCTTCGACAACCCATCAGCAACTGACCCGGAAAGAACAAGAAGAGACAGGAGTCACAGAAGATTATATCCGACTTTCAATCGGCTTGGAGGATATCGAGGATATCAAGGAAGATATTGATCAGGCATTGAAGAAGGCAGCGGGATAATTTCTTCATAAAACCATCAATTAAAATTAAGAAAGGAGAATAAAATGGCAAAAGTTTTTGACGACAACTCATTTTCGATCGGCAATACCCCACTGGTCAAGATCAACAAGATGGCTCAAGGACTCAAAGCGACGATCCTTGGCAAAATCGAAGGTCGTAACCCTTCGTATTCGGTGAAGTGTCGGATAGGGGCGAGTATGATCTGGGCTGCGGAGAAGCAAGGACTGCTCAAGTCAGGGATGGAGATCATTGAGCCGACAAGCGGAAATACAGGGCATTGCGTTGGCCTTTGTGGCGGCTGCGAGGGGATATAAACTGAACGTCACCATGCCTGAGACCATGTCGATGGAGCGGCGGAAGGTGCTCGCCATTCTCGGTGCAAACATCATCCTGACACCGGGAGCCAAGGGAATGAAGGGGGCTATTGAAGAAGCAGAAAAGATTGCGGCCTCGAGTCCCAATTATTACATGCCCCAGCAGTTTAAGAATCCTGCCAACCCGGAGATTCATTTCAAGACGACCGGGCCGGAGATCTGGGAACAGACGAACGGCGGGATCGATGTACTCGTCTCCGGTGTGGGCACAGGAGGGACCATCACAGGGGTGTCACGATATATTAAGGGAGAAAAGAAGAAAAAGATTATCAGTGTAGCTGTCGAACCGGTAGAGAGTCCAGTAATTACGCAGCGTCTTGCAGGGCAGGAGCTTAAGCCCGGGCCTCACAAGATTCAGGGGATCGGTGCTGGATTCATTCCGGACACACTGGACTTGTCGATGGTGGATCGCGTGGAGCAGGTCACGAGTGAAGAGGCGATCGAACATGCGAGGAGGTTGGCTCGGGAAGAGGGGATTCTTTCGGGGGTCAGTTGTGGTGCCGCGATCGCGGTTTCACTGAGGCTTGCAAAGATGAAGGAATTTGAGGGTAAAACGATTGTTACCATTCTGCCTGACGCGGGCGAGCGATATCTCACGGGACCGCTTTTTGAAGGCATCTTTGATGAAACCGGTCTTCCAAGAATATGACCTTCTTTTAGAACCTTCTCCCCTTAGCGGCCACGGTCGCTATTGGGGAGGGGGTTAGAGGAATGCTGTGAGGTGAAGAGACATGTCAGGGGTTAATCTACTCGCTAAGGAAATCAGAAGGGGCGGACAACCATTCAGAAGTGCCGATATTCCCGGACAGGATTTCGTTTTAGAAAAGGATCATAGCGTGGGGATGGTCAAAACAAACTATTTTCAATTTGCACTTCCCCCCAACGAGCTTATCCTGGAAAACGGCGAAAAGCTTGGGCCCATCACCATCGCCTATGAAACTTATGGCAAGCTGAATCAACAGCGGTCCAACGCCGTTCTAATCCTTCATGCTCTTACCGGAGACGCCCATGCCGCAGGCCTTCACAAAGGAGATGAAAAACCGGGTTGGTGGGACGATATGATCGGGCCGGGTAAAGCCTTTGATACGAATAAGTACTTTATGATCTGCTCAAATGTCCTCGGAGGGTGCAAGGGGCACAACCGGTCCATCTTCCGTCAACCCTGGAACAGGGAAGCCCTATGGTCTCGATTTCCCGATCATCAGTATCCCGGATATGGTCAATGTGCAAAAGCACTTGATCGATCATTTGGAAATTGACCGGCTGCTTTCGGTTGCAGGCGGCTCGATGGGTGGCATGCAAGCCTTAGAGTGGCTGACCGCTCATCCAGGACGGCTGAATAGTGCTATCGTTATTGCCACGGCGACAAAGCATTCGCCCCAGCAGATTGCATTTCATGAGGTCGGACGGCAAGCCATTATGGCGGATCCCCTTTGGAAAAACGGTCACTACTACGGCGGGCATTCCCCGGCCAAAGGGCTCGCCGTCGCTCGTATGATCGGCCATATCACCTATATGAGCGAAATCTCGATGGCTGAGAAATTCGGAAGGCGCTTGAGTCACAACGGGAAACCCCGTAAATTTAGCATTGATTTTGAAGTGGAAGAATACCTTCACAACCGGGGAGATCATTTTGTGAAGCGGTTTGATGCCAATTCCTATCTCTACATCACAAAGGCTATCGATTCTTTCGATGTTTCGCGGGGGAAAGAACTCTATGAAGTATTCAAAGGGAATAAAGCTAAAGTCCTTGTTCTGGGATTTAAATCGGACTGGCTCTACCCGGCTTCTCAATTAAAGGAAATCGTAAAGGCCTGTAAGTGGGCAGGGGTGGATACGACCTATTGCGAGATCGATTCGACCTATGGACACGATGCCTTTCTCCTCGAGGTTGAGGAGGAAACACACCTGATTAAACATTTTCTCCAGAAGGCATCTTTTGAACGAGGGGGGGTCGATGGGTATGAGGTAAGGGAATATGCAATCTGAGACTCCTTCGTTAGAATACAGAGCCATCCTTCAGTGGATTCGTCAAGGTTCATCCGTGCTCGATCTTGGTTGCGGCGATGGGGCATTACTGGATCTCCTTGTCCGGGAGAGGAGCGTCAAGGCTCAAGGTATTGAGATTGATGAACAGGCCATCTATCAATGTGTTGCGAAGGGGTTGAGCGTATTCCACGAGGACATCGATCATGGTTTGTCCGACTATGCAGATCAGTCTTTCGATTATGTGATCCTGAATCAAAGTTTTCAGCAGGTTAAAAGTCCTGACCTGGTATTGAAGGAGGCGCTGAGAGTAGGGAGAGAAGTGATCGCTGGATTCCCTAATTTTGCCCATTTCCAGGCCCGGTTACAGATATTTCTTAAAGGGAAGACCCCCGTGACGCTTTCCTTACCCTATGAATGGCATGACACCCCCAACCTCCATTTCTTAAGTATTTCAGACTTCATCGAGTATTGCCGTCAGAGACACATCAAATTGGAAAAGGCTGCCTTCGTTGGGAAAAAGAGAAGGATAACAATATTCCCCAACCTTTTTGCTTTGACAGGAATATTTCTCATCTCAAACAGAGAAGCCAATGACATGGATCAATAAGAAAAGGGAGGTGAAGTCATGACAAATCTCCGGTTCCTAAAACTTAAGGCAGAACTGCTTGTCGAGGGAATTCAGGCAACTCCAGAGGCCCTTAAAGAGATAGGGAAGAAGTATAAGGAACAGAATCATGGTCTCTTTGGTTGGGACTTTGAGGATCATGCCGGGATGGTGCTGCCGGACGATTTTCTTCTTCCGGATGGAAGCGTGGTCCAATTTAGGAAGAATAGCCGTTCACCCTATCGGGTGACTTTGGAAGAAAACGGCTTGATGTTATCCGACGGCAAGGAAGGAATATGCAAGGTCGAATGGATTCCCAGGCCGGCCTATTACACGGAAGAGACAGTTAACCACCATCCCATGTTGAAGATCGGACAGATCGGAGGGGAGGATTGTCTCTTTTTCTGTTATCAGAATTATTGCAGTCATTTTTCTAAAAAAGAGGAATGTCTTTTCTGCAATCTCGTATCCACCTCAAAAACTTATGACTCGGTCTTAAAAAAGAAGGAGACCGAAGATATTGGTGAGGTGGCGAAGGCCGCCTTCGCTGAGGGAAGAGTAAAGCATGTCCTCCTGACCGGAGGATGCTTCAATCATCAACAAGAGATTGAACGGGTGGCCGACATTCTAAAGTCCATTCGAGAACAAACGGGCCTGGACCGTATTCCTGGGACGATTCTTCCCTCGCCGGCAAGAGAGGAGGATGAAATAAAGAGATATTACGATACCGGAATAAAGGCCATTGGGTTCAGTATGGAAATATGGGACGAGAAATTATACGAGGCGATCTGCCCGGGAAAATCGAAGAATGTCAGTCATGGGAACTTTATTCGTTCCATACGGACTGCGGCTAAAATCTTCGGGGAAGGAAACGTCTATGGGGTTTTTGTTATGGGATTGGAACCTAAAAAGACATTCCTGGAAGGCATCAAGGAGATAACGACCCTGGGAGCAAATGTCGTTCCCTTTGTCTGGTCGCCTAATCCGGGATCAAAACTTGAGGGCCACCGAGCTCCTACCAGCCAATGGTTCGTTGAGGCCATATTAGAGGCTTCTGAGATCGTCCACAGAGCTCATATTCCTTCAGGAACCGAAAATCATTGCTACCGATGCGATGGAAATTCCCTGCTCCATGATGCCTTACGGTTAAAAGGAATTGAATAAGGCTGAGAATACCCCTGAGGAAGGTAGCGGCAATAGGAAGAACAAAAACACAGGCTGAGAGGAATCTGGCTTTCCATCTAAAATGATTTTAGAATGTTTCCATTACCCATTTTACCCCGGCAGCAGAAAGCCACGGCCTTTTGCCGTGGATGAATGCGCCCATTTTTGGCCGGGATGTCGCCCCGCTCGGGGTTAGTCAGGTGCCACGGCTTTGCCAGTGGGGCTCCACCTGTCAGCAGGCTTCAATGAAAGATCTATTTCATTTCCAATGGCATATTACTAACCTTTGCAATCTTCATTGCGAGCACTGCTATCAAGACGACTTTTCAATAAAGAGTGATCTTGATTGGCCGGGACTTAAGAAAATATCCGATAATCTCCTCAATACCATGAAGGAATGGGATCAAAAAGCCTGTATTCATATCACCGGAGGCGAGCCTTTATTAAGACCTGAGCTATTTCACCTCCTGGGTCACCTGAACCAGCAATCCGTCGTCGGAGAATTAGGAATCATTACCAACGGTCTTCTCTTGGATCGAGAGAGGATGAGAAGATTATCCGATTTTTCTAAATTAAAGAAGATAAAGATTTCTCTGGACGGAGCCGATGAAGAGACGAACGACGCCATTCGCTCGAAAGGGGTTTTTGAGAAGGTGATGCAAAATATTTCATTGACGAGAAAGGAGAAGAGGTTTGAAACCATTGTGATGTTTACGGTGATGAAAAAGAATTTTAGGAACCTTCCCTCCCTCTTTAAACTGTGCCAGGACAGTGGCGTCCATGGATTGATCATCGAACGGTTCATCCCTTTGGGCAAGGGGAAGGGAGTCATGAATGAGGTACTGTGTAGGGAAGAATGGGACGAAATGATAGGAATGCTCTTCCGTTTTTTCTCAATCGAAGGGGAACATCATTCGGCCCTCCCCTATCAAGCCTTCCAGATCAGTTTTACTGGAGAGGAGCCTGAACTCTTGGGGGCTCCCTGTGTCATCGGAGTGGATGGTCTTTGCATCATGCCAGAGGGAAACGTTTTTCCTTGTCGAAGATTTCCCGTTTCCCTAGGAAATCTTTTGCAAACTCCCTTGAGACAGATATGGGAAGAATCAGACATATTGGAGAAGCTAAGAAAAAAGAAGAACCTCAAGGGAAAATGTGGAACTTGCGAGATGAGAGAATGCCGCGGATGCCGAAGTCTAGCTTTTGCTTTGACAGGTGACTATCTTGGAGAAGATCCCCATTGTTGGTACCATGATGTATAGTATGGTCTTCTTAAAAAGTGAAGGCTTGACTGAGTGGACATCGTTAGGTTGGCTCCCAACCGGCGACGTCACCTACGAATGTTCAATATAGAATAGAAATTGGCTTCGACGTTTACGATTTGAAATGGTTTACTGAGGAACAAAAATGTAAAATTAATGCCGCGGGAAGAAGTTAATATAGGTCTAAGCCCTATTTTAATACCCTAATCTCCCTTGGCTCGTTTTCGTTCACCCTCTGCGTGATTGGATTAATCAGAACCTCGTAATCGTCTTTTGCCTTCCCAATAGAGACAAAACCATCTCTGACATCCTTCGGAACTTTCTCAACTGCCTTTTCGACACCTCTCCGTTTCGTCCTCCGCCGCCAGCCATCTCATGGGGAGACCATAGTTTAAAAAACATTGTTTAAGTCCTTCATTTATGCTAACATCTCAATCTAAATTGCAAGGAGGTGTGCGTTTTATGGACATCCGGAAAATATTGAAAAAAATTCAAAAAACCGGAACCCCCAAGGTCGACAAAGTCGCTGTTGCCTACTCCGGAGGTTTGGATTCTTCTCTCGCCATCGAATTGCTTAGAAGAAAGTATAAGGCGAAAAAGATACTTCCCATCACGATTGATGTCGGCCAGGGAGAAGAAGAAGTGTTAGAGGGTAGAAGGAAGGCAAGAGCGCTGAAGATCAAGCCTCTCTTTTTTGATCTCCGAAAAGAGTTTACGGAGGTCTGGATCGCACGGGCCATTCAAGCCAATTCCGACTATCTGGGTTACCCTGTTTCTACCTCCATGACGAGACAGGTTGTGGCGAGGAAGGTTGCAGAGGTTGCTCTGGCGAAAGGATGTGATGCTATTCTCGAGGGATCCAGCGGAAAAGGGAATGATCAATATCGCATGCACAATGTCTTCAAAATGTTTGCGCCAAATTTGAAGATACTCGTCCCGGTCCGGGATTTCGATTTGACCCGATTGGAAGAAGAGGAACTGTGCAAGGAATGGAGTGTTCCGGTAACAGAGATCGTTACCGGGGGCGATGACAAGACGATGTGGTGCCGTTCGATCGCCAGTGGTGCCATCGACTTGAACCAGCCCCTTCCGGATAATATCTGGATGTGGTATCAGCCCCCCGAGAAAGCTCCTGATCGACCTGCCTTATTCACTTTGGAGTTTGAGAACGGAATCCCGGTCAGATTGAATGGAAAAAGAAGACCCCTGGGGGAGATGATCCCCGAGCTGAACACCATCGGAGGAACCCACTCCATCGGAAGGATCGATATGTTTGAGGACGGGATCATGGATCTTAAGAGCAGGGAGATCTATGAGGCGCCTGCAGCAACGATCATTCTCAAACTCCACAGAGACCTGGAGCAGTTCTGCCTGACCAAAGACGAGGTTCAGTTTAAGAAAGGGATCGATCAGAAGTGGGCCTACTTGATTTACCACGGGATGGCCTACCATCCTTTGAAATATGATCTTGACGCCTTTATCGAGACATCTCAGAAAGTGGTCAACGGGAAATACAAAGTCAGACTCTACAAAGGAAATATCGAGATCGTCCAGCGGGAATCGAAGACGGGTCTCTTCTCACCGGAGATCCGTTCGATTAAAACCACCGGTTTTGACCAGAGACGCTGCGCGGATGCCGCTTTTATCCGGGGGCTTCCCTTTGAGATTTTAGCCAAGAGAAAAAAGAAGTAGGGGATGATTCGATGAAGGTCGAAAAGCTATGGGGCGGACGGTTTGAGGAACTGCCTTCCAAGGAGATGGTCGAATTCCTTTCGGGGAGGGATGTCAGGGGGATTCCTCCGTGCGATGAACGGCTGGTCCCTTATGATCTATGGGGAGATCGGGCCCATATTCTCATGCTCTGCCGCCAGGGCATCCTCTCGAAACAGGATGGAAAGAAAATCCTGAAGGGATTAAGGGAAATAGAAACGCTTCATCAAAAAGGAAGGTTTGGATTGGATGCGTCGAAAGAAGACGTCCATTCCAACATTGAGAGCTATCTTATTGAACGAGTGGGAATCGAATCTGGAGGAAAAGTCCATACGGGTCGGAGTCGGAATGACCAGATTGTCCTCGACATGCGTCTTTATCTTCGGGACCAGACTTTAGAGTATGTTGAAGGATTAATCTTTCTCATCATGGCACTTCTCAAAAAGGCTGAAGAACATCATTCAACGGTCATGCCTGGCTATACCCACCACCAGCATGCCGTGCCCACCACCTTCGGTCACCTTCTCCTTTCCTTCGCCGAAGCCCTCGAGCGGGATGCCCGGAGATTTACGCACTGGTTTGATCTTTTTAATAAAAACCCTTTGGGCGCGGCAGCCGGGTATGGCACTTCTTTTAATCTGGATCGGCAACTGACCTCAAAGCTCCTGGGGTTTGATGGGCCCACGGAAAATGTGACCGATCCCATTACGCAGCGATGGGAACCTGAGGCAGAACTGGCCTACGATGCGGCCATGATGATGGATCATCTCTCTACCATGGCCCAGACTCTGATCCTTTTATCCACGCGTGAATTCAATATGGTGCGATTGAATGATCGACATTGCACAGGCAGTTCGATCATGCCCCAGAAACGAAACCCCTGTTCCTTAGAAGTGATCAAGGCAAAGACATCGTTTGTCCATGGAATGGTCGTCAGCCTTCTTTCTGTCGGCAAGGCACTCTTTATGGGGTATAACCGGGATACCCAATGGACGAAGTATTGGATCATGGACTTGGTGGATGAATCGAAACCTGCCCTATCGGTCATGGCCGATGTCCTTCGGCTCCTCCAAGTCAATAAGACTCAGATGTCTGGGCAAGCTCAGGAGGAATTTCTGGGAGCAACCGCCTTGATGGAGGGGTTGGTCCGTCACGGATCTCTTCCCATGCGGAAGGCAAAGATGGTGATGGAGAAGGCAGTGAAATATTCAGAGAAAGAAGGGAGAGGAAAGGTTTCCTATCAGAGTTTAGAGAAGGCCCTCACTGAGATGAAGCTTAATATTTTGATGACAGAGAAAGATGTGGAGAAAATACAGAGACCGGAGAAAATATTGGCTCAGGCGCTATCCATTGGAACACCTTCAGAGAAAAGGGTAAAAGAAAATATCGCATCGCTTGAGAAGAGGGTTCAGGTCAGGAGGAATTGGCTCATCCATAAGCGGAAGGGGATCGAAAAAGCAAAGGCATCGATTTTCAAAATGGAGAAAGAGTTATCTTCCCGCACATAAACCTCTTTAAATGGAATACCCCTCGTCCTTCGCCTCTCCCCAGTGTGGAGGGGGATGGTGTGAAGTGGAAATTTCTGGCGTTTAATATTCAAGTGACCGAAAAGGATTCAGTGAAATACACCAAGGTGACGAGTAAAGAACTGGAGTTCATCCAGTCCGTGGTGGGGCCGGAAAGGATGTCCACGGGGGAATCCGTCCTCGAGCTCCACAGTAAAGATGAATCTTTTCATCAGAGGCGAAAGCCCGACGTTGTGGTTTGGCCGCTCCGTACAGAGGAGATCAGCCAGATTCTGAAAATGGCTAATGAGAAACGGATCCCCATTACTCCATGGGGGGCCGGGACGAGTTTAGAGGGCAATCCCATCCCTGTTGAAGGAGGGATCGTTTTAGATCTTCAGCAGATGAATCATGTCTTGGAACTAAGAACAGAAGACCTTCAAGTTCGTGTGGAAGCAGGGGTCATCTATAAAGAGTTGAATCAATGCCTTTCCCGCTTTGGCCTTTTCTTTCCACCAGACCCCGGAGCCGCGGCGACGCTTGGGGGAATGGTGGGTAATAATGCCAGCGGGGTCAGGACGGTTAAGTATGGGGCCACGAAAGATTATGTCCTTAGCATGGTGATCATCTTGCCTTCTGGAGAAGTCATCCGGGTTGGAACGAATGCGATCAAGAGTTCATCAGGCTACGATCTTTGCCGTCTCTTTGTTGGATCAGAAGGGACCCTGGGGATGGTCGCAGAGGTCACTCTTCGCCTGATCGGTCTCCCGGCAGAGTTCATGGCTGCTGTGGCGCAATTCGATCTCATTCGTGAAGCCACCGATACAGTCATTCAGATTATGCGATCGGGTCTGTCTCCGGCTGCTCTGGAATTCCTGGATGCCCCGACGGTTCGAGTGGTTAACCAGTTTAAGAAGCTCTCCCTGGAAGAAAGACCCACTCTTTTTATCGAGTTTCACGGCGCAAGCGCTACGGGTTTGAAAGAAGAGCTGGAGATCGTGAAGGAGATTTGTGGTGAACACCGATCCCTTCAGTTCGATTCAGGAATTGGGAGGGAGGAACGAAACCGCCTCTGGGAGGCGCGGTATGGAGTCCGCGAATCCATCAAGGTAAACAACCTTGGTTTTCATCCTCTGGTGATCGATACCGCTGTACCCATCTCAAAATATTCGGATATGGTGGAATGGGGTCAGAAGATTATTGAGAGGAAAGGATTAAAAGGATATGCTTTTGGCCATGCGGGAAGCGGCAACCTCCATATGGAGATCATGGGAATTCCTGAAGAAGAGGCACAATGGCAGAAGGTTCGAGAGGCAGAGGAGGAAATTGTCGATTTCGCACTGGGATGCGGTGGAACAGCGACCGGAGAGCATGGCATTGGGATTGGAAAGAGAAAGTTTATGAAGAAAGAGCATGGGGAAAGCCTCCTCTTGATGAAACAGATCAAAACGCTCTTGGATCCCAATGGGATCATGAATCCCGGAAAGATTTTCGATAATTCCTAAATCTCTCAATGAACCATCCGCGATGCGCCATGCGGTTTATTATTTCTAAATAA
>CAVQFR010000024.1:0-136852 GCA_963711845.1 uncultured delta proteobacterium
TTTCAATGTCAAGTGTCAAAGCAGTCGTTTGTATTGATAATCTTGAACATGACATGTTACACCGATTCATGATTTGTTGGCATCCGTTAGGCTGATTTGACAAGTGAAGGTCTTTGTTGAATACTGATTGCAAGAAGGGAGGTTACTGGGATGAAAAAGTTATTCAGAGGAATGGTAGTAGTAAGCCTGACCATGTTATTCGTGGCCGGGTCATTGATGAGTGCTCATGCAGCACCGGTCACCGTGAGAGCGGTCAGCGCGTGGGCTAAGAGTGCCCAGTTTGAGACACAGCAATTCGTAGAGTTTCTCGATGCGATCCAAAAAGAGGCAAACCAGAAGTATCCCGGCCAGCTGGTCATTGATTATAAAGGGGCCGGCGAGGTCATTCCGACCCAGCAGCAAGTAGAGGCTCTCCGCAGCGGGCTTGTGGATATGATCTTAACCGCAGCCAGTTATTATACCTCTATTATGCCTGAGATGGACGTAATGAGTCTGACCGCCAAGAAGCCCTGGGAGGAGAGAAAAGCGGGCGTTAATGATTACCTGGAAAAGCTCCACAATACCAAGGCCAACGCTCATTACCTGGCCCGTCTGGGGTCGGGAGACCTCTTTCATGTATTTTTGGCGAAACCGGTCCAAAAGATCGATGATTTCAAAGGCATGAAAATCAGGGTGTCACCCACCCACATTCCTTTCATGAAGTCCCTGGGGGCTGAGCCGGTGGTAACCCCTCCCGCAGAGATCTATACGGCTATGGAGCGAGCGGTCGTGGCAGGTTATATTCAGCCTGTTGCCTCGATCCGGACCATGGGGCTGCTTCCCGTCACAAAATATATGCTTCGGCCGGGGTTCTATCAACCGATCGTTCTTGTGTTGGTGAACCTCGATTTCTGGAAGAAGCTGCCGGACAATTTGAAAAAGCTTCTGACGGAGAATATGGAGAAGGCCGAACACATCGAGATGGACAACATTGCGAAAAAGATCAACTTTGAACTGGAAGAATTCAAGAAAGCAGGGGTCACCATTACCCCGTTGCCGCCCGCCGATGCTGTGAAGTTTACGAAAATGGCCGATGAGGCTCTGATGGGTGTGGTACTCAAGAAGTCTCCTGAAGAAGGGAAAAAACTGTACGAGTTGATCACGAAGAAATAGGTTCCCGGGTGACTTTCCGCCATTACGGGCAGACAGAGAAAACTCTTCACCGGATGAGTCCACGTTTGTCATACCTTTGAAAGCGGGAATCCAGACCCTAATCCTAGGGACAGATCCTGGATTCCCGCTTTGCGCTATGCGACTCTCTAAGTCAGGATAATACCCATGAATAAGGTGCTCGACAGAATCTTTGATTTTATGGCAGTGGTGAACGGTTTCATTCTCGTCTTTATGACTCTCTCCATAGGCTATGCCATCTTCGTTCGGGCCTTGAATCTCCCGGGGCCCCTCTGGATCGTCCAGTTCAACGAATATGCCATGCTTTTCGCGACCTTCCTTGGAAGCGCGTGGCTTCTCTCAAAACGCAAGCACGTCTCCATCGAACTGGTTGTCTCCCGATTCAGCCGGCGGGGCCAGAAGATTTTCGATCTTATTCACAGCCTGATGGGGATGGCCCTTTGTGCGACCCTCTGCTGGTACGGAGCCATGACGACTCTTGAAAACTTTGAAAGGAATGTGATTCATGTGCAGGCAGTGGATGTGCCTATGGCCTACATCATCTTCGTCATTCCCCTGGGCTTCTTCTTCCTTTTTCTCCAATTTACACGAAACTTGGTCGTAGGAGTTAATGAGCTGAGGAACTTAGGGCCTGAGGGTCCGAGGAAACCCGGGGCGACCGATTCCGCAGATCCTGGAACCGGGGAGAAGGAATCAAAAGGAGGCGGGCATTAGCATGGAATGGTGGATGGTATTGATCTTTTTCCTCGGTGGATTGATCGTCTTGCTTCTGACAAGATTTCCGGTGGCCTTTGCTTTCCTTCTGATGGATGTGTTAGGCATCCTGGTTTTCATGGGATCTGCAGGATTGAAGAACATCACCCTTGGAATCTTCAGCTCCCTGGGCAGCTTTACGGTCACCCCCGTCCCCTTGTTCATCTTGATGGGCGAACTGATGTACCATTCGCATGTTGCGGACATCGCCCTTGATATCATGGACCGTTGGCTCGGCCGGGTACCGGGAAGGCTGGGCGTTTTGGCAGCAGTCAGCGGGACGATCTTTGCCGCAACCAGCGGCTCCACCATGGCCAACACGGCGATGTTAGGGACCGTCCTCTTGCCCGAAATGAGAAAAAGGGGATACAGCGTCTCCATGTCCGTTGGTCCCATCCTTGGGTCCGGAGGTCTTGCCATGCTTATCCCTCCTTCCGCCCTGGCAGTGATTCTAGCGAGCATTGCGGGGATCTCTGTGGGGGGATTGCTCATGGCAGGCGTCATTCCAGGCGTCTTATTAGGAGCAATGTTCTCCGCTTATATTATTTTGATGGCCTGGCTTAAACCTTCTTGCGCACCGAACTATGTCATCCCCCCCACCCCCTTTTGGGAAAAAATAGGCCTGACCGTGAGGCATCTGGTCCCCATCGCCTTCATCATCTTTGCAGTGATCGGGGTGATCATCCTGGGCCTGGCGACGCCCACGGAGGCAGCCGCTTCGGGAACGATTGCTACATTTGTCGTGACGCTCATCTACAGGCGTTTCAACTGGCAAGTGCTCAAGGCCTCTCTCAAGGGTTCCATCGAGATATGGGTCATGGTATTTATGATCATCGCAGGATCCTCCACCTTCAGCATGATCCTGGCTTATACCGGCGCCTCCAAAGGCCTCCTAGGTCTTGTCGATAACCTGAGTGTCCATCCCATTCTCATCATCATCGGCATGGAGCTCATCGTCGGTTTCATGGGCTGTTTCATGGACGGCGTTTCCATCATGATGATCTGCCTGCCCGTATTTATGCCGATCTCTAACACGCTGGGTTTTGACCCCATCTGGTTTGGGGTACTCTTTCTTATCAACATAGAGATGGGGCAGTTAACCCCGCCCTTCGGAATGTTGCTCTTTGTGATGAAGGGAGTTGCTCCGGATGACGTAACCATGGAGCAGATCATCTGGGCTGCGGTTCCTTACATGATATTTGATATGCTCATTATGGCGATGATCATGGTGTGGCCCGCCATAGCGCTTTGGTTGCCCAGCTTCCTGAAATTATAGGTACACAATTTTACGAATAATAACCCCTTCTACGAATGGGTTATTGACTATTGACCCTTCCCATAATCCGTCCCCCTATCTCCAGCGCAGTTTCTGACAAGACCTCCGGCTGGATCGTCAAGTATCGGTGTGATTTGTTGGAGCGGGAACCTTCAGATTTTGTAGGCCGCCAGCGTTTCGGGTGCGAACAGCTCTTCCGGGGAGAGCCTGTTCTTGTGAAATATGTTAAATATTGTGCTCCTAACAAAACCCGGGGAGCAATGTCAAGTGCGACAAGACGGCGGTAAATCATTTGACCGCACCTTGGGTGACATGTTATTTTGGGAATGGGAAATTTTGAGTGGTGAACTTCAAAACGAAATATCCTAAACCAATGACCTGGAATTCCATAAGCTATTTGGAATCTTCAGCCAAAAAAGATAGAAGATAAAGGAGACGCGTCCGATGAAGCTCCGCGGTGTCATGCCACCGATTGCCACACCTTTCCAAGATGGGAAATTGGCTCCGGATAAACTCAAAAACAACTTTCAAAAATGGAATAAAACAGGTCTTTCCGGATACCTCGTCCTGGGATCAAACGGGGAGGCTGTCTATTTAAATGAGAAGGAAAAAATAAAGACCGTCGAAATCTCCAGGGAATCCATCCCCACCTCGAAGATCATGCTCGTCGGAACAGGAATGGAATCAACGGAGGAGACCATCCGGTTCACCAATCAAGTTGCGAAGATGGGTGCAGATTGCGCCCTCGTCGTGACCCCTTCTTATTTTAAAGGATCGATGAAGCCCCAGATTTTATACGACCATTTTGTGGCCGTGGCAGAATCTTCCCAAATTGGAATTTTGATCTACAACGTCCCCCAATTTACTGGAATCAATTTGGAGCCAGAATGGGTGGCCAAGCTCTCTGAGCATTCCAACATCATCGGCATCAAGGACAGTTCAGGGAATATCGGTCAATTGAGTGAAGTGATTCATCTGTCTCAAAAGGGATTTTCCGTATTCGTAGGTTCAGCACCCGTATTCTTCCCTGCCCTTTGCGTTGGGGCGGTGGGTGGAATCCTGGCCGTGGCAAACGTAGTGCCTCAGGAGTGCGTCCATATCCAGAATCTGTTTGAGGAGAAAAAGTTTGATGACGCGAGGGTATCACAGGACCGACTGACTCCGCTGGCTAGCGCAGTGACGACGAAGTACGGCATCGGCGGCTTGAAAATGGCAATGGATCTGGCAGGATACTTCGGTGGAAATCCACGATCTCCTTTAAAAAGACCCGATAAAAACATTGAAGAAGAATTGAAACGGCTCCTGCTCCGGTTGAAAGGGTAATACTTCCCGTTACCCTCTCCAGAAGTTCCATCAAACCGGTCACATCGCTCTTCGCTCTATAGACCGAAGAGCCAGCCATCTTTCCGATGACGATCTCTGTGGTGGTGAAGAGGATGATTTTAATGAATAAATATATTTTCTTATTAAGACGGTGAGAAGGATTCTATCGATGGAAAAAGTTTCGGTGGTCTACCTGCTCTTCCTTTTCCTCTGGTTCCTTTCATAAATGATCCTTAGCCCTTCGAGGGTCAAGAATTCATTCACCTCCTCGATGGTTTCTGACTCCATCGCAATGAGGCCCGCCAGACCGCCCGTCGCAATCACCTTGGGGTTCGATTTCACCTCTCTCTTCATTCTTTTCACGATTTCGTCAACCAATCCGACGTATCCGAAGAAGATACCAGACTGCATACTGTGAACCGTATTCTTTCCGATCACCCGTTTCGGTTTTACGATCTCTACTCGGGGCAATTTGGAAGTCCTCTGGAACAAGGCTTCTGCGGAAATCCCAATCCCCGGTGCAATGGCGCCCCCCCGATATTCCCCTCTGGAGGAGACATAATCGAAGGTCGTGGCTGTTCCAAAGTCCACTACGATCAAGCTCTTCTTATACCGCGCATAGGCAGCAACGGCGTTGACGATTCTATCCGCCCCCACTTCAGCGGGGTTCTCATAGGCAACCACGATTCCCGTATCGATATCCGGCCCGACGATGAGCGGCTTAACATGAAAATATTTTTCGGCCATTCCCTGCAACATGTCCAAGACAGGAGGAACCACGGAGGAGATGATCAACCCTTCAAAATCTTCGATATGGATCTGATCGAATTGGAACAGATCCCGAAACAGGATCCCCCATTCATCCGCCGTCTTCCCTTTTTCTGTGGCGATCCGCCAATGATCAACCAAGACCTCCCCGTCATAAACCCCCAAAACCGTATTCGTGTTTCCGACATCAAGGACAAGCAGCATATGACCTCCTCACCCCAGCACAGCCGGGCGGAATCTCAAATCCCAAATAAATTCCAAATTTCAATTTCCGATGACCAATAGAATTCTATTTAGGGTTTAAAATTTTGGACATTGGGATTTGTTTGGTATTTGGTGCTTGAGATTTGGTGCTTCACTCTTTTCCGAATATTCAACGTCTCCTGCCACAACCCTTTTTCGTTCCCCATCCGCCGTCTCCAAGATCAAGGCTCCATCTGAATCCACGTTGATCGCTGTGCCGGAGAGGGTCTCCCCGAAGGAAGTGATTTTGACCCGTCTCCCCTTGATGTGAGCCCGGCTTCTCCATGCCTTCAGGATAGCGGGGCTGCCTTCATTGATAAAGATCGAATACCATCTTTCCAGTTCCTGCAAAAAAAACCGGAGAAAGACTTTTCTCGAAATCGTCTGCCCCATTTCTATCTTGAGCGAGGTGGCCACCGCTCGAATCTCTTTTGAAAACATGCTCTCGTCCGTATTGAGGTTCACCCCAACTCCTAAAATCACAAAATGGATGCGGTCGATTTCCGAACGGATCTCATTCAGAAGTCCGGCTACTTTTCGATCCCGGAGAAGAATATCATTGGGCCATTTGATCAACGGAAGGAGTCCGGAAAACTCCCGGATGGCATCTGCCGTGGCGACGGCCGCCATCAATGTGATGAGGGAGGCTTGATGAGGTGAAATGTTTGGCCGGAGGATGACAGAAAGATAAAGATTTAGAAAAGGAGGAGAAAACCATTGTCTCCCCAACCTCCCTTTCCCTTTCTCCTGCGATTCCGAGATCACCACCTCTCCTTCCTCCGCGCCCTCGAGAGCCAACTGATACGCTTTAGCGTTCGTCGAGTCAAGCGTATCGAAATAGTGGATGGTTTTTCCCATCCATTCTGTCTTCAGAATGGGTTTGATTTCAGATGGCGTGAGAAGATCGGGCGATCCAATCAAACGGTACCCTGAACGGGTCGAAGCTTCAATCTCATAGCCAAGGGCCCTGAGCCTTTGGATTCTCTTCCATACAGCCGTCCGGCTTACCCTCAAATGACGACTGATCTCCTCCCCGGAAAGAAAGGCTGCAGGGTCTTCTCGTAGGAGCTGAAGGATTTCTTCATTCATGAGCTTCTCTTACATTTGTCATGTAGATTTGTCATTCCTGCGAAAGCAGGAATCCATCCCCTGCCAAAAACCCTTCTGGATTCCTGCTTGCGCGGAAATGACAGGATAAGGATTTTTTAAAAATCTAAAAGATCACAAAATCTTAGATTTGAACTTTGGATTTTGTCATTTGACATTAATGGTCAACTAATCATTTTGTCATAACGGGAAAATTGCATGGAGAAGGTTCCCCTTCCCTGGGTGAGAGATCGTAAATCGGTTGAATAACCAAACATCCGGGTCAGGGGGGAGATGGCGTTGATCATCGTGACCTTCCCTTTTGGGGTAATCGCCTCGACAGAACTCTTTCGCGCCTTCAAATCCCCTACCACTTCACCCATGAACTCTTGAGGAACGATAATATCGACTTCCATCATCGGTTCCATGAGAACAGGTTGGGCCTTGCGACAACCTTCTCTCAGCGCATTGGAGGAAGCAATCTTGAGCGCCAGTGGAGAGGGATGGACGGGGTCGATATTGGCTTTCAGCAAGGTCACTCGCAGGTCGGTCATGGGATAACCCAAAATCACTCCCACCGTGGAAGACTCTCGAATTCCTTCTTCAATTGAGAAAATCCCTTCGGCGGGCAGCGTTCCTTCCGGCACTACCGAATGAAACTCGATTCCCTTTCCCCGTCCGTTGGGTGAAATACGCAAAAAGACCTCTCCGAAATGTTTAACCTCGTCCATCTCCTTCAAGAATTTGGCCGTGGCTTCAACCTCTTTTTCTATCGTCTCTCGATAGACGACCTGAGGTCTTCCTACATTCACTTCCAAGTGATATTCGGTCAGGAGGCGATTGACCAACACATCCAGATGCAACTCCCCCATCCCCGAGAGGATCGTCTGACCGGTATCTTCATCCAGCCTGACCTGGAAGGTAGGGTCTTCTTCACTCAACTTCTCGAGAGATTCGGTCAGTTTCTCTTGATCCTTGCTTGTCTTGGGCTCCACCGCAATGGACATAACAGGTTTATAAAAATCGATGAGTTCGAGGAGAATCGGGCGATTCCGATCGCACAGAGTGTCTCCGGTGGTCGTTTCCTTTAATCCCATCACCGCGACCAGCTCTCCTGCCTTTGCTTCTTCCACGCGAGTGCGCTGGTGGGCATGCATCTGAAAGATCCTTGAGATCTTCTCACCCCTCTTCAAACGCGGATTATAAACCTCCGTTCCCACTTTGAGCACTCCGGAGTAAATGCGGACATAGACTAATTTCCTGCCCTCATCCATCATCACCTTGAAGGCTAAGGCGGCGAAGGACTCTTCATCCCGAGCCATTCTGATCTCCCGTTCTCCTGTTACAGGACTCGTCCCCTCCACCGGTGGAATATCGAGAGGGGAGGGAAGATAGTCCACAACGGCATCCATCAGGGCCTGAATTCCCTGATTTCTCAATGCGGCCCCGCAGAGGACGGGAACGGCCCTCATCGAAATGGTGGCCTTCCTGAGGGCTTCCTTCAATTCAGATTCTGAAATCTGGTCTCCATT
Organism: uncultured delta proteobacterium; assembly: GCA_963711845.1. GTDB lineage: Bacteria > Desulfobacterota > BSN033 > BSN033 > UBA1163 > CAVQFR01. Next base: position 8,152 of record CAVQFR010000024.1, read on the forward strand.
AAGATACTTTTCCGTCAGGTGTTCGTCCAGCTCGGCAATGGATTCGATCAGCCTGGACCGGTAGAGAGCGGCCTCTTTCTCCATATCTTTGGGAATAGAAATTTCTCTGAATTCGACCCCCAGGCTGTGTTCATCCCAGACGATTCCTTTGGACCGGATCAGGTCAACCACCCCAATAAACCGGTCCTCTGAACCGATGGGGATTTGTATGATCAGGGGATGGGCTCCAAGACGCTCAGCCATCATCTTCACCGTCCCGAAGAAATCCGATCCAATGCGATCCATCTTGTTGACGAAGGCCATCTTCGGAACCCGATATTTATCTGCCTGGTGCCATACGGTCTCGGATTGGGGCTCCACTCCTTCGACGGCACTGAAAATGGCAATGGTCCCGTCCAGCACACGCAACGAACGTTCTACTTCAATCGTGAAATCCACATGACCGGGAGTATCAATAATATGGAGGGTGCTCCTCTTCCATTCGACTGTCGTGACGGCAGAGGTGATGGTAATTCCCCTCTGCTGCTCTTGCGGCATCCAATCCATGGTGGCCGTCCCATCATCCACTTCTCCCATGCGGTGGGTCTTCTTCGTGTAAAAAAGGACCCTTTCAGTGACAGTGGTTTTTCCCGCATCGATGTGTGCCATAAACCCAATATTTCTGGTTCGGGCGAGCCGTTTTTCTCCAGCCATCTCTCTTCTCACTATCTCAACAAAAATATATCTTGGCAATATTAAAGAGATTTTTAGGAAAAGTCAACCCTTTGACGGCCCAGCATCAATATCTGAGGTTACTCATGCCCTTGCCCTGTCTACCGCAGTCAGGGGCTAACCCCAAGCAGGGATTGACACCTTGTCCTTAAAGGGATAGCGTCCGGCTGAGCCCACGCCGATGCCCCGGACAAATCCCAGGGTCAAATTCTCCAGGGTCAAATTCTCCTTGACAAACCGGTCCTTTTATGTTCTAAAATTTGATTTAAGGGACAGAAAATGTTTAACTTTTGCTTCTTTTATTTTTATTTTCGCAAGGGTCACCCGTAAATCCAGTCCCGATGGCGGGATGGAAGCCATGGGTGACCATTCAGGCCCCATGGCTTTTTCTTTTTGAGAGTCATAGGGGTACAGCCTTATGGCTTTTTTTATTTCTTATAGGAGAGCACGGGGAGTTCAAGAAAGGAGATTTCAAACATGGCTATTTCAAGGAAGGTGAAGAACTCATTGAATGGGGCCTCCTGGGTCAGACAGATGTTCGAAGAAGGGGAGGCGATGAAAAAACTATATGGGGAACAAAACGTCTTTGATTTTTCCCTGGGGAATCCTAATCTCGAACCTCCAGAATCCTTGAAGAAGGCCCTGAAAGCCCTTGCCGATCATCCGATCCCAGGAATGCATCGTTATATGCAGAACAGCGGATACAGTGAGACGAGAAAGGTGATCGCCGAGTATCTGAAAGAAGAATCCGGACTCCCTTTTGATGAAAAGCATGTCGTGATGACAGTGGGTGCTGCCGGCGGACTGAATATCGTCTTAAAGGCAATCTTAGATGAAGGGGATGAGGTCATCGTCCCTTCCCCTTACTTTATGGAATTCAGATTTTATATCGAAAATTGTGGCGGTCAAATGCGATTGGTCGACACCCGCGAAGACTTCTCACTCAACCTGCCGGAGATTGAAAAATCGATCGGGGTTAAGACCAAAGCCATCCTGATCAACTCACCCAATAATCCAACGGGCGTTGTTTATGATCAAGGATCTCTCGAAAAATTAGGGGAGTTGGTAAAAAGGAAAAGTCGGGAGCTTGGAAAAACGTTATACCTCATTACGGACGAAGCCTACCGACGAATCGTCTTCGATCAGATTCGGCTTCCCATCGCCTTTCATCACTACCCCCACACGATTCGTGTGACCTCCCATTCCAAAGACCTTTCTCTCGCGGGAGAGAGGATCGGCTATATCGCTGTGAACCCCCTTTGTGAGGAGGTTGACGAGTTGATTTCCGCGATTGTCTTTGCTCTCCGAACTCTCGGCTTCGTCAATGCCCCCGCATTGATGCAGAGGTTGGTCGCTCCTCTCCAAAGGAATTCGGTAAATATTAGAGAATACGAGGAGAAGCGGGATCTCTTTTACAATTCCTTAATCTCCTTTGGGTACGACGTGGTGAAACCACAAGGGGCTTTCTACCTCTTTCCAAAGACCCCCATTGAAGATGATCTGGCCTTTGTCAAAGAGCTTCAATCAAAAAAAATCCTGACTGTTCCGGGGAGGGGTTTTGGAAAGCCGGGTTATTTCAGAATTGCCTATGCGGTGGACAAGAAGGTGATTGAAGCAGCCCTTCCTGGATTTAAGGAAATGGCGGAAAAATACGTATCGGGAAAAAGATAGATAGAACGTTGCCGATCATTTCCCATTTTTTATTTCCTTCCGGTTGGAGGAGATGAGCCGGATAGAAAAAGCACGCTATGGGACGGTCGGGATCTTGTCGTGTGATGTGGATGGGCTCAAGCTGGTCAACGATACCTTAGGACACGATCAAGGGGATCGCCTGCTGGTCGCCGCGGCCAGGGTGATCCGGGATTCCTTCCGGGAGGGAGACTTGGCGGCCCGCATCGGTGGGGATGAATTTGCTATCGTCCTTCCAAACACCACCGAGCCTGCCGTTGAAAACGCCTGCCAAAGGATTCAGGAGACCGTCGACACCTACAACGCCACCACCCCCGAACTCCCGTTGAGTATCTCCGTCGGATTTGCAGTCAGAAATGGATCCCATAAAAACCTAAAAGATGTGTTTAAAGAAGCGGATAACCACATGTACCGGAAAAAGCTCTATCGCACCCAGAGCGTCCGGAGCACCATTGTGAGCACCCTGATCAATACCCTAAGAGCCAGGGACTTGGCAACCGAGCAACACGCGAGTCGTTTGGAAAAGTTATTAGTCCGGATGGCCGTCCTGATCGGACTCCCCGAGTCCACGACGGCTGACTTATCCCTCTTCGCCAAATTTCATGACATCGGCAAGGTGGGGATTTCCGACACGGTCCTCCTGAAGGAAGGGCTCTTCACTTCTGAGGAGTGGACGGAGATGAAACGACATTGCGAGATCGGTTATCGCATTGCCCTCTCCGCCGCGGACCTCGTTCCGATTGCCGACTGGATCCTCAAACACCATGAGTGGTGGAACGGCCAGGGGTATCCTCTCGGTATCAACGGAGAAGAAATCCCCGTCGAGTGCCGTTTGTTGGCGATTGCGGATGCCTACGAGGCCCTCACCAGTGCTCGCCCCTATCGCAGGACATTTTCCCATCGGGAGGCTGTGGCGGAGCTTCGCAGACACGCCGGAACCCAGTTTGACCCTCACCTCTTAGAAACGTTCGTGAAGATGCTGGAAACCCACTTTCCGGAGGCAGAGCTCCAACCACCCGCAATCTAAGAATTCGAAAACGAGCAGATTAATCATTCAGCCCCTGCTCTAATACACGCCTCATCACCCCTGTTAGAAAGCACGAGTGTAAGGAAAAGGGGGGGCACCTGAAATTCCTTAAACAGCTCAAAAATCAAAAGCAAAACTCAAGAAGGTTCCACCAATCAATATCTCAATTGCCTAAGCCCCCTTGCCAAATGACCCTCCATTCTTTGTCCGAGAGATCTGGAAGGAATCATATCTTGATCTGCAAGATCTTTCCAAGATTAATTTTCCACATCCCTTTTTCAAAGGGCATCCGATAAGTCTCTGTACGAAATTTCGTCTCTCCTCCTCTAGTGGGTTTCAAGCCTATTCTTACTGTGGCATGGGCGAGGGTGGCGCTCTCGACATCGACTTGGATGTCCCGGAGAGTCTCCCAGGAAGAGGCTAATCTTACCCCCTTCTTCCTCATCCGGAGGTCAAAATCTTCTCGATTGATAGCCCTTCGGCTTTTTTGATCGCCATGATCATACAATTCATTGTATTTCCCCTCTTTCCACAGGGAAAGGATCGTTTTGACGGATTCAACCACATCGCCTTCGATTTTGTTTTTATTTATCTTTTCCTTCTCTTTCACCGTAAACCGGTCCTTTACCCCTTTCCCATCCTGTTTTCTGACCTTCACCTTCTCCTCGGGTTTTCTGGCTTCTTCCGGCACGGATTTCTTTTCAATTTGCTCTCTATATTTTTCGGGTACATTCGATTCGTCTTCTGAAAAATGTACCGTTCCTTTCTCATCAACCCACTTGTAGATCTCCTCCGCATGAGAGGGGCAAACCAGAGGAAGCACAAACAGGGCTCCAGTAAGGACCCAGGTCTTCATCGCCTTTCTCATCATCATGATTGTTCCTCCAAAAATGAAATGAATGCTTCTCTTCCTCATTAATAGCATGGATGGGAGAAAGGGCGAAACCTTTTTTTATTCCTATTAAATAAGATGATGATAAACAGAATCAATACGAATGATGCTTGATTGGAGAAAACCACTCGATTACAAATGCGCCCACATTCTTTATCCCGGGAGCATATTCAGCCGTCCCTTTTAACTCGATCCTTTCACTAAGAAGGGGGTCTCATGTTCTCGGGTGAATAAAAATATTGTCTGATTTGTTAAGTGTATGGCTTCAGGTTAACCCCGTTTCCTCCTACCACTTTTCACGGAAGTCCCCTTTCTGATCAAGTGTCAAAATTGAAAGGAAGCCACGATCCGACCTAGCTTAATTTTCGAGTTGTCATATTCTATGATCCTGATATACTAAATGAAGGTATTTTATTGAGAGAATGGGTCAGCCGTCTGTCAAAATCTCGCACCAGGAATTCCAGCCGAAACGGATCCTGACCTCTCCGACAAGGGATTTTGGAAAACTGGGCTATTTGAGAATTGCCTAAGCTGTCGAAACGAAAAGTATCAAAAAAGCACTTTCAGGATTTAAAGAGGTAACAGGGAAATAGGAGATAAAGGGGAGTAACCCTTGAAGTATCAGCTGAACCTGTTATAAATTTCAACAGGAGGGTATTCTATGCTCTATGAAACCGTTTGGCTGTTCTTTGCATTAGGTGCTGGCGTCCTCATCAGCATTGGGTTTTTGGGCCTTATTCTCTCCCCTGCTATTCCTCCACGAATATTGAAAGTGATGGCGGTGATGGTATCTCTGCTGATCATTCTGACCGGTGTCTATTTCTCTTCCCTGTGGAGCGCTCAGAAAAAAGAAATTCGAGTTTTGACCCAGCAAGCTGAGGAAGCGCTCAAACAATACTTAGCCACGCACCCAAGGAAATGATATGAAAAATGGGTTGAGTCGCTATTTTAAAAGATTCCAGAAGTTTTTTAGCGGATGATGATAGATCTACACACGCACTCCCTGTTGAGCGATGGAGAACTCACCCCTGCTGAGTTGGCCCGGAGGTTTGATGTAGCAGGCTATACCGCTCTTGCGATCACCGACCATGGCGACCAGTCAAATATCGACCTGATCATCCCCCGACTCGTGACCTTTTGCGAGGAGGTCAACCGTCTGGAAGGAATTCGGCTCATTCCGGGGATCGAATTGACCCATATCCCGCCTGAGGCCATCCCGGCCTTGGTCAGCAGGAGCAGGAAGTTAGGGGCGAGATTAGTGCTGGTCCACGGAGAGACAATTGTCGAGCCGGTAGCTCCAGGGACCAATAGAATGGCCATCGAGTCCTCGGCAGACGTCCTGGCCCATCCCGGTCTGATCACAGAAGAGGAGGTCTTGTTGGCTAAGGAACACTCTGTATACTTGGAGTTGACCTCGCGCAAAGGCCACTCGTTGACCAACGGTCATGTGGCCAAACTGGCGCATAGGATGGGGGCCCCTATGATATTGAACAGCGACGCCCATGCGCCTGGCGATATCTGGCCGCCGGCTCGCCTGCACGAGATCGTCGCAGGAGCCGGTTTGACAGAGGACGATTACCACACCCTGATAAGAAACGCTGAATCCGTTGCAAAGCGATGCCTGATCTAACTGATATTCCAGACTGTGAAGGCGGGTAGAAAATTTTCTCCAGAGTCATTCCTGGAAGGATTGAGAACTAAGACAATCATTTAATCAATGCGGGGCACGCCTGCCTGCCCCGCCCTCGGTTGGGACTGAGGCCGGTAGGCAGGGAGGATGGGCAACAAGTGCCTCTTACGAATCTGAAGATCTCCCATGGCAAAACGCTCTTTTACTTAAGGCTCTACCACAGGATTCATTCCTCCTCTCTTTCACACCCTGCCTGTTTTTAGTCTACTTTTCGTCTGCCGGCCTTTGTCATATGAGGTCTACTTTCAATTGTTCCGGGGCATTGAGGAAGTGCGGAGGTTGACAGTCTTATTCTAATTTGATTTAATTAAGATGGAACTCATATGAATAGGGTCCAAACCAAAATCCTGGCTGTTATCCCGGCGCGTTATGGTTCCACTCGTTTTGAAGGGAAACCCCTTGCCGATATTCTCGGCAAGCCGATGATCCAATATGTCTATGAGGGAGTGCGGCGATCAAAGTTGATTGACGAGGTGATCGTTGCCACGGATGATCAAAGAATCTTGGAGGCTGTAAAAGCCTTTGGCGGAAAAGCCATCCTGACTTCCCCTGCCCACCCCTCTGGAACAGACAGGGTGGCAGAGGTTGCCAAGAAACTCAAATCGGAAATCATTGTCAATGTCCAGGGAGACGAGCCTCTCATAAACGGAACTTTCATCGACAAAGCAATCCGCCCTCTCCTGACTGATGAGAACCTCCAAATGTCCACTCTCATGACCAGGATCGAGGAAGTGAGGGATTGGCTCAACCCCCATATCGTAAAAGTTGTGGTGGATCAAAAGAATTTTGCTCTTTATTTCTCACGATCTCCGATTCCCTTTCCCCGAGATCTTCAAATTGGACGTTTGGAATCCAACCCTTTTGGGACGAATAGACCTCTTCCAAAGAGAGTGTTCAAACACATCGGCGTTTATGTATTCCGAAGGAAATTTCTCCTCCTGTTTTCAAAAATGAAGGTCACCCCTTTGGAGAAGCTCGAAAAACTCGAACAACTTCGGGCCTTAGAAAACGGTTACCGTATAAAAGTCACCTCTGTCAATTATGAACCCCTATCTGTCGACACTCCAGAAGACCTGCAAAAAGTAATTGCCTACTTCTCCCACCTCAATAAAAATCAAGGTTCAGAAAAATATATATCTATATGATATATTAGTGTTTTATTACTGTATGATTTTCTTCCGTCCCCAAGCAAAAAGGGGAAAGAGGATGTGGAATTAGGGGTTGATTTTTGCCCAATTTTAGGGTATACTTTAATAGTTTTTTGAAAATGAAAAGATGAACCTAAAAGAAATTATCTCCCGCCCCTTCATTCTTATTCTCCCTTTTGTCCTTCTTCTCATTTTCGGCTGTTCTACACCGTCCTGGTTTCCGATTAAACTAGGATCCCCTCACAAGGCAAAAATGAAAGAATTACTCGATAAAGAGGTGGTCATTATCGATAAGGCAGAGTATGTTAAGGTCTTAAACCCTAAAGCCTCTGACGGAAAAGACCAGCCCAAATACCTGTATGTTCCTGTTCATGAATATCTCTCCAATAAAGATACTTTCACCGCCACAACCGCGCCGATCGAGGGGGTTAAGAAAGAGTCCCCAATGACTCCGACAAAACCCGCGTCTTCTTTATTAGAGGAAGAGACTCTCGCCGTATCTCCATCCCAACCTATGCTTCCACGCTTAAAGAAAAAGGTTTTGATCACTTATTTCGATGACCGAACCACTCAGGGCGAAGAGGTGCTCGGAGACTGGGTGGCTGAAAAGCTGATGAAAGAGGTAAACCGAAGGACGCTACAGGTCCTGTTTGCCGACTATCAAATGGTCAAAGAGTTTTATGAAAAAAAGGGAGTCGATCCAAAGAATCTTGAGACATCTAGGGGTCTCCAATACCTCAACGAAGTCTTTGGGATTCATGCCCTCGTCGCCGGGGAGCTCTCCGGCCCCTATGTCTTCACCACCAAGACAACGAAGGATCAAGAAGCAACGGCCTCGGCTATTATCAAGATAGACATGAGGTTAGTGGACACCTTCACCGGTAAAACTCTTAAGAATTTATCGGCGAATAATCCCATCATTGCGGCCAAGGAGAAAGGATCCTTTTCCGAAGAGAAGGCCAAAGTCAAGGCGATCGATGTCACCATTGCTAACTTGGGACGCTCCCTTGCCAAGGAATTAGATGGTATGGATTGGTTTTGTCGGATCGCCAAGGTAGAGGGTGAAGAGGTCTACATGAATGCCGGGAGATCAACTGGTCTTCAGGTGGGAGATGTGATGGAAGTGTTTCGGCCTGGCGGATCCGGCGAACCAGGAGAGGTAAAGGGCAAGATTCGAATTTCAGCCTTCTTTGGAATCGATGCCTCCATGGGCAGGCTGATCCAAGGGAAAAACCCCGATGTAAATGACATTTTGAAATTGACTAAAAGGGACGGGATCTGAATCTCTGATATGGCTTTCCTTCCCGCTCAATGAAAAGCCGGGTTAGCCGTCTTAAAAACTGTCCCTATCGGGAGATTTTTCCCTTTGTCTTGATATCGTTCATCTCCAAAATGAAATTGCTTTTTTTCTTACTGCCAGGAAGGAGGTTTTAATATTATGTTCCAGATCGGTGATAAAGCGGTTTACCCGGGGCATGGCGTTGGAATCATTGAATCCATTGAGACCAAGCGAATCTCCGGCAAAGAGCAGATCTTTTTCATCCTCAAAATTTTAGAAAACGGAATGACCATTATGATTCCCCAGGATAACGTCGAGGCGGCCAAGTTGAGGGGGGTCATCCGGAAAATTGACGTCCGAAAGGTCATCGGGATCCTGAAGGACCGGGATGTCACCATCGATAATCAGACCTGGAATCGGAGATACCGCGAGTATATGGAAAAAATCAACACGGGGTCGATCTACGGCATTGCGGAAGTGCTTCGAGACCTCCATCTTCTCAAAGAAGAGAAAGAACTCTCCTTCGGTGAGAGGAAAATTATGGATACGGCCAAAAATCTTCTGGTCAAGGAGCTGGCCATTGCCCGGAATGTAAAAGAGACGGATATCTTGAGGGAGATCACCTCGATCTTTGGATCATGACCTCTCCGGAATCACTCCCATCAGTTTTAATTGGAATGTCTTTTCATACCATCCATACATGGAAAGGAGGTGAACGCGTTGGGCTCATGGATTCTACGTATCTTATTATTCGCCATCTGCGGAATCGGCGGGTATACCTTAACCCAGGGACTCTCTCTCTCCCCCCCGATACCTCTTCTGGGACTGATCGGCGGACTTCTGCTTGCGGGCTTGACCCTTCTGGTCGAGAAAGGGTTAAAACAAATCCCTTTAAAGAACCTTTTAGGAAGTTTTATCGGATTGATCCTCGGCATCCTGGTGGCCAATCTCTTATCTAACGTTCTTTTCTCCAATCTATTTAACCATGAACAAATGTTTCTTCCTATTTTCAGTGTCCTCTACGGGGTTTGTGGATATATGGGTCTGAGCATCGGTTTTAAGAAGGGAGAAGAAATTCACCTGTCCGGCTGGAAACTCTTCTCAAAAAACGTTCCTCAAAGTGAGAATAAAAAGATTTTGGACACGAGTGTGATCATCGACGGCCGGATTGCCGATATCACCGAGACGGGTTTTGTGGAGGGAACGCTCATCATTCCGCAATTCGTCCTGAATGAACTCCAACACATCGCTGACTCCTCGGACTCCATCAAACGGACCAGGGGCAAGAGGGGATTAGAAGTTCTTCATCACATCCAGAAACAGGCCATTGTCGATGTTCGAATTGTAGACAGAGACTTTCCTGCGATCAAGGAGGTCGATTCAAAATTGATTGAATTGGCCAAAGAGGTCCACGGAAAGATCGTCACCAATGACTCTAACCTTAATAAGGTAGCAGAACTTCAGGGAATCCAGGTGTTGAACATCAATGAGTTAGCCAATTCTATAAAACCTGTCGTCCTTCCCGGAGAGGAGATTACTGTCAAAATCCTTAAGGAAGGAAAGGAAACGGGACAGGGGGTGGCCTATCTGGATGACGGGACGATGATCGTGGTCGATAATGGAAGGAGACAAATGGGCAAGACGATTGATGTGGTCGTAACCAGCGTCCTCCAAACTCCTGCGGGGAGAATGATCTTTGCTCGTCTCAAAGAAGAGGCCAATCGGGAGAGCAAGGGAAAAGATTACGATTACCCCCTGGACAGTGAATTCTAACCTGAGGTGCACGTGGACTTGGAACATTGGAATCACGGAAAGATGGCTCATCCAGCCTTACCTCTTTCCATGCAGTTTGACTGTTGAATGATGAAGGCCGACGCAGTGATCGTCTCCGCGGGGAAGGGGCTTCGCTTTATGGAAGGGAAGAAGAAACAATTCTACTTCCTGGGAGGTAAACCTATTCTCGCTCACACCCTGGATAAGTTCGAAACTTGTTCTCTCATCCGGTCCGTCCGCCTGGTGGTTGGCCAGGAAGACATGGATTACTGTTTGAAAGAAATCGTCGAAAAATATCGATTCCAAAAGGTGTCCAAGATTGTCCCGGGTGGTAAGCGGAGGCAGGAGTCTGTGAGAAATGGAATCGATGCCCTTCCAAAGGATGCGGACATTGTGGCGATTCATGACGGAGTCCGACCTCTCGTCACCCAAACCATGATTGAGGATTCGATCCACTCTGCTGCGCGATATGGAGCTGTGGTATTCGCGATGCCGGTGAAAGAAACCATTAAGATGTCCAATCCGGACGGAACGGTTCTCAAGACTCTGGATCGGGAATCCCTTTGGCAGATCCAGACCCCGCAAACCTTTCAGGTCAATGTGATCAGAGAAGCTCACTCTCGGGCGACGGAGGATGGGTTTGTTGGGACGGACGATGCCTCTCTGGTCGAACGGTTGGGAGTGAAGGTCCATATCCTCCCGGGATCCTATACGAACATCAAAATCACTACCCCTGAAGACCTATGGTTCGCCAATCTTTTTCTGAAGATGAGTACCCCTTCAAAGGAAAGGCCGCGAGGAGGAACAAAAGGCCGATGAGAGTGGGCTTTGGATATGATGTTCATCCCTTCGTTTCGGGCAGACCGTTGGTCTTGGGAGGGATAAAAATCCCTTACCTATTCGGGTTGAGGGGGCATTCGGATGCGGATGTCCTCATCCACGCGATTTGTGACGCCTTGCTGGGGGCGATTGCAGAGGGGGATATTGGGAGACATTTTCCGGACACCGATCCTCAATACAGAGATATCAAGAGTACGATTCTCTTAAAGAAGGTGATGGACAAGGTAAGAGGAAAGGGATTTCATCTTCTCAATATGGATGCCACGATTGTCGCCCAGAAACCAAAACTCTCTGAGTTCATCCCCAGAATGGTGAAAGAGATCGCAGATGTCCTCGAGATCGAGACGGATAGAGTCAATGTAAAAGCCACCACGACAGAGGGATTGGGATTTACCGGTAGAGAGGAGGGGGTCGCCGCCTATGCCGTGGCCCTGGTACAGGAAAACTAAGCACCAAATCCCAAGCCCTGTACCTATTTGGAAAGACCAATGAAGGGAGCCATTCGCAATGACAGACCATCGGTTTGCCAATAAGACGATGCGCTCAAATATATGGTACAGGGCAAGCATCAAATAACAAACAAATTCCAATACCCAAATACGGAATTCTAAACAAAAAATAGTCTTGGTCATTTGGAATTCGTGTTTGAGATTTATTTGGGCTTTGGAGTTTGGAATTTGAGATTGGGTAATACTTGATAAAGGTTTCAAATGAATTCAAAGGTTCGGGTTCGCTTTGCCCCTGCTCCGACGGGGCTTCTCCATATCGGAAATTCCAGGACTGCCCTTTTCAATTTTCTTTTTGCAAAACGGCATCAAGGAACATTTGTTCTTCGCATTGAAGATACGGATGTAGAGAGATCGACCGATGCCTCCGTCGATCGGATCGTGGAAGATCTCCAATGGTTGGGGATCTCCTGGGAGGAAGGTCCTGACCGAGAGGGCCCCTTGGGTCCTTATCGTCAATCTCAACGGATATCCGTTTATCGTCAATTCGCCGATAGGCTATCTCAAGAAGGAAAAAGTTATAAGTGTTTTTGCTCCGAGGAGAGGCTCGAAAAACTTAGAAAAGAACAACTCTCCAAAGGAAAGATGCCCCGCTATGACGGGCGGTGCCATTCCCTCTCGGCATCAGAGATCACCGGGATGGAATCTTCCGGCCTCCACCCGGTTATCCGATTTCACGTGGGAAGGGGGTCGATCCTTTTCGAAGATCTCATCCATGGAAAGATGAATTTCGATTCAGCTGGGATCGGCGATTTTATCATCGTCCGTTCAGATGGAATGGCCGCTTATAATTTTGCCTGTGTCGTCGACGACCATTTGATGGACATCACGCATGTCATCCGAGGGGAAGACCATCTCTCCAACACGCCCCGACAGATCCTCCTTTATCAGGCACTGGGATGGCAACCTCCTCTCTTTGCTCACCACCCCCTGATCCTTGGATCGGACCGCTCTCCGTTGAGCAAACGCCACGGCGCTACCGCGGTTTCCCAATACCGAGAAGAGGGCTTTTTGCCGGAGGCCCTCGAAAACTATCTCGTTCTTTTGGGCTGGACGCCTCCTTCCGGCCAAGAAACCCTCTCTTTGGAAAGAATGGTACAGGAATTTTCCATTCAAGATGTCTCAAGAAGTGCACCTGTTTACAACCGCAAAAAATTGGAGTGGCTGAACAGTTACTACATCCGGGCGAAAGATGAAGGACAGCTTTCCAAACTCCTGATTCCATATCTCCAAAAGTCTGGTATACAGATCGATCCAACCCATCATCAATGGCTAACCCAAATTTCAGAGCTCTTAAAAGAGAATTTAGTCGTCCTTTCACAGGTGGAACAATATCTGGGTATCTTCTTCGACGAAAAATTCTTCTTCGAGGATGGAGCCAAAGCTATCCTCCAAGATCCCAGAAATCGGGAGACCCTGGGCTCAGTGCTCCGCTTTCTGGAAAACTCCTCAGAGATCCGATCGGATGAACAGGACCCTCTGCTGTCTCAATTGGAAAAAAAGACAGGGCGGAAGGGAAAAGACCTTTATGCTCCCCTCAGGGCGGCGGTGACCGGAAAAACAAAGGGACCCGAGTTGGTTAAAACACTCCCTCTCCTTGGAAAGGAAAGGATCATCCACCGGTTAAAAATGGCGTTGGAAATATCATGATGCAACATCTATTAAATTCCCCCTAATCCCCCTTTTTCAAAAGGCGGAATTACTCCTCCCTTAAAAAAGGGAGGCTGGGAGGGATTTTAAAGGAATAGTCCATGGCCCTTCGCATCCATAATAATCTGACCGGGAAAAAAGAAGAATTTGTTCCCCTCCAAGAAAAAAAAGTGGGGATGTATGTCTGCGGGGTGACAGTCTATGACCTCTGTCACATCGGTCATGCTCGCTCTGCGATCGTCTTTGATACGATCTATCGCTACCTTCGATATCGCCAATATGACGTGACCTTCGTTCGAAACTTTACCGATATTGATGACAAGATTATCAAGAAGGCGAACGAGGAGGGTGTGGATTGTAAGACCATTTCCGAAAAATACATCGGGGAATTTAATATCGACATGGGAAAGCTGGGCCTCGAAAAACCTTCCGTCGAGCCGAGGGCCACAGAACACATCCCGGAAATGATTCAGCTTATTGCCACCCTCGTTGAAAAAGGATTTGCCTACCAGGGCGGAGGGGATGTCTTCTTCTCCGTACAGAAATTTAAGGATTACGGGAAACTCTCCAAAAGGAACCTGGAGGATATGCAAGCGGGTGCCCGGGTGGATATTGATGAAAAAAAGGAGAACCCCCTTGACTTCGCCCTCTGGAAAGGCAGCAAGCCTGGGGAGCCTTTCTGGGAAAGCCCCTGGGGAAAAGGAAGACCGGGCTGGCATATCGAATGCTCTGTGATGAGCCAGAAATACTTGGGAGAAACCTTTGATATCCATGGGGGCGGAAGAGACCTCACCTTCCCCCACCATGAAAATGAAATAGCCCAATCCGAAGCGGCTACCGGAAAACCCTTTGTCCGGTATTGGATTCATAATGGCTTTGTAAACATCAATAAGGAAAAGATGTCCAAATCCCTCGGGAATATTCTAACCATCAAGGAAATCCTTAAGGATTGGCATCCGGAGGTTCTTCGCCTCTTCTTTCTCTCTCACCATTACCGAAGCCCTGTGGATTATTCGGAAGATAGCTTTAACGATGCAAAAATCGGACTCGACAAATTTTACACTACCCTGAACTCCATTCAGGAGGAGCTCAAGAAGCCCCTTCAGGGACAAAAGAAAACGGAATCCCCGATCATCGACGATTGCCGCAAAGCCGTTGAGTCATTCCAAGCCCAATTCGAAGAGGCCATGGATGACGATTTCAATACGGCTCAGGCTTTAGGATATTTCTATGATCTTCAAACCCATTTCAATAGTCTCCTGACTCTTTCGAAGGGCCGACCGACGGAAGAGATCGCCCATCTGCTGAAGCAAGGACTCGACCATTTCTTTAAAAGAGGATGGGTATTCGGCCTGTTCCGGGACGACCCGGAAAAGTATCTGGCTCAGCAGAAAAAAGAAGGGCTGAAAAAATTGAACCTTACGGAGGAGGAAATTCTTCGATTCATTGGGGATAGGAATCTGGCCAGAAAAGAGAAGAATTTTAAAAAAGCAGACGAGGTCCGAAAGGACCTTCTTTCAAAAGGAATTGTCTTAGAAGATACCCCTTCCGGAACAACCTGGAAAATAAAATAGCAATAAATTTCCAATCAATAGCCCATCGCCTATTGTCTATTGCCTTCAAAACCTTATTCCCTTTTCAGCCACCGAATCAACATATTCACCTGAGCTGTAAGATAAGAAACCATGATGATGAGAAACACCAGAAGAAAAGTATTCGTATTGACGATCCATAATACATCCATCTTCTCCCTCCCTTTATCAATTGACCATTGCTAATTGGCCGTCGCCTATTGTCCATTACCTAGAAAATAACTCCACCCAGTACCTCCTCTCCCCTCGGAGGGAGAGGATTGAGGTGAGGGGGGACATGATCTGGACATCCACCCCCACCCTCGCCCTCCCCCGTCGAAGAGGGAGGGTATAGGTGGGAACCGATTTTTATGGTTCAAGGGTGACGTACCTGTCATGGAAAATTGCTCATCATTTGCTGTTTTATTCATTTTCCCTACCTTCAACGACCCCCTCCTTCCTATTTCATTGCCAGTATGAATATGAGTTTCATCCTTGTCAAGGAACAACCGATGGTGAAATCTAAATAGATTTTCCACTAGCCTTTCTCAATTCTTAAGAATGCAGCGAACAGAATGCCCATAAGACTGATAACCGCACAGAGTAGGAAAGCCATCCGATAACTATTGGTCACATCGAACAGATAGCCAGTCAGTAATGGACCCATCGCGCCTCCCCAGCTAACGCTGATCCCAAAAACTCCAAAAATCAAACCGTGTGATCTTAATCCAAACAGCTCTGCCACGAGTGGCGAATGGGACACGGCAATACTCCCATAAGCAAATCCAAAGACACCCGCGATCAAGAAGAGCATCCATGCGATCTTGGCCGGTACCAAGCAGATCAAGGCTACTGACATAAGAATAAAGCCAAGAATCAAGGTGCGCCTATTCCCAACGATATCACTCACTCTTCCTAGCAAAACTTTTCCGAGAATACCTAAACCCCCAATCGTCGCTAAAATGTTGGCAGCACGAACGGCTGAAATCCCCGACTCAATGGCATGAGGTGTAATATGGACCATGATAGCAAAAACGCAATATCCATAACAGAAACCCGTCGTGAAAAATATCCAGAATTGCGGGGAATAAACCGCTTCTCTTAGGGAAAGCCCTTCAACTCTTAGATTCAACCCCACTTGCTCTATTTGATTTTCACCATAGGGCACTTGGCCAACCTGTGTCGGATCTCTCTTAATGAACTGGGCAGATAGAACAACCACTAACAAAGTGATGCCGCCCAGTATCACGTAGGACATACGCCAACCATAGATAGGAATAAGTCGACTGGCCACCGGCGGGCCTATCAGGGCGCCTATCCCGCTACCCGCCACAACAATGCCCGTCATCAAACCTCTTCTCTTGAAAAACCATCTTGTCACGGTTGATGTAAGCGGTATAAAGGAACCGCTCATTCCAGCACCGACGAATATCCCATAGAATAGATAAAGATGAAAAACATCACTAATCTGTGACATCAGCATAAAACCTAAACCTAACAATAAACCACAGACTGTCATAACCATCCGAGGACCAAACTTATCCGTAAGCCCCCCCACTGCAACGGTCAGTAAGCCATTCATCATTGAGGCAAGTGAGAAGGCTCCTGATGTCATTGCCTTCGTCCACCCAAACTCATTGAGCACCGGTTTAAAAAAGACCCCAAAGGCATAATAGACACCCCACATGATCGACATGATCAATAACGATGCCCCCACTACGAAATATCCATAAAAAAATCCTGATCCACTCTCAAGAGGTTGGTTGATTTTTTGGCTAGTCACTGTAAACCTCTTCATTCTCGTTTGACTTATCTCATAAATCATAACAATTTTCAATCAGGTTTTAGATTTCTTCGATATTTACTCCATGATTTCATTTGTTTATCCCGCCCCCGGCGGGTGTATCTTTCATCTCTCGCTCTAAGGATAGAATTCATACACTTTTTGACTGAGATTTCAACTGACATTTTAGCTTGTAGGGCCTTCTCCTTTTTGCTATAAGTATTTCTATGTTGGCAAGGGTCTTGAGCAGTGCGGTCTTTGGAATTGATGCCTACGTGGTCGAGGTGGAGGTGGACATTGCTCAGGGCCTCCCTGCCTTTGCGACCGTCGGCCTTCCCGAAGGTGCAGTCAAGGAATCCAAGGACAGGGTCAAGGCAGCTGTCAAGAACTGCGGCTACGACTTTCCCTCTCGCCGAATCACCGTGAATCTTGCCCCAGCGGATATCAAGAAGGAAGGGGCAGCTTTCGATCTCCCCATGGCCATCGGCATCCTCGCGGCGACCGAGGTCGTGCAAAAGAGTAAATTAGCCCATTATCTTATTTTAGGCGAGCTCTCCCTTGATGGACAGGTTAAACCGATAAGAGGCACACTCCCTATTGCAGTGGCAGCAAGAGATGCAGGATATCGAGGCCTCCTGCTTCCCAGGGACAATTCAAAGGAAGCAGCGGTGGTCAAGGGGGTTGAGATCCTTCCTGTCGATACTCTTTCAGACTGCGTTCAATTCTTGGATGGAAGCCTTCATATTGACCCCGTCGAAGTGGACCTTAACAAAATGTTTAAGACCGAAATGAATTATCCCGTTGATTTCAATGATGTGAAGGGCCAGGAGCATGTGAAGCGATGCCTGGAAGTCGCTGCAGCAGGGGGCCACAATGTGATTATGATCGGTCCCCCCGGTTCCGGAAAAACCATGCTGGCCAAACGTATTCCGACAATCCTACCAGATATGAATTTTGAGGAGAGCCTTGAAACAACAAAGATCCATAGTGTGATGGGATTGATCCCGCCCGATAGCGCCCTCATCGTCACCCGACCGTTTCGAAGCCCTCACCACACGATCTCCGACGCAGGCCTCATTGGAGGGGGCCAGATCCCAAAACCCGGAGAGGTCAGTCTCTCCCATAATGGGGTTCTTTTCCTGGATGAATTGCCCGAATTCAAGAAGAATGTTCTCGAGGTCATGCGTCAACCTTTAGAGGAAGAAAGGGTGACGATCGCCCGGGCAGCCACCTCCCTTACCTATCCTTCTCGCTTTATGCTGGTCGCTGCCATGAATCCCTGCCCGTGCGGGTATTACAGTGACCTCAACCATGAATGCACCTGCACCATTCCTCAGATTCAACGCTATCGGTCCAAGATCTCCGGGCCCTTGATGGATCGAATCGATATCCATATTGAAGTTCCTGCAGTCAAGTATCGAGACCTGGCGAGTCGTGAATCCGGGGAGTCTTCCAGGGAGATTAAGAAACGAATTGATTCGGCCCGAAGGATTCAGATCGAACGGTTCAAAGGGATGAAAATATACAGCAATGCCCAGATGACCAACCGCCATATCAAAAAGTTTTGTCAGATCGACGAGGCCAGCCAGAAATTATTAGAATTGGCCATCGATAAGTTTGGCTTAAGCGCCAGAGCCTATACGAGAATTTTGAAGGTAGCTCGAACCATTGCTGACCTCGAGAGCCAGGAAAATATCCAGCCTGCTCACCTCTCCGAAGCCATCCAGTACCGGACTTTGGATCGGAATTTGATCGCATAAAAGAATACGCATCTAAATCCCTCCTTCCTCCCCTGCCTACCGGCGGGCAGGCTTTACAAAGGGAGGAATTACCCCTCTTTGGCAAAGAGGGGCCGTTCGACAGCGCTCACGGCCATGAGTTTATCGAATGGCGAGGGGAGATTTTCTGAACAATATGTCTTCTCAATTATCGACTCCTCTGTCCCTTAGACCATTTCCGGTTTGATAACCCGGTCCACTGCCCATCTTCCAGACTCTTTCTTTTCCAAACATACGATGGCGCTGTATCGAAACATCACTGCCTTTGCCCCTTCGTCGCCGCAGACAAGAAAGGAGGCAAGCTTTTCCAGGAACGGCAGGTGGCCGACAATCATCAGGTCCTCCGCCTCTCCGGATATCCGCTCTACCCACGGACGGACGTCGTCGTTCGGATTGAGCCCTTGGCCAAGCTGAGCAGACAGATCGAAGGCCCCCGCAATGATCCCGGCGGTTTGCTCGGCCCTCTTCTTCCCGCTGTGATAGATTCTTGAAGGACGAATGCCCAGCCTTTTTGCGGCGTCGGAGATTTTCCTGGTCTCCTCTTCTCCCCTAATGGTCAGTGAGCGTTCCGGATCTTCCGCCTCAGACTTGGCCTCTCCGTGCTGCACGAGATAGAGTCTCATAGACATCACCTCCCCCTGTAAGACAGGATATCACAAACCGTGACAAATCTTAACCTCTTAAGTGCCCTGCTCTCATTGCAATCACCTACGAGGCGGTTCAATACTGCAGCCCAGATCGAAACCTCATTTCCTGACAGCAGAAAAATTTTCTGTGCGTATTAGACAATAAAGGGGGGCTTCCGATGGCAGAAAAAATTATTAGTGTAGTGCGTCAAAAGTCCCTTTAGTTTGATTGTCATTCCGGGCTTGACCCGGAATCCAGTATTTCTGAGCTGGATTCCCGCTTTCGCGGGAATGACGGCTTCGGAACTAATGTAAAGAAGCGTTGGACGCACTACACTAAGTACCCGTGGACTGAAGAGAGGCAGACCCAAAATAGTCTGTATCTATCAGTTATTATAAATGAATTCGAGAGCCGTCCCTGAATCGCCCCGTGGTTTCTTGTTTTCCATTCTATTACGAATAAATTGCTTATCAAACAATTTACTAACAATACATTAAACATGTACCTTCGACCCCTTGGCCTGAAGGCTAGTAGTTGCCTTCGACCCGATCTCGTTCTCCTGATCTTGATGGCCTGGCCGAGAGATTCCCGGGTATTTACGTATCGGAGAAGAGTAAACAGGGTCGGTCCTTGCATGCAGGGATTTTTTACAGAAGATGGATTAAGGGTTAGCCGGGCAGCAAGCTGAAAAAATCGAAATCAAAATATCACCCTCAAAAGATTAGAAAAGTGTTTGGGAAGAATCTCGTAAATTCCCGGACCGACCCCTTTTCTTTTACCCAGGACGGATGAGACTTCATATTGAATGACCTTTTAACCATTCTGTTATAACGTGGGTGAGATCAACGAAGGTGAGTTCTCTGATTTTGACATTTAATTTCTTGCAGATTGTAGGGAGGTCTCTCTCGCTGGTCAAATGGGCAATTTACAAATACGTTGTCTTCATATTGCGCTGGCATCAGTCTGTGTATTTCCTATGCTGCTTTCTTCAGCACTTCCCTTACTGCCTTCTTAATTCGTGCTTTCTCAATAGTACCACGTTTCGCGAGAGATTTGACTACCCTCTTCGGTCTCATTCGTCTCTTTTGCATGGATATCTTCCCTCCCGTCTTCAAAATTCTCTGCGCATAAATTCCAGGAACCTTTTTTCCATTCGTTATAAACCTAGGATCGATCTCTCAATAAAATCTCTTTCTCTTTGTAGTTGAAATAAACCTCAAATTTCGAGAAGAAACCCGCCTGTCCTAAAAGGCCAAATGGCATATCATCCCACTTGTGGGAATAATACACATCCGTAAGAAATTCAATCCCATTCAATCTCAGATGTGTCTTGTGCAGATAGGCCAATACGGACCCGCCTATTCCGGAAAAGATCTTTTGTTTCCCTTTATAAACATTGTGGCCTAAAGCCTTAGCAATCCATCCTGGAAATGTGCATTCATCTGCCCCGGAATCGATTAATCCATCGAATGTAATTACTTTTTGTCCAGGAGCAATTTTATAGGTATGACAGGTCGATAAACATACTTTGCAGGTTTCTGAGCAGGAGGAGTTACGATATACCTTAAATATGGAAACGCAATTTCTCTCACAACAGGTAACTCCGGTTCTCATAAGGAATTCTTGTTAATATAGGATCTTTATACCCTTTCTTATTTGCCTCCTTAAGCGCCTCTTCAGGCGTGCGCCCCTTGCCCAAAACCTTTTTCCTGTCATAACTTAACGCTACAAAATAACCAGGATACTTTTTCATGATGGGAGTCATATCTATTGCTTTCATTAATCACTTACCTCCTCGTTATATTAATTATTATACCACAAAATTCCTTCAATGCCCTCAATTAAAATCCTCTCCCCCTCAGACCATTTCCGGTTTGATCACCCACTCCACTGCCCATCTTCCAGACTCTTTCTTTTCCAAACATACTGATGATAAACTGTGCTGCTTTGCCCGAACACCTACTCGATAGTGCACTCTTCGGCTCTGTGGAAGGCACAAATCCAGGAACAGTAAAAGATCGGGTTGGGAGCCTTGAAACAGCCGATAAGGAAACCCTTTTCCTTGACGAAGTATCACAACTTCCATTATCAATCCAGAAAAAATTACTCCATTTTTTCAGGGAATCGGCATTTAAGAAAAGGGGAAGGGAAAGCGATGTTGAAATAGATGTTCGGATTATTGCGGCCACGAGTAAAGACCTTCCCGAAGAAATTAAACGGAGAAGGTTCTATGAAGGTCTATTTTACCTGCTCAATGTAGTACAAATAAATATTCCACCGCTGCGTGAACGGAAAGATGATATCCCGTTGCTTGTTAATCACTTCATAAAAAAATACAACCTTGGAACCGGAAAAGACATACAAGGGATATCACCTGAAGCATTGGAGCAGCTCATGAGCTACGATTTCCCTGGCAATATTAGGGAATTAGAGAATATCATACAAGAGAGCGTATCGCTAGAAACTTCGCAAACGATCCAAAAGGTGCATGTTAGTTACTTTCACAAAGGTACAAGGATGGAGACTAACAGAGATATATTTCGTCAAATGGAGTTGGCATCTGAAAAAAAGAAGTTTGAGGAAATTCTTATTGTAGATTTAGAGAAAAATATAGTGGATTTAGCGAAAAGTATTATAGACATAGAGAAAGATATAAAAAATATAATCCGTCCCATTGAGTTGACAGATGAAGAAATGGATTTGAAGAAAAGTATTAAGGATTTAAAGAAAAGTATTGAGGACACGGAGAAAGTTCTCATTCTAAGAACCTTAAATAAGACTGGGGGCTCAAAGAAAGTAGCAGCCAACCTTCTAGGTATAAGTCCTCGGACTCTTGAATCCAAATTAGATCGTTATGGCCTATTCAAACCAGAATAAAGAATTACATTTGCCATTAACCTCTATTCCCTATTTGCCCAAAATTAGCTCTAATTGGCACACGCTATTTTGTTTTTACGTTCAGTTTCACCATGAAGATCTTCTGGCAGTTTCTGTAATTCAAAGTCTCATCCATTCTCTTGCAAAACCTGCTTAACTTCTCGTGAGAAGTTGAAATCCTGATTTCTCCGTACCCTATGAAGAAACCTAGGTGTCACCCATTAAAAGGCACCTTTCAAGAGAAAAAAGTATTCCCACCGTAAGAGGGGTCTCTTCTTCCCCTTCCGTCGTTGGTATGGGAGTAAACGAGACAAATCAACAGAGTCATCCCTATCTCTTCCTTTACCGTATTTTCTTTTGAGTTTGCAGTGTCCGGCTTGACGGCACCAGTCTGCACTCTTCACGGGGCATCCTTAAGTTATTTGAGTAACCTCATAAAGAACACTGCAAATTGCACAATACAAATTTAGCAATTAGCATTGAATTTCCTAAGAACAGAGAGGCTTTCAATTGCTAACTTTGCAATGCTAATTTTTCAATGATAATTGATCTTTTTACAAGGCTTCTTGAAATCTTGGGGTGGTCGGATCAGGGTCGCGGTACTGCAATTCTCGCAACGGCTTCTTATTAACACCCTTAATCTCTCCGCTAAATCCGAGTCAGTCTCAGATCTTATCTGCAACCGCTTCGCTGCTGAACTTAGTGAGCTATCCGTCACGCAGGTGTGCTTCGCCGACGGAAAAATAAGCAAAGAAGATCCAGGCTTCCAGTATGGCTACTGCACTTCGGGGGTGAAACGGGATTGCGTAAATCATCCGGTTAGAAAGTGAAAGTGTCGGTGACAGTGACAGTGTCAGTGTGAGTGTCAGTAAATGCTTGAGAACATTAGACGCACAGCAAATATTAATTTTCATCGTTCGAGGGGGCCTTCCGGGGATGGGTTGTTACGAAAGAGAAAATGTTTGACGCGCCCATAGAAAGGGTGTAGATTTGCATGAGTAATCGATGGGAGATATATGTCTGACCAGATTTCCTCGATCATGTAAAGTGTAGCTTGACACGCGACATATTTTGAGGTACCTTATTTATGAAGATCCGAAACGTGGTCCATCGGGGACTGAGACGCTTTATTCAGCATAATGATGGATCCGGCTTAGCCCCTGCTGTCGTGGAAAGGGTCCGCAACATTCTGACCTTCCTACAGGAGATGGAAGACGCCAGGGAGCTCCGCGACATCCCGAGCTGAAAAGCCCATCAGCTCACTGGCGACCGCAAGGGAACATGGAGCCTCACCGTCACCCGTAACTGGCGGATCACGTTCAGGATCGACCAGAGCCGAGAGAGAAATCCTCGACCTGGACTATGAAGATTACCATTGAAGGGAGATGAAACTATGATGCGTATGGCACGCCCGGCCCATCCGGGACAATTCATCAGGATGGAAGTAATTGAGCCTCTCAATCTCTCCGTTACCCAGGCCGCCAAGGCTCTTGGCGTGACCAGAGCCGCTCTTTCTGCCCTTCTCAACGGCCGCGCTGCGCTCTCGCCTGACATGGCCCTGCGGATCGAGAAGGCTTTCGGCCCGAAGATGGATACCCTTCTTCGCATGCAGACTGCCTACGAGATTGCCAAGACCCGCGACAGGGAGGCCGACATCAAGGTTAAGCGGTATATCGCGAAGGTGTCCACCGCTCGCGACAGGGCCACGCTTTGAATCTTTTTTGTCCTTTCCTCCCTCCGGTTCCTTCAAATGCTTGTGAACATTATGTTTGACAAGTTACCACAAGAATGCACACTTTGAATGCCACATAATAGTCCCTTTAGAGAGGCATTTTTATAAACAAAAGCTCATCTTGTGCTTCCTGAATTTTGGAAGAAATCGACCAGATCATCAAACAGCTGAGAGAGAGGGGATTAAAAGTCACCCCTCAAAGGGTGGCGATCATCGAGGTGCTGATCGAGCAGAGGGATTCTCATCCCGGCGCGCGTCTGGTCTATGAGGAGGCCAAAAAGAAAAAGAAGCTTATCGACCACTTATGCGAGGCTCAACGAGCTTCCCGGCGGGAATCATCAAAAACGGTTCAATTTGAGAACCTGGAAAACCGCAAGGGAAGCATGAGAGCATATGAATCTGATCCTGCGAGAACGGCAAGAGATATGGATTAAAGGTCCCCATTTGTAGACGACAGGAGGGTAGTGAAAACCGGGTTTTCGGACAAGGCTGGAGTATTAGGGTATGGGGAGTGTCGCGAAGAAGAAGGGAGTATAAAGGGATAAAAGCAGTATAATAATTGTTAGCGAGATGGGCAGCGAAACACTATTATTATTCATAGTAGCGCTGTTCAACAATTCACACAACGAAAGGAGTAAATATCATGGATGAAGAAAGAACGGGCAGAGCTTACCCGGACACATCGCCGGCGGCGGCACGACGAACCGAGACTGGTGGCCGAACCAGTTGAAGCTCGATATCCTGCACCAGCATTCCTCCAAGTCCAACCCGATGGGCGAGGGTTTCAACTACGCTAAGGAGTTCAAGAGTCTAAACTTGGAGGCCGTGAAGAAGGATCTCCGTAAACTGATGACGAAGTCGCAGGACTGGTGGCCGGCGGACTTCGGCCACTACGGGCCTTTGTTCATCCGCATGGCGTGGCACAGCGCGGGCACCTACCGCATCGGCGACGGCCGCGGCGGCGGAGGCCACGGCAACCAGCGCTTTGCTCCCCTCAACAGTTGGCCCGACAACGCGAACCTCGACAAGGCGCGCCGACTGCTCTGGCCGATCAAGCAGAAGTATGGCCGGAAAATCTCCTGGGCCGACCTGATGATCCTTGCCGGCAACGTCGCCCTGGAATCGATGGGTTTCAAGACCTTCGGTTTCGGCGGCGGGCGCGAGGACATCTGGGAACCGGAAAAGGACGTCTACTGGGGCTCCGAGAGCGAGTGGCTGGGTGACAAGCGCTACACCGGCGACCGCGAACTCGAGAATCCTCTCGCCGCCGTTCAGATGGGCCTGATCTATGTGAACCCGGAAGGCCCGAACGGAAACCCGGACCCGATCGCCGCGGCGCGGGATATCCGCGAGATCTTCGGTCGCATGGCGATGAACGACGAGGAGACGGTGGCCCTCATCGCGGGCGGCCACGCCTTCGGCAAGACCCACGGCGCCGGTGATCCGTCACTGGTGGGCCCGGAGCCGGAAGCCGCCGGCATCGAGGAGCAGGGTCTTGGCTGGAAGAGCAGCTTTGGCACGGGCAAAGGCGACGACACGATTACCGGCGGCCCGGAAGTCATCTGGACCAACACGCCAACGAAGTGGAGCAACAACTTCTTCCGGATCCTGTTCAGCTTCGAATGGGAACTGACGAAGAGCCCGGCCGGTGCGCAACAGTGGAAGCCGAAGGGTGGCGCAGGCGCCGATACCGTGCCGGACCCGCACGACCCATCAAAGCGTCGCGCGCCATCAATGCTGACCACGGACCTCGCCCTGCGGTTCGACCCTATCTACGAAAAGATTTCACGGCGCTTCATGGAAAATCCGGATCAGCTCGCTGACGCGTTCGCCCGGGCGTGGTTCAAGCTAACGCACCGCGACATGGGCCCGCGCGCACGCTATCTCGGCCCGGAGGTTCCGGCAGAAGAGCTCATCTGGCAAGACCCCATCCCTGCCGTGAATCACAAACTGATTGATGCAAAGGACATCGCCTCCCTCAAGCGCAAGATTCTGGCTTCTGGCCTGTCAGTGTCGGAGCTGGTTTCGACCGCCTGGGCGTCGGCGTCCACCTTCCGTGGCTCCGACAAGCGCGGCGGTGCCAACGGTGCCCGCATTCGTCTGGCGCCGCAGAAGGATTGGGAAGTCAACCAGCCTGCCCAGCTGGCAAAGGTGCTCAAGACCCTGGAGGGCATCCAGAGCGCGTTCAACCGCGCGCAGTCCGGCAGCAAGAAGGTATCACTGGCTGACCTGATCGTTCTGGCCGGTTGCGCGGGCGTCGTCCAGGCTGCGAAGAATGCCGGCCACAAGGTGACGGTTCCTTTCACGCCGGGACGTGCGGATGCGTCGCAGGAGCAAACCGACGTGCAGTCGTTCGCCGTACTCGAACCGGCTGCAGACGGGTTCCGTAACTATCTAAAAGATAAATATGCAGTAACGGCAGAGGAACTGCTGGTTGACCGTGCACAACTTGCTGACGCTAACCGCTCCTGAGATGACGGTTCTCGTGGGCGGCATGCGTGTCTTGAATGCCAACTTCGGACGGTCCCAGCACGGCGTCTTTACCAAGCGACCGGAGGCGCTGACAAACGACTTCTTCGTGAACCTGCTCGATATGGGCACGGAGTGGAAGGCGACCTCGAAGGACGCTGACGTGTTTGAAGGCCGCGACCGCGTAACGGGCAAACTCAAGTGGACCGGCACGCGTGTCGACCTAATCTTCGGTTCGAACTCCCAACTCAGGGCCCTCGCTGAAGTCTACGGAAGTTCGGATGCGGAGAAGAAGTTTGTCCATGACTTCATAGCGGCCTGGAACAAGGTGATGAACCTTGATCGTTTCGACCTTGCATGATCGTAGCATAAACGTCTTCGAGGGGTTCTGACAGGGAGATAAAATACGGTCAGCTAACAACCGGTTCCGCGGACGGCGTATTGCCGCCGAACCAACTCAGGTGCAACCCCTCGCCCTATCCTCAAGTAGAAGTAGGTAAGGGTATCATGGATCTGTACGAATGAAGTAAGAGATCCCACCAGGAGGAGGTGGATCTCAGATCCTGAAGAATCCATGAAAGACGAACGGCAATTAAAATAAAATCCTACAAGGAGGTGCCAAAATGACAGGCTATGTTGGAAACATCGAGAAGCAGACATTGAAGAACAATTATTTCAGGCAGGTTTTGTTCACGGCTAAGAATGCTCAACTGGTTGTGATGTGCCTTCAACGAGGAGAGGAAATTGGAGACGAGGTCCATCATGATGTAGACCAGTTCTTCAGGATTGAGCAAGGCGAGGCAAAATTCATCTTCAATGAAAAAGAGGAACATGTTGTCCATGACGGCGAGGCGGTTATTGTCCCGGCAGGAACCTTCCACAACGTGATAAACACCGGAAGGGACCGGTTGAAGCTGTACACGATCTATTCACCGCCAAACCACCCTGACGGCACGGTGCACAAGACCAAGGCCGACGCGGACAAAGCTGAAGAGGAGCATCATACCCACTGAGTTTACGGAACTGGTGAATAGGCGAGGCTGACCAATCGTTACGTTAAACCAGCAGGCATTGCAGGCCCGACGACCGCATTTCATTTTGGGGAGGGTTTAGTTGGGACCATTTTCAAAACTGATCAGGGAATGTCCGTACCGATGAGGGGAAAAATCCGCTCTGCTTTCGGCAAAATAACGAGCCCAAAATGCTTGTATCGCTCGAAATTTATCGGAGTCAGCCGCACTGGCCCCTGCCACATAGACCTTGACATTGGCAAGGTTTGGCACGAGCTTGTTCTTTTGCCGAGATCGTATGACATTATGAATATAGTCGTCTGTAATCTTGTCCTTATCAAATTTGTACTCCTTGGAATCCTGGATCATATCCGAAAGGATAACCAAAATCTTTTGACGCTCCTTCTCGTCATGGAAAATGGTATCTGCAATATTCAGCGAATCTAAGATCTCCGTCAGCGGAGTCCCCTGCTTGTGCGATAAGAGTTTATTCACCTCCCTCCGAATCTTCTCCTTGGTATCTGTGAGTTTTTTCTCATACTGCAAGCGGTTATCCCAGACCGTTTTTTTCGGAAATTCCTCATCCACGGTTGGCCTGAATTCGATATAGGATTGACTGGTGATGGTCCCTACCACAAGTCGATCCCCATGCCGAAGGTTTTGATAGATCTTCTCAAACGCATCCTTACAGACCGTACGCCGAGCTTGATCGGCACTGGCTGACATGTCCACAAGAATAATGATGAGTCGTGGATGTGGGAGGGAGTTTTCGGATTTCCCGAAGGCTTCACCACTCCAGTTCGATGGGCTGCATAAGAGAAGTGCGCCAATAATGATAATCCCCAGTAATTTCAGTTGCTGCTGTTTCATTTGGATTTCCCACCTCAAATATTATGAACGGGTTTGACCGGCTGCCACCATCTTCAGAGGGGTAGCCTCGGTCTCCAATTTCTTGCCTTCACCTTCATTTTCAAACTCTACACCTAACTCGTGATCCCGGTCAAAGGATTTGGGCTTTTCATGGTCCGGGCGCTTGCGCAGGTTGATTTTGCGGTAGTAATGGATGATCTCCTGGGTTCGTTGCTGAATCCGGTGCAGTTTTTGTTGTTGCTCGGTTAGGATTTCCCGATACTTTGATTCGACGGCTCGTCTGGCCTTATCGAGCTGGTTTGTCCTACGGTGTAAATGCTCCAGCATGGAATCCGTATCATGGGCAAAATAGGAGCAGAGTGTCGCCGCAGCTAGAATGACCAGGTTCAGACCGACAAAAGCGGCCCCGATCAGGGTGCTGTTGCCGAAGCTGCCAACGGCTCCCGTTTTGCTTAGGTCCCCCAGATACTGGACACGGACGTAACCGATCGCCACCAGGCCGCCAATCGTCAGGAAAAGAAGTGATCCGACGGCGATCCCATTCTTCCACAATGGGACAGACCAACGTTTGAGAAGAATCCCCATGGCGTGGGCAATCCATGGAATGGCGACGGCCACGCCGACCGCCATGATCCAAGTAAAAATCTGGTTTTCTCCAAACACTGCGAAGGCAAGCGAATTCATAGGGATTTCACCCAGGACAAATAAAGCCATCAGCACATAGTACTTCATCCTGGACAACTCCACACTTGGTTCGCTGCGGCCGATACTGGCAGCGTGCGCATCGTAGTCTTTGGAAATTCGTTCATAATCCTTGAGCAAGGGCTTGTATCTTCCATTGAGGACCTCTAATTGGGGGCCATAGGAAGAGGTTATTTGTCGGGCCTCATTTCTGGCCATTGCCATCAGCTCTTTCTCAAACGAAGAGAATTGCGGGTCGCTCCTGCCGGGAAGATTGTTCTTTGCATCTCTTGTTGCATTTTGCCATGCTCTCAGTCTACTATACATTGTTCCTCCTATCTGTTTAAGAGTTAATACAGTGAATCTCTTCCCGCAGAGCGGGAGGCATGCGGTAGCCCTCTTGAAGTGGAGTGAACGATATCAATCAAAAGCATACTTTTTTCTGAACAGGGTTACTGAGATCTGATCTGACAGTTTTGATTACGTAAAAATGTAATTACATCATTTCACTTTTCAAAACTTTTCGGATTGGTACTATTAGGACGCTATATGGGTTTGTGGTATTTTGATTACGAGATCTACTTAAAAAGAGCAAGAAATGTACCAAAGGTTTGACAATAATTATTTGGTAGATAATAATTATTTTAAGAATGTATTCAATAGATTATCTCATAGGCCCATTTTAGAATTAATGGTAATCTTCGGTTTTATTGGTACAAAATTCCACATCCATTGACAAAAATGTCCCAAGCTCTTTTTTGCTCTTCCAGTAAGAATCAAACCGGAGAAGACTGTCTAAATGGTGTCTATGAATGCGGGATTTTTTTACGGAAGAGGTATTGAAGGCTACGCAAGCCCCGTTAGAAATTCCAGCGGTCCATTATTTCTAGCAGCGTAAATCGAAATTCAGATATCATCCTCGAAAGATTAGAGAGGTGTTTGGAAAAAATTTCATAAATTCACCGAGATTTTCTCTCTAAAAAATAGAATTCCCCTTACCGTTTTGGTAATATTCAGAAAGGGAAAGCTCTCTGGAGAAGAAGATAAAAAGCAGGTCACTCAATGGGGACCTAATGAAAACAAACTTTCCCCGACAACGACACCTTAAGCCGCTAAGGCCTCAGAAATGAAACGAAAAAGAAGAACAATGAAAGGCACGGTCAAAGAGATTCGTGTTAGAATTGAACACTTTTCGCTTCCCATTCTTCTTCTCATCCTCTTGATTCTTCCTTTTTGGTCGAAGCAAGAACTTGCACTTGCCGAACAGGAGACAACCCAAACTGTAGCTTCAGGGCCGGGTGAGCCAGCACCGCAAGACATTGACGGGAAATATCATACGCCCCTTGCCGGGGAACCATTCCGTTTAAACTTTATGGGACGAAGCATCGTTATCCCTGCCAGAGACAGGGGCAACCTGACCTCCGTGGAGCTGGGGGGAGCCTTCTACTTTTCGGAGCTAACAGATACAACCGTCGAGCCACTCTTTGCCCTTTACATGAGACGCACGTGGGAACAATCCCGGGTGCGTATCGTGGCCAGTGGACTCGTCAACGAAGCGGACGGCGCGAAGAGCTTCGGAAAATCCGAGCTCCTTGCCCGTTTTGAAAACTATACCATTCCCTTTAGCGAGAAGGGATTCCGCCGCAATGAGGGGGTAGATGAAAGTTCCTTGAAATGGGGGACGCTTTCTGGTTTCCTCGGTGCTGGACTTCGCTACCCCGTCGCCCCTTACCAGGTCGATAACGATCTGAGACTCCAGATTCTTGGCCGGGTAGGATATTTGTATTCCAAAGAGACAAGCGAAACCGGTCCAGATGTCAAGCTGCCGCCCGATACGATGTTGTATGGTGTAAAGCTCAGGGGACGCTACGACGGGATTCGCCGAAACCTCATGGAACTCCCCCACGCAGGGATGGCTGCAGGATTTGATCTGGACTTCGTTTACCGTGAAAATTGGGCGGACTATGGCAATCGCACCATCACGTTCAAAAAGGAGGATACCCAGGACTACCTCATATTATCAGGATACCTTGTGGGCGCCTTCGGCATTCCCGGCCTGTCGGAGAAAAATCGCCTTGTTGCTAGTGTTCACGGAAGCTTCATGGACAAGAAGAGCGCCGACCGCTACAACGTCTTCCGCCTTGATGGCGGCCCTTTCGCCCAAGAAACGGATGACCTCCATCGCCCAAATTATCCAGGGGCTCTGGACACGGTCACTCTTGTTTCCAAATATCTCCTCATCAATCTGGAATACCGGCGCGAGCTCCTTCCTTTTCTATATCTCGAATTGCGCGGTGCCTTTATCTGGGGCGACCGGGCAACCATTATCGCGTCGAACCAGATAGGATTCAAGAGCGATCATGGGCAGACGGCGGCAATTGCTGTGACGAGCGGTTTTCTTTGGAAATCCCAACTTTATATCGAATGTGCGTGGGACGCCGGCTTTCTCCGCGATGGGAAGGCTGGAAGCAGTCTGACCCTTATCTGGTCCAAATCATTTTGACCTGCAATCAAGTATGAAGCCCAGGTCAGTCAATCGAAATTAACATATCACCGTCGAAAGATCAGAGAAGTGTTTGGGAAGAATTTCATAAATCCCCGGACTGATCCTTATCCCCTCAAAAAAAAACCCAACCTTTCGGCTGGGCTCTTTTTTTCCGAAGTCCGCTTTTGCCAGGAAGCTTTCGCTCTCTGGTTTCTCTTATCATACCTCCTGAAAGGTTTTATCCTTTCAGGCTTCTTATAAGATTTGCAAGTCCCGAAATTTTGATTCTTCAGTGTTTTTTGGATCTAAAAACACTTTTTTGTCACCGGACATTTGTTCTTCTAAAACTCTTAGAAGCTTAACCAACAATCTTTACGTTTGAGGCTTGAGGGCCTTTAGGACCCTGCGTGGTTTCGAACTCCACTTCGTCTCCCTCTTTAAGGGACTTGAATCCCTCTCCTGTGATTGCCGAGTGGTGAACAAATACGTCCTTGCCGCTCTCCGGTGAAATAAATCCGAACCCCTTCTGATCGTTAAACCACTTCACTTTTCCTGTTGACATAGTAACCTCCGAATAAAATGTTAAGGGTTAAAATAAAAAACCCGCCAAAGAGGGAAACTCACTCTCTGCGGGCTTCCATTTTTCGAACCCCGCTCTTCACCAAAGATCTTTTTCTCTGGCTATCTTACCATTCCTCCCTTCCAGGTTTTACCCTTTCCGGTTCTCCTGATAAGATTTACGGGTTCCGAAATCTCAACTTGTCAGAATTATATATAACACAATGAGGAGGCTTTGGCAATGGCTGGAAAAATTATTTGGTGCCCGTAAACCGAAATGGAGTAGATCACAAAACAGTCTGTATCTGCCAGTTATTATTAATGAATACGAGAACCGTCCCCAAATCACGGATTTTCCTGTCAACAAAAAAATCCACCTTTTGGCTGGGTCTCTTTTTTCGAAGCCCGCTTTTCCCAGAAAGCCTTTGCTTTCTGGTTTTCTTTACCATAGCCTCTGAAAGCTTGGACCCTTTCAGTCTTCTGATAAGATTTGCGGGTTCCGAAAATCCTTGTTCCTTTTTCTAATTATAACCTAAACCACACTTCCCTTAAACAAAAGCCAAACTCACATGACATCCCTGATGTGAGATCTGATTTTTTCTCGCATTTCAGGTGAGGTGCTGCATCTCCCGTGAGCACTGCAGACATGAACCTGGCACTTGTTCAATATTTCTTTTTCTGTCTTGCCCCGCACGGTAAAGCCACAGTCCTGTCTGAAATCTCTACAGCTCAACTGTTTCTCTCCCGTTGTATGATCAGCCATGCTCTTAACCTCCTCTTAATTCTAAGGTAATCACTGGATTATGGCATTGCAAGGTGGTCTCCACATAAGGAGAGAATGTAGTTTAAAAAAGAAAGATAGGTTATAATTTACCAACTTTTAAAAATCCTCCAATCAATAACGCCA
Source organism: uncultured delta proteobacterium (assembly GCA_963711845.1). Lineage (GTDB taxonomy): Bacteria > Desulfobacterota > BSN033 > BSN033 > UBA1163 > CAVQFR01. The sequence continues at coordinate 40,705 of CAVQFR010000024.1, forward strand.
TCAAAAAAACAAAACATTTCAGCTAATGACCGAATCTCTTGATCTCCTTTTTATTCATGTGCCCAAATTCTCCAATTTCTACCGTCCCTTCGGCGAGTATATGACCGTCAACCTTCTCCCGATGGGGACCCTGTCCCTTGCTGACCTTGCCGCACAAAAAGGATATAAGACCAAAATCTTACACCTGGGTCTGGAGTGGATCGAAAAGAAGACCTCCTCACCCCTCGCCTATTTGAAGGATAAGGAGATCAGGGTGATTGCGATCCCGCTCCACTTTCACCCGCAGTCGTATGAGGTGATGAGGATCGCCAAGGAAATAAAAGAGAATAGACCGGATATTACCATCCTCTCGGGTGGATACACTGCCAGTCTTTTTCACAGAGAGATTCTGAGCTCTTTTCCTCAATTGGACGCGATCATCCGTGGCGACGCTGAAATCCCGCTTATCGCGCTGATGAATGCTGTGAAGGAAGGAAGGGGTTGGGAAAGCATCCCCAACCTCACCTGGAGAAAAGATGGTGAGATCAAAGAAAATCCTCTCTCCTATGTGGCTTCTGAAGCGGATCTGGACCGATCCTCGTACACCAATCTTTCCCTCCTCGATGGAAAGGAGACCTACATCCGCTATATGGGAATGCCTTTTGTCTGGGCCAAAGGGCTCTCCAAGGAGGAGAATAGGAAATACTTTCATCTTGGCCCTCCCCTCTTTCCTCTCAATATTGGCAGGGGGTGTTTTGGAAACTGTACCTGGTGCGGAGGGGGTGCGGAGGCCCAGCAAAGAGTCAATGGCAGAAAGGGAGTGGTTTTCCGTTCACCGGAAGCCGTCGTTAACACGATGGCCGAAGCGCTCGAATTAGATTACGAGATGTTCAACATCGCCTTCGATCCGGGGAAAGAAGGAGAAAAATATTATTTAGAATTATTCCCCCTATTGAGAAAAAAGAAGGTGCGCACAAGGGCTTACTTTGAATCCTTCTCGCTCCCTTCAGAGCGCTTCATCCGGGAATTCGCAAATACATTCATTCTTGACGGCTCGATGATCGCCCTCTCTCCTGAGTCCGGGGATGAAAGGGTAAGGCATCGTAACAAGACTTTCACTTACTCCAACGAGGAATTGATCCAGGCCATCTCCGTAACAGAAAAGTTTGGGATCAGGACCGATATCTTCTTCGCTATGGGAATCCCCGGAGAAAGATATTCTGATTTATCTAAGACCGCTGCCTTGAAAAGAGAGATGAAGAGAAGGTTCAGGAATATAGGGAGAATCTGGTCTGCTCCGATATCCCTGGAGCCTGCCTCTCCCTGGCACCTCCATCCGGAGGAGTTCGGGATTGTTTCGACCAAGCAGACCTTTGCTGACTTCTATCGAATGAGCTCTCCTGAGAGCGGAGGGTTGGGCTACTCTATCCCTGACTATCTGGGAGATGGAAAGGAACTGAACCCACAAAATTTTGAGAAGGTCTTACGAGAGGCCAAGTGTCGGGATTTCTGTTCCTTCCATCCTAATCCGGTGAAAGCCAGCGATCCCTTTTGGGGCAGGCTCTTATGCCGTTACATGAGTTGGCGTTCGAGAGGTGGCCGTGGGTAACGTGAACCCTTCGACTCTCCAACCTGAAGGTCAGGTCTCTCTCAGGGTTAACCCTGAACGGGTTAACTTTGTGGATGGGACCCTGAGAGAGGGCGAGCAGTCTCCCGGAGTCTATTTCACCAAGGAGGAGAAGGTTCAAATTGCCGAAGCTTTGGACCGAATCGGTGTGCCCATTCTCGACGTGGGAATGCCATCCATATCTTCAGAGGAGAGGGAAGCCATCTCTGCCATTGCCCATCAGGGACTCAGGGCATCCATCGGAGTATCCATCCGGCTTAAAAGGGATGAGGTGGACCAGGCCTCTGAATGTAATGTGAAAGAGGTGTTTATCATCTGCCCGGTGAGCCCCCTCCATGTGCGCTCAAAGCTTGGATTGGATGAAGAGGGTGTCAAGAGACTGATGGGGGATGTGATACGGTATGCCGATCAAAAGGGACTCTTGATCAACCTGGCGGCAGAAGACGCGGCACGGGCCGAAATCCCATTTCTCTGTGAAATCCTTTCTCACGCCTTTCACCAGGGAGCCCGACGTGCCTTTATCTGCGACACGGTGGGCGTGATGGAACCCTTCAGGATGAAGGACCTCGTTAAAAAAGTGAGAGACCAAATTCCACAAGAGATGGAGTTGGGTGCCCATTGTCACAATGACCTCGGTCTGGCCACAGCCAATACCCTGGCTGCCATAGAAGCCGGAGTGAATTATCCCTCGGTCACGGTCAACGGGATCGGCGAGCGGGCTGGAAATCCTCCCCTTCATGAGGTGGCATTGGCTTTGGAGAAGATCTTCCATCGGCAACATGGAATCGATCTGCAGGGACTCTACAACCTTTCCCGGCTCGTGGAGCAGTGCTCAGGGTTCTTCATCCCTCCCCATGCCCCGATCATCGGGCTCAATGCCTTTCGCCACGAATCGGGAATCCATGTGGATGGCATTCTCAAAAACAGCCAGACTTACAAAATCATCGATTCGAAGGAAGTGGGAAGGGAATCCTCTTTCGTCCTGGGAAAGCATACAGGCACCCAGACCATCATGCATCTCCTGGGGCAAAGGGGATATGAAGCAAACGAGGAAGAGCTGAAGGAGATTCTTCAAAAGGTGAAGGAGAGAAAGATGGCAAAGGGTAAGGCGGAGATCCATCGGATGGCGAAAGAGATGGGATCCTATTACGAAGGCTCTCTCAGTTTCCCGTTAGAGGCTTTCTGGGATATCGCAAAAGGGGTTCTGAAAAAGGATGGGTGAAGGACATACGGGTAAAATCATCCAGAAACACTCGGACGGAAGAAGAGAGGGCGAATACTATGGCGTCGATGTCGACTTTGTCCTCTTGCCTGACCCGACCTTTGCTCTTCTCCTTTCAGAACTAAAAGATTTGGGAGGTCGGATCTGGAACAAGGAGAGGGTATTCGTCACGGTCGATCATTTTGCCCCTCCCTCCACCATTGAACGGGCTAATATCGCAAAAGCGGTCATCTCCTTTGCCAAGGTTGAGGCATTACCTCACCAGTCCATCTATCAAGGTATCTGCCACCAGCTCTTGATCGAAGGGCCCTGGTTAAGGCCCGGCATGTTAGTCCTCGGGGCCGACTCCCACACAACCACTGCCGGAGCTCTTGGATGTTTAGCAACGGGGATGGGTTCAACAGATATTCTTTATACATTGATGACTGGGAAGACATGGCTCAGGTCTCCAAGGGCAGTCCGAATCGATCTCATGGGAAAACTCCCTCCTTACATCATGGGAAAGGATATTATTCTCGATCTCCTGGGAAGATTCGGAGAAGGAGGGTTCCGCTATCAGGCGCTCGAGTTTTGTGACGATGGCGGTGTCCTCTCCATGGACGATCGGTTCGCCGTCTGCAATATGGTTGTTGAGGGAGGGGCGAAGAACGGGCTTTTCTCTCCCGATCAAGTGACAGAGAATTATTTGAAGGAAAGAGATGGCCATTCGAACCATTGGGAAAATTTTTCTCACGAAGATTTTCCCTATACTCAGAAATTAAGTGTAGACCTTTCATCACTTAAACCTAAAGTCGCCCTTCCTCACAGTCCTGCCCATGTCGTCAATATTGAAGAGATAAAAGGCGAAGAGGTTGACCAGGTCTTCATCGGCTCTTGCACCGGAGGAAGGCTGCGGGATCTTGAACTGACGGCCCGTATTCTTAAGAAGAGAAAGGTTGCTTCGGGGATAAGACTCCTCATTACACCCGCTTCCCAGAAGATCTATCAAGAGGCAATGGAGAAAGGATATCTTCAGGTCATTTTGGAAGCAGGCGGGGTGGTTCTGAATCCGAGCTGCGGTCTGTGCGGGGGCATCGATAAAGGGATTCTTGCAGCAGAGGAGAAATGTGTGAGCACGTCCAACAGAAATTTTCAGGGGAGGATGGGGGACCCCTCTTCCAAAATCTACCTGGCTTCTCCTCTGACTGCCGCAGCCTCTGCCTTGGCAGGGAAGATCATCGATCCCAGGGAGGTGATGTGATGGGACTTCCCAAAAGGATCACAGGCCGGGTCTGGAAATTAGGGGATCATATCAATACCGACATCCTCCATCCTTCTCCCTACTTCAGCCTGAACGAGGCGAGGGTGAAGGAGGGTTTGGTTGAAGGGATGGAGAGATTGGGCACGAATGCAAAGAGGGACTCCTCAGATGAAGAAATCATCATCGTCGCCGGGGAGAACTTCGGTTGTGGTTCGAGCCGTGAGACATCGGTCAGAGGATTAAGAAGCTTTGGGGTCCGAGGGGTGGTGGCCGCATCTTTTGCCAGGATATTCTTCCGGAGTCTGGCCAACCTGGGCCTCCCGGCCCTTGAGTGCCGGGATATCCAGGAACGGGTGAAGGGTGGAGATTTCGTCCTCCTTTCCATTGAAGAAGGATGGATTGAACTGGCGGATAAGAAACGTTTTCTTTTCTCTCCCATTGACGCCCATATCAAGAAGGTCCTGGAGGCGGGGGGGCTCATCCCCTATCTTCGAAGAGAAAAAGATGAGGTATGACTGGGATGTGATTGTGGTGGGAGGAGGGCCGGCCGGGCTCAATGCGGCCATCCGGGCCCGATGGGTCAAGAGATACAAGGCCATCCCTTGCAGCACCCTGCTGATTGAGAACTCCCATCTCGGGGGTTTAGCCGGCTGGCGGGGATGTATCTTCACAGGACCTTCATGGAAGATCCAGGGGAAGGAGATTGTCAGACGCCTTCTGAGGGATACGGAGAGTTTGCAGGTACAGGTCCATCAGGGAAGGGTCCACCGGATCAACCTTCAAGACGAAATAAAAGAGGTCTTTACTTCTGACGGCAAAGTCTTCCGTTCATTAGCCGTGATCATTGCCACCGGGATCAAGGTTCTGGTCAATGAGAGGGACTACCTGGGACGGGGCCTTGAAGTAACCAGTATGGGATATGAATTCATCATCTCTCACCTCAAGAAGCTTCTCAGCAAAAAATGGGAACCAAGGTTGGTCATTGTGGGAAGCGAGAAGCTGCAAAACCTGATTCCTTTGATCAGAGGTCTAAACGCAGGCAAATCTCCTCTATTATTCATCATGGAGGGCGAAGGAGAGGATACGGAGGATGTGCTTCGAGGTTGGGTGGAAAGATACTGGGGGGATGGCAGACTCCAGGGACTGACCCTCCGAACACCCAAAGGCTCTCGCAAGATCCATTGTCCGAAGGTCCTCCTTGATTTCAACTCCTATGAACTCTCGCCCGCCTGGCGATTTGAGATAGAGGCTGAGGACTTCAATTCACCTTTCATCAAAGTGGATCAGGATATGCAGACTTCCATTCCTGGGGTATTTGCTGTTGGAGATGTGACATCCGGAGGCTACAACTCCTTCTCCCGGGCAGTGGCCCAGGGAATAGCAGGAGGGCTGAGCGCTTATCGCTATGTCTACCAAAAAAAGTTCGGAATTGCCCCATCCCTCTTCGCCTACCGGCCGACCGATTTTCTCATTCCGGCTCACTTTCAGGAACTCCCTCCACTCAATGATCGATTTCTTCCAAAATCCTTGGTTTCTCAAAGAGAGATGAAGGCTGGATTAAGAAAGGGATGGACATGGCTGGCGAAAAAACTTGATGGGAATCTCTCCATTCGTGAGATCGCCAGAGAAAAGAGCATCCCGACAGAAGATTTGAAGAGGATGTTGCTCCATTTAGTAGAAAAGAAGATGATCACCTTCCATATTGATGGAATGTGAATGGTGTCCACCTTGAGAGGAATTTTGCAGCGATTTTACAAAGCGATCCTTTGTTGCTTATGGAGATAGGGTGAAGATGGAGTTACCCAAAGAGGTATTAGATCTCGACGAAAAGATCCTGTCCTATATCCGCAGGGGGACGGATCATCAGGACTCAGAAGGATTCAATCGCCTTGCCCTTCGGATCTTTGAACTCCAAGTCAAATATATTCCCATTTACAGGCGCTACTGTGAAAAGCGCGGAGGTACCCCGGAAAAGATCTCTTCTTGGGATCAGATTCCCGCTCTGCCCACCGATGCCTTCAAAGTGATGGAACTCGCCATGCTTCCCTCCAGCGCGGTACGGACTTTTATGACAAGCGGAACGACGAGACCGGATGAAAGGGGAAAGGTCCATTACGACGAAGGAGGGCTCAGGCTCATGGATGCCACCATTTATCAAGCTGCCTCTTCCTTCCTCTTTCCGGATAAGATCAAGACAACCCTCCTGGTCATCGCCCCCTCACCGGAGATCGTCTCGACGATGGTGATGGCTTACGGGATGAATCGATTGATGGAATACTTTGGATCATCGCAAAGCCGCTTTCTCATCGGCAAGGAAGGCTTCGATATTAGAGTGCTCGTCGATGGGTTACGCCGTTCTGAAGCAGAGGGGTTTCCCATAACGATCTGCGGCGGCTCTTTCGGCTTTGTCAATTTCTTTGATACCTGCCGTGAAAAGGGGTTCAGGTTCAGACTTCCCCCGGGCTCCCGCATTCTCGATGCCGGAGGATTTAAAGGAAAAAGCAGGGAAGTGAAACGGGAGGAGTTCGTCAGCGATTGCGAGGATTTCCTCGGAGTCGCAAAGGACTATTGTGTCAATCTCCTTGGAATGACCGAGATCAGCTCTCAGTTTTATGACAATACCTTAAGGAACACCCTTCAGGGAACAAATCTCTCGAAAGCCAAGATCAACCCTCCCTGGACAAGAACCCTGGTGGTGAACCCGGACACTCTGGAGCCGCTTCCCCCGGGTCGGACGGGATTGCTCCGGCACTTTGACCTGGCGAACCGGGGGCATCTTCTGGCCATTCAGTCCGATGACCTGGGGAGGATCACTCCAGAAGGGTTTGAGATTGACGGCAGAACCAGAGAAGGGGAAGCGAGAGGCTGCTCTTTGACGATCGATGAAATGACCCAAATTCGAAAGGTTTGACGATGGAAATCATCGAAGTGGATGCATACTATCTTCCTGCGGATTTTAGAGCTCAAGTGAAGGCCTTTAGAACCGAGGTCTATCAGGATGAAGACATCACGATTCATCTAAAAATCCCTCAGATCAGCAGATCTTTTGTGGAGGCCTTGACCGATCACCTGAAGAAGAACCGGGAGACATACCTTGCCGGCATTCCAATCGGGAAAATCATCGATGTCCTTGATCAGGCATCCCGGAGATGGCTTGAAAGAGATTATCCGCTTCGGAAACTCGCGGTCAAGACCATTCCTGCGATCACCCACTTCTCTCGAGAGGTGGTGGAGGCCAGTATCGACGTGGAGATGGAGAGTTCCCTGCGGGAGGACATCTGGCGTGCTCTCTGCTCCGAAATCAAAAATCCTCTCTTTCTTGATGATTTTCAATACTCCCCGGAGCTGGCAGGTTATAGCCGGGCCTTTGGCCCGAAGCTCATCGTCTCCATTTTCTCTGAAAATATTCCCGCCCTGCCCCATCTCCTCTTCATGAGGGCTATCCTTCTGAAAGCCGCCTGTCTGGGAAAAGTGGCCGCAGGAGAACCGACGTTTGCTCCCCTCTATCTCAAGACGATCGAAGAGATCGATCCGGAGATGGCTAAATCCATGGCTGTCCTTTACTGGCGAGGGGGAGAAGAAGAGATTGAAGGAGCAGCCTTTCATCAAGCCGATGCCGTCATCATGTTCGGCGGGGTCGAGGCCTGTGACTCCCTCAGGAAGAAGGTCCCCCGGGGGGTGAAGGTCCTTCTACACAGCCACAAGCTGGGGTTTGGAATCATCGGCCGGAAGAGATTGAGCCGCCAGAGATTGGAGGAACTGGCAGCCTCTGTTGCATATGATTGCTCCATGTTCGACCAACAGGCGTGCCTCGCTCCCCATATCTATTATCTGGAAGCCGGGGGGGAGGTCTCTCCGAAAGAATTCTGCCGGACCCTGGCAGAAGCCATGGAACGTTTAAATCGAAAGATGCCCAGAGGAAAGATTTCCCCGGGGGAAGCTTCCGCCATCCATCAGCTTAGAGCCAAATATGAGTTCAGGGAGTTAAATGGCGAGGAGGCTCTTCTGTTCGCCTCGCCTCATGGAACGGATTGGACAATCGTTTATGAAAAGGATCCGGGAACATTCTCTTCCTCCCCTTTGAATCGTTTCATCCGGATCTATGGGGTGGAAGATATTTTTCAGGTACTGCCCTCCCTAAAGTCTATCGCTCCCTACTTGCAGAATGCAGCCGTGGCCATCGGGGATGAGCGTGAAACGGAGTTTATGAGGAGGCTGGGGGAGTTGGGGTTAGCTCGAATTACTTCTCCTGGAAAGATGCCCGTCCCCTCCATGATGTGGCACCATGACGGAGTTTCCCCTCTGGCATCTCTGCTCAGCTGGTGCGATGTGGAGAAGAAAGACTGGACCGTTGGAATGAAAAAATAGAAGGAATCTCGAGGAAGAGAGGTCAGCGATGCATTATTCCATAGCCACCAATTGGGACTTAGGTTTATTAGAGAAGTTGAAGGGGACCTCGGTCGAGAGCCTCTACGGACAGATGTGGAACGACCCCCTGGGAGGAGGGAGGATGGCCCTCTTCATTCCCAAAGTGGGAAAGAAAGAAGTGGCCTCCTTTACCGCCGAGGCCCGAAAGAGAGGCCTCGACTTCAACTATCTCATCAACTCGACCTGTCTTGACAACCTGGAGTTCACCAAAAAAGGATACAAGAAGATCAGGGAGCATTTAGACTGGATCGCTTCGACCGGGGCCGGCATGGTTACCCTTACCCTTCCCTTCCTCCTTCAGATGGTGAAGAGGGATTTCCCTAAACTCAGGGTCTGCGTCTCTTCGTTCGCCCGTGTCCAGAACGTTCACCTGGCACATTACTGGGAAGATTTGGGGGCGGATAAGATTATCCTTCCTGAATCCATCGGCCGCGATTTTCGGATTCTGCGCTCCATCCGGGAGGCCGTCGATTGCGAGATTGAACTGATCGCCAATCACTGCTGCCTCTTTCAATGTCCCCTCGATCTCCACCACCGGAATATGGTCTCCCATGGCTCCCAGGAGGGTCATCCATGCGGGGGGTTTGCACCGGACTATTGCAAGCTCGCCTGCCAGCGCCTGAAGTTGTTTCGGCCCGCCGAATTGATCAAGTCCCGCTGGATACGGCCTGAGGATGTTTCCGATTACGAGGTCTTAGGAATAGACTGTTTGAAGCTCGTGGAGAGGTTCAGGGGAACAGAAAGCTTAGTTCAGATCGTCAATGCCTACGAGCAAAAAAACTATAAAGGGAACCTGGTAGAACTCCTGTCCCTCCCCCAGCAAGGCGCCTTCCTATCACCCAACCTGGAGGTCCTTCAACGAGCCGACCTCATCGAGCCCGAGGTTATGGAAGAAGCAATGGAAGTCCTCAAGGAGCCTTTTCCCGGAAAGGTTTACATCGACAACTCGAAATTCAACGGTTTTCTCGACCGTTTCAAAAAAACAGACTGCTTTCACACGGACTGCGAAAGTTGCGGTTATTGTGAACAGGTGGCTTCCCAGGTTGTCTCCATTGACGAAGAATGGAGAAAAGAGATGATTATCCGATTCGACAAAGCCATAGAGCGGATGATTTCAGGAGAAATCGCAGGCTTTTGCGCCCCTCACCCCGCCCTCTCCCCGGTGGGGAGAGGGGAAGGGTGAGGGGGAACTGAGGCACACAGGGAAAGACTTATCCTGGATTCCCTTTCAGTCCTATGGCTTCGGCAACCTCCTGCATCCCCTTGATCGTGTCCTCAATCAACTCATCCAATCCCATTCCCAACATCTCCGCCCCTTTTTCGATGACTGACCGATCCACCCCCGCTGCAAACCTTTTGTCCTTCCATTTATTCTTCACCGATTTCACCTGAACATCCAGGACACTCTTTGAGGGGCGAATCAGGGCCGTCGTGACGACGAGCCCGGTAAGCTCATCAATAGCATACAGGGCTTTTTCCAGATCTGTCTGTGGCATGATGTCGAAACATCTCCCCCATCCGTGAGAGACAGCCCCCCGGATATACTCCTCCGGCCACCCATGTTCCCGGAGGATTTCTCCTGTTTTGGAGCAGTGTTGATCGGGAAACCTTTCATAATCGAGGTCATGGATAAGACCGACGATTCCCCATTTCTCCTCGTCCTCGCCGCGCTTCCTGGCAATGTAGCGCATCACCCCTTCAACGGCATAGGCATGCTTGCGCAAGCTGTCGCTTTCATTGTACTGATGCAGAAGTTCTAAAGCCTCCTGGCGTGTCGGTGTTTTTTCTCCCATCCCCCCACTCCTTTCCTATGACTCATAAGTTTATCATGTGCTCCCTATATGGACCAACTTCCTTCCATCGTCAGCATCCTTTTTATATTTGAGGTTGTCAGGCAAAGAATGGATTCGTCTTTTTTTCCCTTCCAACCGTCGTCTTTGGTCCGTGCCCTGGATAGATGACGACATCGTCACCCAGAGGAAAGATTTTCTCCCGCACGTTCCGTAAGAGGGCCTCATGATCGCCTCCGGGGAAGTCGGTCCGTCCGATGGACCCGGCAAAAAGGGTATCTCCCACAAATGCCATCCTGTCGGTCACCAGTGATATCCCCCCTCCGGAATGGCCCGGAGTATGGAGCACCTTCAACGAGATGTCGCCAAAGGTAATGACTTCTCCCTCTTCCGCATAACGGTCAGGCGGAGGAGAATTTTCGACCTTCATCCCCCACATCCCGCTGCTGGCTCCCTGATGCATGATCATAGGAGCATCGGCACGGTGGATGATCAGTTGAGCTTCGGTCACCTCCTTGAGCCGCTTATTTTCGCCTGAATGGTCAAAGTGGCCATGGGTATTGATAATATAGACACAGCGCAAGTTGTCTTTGGCCAGTGCCATTAATATCTTGTCCACATCTCCCCCCGGATCGATGACCGCTGCTTGCCTCGTTCGTTCACAACCAAGGATATAGCAGTTTGACTGAATGGGTCCCACCACTAACATTTTCAGTATCACAAAACACCTCCTGAGATATTCCCAAAATGAGTAGATTCAAAGGAAATGATTACACTATAATTTAATAATGGGAAAGAGTATCGTCAAGGGGGTAATAAATTGAAGAAGTCCCTTTCCTCCTTCCTAAAAGGATGCTAAATTTGAAATTATGATTGATTATTCTTCTCTCGACCAACCTTTTCTGCGACAGTTTATTTTTTATCCCCGTAAAGATTTCACCCCGTGCCCTGGAAATGCTTTTGACCTTTTTATTTGGGTGGCTGACGGCGTTTCCATCTCTTGTCGTTTTTACACGGGCCAACACGAATGGCCATGGGTTCTTTTTTTTCACGGCAATGGCGAGGTGGTGAGCGATTATGATGAGATCTCTCCTTTTTATCATCAAAGGAAGATGAACCTGGTCGTGGCCGATTACAGGGGTTATGGAGGCAGCAGCGGAACCCCTACCCTCACCGGTCTCGTTCAAGATGCGCATGTCATCTTTAAAGAGGTCAGAGAGGAGCTCTCCAGAAGAAATCTGCGAAAAGATCTATGGGTCATGGGGAGGTCCCTGGGAAGTATCTCTGCCCTGGAGCTGGCTTACCACTATCAAAAAGAAATGCCAGGACTCATTGTCGAGAGTGGCTTTCCGAGTGTGGTCAGGATCATGTTTCATCTTGGAATACCGGCACTCGTTACGGGTCTGGAAGAGATTGACCAGGAATGTCTCGAAAGGATCAAGAAGATATTCCTCCCCACCCTGATCATGCACGGTGAACGGGATAGCCTCGTCCCTGTTGAGAATGCAAAAGAGATCTATCAGCAACTTGGAGCCGGGGAAAAAGAACTCCTCATTATCCCTTCAGCCACCCACAACGACATCATGTTGACTGGCTTCAAGGATTATTTCAAAGCCATTCAACAATTTGTTGAGAGAACAGATCGAATCCGAGAAGGGCAATAGAGAGAAGACAAGATAGAGACGCAAAACCATTCTTTGAAAGGAGGACCCTCCTATGAAAACAAGTAAAATCGACACAACAAAACGAACTTTCAAAGTTTTGGTTTCCGCCGCCTGCGTGACATTCGTCTTCAGCCTTTTTTTAGCTGAGGTTTCCACGGGTAAAACGGCCAAGGAGATTGACTCAGAGGCCAATGAGGCGCTGAAGCTTTTCTCCAAGCATATGAAGGGCGCAAAAGAATTTCTCAATGCTGCCAAGGACGTGGTCGTCATCCCGAACATTGTGAAGGCAGGACTAGGGGTGGGGGGCCAGTAAGGTGAGGGGCCTTGAGGATTGAAGGAAAGACGGTTGCCTATTACAGCCTCGCAGCGGGCTCGGTCGGAGTTCAGATCGGGGCCCAGAAGACAAATTTAGTTCTTGTATTCAGGCAAGACGAGGCCCTTAAGAAATTCCGGGCCGGCTCTGGCTGAAAGGCAGGGGTGGAGGGGTCAGTGGCCCTGATCGATACGGGAGCAGGAAAATCCCTGGACACGATGAATGTGAATGATCCGATCGTCGCATTCCTGTTCGGTCAGCAGGGTTTGATGGTAAGCGCAACCATTGAAGGTGCGAAGTTCACTAAATTGGCAAGGTAGGATATTGGAAAAACGAGACAGTGGGCTGTCGGGGACACGTCTCGCCATTATAAATTTCATTTGCTCTTTAGATGCCTCGAATGAAGGTTCCTTTAAACCGTTGCAAGGTTGTTTTCTGAGGAACGAGTGCACGAATGTTTCCTCAAAGTTGGCTTTAAAGGGTAACGGCTGGTTGAAGCATGTAAAAACAAAAGAACAGGCAATTTCTCCTCGTAAATAAAGAACCCCGCCCCTGCCTACCGGCAGGCAGGCACAGGACGGGGTTTTCAGATGTGTTCTTAATAGACAGAATATTGCTGATTCCAGTACGTTAGGTTGGAAATCTACACATCTACCCTTACAAAAAAAATATCCTTGACATCCGGAGTATCGCCTATCACCTTCCATCCCCAATTCAAGACGGATTCCCTGGTTATCCTCTCTAGGCTCTTCCTTCTCTCGGGCAGTATCCCAATAAAGTGCTCTTTCCCTTTTTCATCACAGTAATAGAATTCATAAGCTGTCATGTTCTAAGACTCCACCCGATTTCTAAGCTTTCTTCGGAGTCCTGTTCGTTGGATGACGAAAAATTACCTACAACCTCGACTCACTCGGCCACAATGACAAGAACTTTGCGTAAAGGTTTTATTCGAGTCCAGCGTCCCTTTCATGTCATAAATAAATAAGGTTGATTCGATTAAAGGTTCTCGATCGCACCTTTCAATAGCACAATTTTCCCTCTGTTCCTTAACCATTCATATGCCATTTCAAGATGCTTCTGATCCCTTAATCTCGCCTCTCTGTTCTCGAAAAGTTCCCATTTCTTCTCTTCTGTCTCCGTTGTGACAGGATTTTTCCCGGATTTTTCCGCCAAATTACCCATGCTACTACCCTCCTTTCTTTTTACTTAAAGGGAGAAAAAGTTGCACTTGACGGCCTTCTTTCCATTCTTTCAAGAAGTTATCCACTGCATGCCGAACGACGCGGGCTATTGAAACATCATTTTCAGAAGCAATGGATGAAACACTCTTCAATGCGTCCTCGTCAAGACTTATGGTTATGCGTTGCCTTTGCCTTTTATCAGCCATAAGATCGATGATTCATGAATCTTTATGAATAAAAATGGTGAAATCTGATGAACAATCATATTATCTTCAAAAAGAAATGTCAACAAGAATTTTTGGCCCCTAATTTTACTGGTCTGTGAGTCTGATTTTGCTTTGATTCAGCGGGCACGCAGAAAAATGAGAGGGATAGAGGAAAAAGGAGCGGGAGGTACATTACGGAAATAAGTAAAGGTAAGGGGTACTTTTATCGGCAGTTCAAGTGTGAGGCGAAATCAAAGCCACAATTCAAGAAGCGGCCTTCAGAAAACGAAGTTGAACACTTCACCGATAGACCTGCATTTTAAGACCACTCTTGAAATTGAATTACCATGTGAAGGTTTGATACGGCGGCCCCGGAACGATCCCTCCAACCAGGTCAGAAATGGAAGAACGAAAGGAATTTCCCTCTGAAAAATTCCAGTGCCTGTGCCACCGAACGAAATTCTTTTACTGCCCTGACAATTCTACCGGGAATGAGTTTTTGCAGTGCCGGAACCTCTATCTCTTTTATGGCTTGACGAACGATATCCTCATCGACCCTTGTTTTCGATAAGCTGTAACCAATCATAAAGGCATTATCACAAAGGATATTGATCACGCGTGGAAATCCTCGCGCATAACGAGTAATCATGGAGATGGCTTCTGGGGTGAACACTTCTCGACTCCTGCTTCCGACGAGTTTGAGTCGATGATCAATATATTTCTTTGATTCTTCATCAGTTAAGGTACTGATTTGGCACCTGACCCCTATCTCCCGGCCGAACTGCCTCAGACGGGGCGTACTGATTTTATGCTCTAATTCAGGTGCACCCACAAAAATGATCTGAAGTCGCGCCACCCAGCGGCCGCCCTCATAAAATGTTCCAAGCTCTTCCATGACCTCTGAAGGCAGGTTCTGTGCCTCATCCACGATGACGACCAGGGTCTTATCCTCACCCATCTTCTCCGTTAGATATCCATTCAGTTGATTCAAGAGTGCCTGCTTCGTTTCTTCCACAATAATCTGATCTAAGCTGAGAAGAATATTGCTCACCAACTCTTCAAAAGTATTCGACGGGTAAGCGATGAGAGCTGTCTTCACCTTCTCTTCGAGGCAATGAAGGAAAAAGTGAATGAAGGTCGTTTTCCCTGTTCCCACCTCCCCTGTGACGCACATAATATTCTCTCTGCTTTCTATGCCGTTAATCACCGAAGTCAACACACTCAGGTGGCTCGGAGAAGAATAGAAAAATTGGGGATCCGGTACGACTTCAAAAGGCTTCTCAGAAAAACCATAAAACCCGTTATAAGAAGTAACCTCTCCGATCACATTCAATAAATCGTCCGGCAAGAGGTCAATGCTCTCCGCCTCCTTGGTCTCACCCCCTCTTGCCAGGATTTGTTTCTTCTGGCTGAAAACGAGAGGATCAACCATATCCAGAAGCTCATCCTTATGGAATACTGTTCTTTTCATGAGCACTCTTGTAGCGTGTCCTGCCTCCAACTCTTTCGGCACGACTATGATCGATTCCTTATCTTTTGCTGAATCGCCGAACGTCAACCTGGCCCAGGTCAGACCGGCTTCGACCCGGGTTTTCCCCCTTAAATCATTCCTTCTCTCCGCCAGCATTCCCAGCAGCGTTAGTTTTTCGTGTTCATAATCCTTGCTGAAGACTTTATAGACAATCATCCTAATATCCTCATATACAAGAGTCGTTCGGGGACCTTAGTCCCTTATTACAAATCTATCAAAACTGAGTCCAGAACGCAACCCCTCGTCTCCCCGGCATAAATGCTGGGGTTTGCCCTCGGCCTGAGACTTCGGCGAGCTTGATCGAGCCGCCGAGTCGAAGGCTCAGCCTGCCTGCCCCGCACTCGGTCGGGACCGGGGCCGGTAGGCAGGGATTGACCCTGAGCGGAACTTACCGCTGTCGAACGGGTCAAAGAGCCGGGAAATCCTGTTCGTTATTCTCCGAGGAGGTCTTTCAAAACATCTTTTGCCTTCTTCTTCTCGGAGGGTTTCCCTGACTTCTCAGACTTTGGTTCCAGAAGACGCCTTTCGATCTCTCTCTTCAAACCACTGCCTAATTGTTTGCTTAAACCTTCCTCATCCAGAGTAACGCTGGGCTTATCCGTCGTGCCTTTGATCCTGAGAGGGATGACCTTCCACCCCTTTTCATCATCGAGAAATTTGACGGCGGCAAGCTTTCCTTTCAGGTTTCCCGTAAGGCTCGGTGAGAGCTTAAGCTCTATCGGTATGTCCAGCCTCTTCTCGAAGTCAATCACGCCCCTCGGACTGATCTTAAAAAGAGAAGAGCTGACCCAGCCGTCGAGATATATCCTTTCGTCCTTCGCGTCAAAATTGAATAATCCCTGGTCAAACCCGGGATTCTTCAAGGAAGAAATTCCGGTGAGGGACGCAATGGCATCGAAAATCTGGGATTGTTTGATGGCTCCCTTGCCAAGCTTTGCAATGGCCGTTCCTTTTAAGGTCTTTTGAATGCTGGACGCATCCTCCGCGGCACACTGAAGTTTTCCATCGAGAGACCCCTCTGCCGTGAAGGACCCTTCTCCGGAAAACTGAAGCCCAAGAGGATCGACCTTCAGGATCCCCTTTGCGTACTGGTAAGGGATGCGAAGCTCTTTGATGGTGTAATCCTGGTAGGTGGCCTTGTCGACCGTGATCTGTCCCGAAGCCTTGAGCTTCTCCGTCATCCCCCCCCCGGAGGGCCCTGCTTTGGTCTCCTTCTTTTGACTCTTTTGAAACCCCCCTTCATCTCCCTTTCCTTTCTTCTCGCTGCTTAACCCCATCAGTTGCTGAAGGTCGAGCGTTTTGGCGTGGATATTGGCAACGATATCCGGCGCTGAACGATAGTCTTTGGCCGTTGCCGAGAGTTGAATGTTATCCTTTCCGATCACGGTCTGAAGATTGGCCCGGATCGTCTTGGCATCCATATCAATCTTACCTGAAACCCTAACTTCGCGGTCCTTCAGTATCGCTTTGATCTCCTTGAAGGAAACAAGACCAAAATCCAACCGGGGGCTGCCATCCTTTTCTAATCCCCCCTTAAACTCTGCATCTAAAGCAATGGAGATGTCCGGCAAGCCTTTCTCTTCATCGACAAAAGCCAAACTCGCATTTCGAATAAGTAACCGATCTGCAACCACGGAGACAGGAAGCGACTTAGGTTCAGGCCCGGAAGGTTTCTTGGTTTCCTGGGAAGATTTTTCCATGATATCGCTGAAGTTATATTTTCCTCCCCTCTCCTTCCTGATAGAAACCGAAGGAGAAACGATTTCGATCTTACTGATGACAAGTTGTTTTTTCAGAAGGGGTAAAAGTCTGTAGGAAAGGACAAACCTCCGGATTTTCAGGAAGTCTTTCTGACCATCCCTTTCCTTCACGCTCAATCCTTTGGCTATGATTCCCGTAAAGAGAGAAACGTTGATCTCATCTAACTGGACCTTCCTCCCTGTCATGGCTTCAGCCTTTGGAAGAATAATCGGCTTGAGTCGATCACTGGAGAGGTAACTTTTCACGACAATGCTGAGCACGATAACTAAAAGAACCAGAATCCCCAAGACAATCGCTGTCACCTTTAGAAGCTTTTTCATGAACACTCCTCCCCCGCACATTCTCTGTAAAGGAATTCTTTGACCCTTTTCTTCAACGAAGAAAGAGGCAATACTTCTTCCCCAAGAATTTTATACCAACTTACTTCAACATTTGCAAGCCACTCCTTGTCTTGCCGCCCAAACTCTGGGTCTTAACGGCCCAAGGAACGCCCGCAGATGGGGCACTTTGTCCGGATAAAAACATGGGACGTTCCTGTCCTTTGGATGAGTCTGGAAAAGCTTGCCAACCAGACGAAGGACATTCCTGAACCAATATTCAATCTTCTCTAACCCTTAAAAATCGTACTCAAAAACCCTTTCATTTCACTCCAGGACTCTTTGTCGGCCTTCGCGTCATAGGCGATCGGCATGTTAAACTTCTTCCCCAGTTCGGTCGCCTCGGGATTGGTAAAGCTGTGCAGGGCGCCTGGATAGGAGATAAACTGAAAATCGGCGCCAGCGCCTTTCATCTCTTGCTTGAATGCCTCCATCTGCTCCGGGGTGATGAATTTATCAGCGCCACCGCTGAGAACAAGGATTTTCGCCCTAACGCTGTCCGGTTGAGCAGGTTTGACGGCGGTCAGACTTCCATGGAAACTCACGACTCCTTTGAGATCCATCCCCTGTCGCGCCATGTTGAGCACGACGCCGCCCCCGAAACAATATCCAATAGCGGCAAGACGGTTTGGATCAACCGTTGTCTGTCCCTTCAGGAAATCGACGGCAGCCATGAAGCGAGCTTTCGAAACGTCGAAATCTTTCGTCGCTTCTGAGGATAATTTTCCCGCTTCATCCGGGGTCGGTACCACCTTGCCTTCACCATACATGTCCACAGCAAGGGCGGTATATCCCAATTCCGCCAGCATTCGCGCCCGTCTGCGTGCATAGTCATTGAGTCCCCACCATTCCGGAACCACCAATACTCCGGAACGCTTACCCTTAACATTCTCATCATAGGCAAGGTAACCCTTCATGACCACACCTTGAGCGCTGTATTCCACAGTCTTTCCCGTAATTTTGGGCTCGGCAAACCCAACGCCAACCATTCCCAGCACCAACACACACAATGTAAATCCCAATAATAAGCTTTTCATGTCACCCTCCTTCGGGTCTAACTTGATGGACCCTTGTCTTTAGCAAGTCTCTTGATCAGTTAAATTAAAAATAGTTACTGATAAGTCGATCTGCAATCAGATTCTGAAAGTTTGTATTATGGGATGGGAGTAATTATATTTAAGTTGAAAGGATGTCGGAGGGGGGTTTTAGTAAATCGACTTTTGAAGGAGGATGAATATGGATAAAGAACTCTATTGCAAAGATGTCGGCTTGGATTGCGAGTTTTTGGCCTGTGGCAAGACCGAGGAGGAAGCCCTTAGCAAATTGGGTCAACACGTTTTAGCCATCCATGGCATCAAAGGATTTTCAAAGGAGTTCTACAATAATGCACGGAGAGCCATCCGAGAAGGAACCTGCGACGATGGAGATGCCAAGGAAACGATTTCGGAAGATTGCAGCGAATGTCGCAAATCATATTTTGATTGCGACGAAGAGTGCTGTTGTTAAGACCTCCAAACGGAACGTGCCTTGCGGATGAGTTTATCGAAATCTTGCAAGGTCAGAAATACGGTCGTTACTAATTTTTAGTCTTCTTCGCCTTGGCCCTTGCCTTCGCTAACAGGATATCCCCGATGTATACGTCTGTCTTCGTTTTTACCTCTACTTTATACGGCTTATATCCCCTTTGTTCTACCTTCACGGTATAAGCCTTGTCTGCACTCAATCCATCAAACTCAAAATCTCCATAATTGTCCGCCTTGACCGCCCGCTTCTCGCCTCTCCCCTGCAGCGTCACCTTCGCCGCCTCTGCACATTCATGGGTATCACCCAAAACGACCGCTCCTGCGATAAACCGTTTCGGTATCCCAATATAGACCACCTTTTCTTTTAACGCATATTCCGGATGTAACACCTCGACCTTCCCAGAGGCCATCCGTTTCGCTACGTCACTGTTCGGATTGTCCAGATCGCCAAAGGTCAAGGTGCCGTTAGGGCATGCCTCCACACACCTCGGTTCTTTCCACCCCCTATCCAGTAAGTGTGCACAGAACGTGCACTTCTGCGGTATCCGCTTCTCTTCATTCCAATAGATCACCCGATAGGGACATGAGGAGACAAGATCCTTTCTCCCTTTCGACTTCTCCGGATCGATGATCACGATCCCATCCGGCCGCTTATATATTTCACCCTCCTTGGCCGCCTTCACACACGAAGCATCTTCACAATGCATGCAGGGCACCGCCGTAAAGGCGACTTTTACCTTCGGATACTTCCCCCTCTCTTTCTCGATGACCCGCATCCAGTAATGCCCGGTATTCGGCTGTGATGCGGCATACGGCGGATAATCATTCCCGCAATGCTCATCCCGGCACGCCAAAAAACAGTTGTGACATCCGTTACATTTCGTGATATCAATCACCATTCCATATCTCGCCACTTTCTATCCCTCCCATTTCACTGATTTAACCTTGCGGTGCATAAAGATATTCCAAAAATCCGCTTCCTAAACCTCCCACTTCTCCATTTCAATCAAACAGGAGTTGTTCGCCATGCCGGGGGCATTCTTAGAAATCATTCGGGCGGGAGTCAACAAATTGATGCACCCCCCCCGATCCGGGCTCCCGGATTTCCCCGGCTCCAGAGGATCATACACGCCTGACGACTCATAGCAATGAATCACCCCCGGTTTCATCCTCTCTGTTAAAACCGCGATGCACAACACCGCACCGCGGTCGTTATACAGTTTGACGATGTCTCCTTGTTTTATCCCCCTTGCTTCTGCATCGGACGGGTGAATCCGCACGGTTCGCCAGTAGGTACCGTCCTTGAAGATACGGTGATCCGGAATATCTACAAGCCAGGGAATCCGGGCATCATGATGGGTATGGAAGGAGAACCTGGGATGAGGAGAGATAAGCTGCAGAGGATATTTTTTCGCAAGTCCTGTCTCATGTCCTTCCCAACTGGGAATATACCGCGGCATCGGCGGCCTTTCTTTGTCTTTTGGAAAATGTTTTTTCAGACTTTCAGACACAAACTCGATTTTACCGCTATACGTCCCCAATCTCTTGGCTTTCTCGGTATTCTTTTGGGGATTGTTATCACCCGTGTCGCACTCTCGGCCTTCGTAGAACCACCTGAGCGCCGGGGTAGACTTATAGTTCTCGGGGAGCGGAACCACGAAGTAGCCTTTCTCTTTGAACGCTTCAAAAGAGATATATTTAGGCAAGCTGGATGCGTCAAACAGCTTCTTAATCCAGCCTTCCTCCGTCTCATTCCCTTCGGTGAAGTCTTCTTTGAAGCCCAACCTCTCTGCCAGTTGGCTGAGAATCCAGTAGTCCGATTTGGACTCATGGAGCGGCTCAATGCACTTCTTCTGATAGACGATCATCCTGTGATTGCATACCTCGGAGCTGTTGTGAGAGTATCCTCCGGAGTTGGCCCATTCTCCGATATCATTTCGCTCAAAGTTTGTGCATGCGGGAAGGATGACATCGGCAAATCCGGTCTCGGTGTTCCACCAGATTTCCTGGTTGACCACAAATTCTAACTTGGGACTCTGGTACATCGTGACGAAACGATTCGTCTCGGTCATTGTTCCGATATAAGATCCGCCGTAGCGGTAAAACATCTTGACCTCCGATTTTCCCGGCTCAGGATAGACGTAAGGCTTAAACTGCTGCTCTAACGAGCTGCCGCAGAAACCTTCTCCAACCCAGTGGATGGGCGGGCTTAAAACCGCCTCTGGGAGGAGTAAGCGGTAGATTCGCTGGGTAACGGAATTGACGGCCGGTTTCTGGGCCAGATCATTCATCCCCCAGCCCTTGGAGGCATAACCGGGAAAATCAAAGTCGTCATTAAACGGAGCGCCCGTCGTCGTGCCCCAAATGCTTACCCCGGGTTTGCCCCAGCCCTGCATCGCCTGGAGCAGCATTGCCAGCCTTGCCCATTCGGTGGCATAAGCTGCCCTGCAGGCTCCGCCCCACCCGCCGCGGGTTCCTGCCGCAAGCGCTGTCCTCTTCGAAGCCCACTCCCGGGCAAGAGCCTTTATCACTCTGGCAGGTATCGCACACTTTTCCTCACCCCACTTCGGGGTTTTGGGGATGCCATCCGTTTTTCCCAAAATATGGTCTTTGAATTTCTCAAAGCCAATCGTATGGGTGGCAATATAGTCCTTGTCGTAAGTGCCTTCCTTGAGCCAGACATAGGCGATGGCCTCGGCGAGGGCGGCATCCGTCCCCGGTCTGGGCGCGATCCATTTGTCCGCCATGGTGACCGCAGTGCTGTTATAATAGGGGTCGATAAAAATCTGCTTCTTTCCTAATTCTTTCAGCCAGACACGCCAGATCGTCGATTCTTGCCCGCCGTAAACCCCGCCGGTCGCATCCGGGTCATTGCTCCAATGGATGATCAGCTCGCTATGTTTTAGACCATCCTCAAGTAAGTCGGACTGCTCCGGAACGCCCAGTCTCCACCAGAATCCATAAGCATGAGCCGTCCCCCAGAGCCAGCCCTCCCAGCTATCCGGATTATCAAAAATATCGGTGAATCCCAGAAGGTTAAAAAATCTGCCCCACGTCCTGAATTTATAGCCGATATGTCCCCACTCATGATGGGATGAACATCTCGACATGATGGCCTCCGGCCCATACGTAGACCGGATCCTCTTCATCTCGCTCGCGACCATATCCAGGGCTTCATCCCAGCTGATCCTCACATAACCGGATTTACCTCGGTTCTCCGGATGTCTTTCCCCCTCGGGGTCGAAATCCACTCTTTTCATGGGATACTTAATTCGACTCTCTGAGTAAGTCCTTGCTTTCTGCGCCAACACATACGGGGCAAGCGCTACCCTTCTGGGAGCAGAAAACTTCCTGCCCCCCGCTTCAATCGTCCAGGTTGGAACATCTTCATTCTCAGCAAAGACCAGCGGTCTGACACGAATGATCTTCCCATCTTTCACATGAACAAAAACCGGACCCCCCTGAGTGCAACCCGTAAAAATCTGTTCTGACATAGCCATCCTCCCTCATTTTAGAGGTATTCAAATTTTGGTGAGGTGAATATACGAGAAAAAAGGGTCCCCTGTCAAGTAAAATGGGGACACCCCATTTAAATCAAAGAGGCGGTTATCGGAAGAATTTAAATGGCAGAGGCGAATTCGGGCCGGTATTTTGCTACGCCCGAAACACCCTCAAGCACTGCCTGATTGAGCACGAGAATCATGAACGCTTCGTCCGGCACATTTTTGTATTCACTTCTGATCCCATACCGAGACGCAGGAACAAATCCAAAACGTGAATAGTAGGTTGGATGACCCAAGACGATTACAAAAGGATGTTCTCTTTTCTTTATGAGGGTCAAACCATCTCTCACCAACTGGGAGCCTATCCCCTGACGTTGGAACCCGGGAAGGACTGCCATGGGCGCAAGCCCCATGCCTGTTATGATTCTTTCTCTTGCTTCAATCGTAACTGGGGTAAAAAGAATTTGCCCGACGATTTGGTCTTCTGAGACGGCGACCAATGAAATCCTTTTGGGACAGTTTCGGCGCAGCTTATCTGCGATATCGGCCTCTTCGGTTTGGCCAAAGGCACTTTGAGTAACGATCCTCATCTGTTGCGAATCCCCCCATGTCTCTTTTCGAATGGTGATCATAAAGGATTATTGAATTGTACCATAGTGGAGCCCCACGGGCAAAGCCCGTGGCAACTGACTAACGCCCGAGTGGGGCGACATCCCGGCCAAAAGTTGGCGCATTCATCCACGGCCAAAGGCCGTGGCTTTCTGCTGCCGGGGTAAAAGTACGTTTCAATCACATTTTCGTCTCCTCCTCTTTCATGAACATCTCTTATTAAAGAGTTTTTGAGAAATCTTGGATCGAAATCAAATGAACCGAGTAGTTATTGAGGACGACACCAGGCGTAAGGATGATGTCATACCGGAGATGGATGACTTCAGGAAAGTAAGCGTAAGCAGGCCTTCAAATCACCTGGCCTCTTTTTTAACAATCAGCTATTTTCTCGAGCGAAGAAAACAATTCCATTGCAGTCTATTGAGGACAGATGAGCCCTAGCGGAATCGGACCTTTAGCCCATGATTTCCTGAATCAACGCCTTGTACTCTGCCGCGGTTGGGGGGTGCGGACTCCAGGCGTTGAAGAAACTCTTCGCAGCATCATCGGCCATTTCATCCCGGTCTCCGTCCGGATACCCGATTTCACGCAGGTTGGCCGGCAAACCCAGACGGGCGTTGAACGCTTTGATCGCACCGGGGACCTCCTCTCTGGAATGGACCCCCATGGCTTCGGCCAATCGGTCCATCTTGCCGGTAGCATACCTTTCGATGAAACAAAGCACGCTCGGTAGCGCCATCGTCACCAGAATTCCATGGCGAAAACCATGGTCGCCGAAAGTGTTTCCAAGAGCGTGTGCGGGACCCAGCCCCTTGGAGATGCTCATGCCCCCTTCGAGCGCGGCCATCATCATCTGCCAGCGAGCCTCGCGGTCATTGCCGTCGGCGACCGCACGTTCGAGATAGGCAAAGATCCGCCGGACACCGTCGAGGGCGATGGCGTCCACAGGCGGATTGACGAATTTCGCCAAGAATCCCTCGACGCAATGGGATAACGCATCCATACCGGTGGCTGCTGTCAGGCCAGGCGGAAGGCTCAGGGTCAGATCAGGATCGCAGATCGCGACCTTGGGCACCAGGTGCTCGCTGCTGACACCGGCAGATCGCCTCGTGGAGTCGGGATGGATGCCGGCGCCGCGCGACGCTTCGCTTCCCGTCCCTGCGGTCGTCGGAATGGCAACCAGCGGCGCGGTTGATGAGGTTATTTTCTCCGGGTGGTCATGGTAATGCGCCAGTGGTCCCGGGTGTCCGGCAAGCAGAGACACAGCTTTGGCAGTGTCGATCACCGATCCACCACCCACGGCAACAATCCCGTCGCAATCTCCGGCGCGGTACGCTGATAGCGCACGTTCGACGCCGTCAACGGTGGGGTTTTCTGGGGTTTCATCGAATACCGGAAACTTGGCCTCAGCGCGCATCCCTTGGCACACCATTGAGAATACCCCGCATTTAATCAACCCCTGATCAGTGATGTATAAGGGCCGGGCAATACCAAGTTCGGTAAGCTCTGCCGATAGGGTCTCGATCACTCCAAAACCGAATTGCACTTTCGGGAACTTTAGTAGCGGGATCACAAAACTTCTTCTCCCATGATTCCCCCCCCTCCTATTTCTTAAGCCTTGCTGCCAATTCCTCATAGATGACAGTCATCTTATCAAGGTAAGTTTTGCTCTCTTGATGACCCATCACAATCGGGACAAATCCCTGTTTTTTCATCTCCGCTACGACCTCTGGATGTTTGGCCGCTTCAACAAATGCGGCTTCCAGCTTCTTAAGAATATAATCCGGGGTTTTGGGAGGAACTGCGGAACCCCGGTCAACAGCTTCTGCCATGTCGATTCCCAGTTCCTTCAGCGTGGGAGCATCGGGGAATCCCGGAAAGCGCGCATCGGTTGCAAAGCTCAAGACTCGCAGTTTGTCTCTGAAGCGTGTTAAGTCGTCGGAGGCTCCAAAGATAGCTGCGAGATGACCTCCAAGAAAGGCCGTCATCTGAGGCGCTGATCCCGTAAACGGGACATAGGTGAGCTTGACGCCGCTCAGCTTTTCGAAACGAAGGGCTGCCATGTGATAACCGGAGAAGGTCCCTGATCCGCCGACTGTCAGAGCCTCTGGATTTTTTTTGCCGAATTCGATAAAGTCCTGGAGTGTCTTATAGGGGCTCGTATTGAGAACAGCCAGTCCCAGTGGGGTGCGCTGGAAAAGGCAGACAGGGTTGATCTGTTCCGTTTTGTATCCCACTTCTTGTTGCAGGGGTTGTAAGATGGTATGGGGAATATTGAACCCCGCCATGAAATAACCATCGGGCTTTCCTCGTACCAGCTCTCTCCATCCCAGGGCGCCTCCGCCGCCCACTTTGTAGTCAATGATAACTTTCTGCCCCAGAAGTCTGTCAAGATGAGGCTGTTGTAATCGCGCTACCCGATCGGACTGTCCACCCGGATCAAAACAGATCAAATAGCTGATCTGCCGGGTTGGATAAGGCTTCTCTTTCTGGGCCCACGCTTGTGGTTGGCCAAGCCAGGAGCCGAGAATGACAACTACGAGAATGACTAAAATCGTTTTGCTTCGCATGCTTCTTTTCCTCTCTTGCTTAACGATTGGATCGGTATTCAATAGCATAAAGGTGGATCGATGTAAACATCCCGGATAACATTCTTGTAGGAAGAGGCAAAAATTATCTCTGGCAGAATTTCTGAGAAGTTATGAAGGACAAGATTTGAGGGATTTCTGTAAGATCATGATCTCCTCGAAAAGGAGGATTCACCTTACCGTGAAACGCATCTTCCGGATCGAACGAATTCTATTCATTCAAGGTCTAAGGTCTGATCCCTTTTCCATTTTTTCCTATCTAATCTCCAAAACTCACTCCGATGGCTTTAGCCGCGCGGACCATATCTAGCTCGATGTTCACCTTCTTCAGTTGTTTTACGGCTTCCTCAAGGGGAACAGATTCAATGCCCGGGGTTTTAAGGCAAACCATTCTCCCAAAACTTCCCTCTGCAATCAAATTGACAGCTCCAAAACCCAGGCGTGTGGACAAGATCCGATCAAAGGCGCTCGGAGACCCTCCTCGCTGGATGTGGCCGAGTACGGTTTCCCGTGATTCGACGCCGAGTTCATTCGAGATTTTATTGGCGAGCATTTCCCCGATGCCGCCCAGCCGGACCGTATCCACACTGTCCTGCTGAACCCTCTTCACATACATATCTCCATCGTGGGGCCTTGCCCCCTCTGCAATCACAATAATACTATGACGCCTTCCGAGGTTAGCCCGTTCTCTGATGACATGGCAAATCTTTTCAAAATGGAAAGGGATTTCAGGAATCAATATAATGTCGGCACCGCTTGCGATCCCCGCTTCAAGCGCGATCCATCCCGCATATCGCCCCATCACTTCAACGACCATGACGCGATGGTGGCTCTCTCCTGTGGTTCGGATCTTGTCTATTGCTTCGGTTGCCGTATTGATGGCCGTATCAAATCCAAAGGTGATATCGGTCGCGGCAAGGTCATTGTCGATCGTTTTTGGAACGCCGACCAGGTGGACTCCCATCTTCGAAAGCCGGTTGGCAATCGAGAGGGAACCATCTCCGCCGATGACAACCAATGCATCCATGTCAAGGGATTTCAAATTTTCTACCAGGATGGGAGACCGATCTTCCGTGATGATCTTTCCGTTCTCTTTAAACTTGTATTCAAAGGGGTTTGCCCGATTAGAAGAACCAAGAATGGTCCCGCCCCTATCAAGGATATCTTTGACGTGGTCAAGGAGGAGCGGCCGTACTTTCCCCTGAACCAGAAGTCCTTCAAACCCATCTTCGATCCCCATCACTTTCCATCCATACTGAAGAACGGCAGTTTTAACAACCGCCCGGATGACCGCATTCAGTCCCGGGCAGTCACCGCCTCCCGTTAAAATACCTATTTTATTGATCGTGGGTTTTGCCATAGAATATCTTCCCCTTATTCAGCAATCTTCGTTTCCATAGGCACGGGCACAATCCATCTTACCCATAACATATCCGATGATTTGACGCAAAAACGAAGGGGATTTTAACATCCTGCAACCTCAAACCCCTTTCTTACTTCTCTTTAAGTCCGCCTCCCGGTTGCATAAAAAACGTTCCGAACCATGAAACACGTCAAGAACCTGTTTGGGTAAGCGGCTGGAAATACCCTCAACCGCCTTTCCATCGCAACTTTTGATAAAGATCGATCAGGCAGTAAATTACCCCGCAGCAGAGCTGCGGGGCATTAAGATTCAAAACCTATTTCCATGTCGTCATTCCTGCGCAAGCAGGAATCCAGTTTATGTTGGTCCCCTGTTTTCCAAGGAACAAGCCTGGATTCCCACTTTCGTGGGAATGACAGATGAGGTAACCCTGTACCAAGCTACATGGAATTATCAATTTAAAACTCTAAAACATTTCGTCTTCGGCGAACCTGTTTTCATCCGCCCAGCAGAGCCGGGCGGTATTCAACAGGTGTCTTTTATAAAAATAAATTTCGGCGAGTTTATCAAGACACACTCCTTCAGATTTTCCTTGACAGGTGACAGGAGGGATTATATTTTTATGAAATCGTTACGCCTTCAAAATCAATTACGATGGGGAGGAAGGATGCAAAAGATGGATGATCCCAAGGAAAGTCTCACCGAATTCATATCCACATCTGAACTGGAAAGACGTTGGAGGGAAGTGCGGAAGAAGATGAAGGAAGAAGGCATCGATTTTCTTGTGATGCAAAACGACAATGAGTGGCTCGGCGGGTATGTGAAGTGGTTTACGGACATTCCGGCACGAAATGGCTATCCCCTGACAGTAATTTTTCCAATCGATGATGAAATGACGACGATCACCTGCGGAGGGAAACCCCCTGGAGATTTGGGCCCCCCTGCGTGGACGATGAGAGGTGTAAAAAGAAGGCTCACGGCACCCTATTTTCGAAGCTTAATGTATAGCAATACCTATGATGCAGCGCTGGCCGTGGAGACGTTGAAGGCTAAGAAGAAGGGGAAGATCGGACTCGTTGGAAAAGGATCGATGTCGGCGATGTTTTATGAATCGATCCTAAAGAACCTTCCGGAAGCGACCTTCATTGATGCGACAGACCTTGTCGATCGGATCAAGGCCATCAAGAGCGACGAGGAAATAGCCCTGATCAAGAAGACCACCGCACTTCAGGATGAAGCGATGGAATATGCGAAAAAGGTGATCCGCCCCGGAAGAAGGGACTTCGAGATTGTGGCAGACATCGTCCACAAAGTGACCGAGTTAGGCAGTGAAGAACAGTTGGTCATCGGCGGGTCCGGACCCCTGGGAAGACCCGTCCCCATGCAGAAGCGGCATTTTCAGAATCGTGTGGTCAGGGAGGGAGATCAATTTACCCTGATGGTCGAAGTCAACGGCCCCGGCGGGATGTACGCTGAGGCTGGAAGGGTTTATTTCCTCGGGAAAGTCCCTTCTGAATTACAGGATGCCAACGAGTTATGCAAAGAAACACAAAAGGTCACGTTGAAACTCCTCAGACCGGGGGCAGACCCTGCGGAGATCTGGCGAGCCAACAATGAATTCCTGGTAAAAAAAGGATTTCCTCCTGAAACGCGTCTCTATGCTCATGGCCAAGGATACGACTTGGTTGAGCGACCCGCTATTCGTGATGATGAACCCATGAAACTTCAGCCGCGGATGAATATCACCGTCCATCCGATCATCGGTTCCGATAGCGTCTGGCTTTGGGTGTGCGACAACTATCTCATTACCGAATCGGGGGTGAGTGAATGTCTACACAAAACCCCTCAGGAGATCTTCTCGATTTGAACTACGACACTCCGTTGACGACCCTCGCTGCAGGAATGGATTCGAATAACGAATGGAGGTAAGTCCTTGTGGCTTTTACAACCGCCGAAAGGGAGGCGAGGCATAGAGCCATCCTGGAGATAATCAAAAAAGATCATCTCATGGCACTCATCCTCATCGGCGATACAAATGTCGGTAACGGATTCCTGGGAGACTTACGTTACTACACTGACAATTTTATCATCTTTGGCAGGCAGGTCGTTGTCGTTTTTCCCCAATCCGAACCCGTACTATTTGCAGGAAGTGAGATTCAAAGACAAGCGGCAGTCAGAAGGTCCTCTGTCAAAGACTGCCGTCTCAGTGAGGATCTCATCGCTGATGTTGCCAAGCTCTTGAAAGAACGAGCCATCTCTACAGGAAGGATCGGCATTAACTTTGAGATGCTTACTCTCGCCTGGTACAACCTTCTTAGACAGGAACTACCTCAAATCAGTTGGGTCGAAACGCACGATCGCATTATGCGGATTCGATTTCGACGAAGTCAGGAAGAGGCGGAGAGGTTTCGCAAAGGGGCTACCTTGGCCGATGGGGGGTTTGAGGCGGCTCTCAAGATGATCCGTCCCGGAGTGAGCGAATATGAAATCGTCGCAGAGATTGAACGTTATGCCCGTGCAGGCGGAGCCGAAGCCCACTTCACATTGATCGGGTCCGGGAAGTTTGCTTTCGGGGAGTCCAATCGGTTGCCTCTCCCCTACTCCCCTTCTCCGCGGCGGGTGGAGGACGGCGATAGTATTGTCACGGAAATTACGCCTCGTTATGAGGGTTACTGGACACAACTGGTAAGAACGGTCAATGTAGGAAAGCCCAACAACGACCTCAAAAAAATACATCAGGTATGTCGTGATTCGATCCAGAAAGGTTTGGAACAATTCAAACCAGGAAACAGAGTCAAAGATATTGTTCTGGCCATGGAGGCTTACGTGATGGGTTGCGGCTACCTTTTCAAGCCTCCCTCGGGCCATCTCTGCGGAATCGACGGGATTGAGGCCCGTGTTTCTCGTCAGAATGAAATGGTGCTTGAGCCAGGGATGGCCGTTATTATCCATCCAACGGTGTTTACACCCGATGGCAAAAATAGTTTCTTCTGGGGAGAAACCTATTTGGTGAGCCACGATGGCTACGAACGGCTCCATCGAAGCACGGACGAATTGCTTACCGTATAAAAAAGGAGGTAAAGGATCATGAAAGCAAAACATCTATTCTTTTTTCTTTTTCTATGGATGGTGGGGCTTAGCATACTCGCACCTTCTGCATCCCTTGCGCAGAAATACCCTGATCGTTCCATCCAGCTCATTATCCCTTATGTCGCGGGTGCCACAGGGGATATCACGGCCAGAATGTTAGCAGAGGAGTTGGAGAAGATTCTCGGTGCAAAGATCATTTCTCTCAACAAACCCGGAGCATCGGCTGTCTTAGGTACGGATGCAGCGGTCAGATCGAAGAAAGATGGCTATACCCTTCTCTACGCCGGCGCTTCAGCGATGATCTATGCTCCTGTCTCTAATCCAGAGATCGTCCACTACGATCCGTTTAAGGATGTGGAACCCTTAGGGTTTCATTATTTCTTTCCTCAGACGATTACCGTCAGATCAGATGCACCCTGGAAGACATTTGCCGAATTGATTGACTATGCCAAGAAGAATCCCGGGAAACTCCGCGTCAGCACCATTGGGGTCGGTTCTACGCCCCACTTCATCTTGGAGATGATTATGTCCATCACGGGAACCCAGTTTATCCATGTTCCTTTTGAAGGAGGGGAAACCGTCATGACCGCCTTATTAGGCGGACATGTGGAAGTTACCTGTCGACGGCTTCGCCAAGGTGAAGCCCCACGCGGATGCAGGAAAGATGAGGGTTCTTCTCATCACCAATAAACTGCCCTCCTTTCCTGAAATTCCAACGATCACTGAATTGGGTTACAAACAGAGTCTTTTTGCTACCTGGTTTGCCCTTTATGCCCCGTCTGGAATCCCAGAAGAAGCGAGGAAGGTCTTGGTCCCTGCGATCGAAAAGGCGGTAAACTTAACCAAACCTAAAATTGACAAGATGGGAAGTCATTGCAGAATATAAGCCTCCTGCAGAGATCAAGAAGATGACGGAGGAGGATTACAAAAAAGCCCTTGAGATTGCAAAAAGGATAGGCTTGCGCAAATAGGGTGAAGGAGATATCGTGAAGGATAAGGCCGATCCCGTGAGTGGATTGTTCTGGTTGATCTTCTCCGCCTTTGTATCCTACGAATCGTATAAACTGGGCCTGGGGACTCTGCATCAACCAGGCCCGGGCTTTCTTTTTTTCTGGACAGGCATCGTTATTGCCATTCTATCACTCATCGTCATTGTGATATCGCTCAAAAAGCGGCCTCCGGAGGAAGCACAACAACCCGCCTTTGGAAAGAAAAATGTCACCAAGATCGTTCTTGTTTTGATCTCTCTCTTTCTCTATGCCCTGCTCATGGAACGGTTAGGTTTCCTTATCGTCACCCTGCTCTTTTTCATTTTCCTCTTGGGAGTCATCGAGAAAAAAAGGTGGTCGCTTTGCGGTCTTGGTGAGTCTTATCGTCACAGCCGTATCCT
Source organism: uncultured delta proteobacterium (assembly GCA_963711845.1). Taxonomy (GTDB): domain Bacteria; phylum Desulfobacterota; class BSN033; order BSN033; family UBA1163; genus CAVQFR01. The sequence continues at coordinate 72,090 of CAVQFR010000024.1, forward strand.
ATCCTGGTCTTTGAGAAGGCGCTTCAATCCCAACTCCCCAAAGGGCTTCTGGACTTTTTAAGATTCTAAAAATGGATTAAACAATGATAGAGATCCTTCAAAGCGTGATCTTTGGTTTTCAGGTTGCATTGCAGCCTGCTCAACCTGATGTATTGTTTCTTTGGAGTTCTCATCGGGACGTTGGTCGGCGTTTTACCTGGCCTGGGGCCTGCTGCAGCCATCGCCTTGCTTCTTCCTACGACATTTAAAATCACTCCCGTTTCGGCAACCATCATGCTTGCTGGGATTTACTACGGAGCGATGTATGGAGGGTCAACCACTTCCATTCTGGTGAACATTCCCGGAGAGGCTGCCTCTGTCGTGACCTGTCTCGACGGTTATCAGATGGCCCTGAAAGGGAGGGCAGGGCCTGCCTTGGGGATCGCGGCCTTTGGGTCCTTTATTGCAGGGACCTTTGCCGTCATTGCCCTCACCTTCGTCGGTCCCCTTTTGTCTAATATTGCACTCGCGTTCGGGCCTCCAGAGTATTTCTCGATGATGATCGTAGGAATCACGGTCCTCACTTATTTGAGCAGCGGGTCGATGATCAAGGCTTTGATCATGGCGGGAGTCGGATTGATTCTCAGCGGCGTGGGCATGGATACCATCAGCGGAAAATATCGATTCACGTTTAACATTCAGAGTCTGCTGGATGGCGTCGGAGTCGTCCCTGTGGCCATGGGCCTTTTCGGCATCTCCGAAGTTCTCTTGAACCTGGAAACAGAAATCAGGAGAGATATCCTGGCAACCAAGGTGAAGAATCTTTTCCCAACGCTTAAGGACTGGGCTGACTCCTAGTGGTCGATTGTCCGGGGCTCGATCCTCGGTTTCTTTCTCGGGATCATTCCCGGAGGAGGAGCCGTGGTTGCCTCCTTTGCCTCTTATGCCATTGAGAAGAAGGTCTCAAAGCATCCGGAGGAGTTTGGAAAAGGGGCCATCCAGGGGGTCGCGGGTCCGGAAGTCCGCCAATAATTCGGCTGCTGGCGGATCTTTCATCCCCCTTCTCACTCTCGGGATACCTGCCAACCCCGTCATGGCCATTCTCTTGGGGGCCTTAATGATCCACGGATTGCAACCCGGACCTCTCCTGATGAAAAGTGCTCCTGATCTGTTCTGGGGGACCATCGTAAGCATGTATATCGGCAACGCGATGCTTCTTGTTCTTAACCTTCCCCTCATCCCCATGTGGGTGAAAGTTCTCAAGGTTCCTTATTATCTCCTCTATCCCCTCATCCTCCTTTTTTGTCTGATTGGGGCCTATAGCCTGGACAACACAGTCGCAGATGTCATCATCATGCTCGTTTTTGGAATTTTAGGATTCCTGATGAAAAAGTTTCGATACGATGGAGCCCCGATGATCCTCGCCCTGGTCCTGGGGCAGAAACTCGAAACGTCCTTTCGTCGCTCGCTGATTATGTCCCAAGGGGACTTCTCTATTTTCGTTACCCGCCCCATCTCGCTCGGTTTCTTAATTACTGCCGCTCTGCTCTTGATCGTTCCCATCATCACCCAGCGAAAAAGGCTTTCCACTCTGAAAGAAGGATGAAAACAAGTTCTTCCAATGGCCGCTGGACTCGGGACCTTTCATGAGGTTCTTTTACGGGAACATCGTCCGCCATTGGTCAGTCTTCCCCGCACTATACTCCTTCACCAGTCGGATCGCTTCCTCCTGAATCTTACGGGCATTTGGATGCCCCGCGGACTCCATCTTTTTGATCCAGGCCTCCCAGAGCGGTTTGCCTGCTTTTTCAATCCACCGATTCATCTCTTCCTTTGGCGGGACATAGGTAATCATATCCCTCCCGGCACTTTTTGCTTTTTCGGGCAGTAGCCCCCAGGCCCTGTCGAAGCATCCCCCGCCGAATCGGATCGCCCCGCTATCGCCGCTTACGCTCATGATGGCTTGCTGAATGTCCGGAGGGAACGCGTCCCAGGTTTTCTTATTCATAATCAATTGTTGTGACACACACGTGGTTGGCACCATGGTGTAATATTTGGCAATCTCGTACAGTCGAAATCCGGTGATGGCCTCCCCGGGCGCCGCCATGCCGTCGATCACCCCTTTGTCCAGGCTGAGATAGCTCTCCGGCATTGGAAACATCACAGGAACGCCGCCCAACAGCTTCATCATATCCGTGGCCATGCCCCCTGTCATTCGCATCTTCATGCCTTTGAAATCTTCCAGAACTTTAATCTGCTTTTTGGTCGTGATAAAGACATAGGGGTCTGTTGTCCAGACGGTCAGGAGCTTCACATCCTTCCACTGCCCCTGCATCTCAGGAAATTTCTGCAAAAGTGCCCATGTGACGCGGCCTGCAACCTCTGCATTGGGCACGATAAACGGGACGCCCAGGACATCGGTCAGGTCAAATTGCGGAGAATAGGCCCAGGCGTACAAAAAGGCCACGTCTGCAATCCCCAATTTCACAGATTCCACACAATCTGACTTTGTCTTAAAGAGCGTATCTCCAGAGTAGATCTGTACCTTGACTCTTCCTTTGGTTGCCTTTTCCACATCCTTTGCCCACGGCTCAAAGCCGTATACGGGAAGGGGTGCGGTCGGGGGCTGCTCATAATGGAATCGGATGGTCCATGTCTTTTCTGCTGCCGCTCCGGGCGCCGGCGCCACCATGATCAAAGCAATGACCCCCAAGACGATAAAGGGTAAACAATAGGTTTTTCTCATCTGACTTTTCTCCTTTCCGGGTGTGGTATTGTGAGGAAGAAGTCCCCCATGGAAATGCTCCAGTTGTTCTGCGAGATACGTTCGTGCCAAGAAAAAAGATGGTAAGACCCTGTTGGGGTAGGTTGAATATATGAAAACCGGAGTTGTCTGTCAAGCAGAAAAGACCTTAACTTGCGCTCCAGGACTCATCGCACAGACATTTGTTGATTGTCGAGATCTGAACTTTTATCCTTCTTTATCTCCAACGTAAACACGAATCTTCTTTTCTCACAACCTTCTGGTTTTCCTTCGATCGAGGGCTTCAGCAAGAATAGGCAAAAGGAAGGCCCCTCCGGGGAGAGAAAAGATAGCGATGGTTGGAATGATCTTCGCTATGTTTCTTAGATGCATCCTTATCTCTTTCTTCTCTTCTTTCGTCCATCTTTCGTCTGTGTTCCGGATTTTCATAAGCATCCGCATCAGCCCCGTTATCGAAAGGACTTCCATCAGGATGGCCTGCTTATTAATAAGGATCAGCTTTTTAAGATACTTTTTGATCATCGGCTCACCACGCACAACGCTATTTTCTCAGCGTTCACCGTTTCCACCCAACCCCGCTAACATGGAAGATCCGATCCCGGACTCACTTCATAAAATCTTCTACTCCCTAAATATTCGCACCTTTTTCTTAATCCCACCTATCGTCCAGTTTGGTCCTAATGTCAGTGCCCTGCCCTCCGACTTGCTCCGACGAGGGCTGGAATGTTTAAGCCAATAGAATGTACGACGTAAAGAGCTGTTTCCATCGTGGCCACGAGGCCCACGAAGGAATGCATCACCATCAAAAGATGAATCGAATCCGTTTTTAGCCGCGCCATTCCAAACAAGAGGCCAAGGGCAAAAACGGTCGCGATGCCGTAAATGTCGTACTGGAGGTGGATGACGGCCCAAAGCAAGGAAGTGATTCCAATCGCTCCGATGGGACCCAATCGAGAGTACCGAATCCCTTGGAAGAGGAACCCCCGGAAGAAGATCTCTTCAAAAATCGGCGCCACAACGACGATCGCAAAAAGAAGGGCGGGAAGGGAGGAAGCGGTTTTATAAGCCTCGATCATAAAAGGAGGGACGATCCGTTGATGGAAGAGAAGACTAATCCCATCGGACAGAAATAAAAAGGCTACCAGAATAAGGAGCCATTGAACCCACTCTTTCTTCAAGGGCTCTTTAAAACCAATATAATTCTTGACGGAAATATTCTTGCGAAGTTTTGTAAACAAAAGCGTCAGGGGGGTGCAAATCAGTCCTGAAACAACCGTCATGATGGCGATACAAAACCCATTGGAGGAGAGGCTTTTCGCGTAGACCTCCAGATTCAATTCGGGATGTTCGGCCTTCGCGAGAGAAACGAAGGCCGTCGCAACGAGAATTTGAAGGGCGGAAAAGAGATGCGAAGATCATCGCCGAAAACCCAAGGGTTGCCCACAATCCCCAGGGCTTTGCGTTCATATCATCCGATGATGGGAGCCATTCCTTTAGGGGCATGAAATCCTCTCATGAAAGGGGGGATGTAGATTCTAAACCATTTTCACCCACCCGGGTCTATTTCTGAGCGTTCACCTTTTCCACCAAATTCCGCAAACATCGAATACCTACCCATGGATTCACTCCACACTTCAATAAAATCTTCTTTCAAGTTTCAAAACCCAGCATCCATTACACTTTTCATAACCAGTTGAAGTTATTAATTTTTAACCGGACAGTGGAGCCCCACGGGAAAGGCCCGTGACACCTGACTAACATCCAAGCGGGGCAACATCCCCCGCTTAAGCCGGGACAGGCCGGCCAAAAGTTGGCGCATTCATCCTCCCGGAAGAAGCCGGGGGGCTTTTTGCTGCCGGGGTAAGGTTATGCAACATGTAATTCCATGTGCTTTGCCCAATCTCTTAAGGATGCAGTCTTGATGAAAGGCTTTGCCTCTTCCTCCGTCATGGTCGGATTCTTATAGTTGATGCCGAAGAATTCACACATCGCGGTGAAGAGATACGTATTATCCACATGTCTGCTCAGACCGAGATCTTTTGACCGATAGCCATAGGAAAGAACAATCTGATCTTCTCCTGTGTGGTGGGTGGAGGTAAATCCCACATTCCCTCTTCTGAGGAGGGCTTTGCCATCCCAAAAAATCTCTGAAATTTTCTCGTAGATGCTATGGGCTAATATTTTTCCCATGGTGGCTTCCGGTTGAATAATATAATCTCCGTGATAAAGTCTGTATTCCGGCTGCATGGACCGGGAGATCATGGATGCCTCTTCATCCGAAATCTTATAAGTGGTAAACTGTTCGAAAAGATCCTTTATCTCCGCCAAAGAGGCATCCTTTTTCATCTTTCTTTTTATGAACTCTAAAGAAGCCTTAATCGGTTGATATTTCTTCAATGCCTCTGTGGAATCGTTATACTCAGGCCCTGTCCCGTTGATGCCCAAGCATGAAGTGCCATGATCAGAGGCGATAATCACAACGGTTTTTGGATTCATTCTGAGGAATTCATCAATGACCGCCAGGGTCAGATCCAGTTCATAAGTTTCCTGAATGGCCGCCCATGCATCGTTGTTATGATTGGCATGGTCTATCCTCCCTGCTTCCACTTGTAAAATGAAACCCTTGGGGTTTCTGGATAATTTCTGGAGGGCGACCCGGGTCATCTCTGGGAGAGCCGGCTCTTTCTTTGCCAATTCAGGTTGATTGATTCTGTCCACATAATAGTCCATGTGTGAGGAGCTAAAAACGCCCAGAAGGGGTTTCTGAGAAGAGAGGAGCTCCGCTGAAAGAAGACTTTCCCTCTCTTTGACCACATCGTAACCCGTCTCGGAGAAGGTTTTAAAAAGGTCTTTACCATCTTTTCTCTTTGAGGGGTCAAAATGCCTGTTTCCACCCCCAAGGAGGACATCCGGTTTGAACTTGAGGTATTCCAGAGCAATGTCATCCTCTTTATCCCTGTCCACCTGATGCGATACCCAGGCTGCAGGGGTTGCATGGGTCATCCTCGTGGTGGTGACCAGGCCACAGGCATAGCCCTGCTCTTTGAGTAGTTCCATGATGGTCCGGAGAGGCCGACCATCGGGCAGGGAAGCGAGTGCCTTGTTGATGGTCTTCGAACCCGTTGACCATGCCACGGAGGCAGGCGCGGAGTCTGTAACGATGCTGGAGAGGCTATCTGTGGACGCATATCCAACCGCTGAGTGAATGTCTTTCATCTTTGAGTAGAAATTCGTATCTTTGTCTCCGTAAAGCCTGGTCCTGATTTGATGCATCCCTTTGATCACGCCGAGGGGCATCCCATCCCCCGCCAAAAAGATCAGCCCTTGCCCACCGGAAGGAGAAAACTCTGCAGCACTTCCTCCCAGGCCGTAACCGGGAAGCACTGCGAAGAGCGCCCCGGCTCCCATGATCTTCAACACATCCCGTCGGCTCATACTCGAAAAATCCTTACTTTCCTTTGTCGCTGTTCTTTTCATCGTCACACCTCCTTGGTGTCAATGACCCCGCAGCATCGCTGCCGGAGACTAAAAATCAAAAATGAATACTACAACGCGGTCAATGGGATCCATGGGGTCGAATCTCTATTCCCGACCAAGTTGCAATCGGTTTCTCTACACAGAAGCAGTCACCGAAATAAATCACTTAACCGAGCCGTATGGGAATCTAATTTAACATTTAGACGTCCAATCGTAAAGTGTAGATTCGCCGGATTCAAACACGCTTCATCCCAAGAATCTTCTTCAAATGCCCTCAATCTGACGCTGTCACAGCTTTAGAGAATGACAAAAGGTCATGTCGAGACCCAAATGTTGTGGGTAAACAAATGGGTAGGAAAATTAAAGCAGAAAAGTCAAAAAGGGGATGTGTCCCTGTTTCCAGTCATGCCCCCGATCACACGCTAAAAGAAACAACCCGTTTTCTTCGTTCAAGGTCACTCGATATTGAGAAAATTGTCCCATGGTTACACGAACACGGCGGATACTGTGATTGCGAAGTCCTGGGAAACATCGTGGATGAGTTTGAAAAAATCATTAGCCGGGAATAGAAATCAACTTAACAAATCAGATCAGCTTAGGGGGTAGGTTCTCTTGTCCTTCAACTTTCAGGTCAGGGACGATCATCATGGTGGCGGTTCCGTGGGCTAAGAGGTTTCCCTCGATGCCGTTGACGAAGACATCCCCCAATGCCAATGTTTTCCCTATTTTAATACACCGACCCTTTGCGATAAGTTTCCCCTTTTGGACCGGGGCAAGATAGTTGACTTTTATCTCGACTGTCGTGAGTCCCATACCATCCTTCACCTGTGGGAAGACAGCCCAGAAGGCGGCTGCGTCCATGACCGAGGCGATAACTCCTCCGTGGACATAGCCAAAAGGCTGGAGATGTTTTTCCTCCAGATCAACTTCCAGAACGGCGGTTCCCCATTCAAGATCTTTGATCTTCATCGAGAGGAGTTCGAAGTAGGGACTTTGGTTTACCACTTCGGATATGACTTCAGTGTATTTCGGATTTAACCGCATCTCAGACATTATTTCCTCTCCTTTTGATTATGAACTTTCTGATTTTTATGACTTAAACCGCGCGAAGCGATTCGACGATATTCATCCGCGATGCCCGGACCGCCGGCAACACGCCTCCGATAAAGCCCATGACCAGGGAAAACCCGAGACCCTTCCAGACAATATCAGGGGTGAGGGTGAAGCTAAAGGCGAGTTCGGAGAAGGTCTGAAAATTCATTGTGGAGATCGTGAGAAGCTGTAAGAAAGAAGCTAAAAAGAGGCCCACGCAGCCGCCGATCAGGCCGAGAAGCAAGGCTTCGATAATAAAAGATCCCAGTATGCTGATCCTATTGAAGCCCAGGGCGCGCATGGTTCCGATCTCGCCGGTGCGGGTGGCTACTGCCGAATACATGGTAATCATGGCACCGAGGATAGCGCCGAGAGAGAAAATGACGGTCAACGCCGTCCCGAGAATGCGAAGAAATTGGGCCATTCTTTCGGATTGTTCGGCGTAGTAACGATTCTCACGCTTCGCGTCCAATGTCAGGCGCGGGTCATCTTCGATCCGTTTCTTCACTCTCTCAAATTCGGAAGGATCACGCAGCTTGAAGATGACGGAGGAGTAGGCGATCCTGCGAAAGGCCTGCATGAGTTGATCTGCATCGCCCCAGATCTCTGAACTGAACCCGGTATTGCCTGCGTCAAAGATGCCCACGACCCTCCAGTCGCGCATTCCGAAACGGAGGATTTCGCCAATGCCGCCCCCCTTAAACCGCTCTGCGATGCTCCGGCCGGCGATGATCTCCGATAAACCCAATTTCGGCATGCGCCCTTCCACCAATCTCACCTGGGGGCGTAATGCAACCGAGCTTGCACCCATTCCCCTGATGACCACATTCGAGAGTGCATTCGTCCCCCGTTTGGGAAGAGCGATGAGCACGACCATTTCTTTCGCAAGGAGCGGTTGGCCATTTTCGCCAATTGCTATTTCGGGTTGATTTTCTACGATGGAAGCCTGTCCTCGAAGAACCCCGCTCATCACTTCGGAGGTAGAACCTTTTCGGATCACGACGACGTTGTCATACGAACCGGTCTCAACAAGTGTCTTCCGAAGTCCTTCGGCCAGCATGAGGATGGCAGCAAAGACGAATACCACAAGGGCCATGCCCAATACAGTGAGCACCGTGGTTAATCGGCGCGTCCAGAGGTTCCGGAAGCTGTATGAAAAGGGAACTCTCACTTACCCGATCCTCCTCAGTCCGTCAGCGATGCGGATTTTTAGGGCACGCCAGGTCGGAATGATGGCTGCGCAAAGACCCACCAGAATGGAGGCTCCAATATCCATGTAAATCGTTTCGATCTCCACCCTGAATGTAGGAAAGTAAGTGCCCACATACTTGCTGAAAACCTTTGCGGCAGGAGGGGTAAGGACGATACCGACGAGGCAGCCGATCATGGTAATGAGCAGAGATTCTCCGACGATCATGCCGGCAATACGCCAGCCGCGATAGCCGAGCGTCTTGAAAATGGCGTATTCACCAATCCGCTCTCGAGCCGTCATGGCCATGGTGTTCGCAGCCACGGCGATAATGATGATGATCACTACGAAGGAGACCAACTGAATAGCTATAATGATGGCATCCGCCATTGAGATGAAGGAGAGAAAGAAGGCCTTTTCGGTTTCGGTCAGGGTCTCCGCCAGTGAATTCTTAAAGGTCTTGTCTATGGCCTGAGCCACCTCAGCCGCCCGATTCGGGTCTTTCACTTCGACGACGTACCAGCCCACCTGATCGGCGCGGCGAGGGGCTGTCTTTTTCAGCGCCTCATTCAGGTAGTCCCAGTGGAAAAAGAAGACCCTTTCGTCCGTGCTTTCGTCTCTCCCGTGGTATATGCCGCAGAGCACGAACTCCCAGTTGCCGGGGAAAACGACGCTTTTCAACGCAATAATGTCTCCGATCTTCCAATGGTATTGCTCGACAAGCTTCCGTCCTGCGATACATCCCTTTCGATCGCGGAGAAAGGTCTCTTTTTGATCCGGGGGAACAATGAATTCAGGATATAATTTCATGTAGTTTTTTGCTTCGATGGCGTAATTGGCAAAGAAATTCTTTTCGTCCTTGTAGATCCCCGCAAACCAGTTTCCGTAAGCGATCTCCTTCACCCCATCGATCTGGCGAATCTTATCTTTATAGGAAAGAGGGAGCGGAAAGATGAGGGAGATGGCATTTCGGGTGATAAGACGGTTTGCCGAAGAGGCCTTGACCCCCGCGTACCAGGAGCCAACGAAGGTCCTAAGCAGTCCGAAAGCAAGAATGGCAATGGTGATGCTGAGAATGGTCAGAGCCGTGCGGAGCTTGTGGCGAAAGGCGTTTCTAAGGAGCAGCTTGAGGATGTACATTGTTCAAGATACCTTTATCGAGATACCTGAGGGTATGCGCTTTTTTTGCTGCCCGGGGGTCGTGGGTCACCATGATAATGGTTTTGTGCGATTGACGATTGAGCCGATCCATCAGATCGAGGATCTCCTCAGCCGCAACCCGGTCGAGGTCTCCGGTCGGCTCATCTGCAACCAGGATGGTTGGGTCGGTGACAACGGCGCGGGCAATGGCAACGCGCTGCTGCTCACCTCCAGAGAGCTGGCCAGGATAATGATCCATTCGACTCGCAAGGTTGACGACCTGGAGCGCCATCTCCACGTGCTCGCGGCGTTCTCCGCGAGAGAGACCGGTGAGCAATAAGGGAAGCTCGACGTTCTCGAAGGCCGTCAAGACCGGGATGAGGTTGTAGAACTGGAAGATGAAACCCACATTGACCGCCCGCCATGCGGCCAGTTCAGTCTCAGAGAGCACCGTGATATCGATGCCTCCCACTTTGATAAGCCCGCTGTCCAGGTGGTCAAGGGCTGCGATCAGGTTGAGAAGGGTGCTCTTTCCTGAACCCGATGGCCCCATCAATGCCAGAAATTCCCCCTCAGCAATATCGAGATTGATGTCCACCAGTACGGGGATCGTGTGGGTCCCCCTGTGGTAGGATTTGTTTACGTGCTCTATCTCGACAATCGGCGCTTTGTTTTCCATTTATTTCTCTTCAATTTTTATCTTTGAGCCATTTTTCAGTCGATCCGAAGGATTCAGCACCACCCGGTCTCCCACCTTCACTCCTCCAAGGACTTCTACCATGTCACCCATTGGGCTCCCAAGGTTTACGGGAGTCTCAACCACCCTCTCCTCTTTAACGAGAAAGACTGCCTTCCTGTCCTTCTGATTAACCAAGGCGGTCTGATGAAGAGCGGTTCGCGGTTTCTGTTCATCTGCCTTTGCCAAACGAGCGAGAAAGGCAACCTTTGCCGACATTTCCGGCAGTATGCGGCTGTCTTTATCGATGAAACGAACCTTGACCATGACGGTCGCCTTGCTCCGGTCAGCGGTCGGTACAATCATGTGAATTTCACCGCGGAAGCGCCGTTCCGGTAGGGCATCCAGTTGAACTTCGCACGGCTGGCCAAGTCTGATCTGACTCAAGTTCGATTCGGAAACATCTGCCTCCACCTCGAGAGATTTCATATCGGCAATGGTAACCACAGCGGCTTTGGCATTGGCCGCTGCACCCAGGGGGGTCACAATATCACCGACGTCAGCGTCCTTGGTCAAGACGACCGCATCAAAGGGGGCGCGGATCAGCGTATATTCCAGCAAGGCCGTGGCACCCTCCAGAGCAGCGGTATTCGCCTTCAACGCCGCCTCTGCCGCGGCAACCGCAGCGACTGCCTTCTCGTAACGGGCTAGGGCATCGTCATACGCTTGTCGGGCAACAACTCCCCGAGCAAGGAGTTCTTTGTTACGGTTGAACGAGAGCGTCGCATCTCGAAGCTCGGCTTGAGCCTGTTCGATGTTGAACCGGGCCACATTGACGTTGGCAGCTGCCTGGTTCTTGGTTGCGCTGACATCCTGACTTTCAAGGCGCGCAACCACCTGGTCCTTCTTCACAGGACTCCCCTCTTCGACGCCCAGCCAGATGAGGCGTCCAGTCACCTTGGAAGCCAAGGCTGACTTACGCTGCGCGACCACATATCCGCTTGCATTAAGCATCGTAAAGGCTTGAGACGGGTAGAACTGGGTGACCGTGGCCACCTGGACTTGGACGGAGGGCGTGAAGACCCCCTTGATAAAGAGCAATCCGAGTATAATGATGGAGACAACTGCCAAAGCCCAGTAAATCAGCTTTCTCCTCTTCCTCGGGCGAAAAACCAGCTTGGACTTATCTATCCTCAGTTTTGAGAGGTCTCCATTTTCCACGTTTTTACGGTTCCCCTGGGTAATTTTATTATTTTCATAGAACATGGGCTATTTGTCAAATAATTACTGCGATCTTAAAATGGGAAGGAATGCTTATTTCCACCTCGCCTTGAAAGGCGAGACATCGCTTTGCCGAATGGGTGAACTTCGTGGTTGACAATATCACGGCGAAAGGTATAAATTTGGCCTCATCATCCTTGAGGAGGGGATGGACTCATGCCTTTTCGAAAGCCGATCAAGGTTTGTTTCGGTGACATTGATAATGCAGGTATCGTCTATTATCCCCGTTTCATGCATTACTTCCACCTGGCCATGGAGGAATTCTTCAGCAGCGAAATGGGGATCGATTATGCGGAGGTGTTACACAAACGCAAGCTTTCCTTACCAACCGTCCATGTCGAGGCCGACTTTCGACGGAGAATGCGTTACGGCGATCAGATCAACATCGAGGTCAGGGTGATCAATGTCGGCCGGACCTCCGTTACCTGGGGGTACAGAGGCTACCGAATGGCCGGTGAGGAAGAGATGGTTGTGGAAGGGGAGAATGTCACGGTTTGTGTCAATCCAGACACTTTTGAGAAAACGGATCTCCCTGAATGGCTTCGAAAGGGATTGACGGCCTACATGGAGAGATTTAACGATTGAACAGATCTTAACCAGTGATCGATGATCATGATCGGGTAATATTGGTTATTGCATTGGTCTGTTACACACTTTGTTGAAGTAAACAATCCCGCCCACAGGCGGGGCTTAAAACCTAAATTCTTTAACCCAAAAACGAGATCCCGAACCAAGTTCGGGATGACAAAAAGACTAGAACCGAACCGTCATGTCATGAACTTGTTTCAGCATCTGGTTTATTTTTTTTCTGTCTTCAGCATCCGCACCTCTCAGCCCCGTGCACAGAACGGGGTTTTCAGGTGCAATTTTAATAAGACCTCCGATTTTCCTTCGTTATTGCAACCATCATTTATGGGAAAGTAGATTCAGTGCTTTTTGTCTGAGCAGATGATCGACCAGAACAATGGCCACCATCGCTTCACAGACCGGATTGATCCGCGGGATCGCTGAGATGTCGTGCCGCCCTTTAATTTTCAGTGAGACCGGTTGCATCGCTTGATCGACTGTCCTTTGTTCCAGGCTGATCGAAGGAATTGGTTTCACGGCCACCCGGAGCATAATATCCTCTCCGTTGGATATCCCCCCCAGAATTCCACCGGCGTCGTTTTTTTCGAATCCCTTCGGTCCGATGGGATCATTACATTGAGATCCGAGCATGCGGACCACCCGGAAGCCCGCTCCTATCTCTACGCCTCGTACTGCGCCAATGCTCATCAAAGCCTTAGCGAGATCAGCTTCTAGTTTGTCGAATACCGGCTCTCCCAATCCACGAGGACAGCCCCGGACAAGGATTTCCACAATCCCGCCCAGAGAATCCCCTTGATTCTTGACCTCTTCAATCTTTTTTTCCATGGGAATGAGAGCGTCTCTGTCCGGACAACGCAAAGCGTTCTTTTCGATTTCTTCATAATCTACTTTTTCCGCCCGAATTCCTCCGAGCTCCAAAGTGTAGCCAATAATCTCAATCTTCTCTTTTTCCAGCACCTTCTTAGCCACTGCCCCGGCAGCCACTCTTCCAACAGTTTCTCTCGCTGAAGCCCTGCCTCCGCCTCGATAATCCCTGATCCCGTACTTGGCCTGATAGGTAAAATCAGCTTGACCGGGCCGGAAAACATCTTTCCATTCTTCGTATGGGCCGGAATCCACATCCTCATTTCTGATCAGAAGGGAGATGGGTGTTCCTGTCGTCTTTCCTTCGAAGACACCGGAAAGAATCTCCACCCGGTCCCTCTCCTTTCGAGGACTCGATCCCTTCCCCCGCCCGGGCTTTCTTTGATCGAGCTCTTTCTGAATATCTTCGTTTGAAAGCTCTACCCTGGGAGGACAGCCATCGATCACCGCTCCCAGCGCCTCTCCGTGAGATTCCCCCCAAGTGGTAATCCTAAAGAGCGTCCCGAATGAATTTCCTCCCATTTCAAGTCCTCCCCATCTTATCTTTAAGGACGGTTAAGATATTTTCCACGACCGCTTCCACATCCAACTCGCAAGTATCGATTTGGATTTCTGAAACCCGTTCGTAAATTGGTTCCCGTAGGGACATGACCTCCTTTAGTTCTTCTGATGTCCCTTTACCTGTCAACGTTGGTCTTCGCGTGCTTGTTCCCGGGTCCTGATTCATTCTTTTGAGAAGGGTCTGTTTGTCTGCTTTAAGCCAGATAAGGGTGCCATTTCTTCTTAGTGCTTTGACATTGTCTGAGTCGAGTACAGCTCCTCCCCCGGGGGCGATGACTGAATGATCCTTTCTTGAGATTTCTTCTATTACATTATTTTCCAGTTTCCTAAAATGACCCCATCCATGGGATTTCACAATATCGCTGATCGGAACTCCCTGACGTTCTTCTATGAGATCATCCGTATCGACAAACCTCATCTTAAGGCGGGCAGCCAGCCTGCTGCCCACTGCACTCTTACCTGAACCACGGTATCCGATCAAAATGAGATTCATAAGAAAATAAAGGGGTCAAGGGTTCAAGCGTAAACTAAATAAAAACAATATTTGACGCCCGATCTCCCCATCTCCCAATCCCCGTATCTCCGCATCGCTTTTCAATATAGTTTCTGCAAAGTCTTCCAAAATTCCGGGAACGACTTATCCACGCACCGTTCTCGTTTAATCTTTATCCCGGGCACAGCAAGCCCTGCGATCGCAAAGCTCATGGCCATACGGTGGTCATCATACGTTTCGATCTCTGCTCCCAGGGGCCTTCCTCCCTCAATCTCCAACCGATCCTCTCCTTCATTGACTCGAATACCCATCTTGCCCAATTCTGCAGCCAACGCATGAATGCGGTCCGATTCTTTAAAACGAAGGTGTCCTATATTCTGAATCACCGTCTTCCCCCGGGCAAAGGCAGCGGTGACCGCGAGCGTTGGGACGAGATCAGGCATTTCGTTCATATCCATCTCGATGCCATGAAGTTCTCCGCCCAGAACTTCTATCCAATCACTTCCTCGATTCACACGACACCCCATTCTCTCCAGTATTTCGAGAAATCCTATGTCCCCCTGGATGGTACCCGGATTCAAATTCTTGACTTTGACTCTTCCCCTGCAAACCGCTGCAGCCGAGAAAAAATAGGAGGCATTTGAAACATCCCCTTCAATCCGATACTTTTGTGGGAGATAGCGCTGTCCTGCCTTAATGAAAAAGGAACGATATCCTTGGTTCCGGATCCCCACCCCAAAGACAGACATCACATTCAGAGTGATATCAACATAGGGTTCCGAAGCTAATGAACCCGTCACCTCTATGCTTACATCTTTCTGGGCATAGGGCGCCACCATCAGGAGGCCGGAAAGGAATTGGCTGCTTTCTTCCCCCTTGATCTTCACGGTGCCTCCTTTAAGCCCCTGGGACTCCACAATCACTGGCGGGTAGTCGTTTCCTTTTTGGGAATAGGCCCTGACCCCCAGTTCCCCCAAGCCTTTCAACAACTCGCCGATGGGCCGCTTTCTCATCCGCTCACTTCCGTCCAATAGAGTGATTCCCTTTTTAAGACCAGCCAGTGCCGTGAGAAATCTCATAGAGGTCCCCGAATTGCCCACATCGATTTTTTCATCCCCTGCTTTATACATCCCTCCGGTCCCAAGGATTCGAATATCATCGCTTTCCCAAAAGACCTCCACTCCAAATGTTAGCAATGCCCGGGCCGTACGCTCGGTATCTTCACATCGAAGGGCATGGATTAAAATGGATTCTCCGTCGGCTAACGAAGAGAGGATAAGCGCGCGGTGGGTATAGCTCTTTGATCCGGGGATGGTCACCACTCCATCGCACTGGCTGAGGGGTCTTACTTCTATCATCGTATTCCTATCTTAAGCCCGGCATAATGTGTCATGGTGGGTTTTTTCTTCAACGCTCGGCGGAGGTCTTTTTTGATTTGCCCGATTTCCAACCTCCTCCCCGTCCAAATCTCAAATTGGGCCATGCCCTGGCGAATGAGCATCTCCAACCCATCGACCGTGACACACCTTTTCTCCTTAGCCTCACGGAGGAGTCTGGTCTGCAAAGGCTGGTAGACAATGTCCATGACCGTCATTCCTTCTTTCAACAACTTTTTTGGAATAGGAGTTTCATTATCTCGTGGATACATGCCGAGAGAGGTAGCATTGATAATGACATCGGCTTCAAGCTCTCCTGCTTTCATTCTGCCAAGAGAGGATGCCGGCAGATAGTCACATCCTAATTCCTTACAGAGCGATTGGCCTTTTTCTTTTGAACGATTAACAACGATCAATGGATATCCTCTTTCCCGTAAACCGAAACCTATGCCCCGGGCCGCGCCACCTGCCCCGAGAAGAACGACCCTCTTTCCTCTCAAGTCCATCCTCTCGTCCAATGCCTCTACGGCGCCATCGCAATCCGTGTTGTAACCGATCAGCTTTCCCCTTCGATTGACAATGGTGTTAACGGCTCCGATCTTTTTCGCCAGCCCTTCGACCTTATCAAGAAATGGAATAACTTCAGTCTTAAATGGGATGGTGACGCTTACTCCCCTCACTCCAAGCCCCCGGATCCCTCTCACGGCTTCTTCAATATTTTTTACCTCAAAGGCTAAATAGACGGCGTTCCAGCCCAGCCTTTTGAAAGCTCCATTGTGAATAATCGGACTCAAACTGTGTTGCACCGGATTTCCGATCACTCCGTAAAGCTCTGTCTGACCGTCAATCATCTCACTTTCTCCCAGATACCCTTTAACTCTCGAACCGTCAGTTGTCCTGGGGCAGAGGCCCTGCTTTTATTTAGCGAAGCGTATGTCCAGGCCGCTCCCAAAAAGGGAGAGAAGAGACGACTGACCTTTCCCTTTTCTCCCATACAGAAGGCAACAATCTTCTGTTTTCTTGCTTTGGCCAAAGGAATGAGCGACAGGATGCTGAGATTATCTTCCCAGGATCTGGCAAAGGAAACAATTTTGGTCACATCCGCTTCCAATCGAACCATTTGGCCGAAGAGCCTTTGCAGTTCTTTCGGAGAAGGTGTTCCTCGAAAATCATGGAAGGAGAGGATGACCTGGGTTCCTTTTTTATTTCTGATTAAGCCCTGAAGGAATGATCTCTCCGTGGCCAACTCTACATCAACGTAATCTGCTCCCAAATCAATGGCTTCCTGTAAAACACTCACCCTCTTTCTTTCTTCCCCTTTGTATTTACCTCCTTCTTCTCTTCTTCGATTGGTGACAATGAAAGGTTTCCGCCGGTTCTCAAGGAGAAGTGCCAGCTTCACTCGCTTTAGATAATCTGCTCGAAGCTCAATCAGGTCTGCCCATCGATTAACTTTTTTGATAGCGATCAGGGCCTTTTCTACAGTCGTCTCGACGATCGGAATACAAACCTCTTCCACGTTTCTCACCTTTCCAAGACGGTCTCATCAATCTGGACCCCGAAATGCCTTCCTCCTTTTTCCATGCAGACCAGCACTTCACTCCCTTCTTCAAGGTCTATCAACGAAATGGCCTTCCCATCGGGTTGGACCAGTCGAATGGTCTCAGCATTCTGAAGGATGACTGAAATAGGTTGACCCCCCTCTTCAGCTTCTACTAAAACCAAGGGACGCCTCTCCACCTTGGCCCTTCCCACGATGGCAGGATAGCTTTTGCCCTCACAATTGACAACCAGCACACGATCCCCGATCCTGATTTCGGAAAGATATTTTGTCTGTCCATCAGCCATACGAATATAGGCATGGACAGGGCCTGCATTCACCCGAAAGGGCCTTGGGTTGACAAAAGGATTCTCCACATTCTCAGCATGAACGAGGAAGAGGGCCTGACTGCTGTTGCCTACAAGCATTCCCTCCCCTGGAACCATTGAGGAACAGGTATCCACACAGACCCGATCGCCTAAACCTAAAGGCTCGATGCGCTTGACTCTGACCTCCAAAAGCTCTAATTTTTCGTTCCCCCCTTTGAGCATGAGCAGGATATGCCGTACGGCATCAGGGTCGGGATTATTGATCACCACCCCCTCCACCCCTTTTTCAAGAATACCAAAAGCGGTTCGGCCTTCCTGAAGGTTGTCGATCTCTACAAAGAGGTGATCCATCTTGCTCAATAAATTCTCAAGGGGGATGATCGTCCAGTCTCCTCCTTTGACCACCACCGTCTTTGAGAGGCTCAAGGTGATGATTTCTTCTTCATCCCTCTTCTCCCGGACCTCCTTCTCAATCACGTCCTGGCCCAACTTCAAATCTCCATCTTCGGCGACGATCGGGATGATGCCCATCTTTCTCACGTCCGATACCCATCCAGGTGGAACCCAGAGGGCATCGGCCCCGCACTCCACCGCCGCAAGGGCTACCTCTTTGTTCCAGGGAACGGCTTTGACCCAGACCCTTTTCATCCCTTTTGACCTAATTCTTTCAACCCTTCTTTGACCGTCGAGCCATGGTGGACAATCTTACAAATAGCCCGGACCATCTTTGATGGATTTTTGTGTTGGAAAACGTTTCTGCCAATCGACACCCCGGCTCCTCCTGCATTCATAGCCCCCTTCACCATTTCTAAAATATTCTGGTCGGTCTCTATCTTCCCTCCTCCTGCAATCACCACGGGAACGAAACACCCTTCCACCACCTCCCTGAAACTCTCTGGAGAACCGGTATAGGGAACCTTAACAATGTCTGCTCCCAATTCTGCTCCCAAACGGGCTGAATGTTTCACGATCGTTACATCCTTCTCGTCTTCCCCCTTGCGAGTTTTTGAATACATCATCGCCAAAAGGGGCATTCCCCATTCCATCGCCACCCTGGAGACAACCCCCAGGTCTCTCAGCATGGACTTTTCCTCCTTGGTTCCAAGATTGACGTGGATAGAAATGGCATCCGCTCCCAATTTGATCGCCTCTTCCACCGTGCATATCAGGGCCTTGGTATTTGGATCGATGCCTATCTGGGTGCTTGCGGAGAGATGAAGGATCAGGCCCATCCCCCCTCTATTCTTGAGAGCCGCCTGAACCAATCCTTTATGCATGACGATGGCATTTGCTCCGCCCGCGGCTACGGAACGGATTGTCTCTTGCATATTGATCAACCCAGCCACAGGACCCACGGTGACCCCGTGATCCATGGGAATGATCACCGTTTTGCCTGAATTTCGGTCTAAGATACGCTCTATCCGAATCTTTTTCCCACTCATGACCTCTCTCCTCCTCCGTAGTATTATAAACAAAAAAAGGCCTGAATAGTAGTTCAGGCGGGAGCAGTTTCCTGTTTTTTGATGTTAATCAACCTTCAAAACCTGATGACTTTTGATCTTATGACACGATAAGAAACATAGCACAGGCTTAGCGATTGAACAAGAACTTGCGATGAATTTGTTGACGTGCCGTTTACTTTAATTTTAACCTCTTTTATCCCACTTTTAAGCCCATTGGGTGATGTCAAACCCCAATAAGATTCTCGACTGCGAAAGGACAAAACATTTGAATTAGGAAGGTTTTTATGATATGTGAGGGTATAGAATTTAACCCATTCTTTCCTTGTAACAGGGGGAGCAACACCATTGGAAAAAAGAAGAGTCGTCATCACTGGTATGGGAGTAGTTGCTCCAAATGGTATTGGGGTGGAGAATTTTTGGGACTCATTAGTCCATGGACGATCTGGCAGTTAGAAGAATCACTCATTTCGACGCTTCTTCTTACCCCTGCCAAGTAGCTGCTGAAGTCCCAGATTTTAACCCTATAGATTATATGGATTATAGAACAGCAAAGAGATTGGGTAGGTTCGCCCAATTTGCCTTAGCAGCCTCTCAAATGGCTGTGAAAGATTCCTTTGTTAATTTTAGTCAAGAAGACCCTTACAGGCTGGGAGTTTTTATTGGAACTGCTATAGGCGGGGGAGATGTCTCAGAACACTACCATACAGTTTTTATGGAAAAGGGGATGAGGAGAATTCCTCCCTATTCGGTTTTCTCAATTTCAACCCATTGCGCTAGTGGAGCAATTGGTTGTGAGTTTGGTCTGAAGGGCCTCAACAACACTGTCTCAGCAGGTTGCAATTCTGGATTAGATGCCTGTTATCTCGCCTACAATTCAATTCAAATAGGTAATGCAGATTTGATTCTGGTTGGAGCTGCTGAAGCTCCAATCACGCCTTACATCTTTGCAATTTTTTGTGCAAGTGGATACCTATCAAAATCCAATAATGAACCTAAGAGGGCAGTAAAACCATATGATCTAGATAGCGATGGTTTAGTCCTAGGGGAAGGAGGGGCCGTTCTTGTAATGGAAGAACTTGGACATGCCACGAGGCGAAATGCCAATATTTACGGAGAGATTTTAGGATTCGGCGCAACGAATGATGCGTCTGACTTATTCGGCATAAATAGCGATAGCACAGTGGCGACGACGTGTTTTAAACAAGCGTTGGTAAATGCACACCTGAAACCTGAAGATATTGATTATATTAATGCCCATGGAAACGCCTATCTTCAATATGATATTTGTGAGACACGAGCCATTAAAGAGGCATTTGGCGAGTGCGCTTATCAAATTCCCATTTCATCAATAAAACCAATCACTGGACAATCTCTCTCGCCCACCGGAATTTTCCAAGTAATGACTTGTCTCTTAGCGATAAGAGATGGCGTTATCCCACCGACAACAAATCTTGTTAATCCTCACCCACAATGCGACCTAAATTATGTACGAAATCAACCAATTAACAAGGAAGTAAGAAAAACAGTAATGAATGCTCAAGGATTCGGGGGAAGACATACTGCATTGGTTGTAGGTAAGTATTTCAAATAGCGGATAACATTCATTTTTGGGTTAATCATTGACTCTCATCGGATTCATACTTTCGTTTGCATTCTTTATTAATTTAGGGCTAGGGCTATTAGTCTTCTTGAATAGGACAACAGTCAGACGCGCAAATATCATATTTTCTTTACTTTCTTGGGCATCTGCTGGTTGGGCACTATGTATATTTATGGCCTATTTATTCAAGGATCAACCTTCCATGTTATTTTGGGGAAGAATGAGTTTTGCAACTGCCGGAATTATACCTGCTGCGTTCCTCTGTTTTAGCTTGCTATTTCCAGAAGAAAGAAGGAACCTGAGTTCTACTAAACTATTATTGATAGCCTCGCCTTCTTTATTTATTTTTGGATTATCGTTTACCAATCAAATAGTTTCTTCCCTCGGTTCCGACCCTCAGATGTTTAACTACGGCCCACTTTATCCATTTTTCTCAATTTATTTTCTCACTTACATGCTTCTATGTTTTATATTTCTGATAAATTCTTATAAAAAGGCTGTAGGTCTTGTAAGGCTCCAGATCAAATACTGCCTGGTTGGCATTTTTTTGACCGCCGGATTCGGGGTAAGTACAAATCTTTTTCTGCCAATGGCAGGAATTTCAAAATTTAACTGGGTAGGTCCATCTTTTTCAGTGATTATGGTTGGTTTTACAACCTATTCCATTGTTAGACACCGATTAATGGATATCAATATTGTCTTTACGAAGGGAACAACTTATATTTTTTTGTTGCTGCTCCTGTTCATTCCATTGCTTCTTATCAGCATTCTCAGCCAAGAATTGTTTTTTGGGAAAATTAGTTACTTGCACACCCTTATTGTTTTCTTGCTCCTTTTCTTAGCGGCCACCTTTTTTGGCAGGATTAAACCCAGAACAGAAAAGGCGGTTGAACAAATCTTTTTCAAAGACCGATATGATTACCGTGAGACTTTAGGGAAATTCAGTAAGGCCTTGGTATCCATCCTCGATTTACAATCCCTTTCAAAAAGGATTATCGAGACCATCACCCAGACGATGGGGGTCGAGAAGGCTTCACTCTTTTTGGTGGACGAGGAAAAGGGAGGGTATAGTTTACGTGAATCAAAGAATGTGAATATTACAACCTCGACCCAGCACCTCTCTAAGGACGACCCCCTACCCTATTTATTTGCAAAAAGTTGGAGAGATTATTATCCGGGAAGAATTGGCCAAGAGAGTCCATATTCCAGTCGATAAATAATGTCGTTCATGAAATGTCTTTATTAGAAGCGGAAGTAAGCATCCCCCTCACGTGGAAGGAACAGTTGATCGGGATGATTAATTTAAGCCATAAGTTCACTAAAGATATTTATTCCCGTGAAGATATTGAATTGCTCAGCACCCTTGCAAACCAGACGGCAATCGCCATCGAAAATGCAAGGCTTTATGAGGATTTGAAAAGATCGAAATCCTATATTCGGAGGGCAGACCGTTTGGCCTCTTTGGGAACCCTGACTGCTGGACTGGCCCATGAGATTCGTAACCCCTTGGTTGCCATCAAGACCTTTACTCACTTATTGCCGGAACGGATTGACGATCAGGAATTTCGAGACAAATTTCTCCATATTGCCTCAGGAGAGGTAGACCGAATTTCTTCGCTCATCACGGAGCTTCTCGATTTTGCCAGACCTTCCGATCCAAAGTTAGAGATGGAAAATATTAACATTATTTTAGATGGAATGATTCTCTTGGTTACCACAGAAATGAACAAGAAACAAATCAACAATATGAAGGACTATGACTCGAATTTACCCTTTGTCGAAATTGATCGGGAACAGATTAAACAGGTTTTCTTGAATATCTTATTAAATGCGATCGAGGCCACCCCCCAGAAGGGAAAGATTACGGTAAGAACCCGATCCTTTATGAAACCAGGTGGAGAGCCCTATGTCCAGGTCGAGTTTACGGATACGGGCTGCGGAATTCCGTCGGATCAGTTAGAAGAGATCTTCAACCCCTTCTTTACCACGAAAACTACAGGAAGCGGATTAGGGCTATCGATCTCGAACCAGATCGTTCGAGACCACAGAGGATATATTGACGTGGAGAGTCAGTCAGGCAAGGGATCTTCCTTTTTTATCAACTTGCCGGTAAATCAAGATCATCCGAAAAGAAGAAAGGTCGATTCAGAAAACAACCGGTAAATCTACAACATCTTTGAGGAACGATGATTTATTAGAAGTTGATTCATTCTCCGATTATTTCCTGTCAGATGATTTCGCTCTTTTATACGTTTCTTGTACCATTTTGAATTTTTTATCCAACAAGCGGTGAGCATCGAAACCGGAGGACCCTCATGAAGAAACTTGTCCATACCAGAGAGATTTCAATGCGAACGTCCGATCTGGGGGACCACACCATCCTTGTCGAGGGCAGCCTCATAGACCATCGTTATCAGGCGAGGCGCAGCGAAGTCTCAGAGGGGTCCGAGCTTGTGCACCACATGGCTATTCAATTGAAGGTCAAGGGTCCGAGGATGTTGATCGAACAAGCAGAGGCCACCATGCCCCATCATCCGAGAGAAGAATGTCCGGAGGTGCTTCCCTGGATCCGAAAATTGGAAGGCTTGGAGATCGCCCCAGGCTACAGCATGAAGGTGAAGAGGATCATCGGCGGCGTAAAAGGGTGTGCACATCTGACGAGCCTCGTCATCGCCATGGGAGAGTCTGCCGTTCAGGGATACTGGACCGCCTACGTCGAGGAAACAAGGAAAATAGGCCTTCCCGAACAGACCATAAAAAAATTTATAAATACTTGCCATCTTTGGAAGGAGGATGGCCCTATTGTCAAGGAGCTCCGGGAGACCTTGGACCCGCAGGATTCAACAGAATAGCGTAAGTGTTTGCCGGAACCCCTCGCAGAGGGCCCTTTCTCTGATCCTGTCTTATGCACGTTTCTATCAGCATTAACGTACCATTACGAACATTCATAGGTGTTATCCTTACTGCGAACGCCTTCCTAAATTCGTATCTTCTGGCTTCCCTGAGCAATACCATTTCAACAGCAACGAAGCCTTTTTGTGACGCCTGTATGGATTGGGTATCCAATAGTTACTAAGTGACCAGAACACAATTTTCTATTGCTGAAGGTTGCTTTTTAACTTAGAGGTGTTAAAATTTAAGTTTACAAACTGGAGGTTTTAATGAGGCTATCTGTTATCATCCTGTTGTTATTAGTAATCCCCGGTTTTATCTCGTGGCCCGCTTACGCTCATTCCCCGGACAAATCCGATCATCTTTTCTTCATTGAACGGAGCAAGAACAAAAACCTTGTTCAATATGACATCCGCCTCACGGAGAATAGCGATCTTCCTGATAGGACCCCCGTTAATGTTTACTGGATTTTGGAAAACGGTAAGCATGAAGAACTCAATTCGGTTGAGAGGAAGTATGCCTACGGAATTGCTCGTCAAGAGAAAATTGAGAAGGACAAGTTACGGGTTATTCTCGTCGCCCTTAAAGGTCGGGAGATCCTCGTCCAAAAAATAAGCGGTTTTTTTAAGGCCATCGTGTCCATCAATGGCAAGGAAAGTATCCTCCATAAAATCTACATAAAATCCGAAGAAACAGCGGCCGGACTTCCCAGGGTCCTTTATGTCGAACTCATCGGAAGGGCGACACAAACAAACCTTCTTCTAAGAGAACGGATCGTCCCCAGTCAGGGCCTTCAGGTTAAGAAAAGGTTTCCCAGCGACTCTTAACCCGAAAAAGTCAAATCGAAGGTATCAGCTACCCCTGGACGGGCTGACTTACTTCAATCGGAAATCACCAAGCCTCCGCGTTGGCTAATCCCCACACTTTTGAAGGCCATACCGGAACGAGAGCTCGGTAAATATGCCTTATTCCCCATGTTAATCATTTGTCACCGCTCTTTGCGAGTGGAGAGACAGCTAAAAATAGAGCAAGGAAACCGGAAAGAGGCGATTAGGAGCGTTCAATGAAAGCATCGCGGAGGAGTTTGCTTTGCCTCGAAAAGGCCTGGCGTGGGCTCTTGGTATCCTTCAGCAAAGAAATCTCTTGCGTAATCAGCCTGGTGACGTTCAAGAGGTAAGTATCCGGCTTCTTCGCCTCCCGTTGGTAAAGCGGATGCTCCTGGTTGATATAGATCACCGTGCCCTCTGTAAAGCATTCCGGGCCATTCTCTCCAAAACCATCGATACAGACAGAAACTCCCGTCTCTCCAAATTTCATTCTCCGAACGACTGCATTGGGTGTTAAGCGTTTGATCTTTGGCGACTTCTTCCTTAGCTTTTTTTGTTGTTGGGATGGCTGAATTCCTTCATTCCCTTTTCCTTCTTCAATGAGCCGAGCCTCATTTTCCCCCTTTTGATTCAATTTCTTTGTGACGAGACCTGCCCCTCCCATGCCTTCACCTTCGCCGGCTAATGGAATGGCGCCAAAGGGAGAAAGATCTGGATTTAAAGCTAAGGCTCGATGTACTCTCTGTAGCGCTTCGTTGAGTGCTTTGCTTGCCTTCCTTTTCTCTCTATGTCCTGCTAACCGCTTAAGGATTCCCTCCACTTCCAGAATGACCTTCTCCATTACCTTCTCGAAGGCCTGGTATTGGGGACTATCCAGAACAAACCCCGTTCGGTCCGTCGTGACCGGTAGAAAGTTCGCATGCACTTCACCCTGTACTCTGGAAGCAATCTTTCCCCAATGTTCTAAACCAAAACAATCTCTCTTGACGGTAACCTGCTTCACTTTCACTTCAATCCCTAATTCATCCGGAGAGGGGGTGGAAGACGGCAAGATGATGATCTCTCCGTGGACAGGTCCGAAGTCCGTCCCCTCAAGAAAGGGGATTCGATGACCGGTCAGGCTTCTCGGGGTAATTCTCAACCCGTTGAGCCTAACCAAGAAATTCTGTGCTTTTAAAGGAGTCCCTTCGACAATTTTCCGGACAACCTCTTCAGGTTCAAACTCTCTCTTGAGACGGAGAAGAATAACCGTGGTTCCATCTCCTCTTTCCCTATCAGGAGACAAGGTTTGGAGCGGGAGATACCAACGGTCTCCTTCCTTTTCCCACTCCATCTTGTCAAAGGTCACCTTGGCTGCAAAATCCCCCTTTTGAGTATAGACCTCAAAACACTCGCAAGCAGAAAGGCTTGCAAATTTCCCGATGCCAAACTGACCGACAAGATCCCGATGAAAGATCGGGGACCTATTTTTGAGGACCTTCTCCGGGGAACCGATATTAAAATATTGTCTTAGTCCCTCCCGATCCATTCCGACGCCGTTATCTTTCACTTCAATGGAATCATCCGTCATTCTGATATCAACCTCTGTGGCATCGGCATCATAGGCATTATTGACTAATTCACGGATGAGTTCGATACTCTCGGAATAGAGTCTTTCTCCAATGGTGATCAGATGGCTTTTATCGACCGTTACCGGGAGGTATTCCACTTACAAACCCCCTTTCGTCTTCTTTCGCGAATGAAGTCCGGTCTTCTCTTGAACCTCATATGCCGTTTTTTCCAACACCCCGAAATTAACCCTCAACCCCGTTGGAATGAGTCCAAACCAGGAATTCTCATTTCTCCAATTCACAAAAAAAGCTTTAAACTCTTTTCGACTTTTGTCAAGACATTTTTGGGCACTCCTTCTGTGACCCTGCCCCGGACAAGGATTGAAGGCGAAAAACACAAAGAGGTTCGCCACGCTGGAGTGCCTGCACGCTGAAGCGCTCCGGCGCGCAAGCGTGGCAGTCTCACGGGATTGCTTCGTTTCGCCCTGAATCCCGCGAAATGCGGGACGGCGCAGGCCTTCGCCCGCGATGACATTTTTGCAGCAATGCAAACTATCATGTGCTCCGAGTAATTTCTTTCTCAAATAACGAACCCCAAAAGCTATAAGTGTTATGAGGCAATTCGACGGTAACTCTGTATCCGAAAACCATTTCCTCAAAGCCCTCAAAGCATTTATTGACAGTCCTTACCAGAACGGGTAGAATCCCCTCCGAAATAAAGCCCGCGTCGAGGGCCGGGATCTGAAGGAAATGACGTTAGAAACTCCCTCTCCCCCTTCCTCTGCCGCCGCGGGAGAGGCGGAGGCCTGACAATCGGATGAGAGACATTGGGAAAAGGGCGGCGAGCTTCCAACTCGCCCCTCTGTGTCGATAACTATTCTGTCCATAGAAGAAAAAACTGGGGGTGGGCAAGCTCAAAGCATTCATTGACAGGCTTTAACAAAACATATAGACTCCCTTCAGAAATAAGTAATGCTCCAGGAACATATATGAGATGTCCTAAATGTGATTTTGTGCAATCAGATCAAAACACCGAATGCTTAAAGTGTGGAATTATTTTTGAAAAATATTATGAACACCCAACTCCTATTTTAAGAAAGCGAACAGTCACACCAAAAGAAAAAGAGATCGCTATTGAAGTGACACTTTTTTCAAAAAGTTTGTCTTTTTTGTCGAGCCGGAAGGGAATCCCTTTTACTTGGGCGGGAGGGTTATCCTTTTTCTAGTAATTTTTATCTGGGGATGGAAATTTATTCTCACTCCTATGGCCTCCAATTATGCGGGGAATAGCTTCCTTCACCTTGTCAACCTTCCTTTCCACGAAGCAGGCCATATTTTCTTCCGACTTTTTGGACGATGGATGACCTCTCTCGGAGGAACCCTTGGCCAGTTGTTGATCCCCATCCTATGTCTTCTCACTTTTCTTATAAAATACAAAAATCCATTTGGAGCTTCGGTCGCCCTATGGTGGCTGGCAGAAAGTGTGATGGATGTTGCTCCGTATATTAACGATGCCAGAAGCGGGCAGTTGATGCTTTTAGGGGGCGTCACAGGAAGAGAAGCAGATTATGGTTATCATGACTGGGAGTTTATCCTCAATGAAATAGGGTTGCTTCGTTACGACCACACCCTGGCTCGTATTGGACATGGGCTGGGGATTCTTCTGATGCTCGTCTCCTTTGCATGGGCCGGATATTTACTTTTCAAACAGTATCGAAATCTCGATTTGACCGAAGGTATACAAAAGGAATAATCGACATATCGCCGTTCGCGTCACAGAGCATCCTCATCCGCTAAATCCTTCACTCATCGACCGGTTTCTGCTCAATCCTCACCCCTCTGTTCGGCAAAAGGGGTCGTCGTTCTTCAGCTGTTTCAAATATGTCTTTGAAGACCGGGACAATCTCGACGAAAGCCTTTCTTAGATGTGGGTCGAAGTGTTCAGGAGATGTCCTCCCATCGCCCTCCACGATTATCCTCACTGCAACCTCGTGATCTAAAGAGGATTTATATGGCCTTCTGCCTCTAAGGGCATCGTACTGGTCAACAATATTCATGATTCTTCCTGCCATAGGGATTTCTTCCTCTCGAAGTCCTTGCGGATATCCAGTACCGTCCCACCTTTCATGGTGAGTCAGCGCAATCGTTTCAGCCATCTGGAGGTACTTAGATATCGAACCATGGAGGATATCGGCTCCGATGAGTGTATGGGTCTTCACCAAGGCAAATTCTTCCGGCGTAAGTTTCGAACTCTTCAGCAGGATCTCGAGGGGAATACCCACCTTGCCTATATCATGCATGGGGCTGGCATGTAGAATTGTCTCCTGGTCTTCTTCCGACCATCCAAGATATTTCGCCATTTGTTGACAGTAACGGCCAACTCTGCGGATATGACCGGCTGTTTCTTCATCTTTGTATTCTGCCACCGTTGTCAGCCTGATGATTGTATCAATATATCCCTCTCGTATCTGCCTTATCTTTTCTTCCACTTCTCTCTTGAGGAGATCGTTATGGTTTCTTAAAAAGTCCTCGAATTCCTTTATTCTGAGCAGGTTTCTAATTCTTACGATCAGCTCCGGCCTGTCGATTGGTTTTGTTAGAAAATCATTTGCACCTGCGGAAAGGCCTTTAACTCTCAACTCCCTGTCTATAGACCCTGTCATGACGATGATGGGTATCTGGTGGGTGGATGGGTCATCTTTCAACTTCTTGCACACCTCCAGGCCATCCATTTCAGGCATCATGACATCCAGCAGGATAAGGTCAGGTCTGTAGGTTTTTACCTTTTCGATGGCCTCTCTCCCGTTCGTTGCGGTGGTATATTGGTAGTCATTTTTTTCGAGAAGGATACTTAAGTACTTTATAAGAACCGGATCGTCGTCGGCTACGAGGATTTTTGGCATGATTTCTCCTGCCGGAGTGCGCTCATTCTAATTGAAATTTGGGTTAAGTAGAAAAAACCTTTTTGAACAGGTTGTAATATACCGAAAATCTCGTTCATGTGTCAAGAATAAGATAATCGACGAAATGGGGGACTCACATTATTACCTTCGACCATTTTAACGAAATAAGGGAAAGAATTCTCGCATAAGAAAACCCCTGATCAGTGGCCCGGGCTTTTGGCGGTATGAAGGGTGAGCCCCACGGGCAAAGCCCGTGCGTGCGCGTTGAAGTAAGCTTCAGTACGCAGGCGTGGTTTCCTGCGTCGGCGGATGAAAACTCCATTTCACACATTTTCAAAAAGGGATTAATAGTAAATTACCCCGCAGCAGAGCTGCGGGGCATTAAGATTCAAAACCTATTTCCATGTCGTCATTCCTGCGCAAGCAGGAATCCAGTTTATGTTGGTCCCCTGTTTTCCAAGGAACAAGCCTGGATTCCCACTTTCGTGGGAATGACAGATGAGGTAACCCTGTACCAAGGCTACATGGAATTATCAATTTAAAACTCTAAAACATTTCGTCTTCGGCGAACCTGTTTTCATCCGCCCAGCAGAGCTGGGCGGTATTCAACAGGTGTCTTTTATAAATTTAAAAATGTTCCTCCCTCTGGAAGGGAAGGCCGAGACCGGCAGGGGCGCCTGCCCGCTTACGAACCGCCTTCCACCGAGTGATGATCACCAAAATCGCGATGGTGAAAAGGTAGGGAAGCATTCTCAAGATGTAAGAAGGAATAAGGGTAAACTGCCGGGCTTCGAAGTAAAATTGGAGGGCATTGATCCCGCCGAAGAGCAACGCCCCGAGGACTGCCCGCCATGGATTCCACAAGGCAAAGATGACCATCGCAATGGCAATCCACCCCTGACCCGACGTCATATTCTCCTTCCATCCCGGAGTATAGGAAAGGGAGAGGTAGGCTCCGCCCAGGCCTGCCAGCATGCCGCCGAAGATGGTCCAGAGGTAACGGATTCGGATAACAGAGATTCCCGCGGTATCTGCAGCAGCCGGATTCTCTCCCACTGACCTGAGGTTCAAGCCAGGACGGCTGTGATACAGGAAGAACCAGGCCGACGGAATAAGAAGGTAGCTGAGGTAGATCAGCGGGTTTTGGTTGAAAAGGACCGGACCGATTACGGGAATATCCTGAAGCAAAGGAATGGGCCACTGAACAAATCTTTCTCCCACCCTGCCGATGATCGGCCTCCCGAGGAAACTGGAGAGACCGATGCCAAAGATAGCCAGCGCGAGGCCGCAGACAACCTGGTTTGCCCGAAGCGTGATCGCAAAAAAGCCATGGATCAGGGCCAAGACTCCTCCGACTCCCAGAGAAGTCAGAATTCCGAGGAGAAGGCTATGGGAATAAAACGTAGCAGCAAAACCGCTCAGAGCCCCCATCAACATCATCCCTTCCACCCCGAGGTTGAGCACGCCGCTCCGTTCCGTAAAGATCTCACCGAGGGTAGCAAAAAGGACTGCCGTGCTCGACTGGATCGTAATCGAAAGAATGAAGATGAGGGTCCCGGTATCCATCACAATTTCCAACTCCCAAATGACAAACCGTGAGACACCTAAACCATGGCGCAAAGGATTTTAACGCTAGGCTCTAGGATGGAAAATGTCTGTCTTTTGTTGCCTTTGATCC
The DNA here is from genome assembly GCA_963711845.1 of uncultured delta proteobacterium. Lineage (GTDB taxonomy): Bacteria > Desulfobacterota > BSN033 > BSN033 > UBA1163 > CAVQFR01. The sequence goes on from CAVQFR010000024.1 coordinate 102,352, forward strand.
GGCGCTTAACTTAATTCGGTATCGGGCTAAGAAATCGCTTCCCAATACGAAGAAGAGGAGCGTCCCTTCAAGAACCAGACCCACCGCAGAGGGAAGGTGCATCACGGACTGAAGCTGATCTCCTCCCACAAGCAGGCTGGCCAGAAAGAGGGCTACAACGATGATGGCCATGGGGTTGAGCCTTGACAGCCATGCAACGATGATTCCCACGTACCCGTATCCGACGGTCAGTCCTTGCTGCAAACGGTAGTGGATCCCCGAGACCTCGGCCATTCCCGCAAGCCCGGCCAGCCCCCCGCTCAAGAACATCACCCAGAGGATGTGACGGGTGATGTTCATCCCGGCATACCTGGCCGCCTTCGGATTCTCTCCGATCACCCGGATCTCATAACCCCATCGGGTTCGATAGAATGCCCATTGAAGGACCACGGCTGCCACGATCCCAAAGACCAACCCGAGATGGATCCGTGTCTCGGGAAACCGTGGGAGCCAGGCCGACTCCGGGAAGATGGCCGTTCCCGGGAAACCCGTTCCCATCGGGTCCCGCCATGGACCGAAGTAGAGATTCTCCATCCAGTAGATGGCAACATAATTCAACATCAGTGTTGTGAGGATTTCATTGACCCCCATTCTTGCTTTCAAGAATCCTGCCGCAGAGGCCCAGAGGCCCCCTGCCAGGAAGCCTGCGATGATCATGGAAGGGAGAACGAGGGGTGCGGGAAGAAAGGGGCTTAAAAAGAGGGCGACCGCGGCAGAACCGATTCCTCCTACTGCCAATTGACCTTCTCCACCAATGTTCCAGACAAGAATTTTTGCCGGGATGGCGATGGATAAACCGCAGAGGATAAGGGGAATGGCCTTGACCAGCACTTCCGAGATATTATAGAAGTCTCCAAACGCTCCAAGAAACATCACGCCATAGGCCTTGAATGGATTTGCACCTGCGGATAAGAAGACCACTCCGCCCATGATCAGTGCGAGGAGGATGGAAAGCCCAACTCCTCCCCAAGACGCAAATTTTGAGGGGACGAGCCTTCGTTCAAGGGTAAGCCTCATCGCTTCCGCTCCTGCCTGACTCCCGCCATCAACGGCCCGATCTCTTCGATCCAATCCTCATCTTCCGTTGAAAAGATACCCATCAACCGGCCCCGGAAGATGACTCCGATCCGATCGCTCAGGGAGAGGACTTCCTTCAAGTCTCCGGAGACGAGGAGGATGCCGGCGGTCTCTCTCTGTTTGAGAAGTTCGAACCAGACTTCCTCGGTTGCTCCGATGTCGAGTCCATGGGTGGGCTGCTCTGCAATGAGAAGCTTCGGCCCCTTGGAGAGCTCTCGGGCCAGAATCAGCTTCTGAAGATTCCCGCCCGAAAGCTGGCGCGCCAGGACATGGATGTGAGGGGCGACAATATGGAATTTTGGAAGGAGTCCTTCCACTCCCTTTCTTGCCGCATCCTTCCGGAAAAAGCCCCTTTTGCAAAACTGAGGATAGGAGGTCAAGATGAGGTTGTCCACCAGATCGAGATTGGGGAGAGAGCCCATTCCGATTCGGTCCTCGGGAACATAACCGACTGATTCTCTGGGCGGAGAGGCCCCTTTCCGAAGGGGTCTTCCAAGGGCAAGAAGCTCGCCGCTGCTCATGGGTCTCAAACCCATGATGGCCGCCACCAGTTCGGACTGCCCATTTCCGGCCACACCAACGATGGCAAAGATCTCTCCTCTCCTCACCGCAAAGGTGATGCGATGAAAGGCCTGATGGCCTCGTTCGTCGAAACCCGAGCAGTCCCGCAATTCGAGAACCACCTCCCCCAAGGAAACCGGCTCCTTTTCCACCTTCAGGACAACCTCCCGTCCCACCATCATCCGGGCCAACTCCCTTCGGCTCTCCACTTCCTCAGGGGTGAGATGGGCGACCACACGCCCCCTTTGAAGGATGGTGATCCGATCGGCAATCTCCATCACCTCTTCCAGCTTATGGGTGATAAAGATCACGGATTTTCCCTCCTTCGCAATATTTCTGAGGGTGGCAAAAAGTTCTTCAATTTCAGAGGGAGTGAGCACGGCAGTGGGCTCGTCCAGGATAAGGGTCTCCGCGTTTCGGTAAAGGAGTTTCAGGATCTCCACCTTCTGCTGCTGTCCGAGAGAGAGTTCATCGATGGTCGCCTGGGGATCCACCGACAGACCATAGGTTCTCGAAAGCTTCCCCACCTCTTTCTCAACCTTCGCCTGGTGGAGAAAAAAACGAGGGGAGGGAAGCCCCAGGATGATATTCTCAGCAACCGTTTGATTGGAAACGAGCATGAAGTGCTGGTGGACCATCCCGATCCCGGATTCGAGGGCATCTCGTGGAGAGTTAAATTTAACCGGCTTTTGGCCAGCGAGGATTTCCCCCTCATCCGGCCTGTAGCGGCCGGAGAGGATGTTCATCAGGGTGGTCTTTCCAGCACCGTTCTCCCCCAGGAGGGCATGGATCTTACCGGGTTCGATGTCCAGATCGATGCGGTCGTTGGCAAGGACACCCGGAAATCTTTTTGTGATCCCTTCCATTCGGATTACGGTTTGGGCCATAATCTTTCCTGAAGGGATCTTCCCTTTATTGTTCCGGGTCTGCGCAGAATAGGGTCAGGAAGGCGTGCGAGGGAATAGACAGGGGCAGGGAGAACTCGGCTTCTTTTCCCTTCCTCAGCGACACAGAAGATGCCATGCACGGGGACGGGACGTCGCAACACTTTCAGCTGCGCCATCTGATCGAGGAGATCGACGAGTCCCGAGATCGTACCACCGGTGGTGACGACATCATCAAGGATGATCACCCCCCGGGTTGCGCGGGTTACCAAGAGATTGATGTCTCTTTCGTAAAGGGCCAAAAATTTTATCCCGCTGGTAACCGAATCGGTGCCAACCTGGATGACCGGTCTTCTTGATGTTTCCATGTGGGGCTTGACCCGGTTATAGGCAATGACCATATCTCTCACGCCCAATTCCGAGGCGACCACCTGGGCTAACTGGAGGGCCTTCTCTACAGCAGTGATGAAACAGAGTCCCTCCAGATCGGGAAGGGTCTTTTGAATCCGCTGGGCGATCAGTCTACCCAGGTCCTGGTTCCACTTGACCTTTCCAATCAGGTTGAGCGAGGCGATCCGGGTGTCTTGCTCTTCACCCAACAGCCAAACCCAGGGAAGGGTTAAAGGGTAGGCCAGGCCAGGAATTTCAAGTTGACAGCTTTCTCCGGTCTCGAAGAATTCGTGAACCTCCGGCATAAACACAACCTATCATGACCCTTCGCCTGCCTGCTTGCTGGCAGGCAGGCGAGACAAATGGAATTCTCAAAATCCAAACGTCAGTCAAATGTCATCGTCCAAAATTCAGACTGGGTTTCACATATCAAAGTTTGGATCTTCATCTTTGTTTATTCGGGAATTTTTCCTACGACTCCTTCGGCAAACCACTTCATGGTCAGGAGTTCCTTGTCTGTTGCCCTTTTGCCAGCTGGAATTACTTCCTTGCCTTCCTGGTCTTTAATGGGTCCCAGGAAGGAGTCGTCCTTGCCTTCCTTCATCTTCTTCTGCTCAGCCAAAACCTTCTGCTGAACGGCCTTTGGAACAGAGGGAAGGAAAGAGGAGATCCCGATCAGATTTTCTTTAAAGCCCCAGTAGATCTCCTGGGGCTTCCAGGTTTTGTTCATCGCCCTCTTCACAGCGTCAACATAGTAGGGCCCCCAATTCCAGGTGGTTGAAACAAGGGCGCAATCTGCGCCGTAGAGCCTGACGTCCATTCCATATCCCACCGCAGGGACCTTCTTATAGCAGGCTGTCCGGGCTGAATCCGGCGTATCGGCCATTTGCCGGATCAGGTCATGTTTCTGGTTGATCAGTGTCTCAGCCAAGACGACTTCATTGATTGGATCGAGCCATTTCTTGAGCCAGACCACCGTGTTGACTTTCTTCGGATCGTGGGAATGATTTCCCTCTTTCAATCCTCGGAGCAGTCCCAGAGTGAACGCATTGACGCCGCGGATAGGCTCAGGAATCGGTTGAGTGGCTACCGTTCCCACATTTTTAAATCCCATCAGTCCTGCCATATAGCCGGCCAGGTACTCCGCCTGCTCCATGCGGGCAAAGTAATTTCCCATATTTTTTGCTGTCTTGTAACCCGAGCAGTGTTCGAAAATCACGTTGGGAAAATCCTTGGCCACCATAAGCATGGGGTCCATATGTTCAAAAGTCGTTCCAAAGATGATTTCATATCCGTTCTTGGCATAATTCCGGATCACCCTTTCCGTATCCGCAGCCAGGACGTTTTCCGTATAGTCGACCACGATTTGGCCTCCCATCTCCTTCTTCAGGTACTCAATCCCCTTGTAATGGGCGGTTGTCCAACCCAGGTCATGGATCGTGGAGAGCAGGGCAAAGGCTACTTTCATCTTTTTCTTCCCCTGGCCTTCCGCTGCTTTTTTCTTCTCCTGGGTCAATCCCTCTGAGGCCAGTGCCGACAGGAAAAACAGGAAAACAAAGACAACCGATAAAATTCGCTTCAACATAAGAGTTCCCTCCTCTTTCGGTATTTTTGTTTGGGGAGTCCTCCCCATGAATTCCAACTTCTTTACCGCACACGAGAACAAATCATACCCTTTAATAGGCTATCCCTTGGTCTTCCCATCCTTAACCAATTCTGTCTCAATGATCAACCCCCCTACCCCGTATCAGATCGAAACATCCCTCAGGGTCTTCTAGCCTCCCGAGCAAGCTATCCCCGAAATGATCGGAAACATATCCATGGTTCCACTCGCTCCTGCGCGTGGGGACCATGATCCCCCTGCTCGCCGGTATCCCCTTGGACAGCATTATATTATAGATGGAGGTCCCTTTACAATCATATTAAAGTCATATTAAAGGATGGGGTTTGGCACCGTCGAACTATCAAGGAGGCGAACCAATTTAAACTCCTTGGCCATAATCCGTAATCGAAATTCAAAACCTTGACGATATCCCTGTCATGCTGAAATTTTTTCAGCATCTCTCATTTTCGGTATCCCATACATCCTGGCACGAAGTGATGAACGAATGTGAATCAACAAGTTCAGGATGACGATTACGGATTATGGTCCTGGGCCGTTGCATTTCTCGAATAATCTGAGATAATTAAAATAAGATATGGATCTTTTAGAACAAAAAATCGATCATCTCCCTGCCCATCCTGGGGTCTACCTTTTCAAAGATAAGAAAGGGACGATTCTCTATATCGGCAAGGCCGGCAATATCAAACATCGGGTAAGTTCCTATTTCCAGAAGCCTGAGGACAAGGATGTGAAGACTCTGGCCATGCTGGAGAATGTGGCCGACATCGATACCATGGTCACCGACACCGAGAAGGAAGCCCTCATCCTTGAAAACAACCTGATCAAAGCCCATCGTCCCCGTTATAACGTGAAGCTGAGAGACGACAAGAATTATCCCTGTCTTAAGCTTTCCACGGAGGAGGATTTTCCCACGCTCACCATTGTGAGACGGATCAAGAAAGATGATTCCATCTATTTCGGTCCTTATCCGTCTGCGACTTCGCTCAAAGAGACCCTCCGGTCGATTCGATGGATCTTCCCCATTCGGACCTGCCTCGACACCAAGTTTTCTAATCGCCTCAGGCCCTGCATCAATTATCAGATGGGCCGATGCCTGGGTCCATGTTGCGGGAAGATGAATCCGGCTCAATATCAGGAGATGGTCCGTCAGGTGCGAATGTTCCTTGAAGGGAAGAATCGAGAATTGGTCGACCGGATGAAGAAAAAGATGGAAGAGGCGTCGGAGAAGCTTCACTTTGAAGTGGCTGCTAAAATTCGTGACCAGATCGAACATATTGAAAAGGTAATCGAGAAACAGAAGATTGTATCCACAGATTTCCTCGACCAGGACGTGATCGGCTTCCACCGCCAGGATCGTATGCTTGCTGTTCATCCTCTCTTTATCAGGGGGGGGAAACTCCTGGGAGGCAAGGGTTTTACTTTTCCCTCCACGGGCCTTCCGGATGAAGAGGTTCTATCCTCCTTCCTCCATCAATATTACCGTGAAGGCAAATTCATCCCCGAAGAGATCTTCACCCCGAAGGCGGTACCCGATCAACACCTCGTGGAACAATGGTTGACTGAACTGAAGGGGAAAAAAGTTAAGATCCTTGTTCCCGTGAGAGGAGATAAGAAACACCTTCTTAAAATGGCCTGTGAAAATGCCGAACAGTTTCTTCTTGCAAAGGATGAACGGGACGGGGACGGGGAGCAGCTATTAGAAGACCTGAAAAAGAAGCTTCATCTCAAGAAGGTTCCTTTAAGGATCGAGGCTTTTGACATCTCGAACCTCCAGGGCGGAAATGCTGTAGGATCCATGGTTTTTTTTGAAGACGGGAGGCCTGAGAAGGAGCGATACCGCCATTTCAAGATCAAAACGATAGAAGGAGCGGATGACACCGGCATGATGTACGAAGTCCTCCTCCGTCGCTATCAAAAGGCCATTGAAAAAAACGATCTTCCGGATATGGTTTTGTTAGATGGGGGGAGAGGCCAATTGAATGCGGCACAGGAGGTATTCAAAGAATTGAAGATAGAAGACATCGATCTCATCAGCCTGGCTAAGAAAAGGGCTGTCGAAGGGTCCCGCCTTTCGAGGTTGACAAAGACCGAGGAAAAGGTCTTCCATCCTCAATATAAGGAGCCCTTCATTCTGGGAAAACATTCGCCGGCCCTCCATCTTCTTGACCGAATCCGTGATGAAGCCCATCGTTTTGCCATCACTTACCACAAGAAGGTAAGGGGCAGAGAGAGCATCAAGTCAGAATTGGAAGAAATTCCAGGGATCGGTCAGGTCCGGCAAAAGGAGTTATTGAAATATTTTGAAACGCTTGAGAAGATCAAGGAAGCCACTGAAGAAGAATTGACCAATGCTCCAAAGATGAATCGAAAATCGGCCCAAATCGTCTATCGTTTTTTTCACCCTTCAATCCTTCCTTGATGCAAAAGGATTGAGGTCCCTCAATCATTTCCCGTTTCACAGCGGAACCAGGCCGAGTAGGTCACATTGAAACCGGCCTTCTTAAAATCTCGGACGATCGGATCAGGGTCGGTCGTTTTGAGTCGAAGAACGATCATCCAATCTTTTTTCTCCGGCCTCGCGAGGGAGATCATACTTAAAATGATCGTTTGGCGTTGATTGGCGATCGCAATAATCTTCTCGAGATCGCCAAACTTTCCGCCCAGTCCCTCGATCGTCACTCTCGACCCTTCTTCCCTCAAACCCAAGGCACGTGTCAGAAATCTTACGGTATCCGATTCCGTGATGATCCCTACCAGCTTTCCTTTATCCATGACAGGGAAGGAGCCGATCTTCTTATCCTGCCCGATGCGTAATGCTTCTTCGAAAGGTGTATCCGGAGTTAAAGTGAAGGGATTCTTCTTCATAACCTCCTTCACCTTCATTTTTGCGAGGAGATAATTCAATTCATGAATGCTCAATGAGGTTGCAGGCGAAGGTGAGGCTTGGAGGAGATCGTGCTGAGTCACAATTCCAACCAGGTTTCCTTTGTCAACAACGGGTAGCCTCCGGATATTATTCTCTTTCATCATCCTTTGGGCGTCCAAAACCAGTGTTTCACTGTCCACTGTAATTGGATTTTTCGTCATCACGTCTCTAATTCTCATTTTTCATCCTCCTCCAGAATCTTTATCTAAGCTAAATATAATTATCGGTAACCCCACTGCGCAACAATAATACGAAAACTTTAATATTTTCCCTATCTTAATAATTTATGTTGAGAGAGTCAAGGCCAAACTTCCCACACCAATGGCGACGGCAGTGCCGATAAGAGTTGCTGAGGGTTCTTGTGAAGCCCTCTTACCTTACTTCTTTTCCAATTGTTTTTGCATCTCTTCAGCAGCTTTTCTTGCTTCCTCTGCCTGTCTCTGCATCTCTTCAGCCTGTTTCTGGATATCCTCCGTCTGCTTCTGCATCTGTTCAGCCTGCTTCTTCATGGCTTTTGAGGTCTCTTCCATCTTCTCTCGAAACTTGACCGCCTCTCTTGAAGCCTTTCTTGCAGTCATTTGGCCGCCGATGTTCATAATGATCAGTATGGCACCTATGATCCCGAACACAAGCCAGGCTTTTTGAGAAGGAATGTTATGAACTTCAACACTCGCAATCACGAGAAAGGTGACGTAAAGGGCAATCCCAACGGCTGAACCCAAGTAAGGAATGAGACCGAGCACGGTAATAATCGGCATGAGGACGGAAAGATAGGCTCCGCATCGATAAGCGGTTTCATACGATTCCTGAGAGCCTAAAAGCTTCCATAGGACAAAGAGTATGGCAGCCCCTACAAAGCCGAAGATCGCGGCGAAGATAGGCACTAAGATGATTGAGCCTATGCCCATGGCCATCCCCCCAGCAATATTCAGACTGACAATGCTGAAGAGGGTCTGGATGAGACCGCTGATAACACCCATAATGACCATGAATATCAGCGGCTCAACAAACCCTCCTGTTTTGGGCATCTCCCTGAAAAAGGAAGAGGGGGATGTCAAAACACTCATTGCTGTTTTCTGAATAGAAGTAAGATTGATAGACCCTGTTTCCATGACGATCTCCTTTCAAGTTTTTATTTTTCTGACCGAAGCGCCGATTTTTCCCCCATAACTTGGGGCTGCCGTCTATGGCTGGCAATTCGGATAAACGACGTAAGACATGAAGGTCACCGGATAAGGCAGGTGAGCGAATTAATGGCTTCTTAAACCGGAAACGGCCTCCTGGACTTTTTTCTCAACGAGACCCCTGATCTCATTGAGTCGATCCTGCGTCAGCGCCTCAAACCGGAGGACCAGTACCGGCTGGGTGTTCGAGGCCCTGACCAACCCCCATCCGTCCTCAAATTTCACCCTGGCCCCATCCACATCGATCACCGGGTAGTCTCTCCTCAAGGCTTCCCTGACTATTTCGACCACTCTGAATTTGATCTCATCCGGACAATCGACGCGTATTTCAGGAGTAATAAATGTTTTGGGCACGTCGCTGAGGAGCTGGGATAATTTCTTCTCTGTCTTGGAGAGGAGTTCAACGAGGCGGCACGACGCGTAGATGGCATCATCATAGCCCAAATAACGGTCCGCAAAAAAGATGTGTCCGCTCATCTCTCCGCCGAGAGCCGCCTTTTCTTCTCTCATCTTCTCCTCGATCAGGGAATGGCCTGTCCTCCACATGATGGCCTTCCCCCCATGTCTCTCAATATCATCAAATAGATTTTGGGAGCATTTCACCTCCGCCACGAAAGTGGCTCCCTTTCTATCCTTTAATATCTCCCTTGAAAAAAGGATCATCAGTTGATCACCCCAGATGATATTCCCTTGATCGTCCACCACTCCGATTCGATCTGCATCTCCATCATATCCAATCCCCACATCTGCCCGGGTCTTCATCACTCGATCTATCAGATCCTTCAAATTACCGGGGATGGTCGGGTCCGGGAAGTGATTTGGGAATCGGCCATCCACCTCACAGTAAAGTTCTTCTAACTCACAGCCTAAGTCCTTGAGCAGCGGACCGGCGACCCCTCCGGCTGTCCCATTTCCTGCATCGATGACCACCTTCAATCGCTTTTCAAGCTTTATGTTCTTCTTAATATAATCTTGATAAGGTCGGATGATTTCTTCCCTCCCGAGACCTCCTTTCCCGGAGGAGAATTCCCCCTTTTCGATCAATCTGCCGAGGCTCTGAATCTCTTCTCCGAAGATGGTGCTCTTGCCGACAGAAACCTTGAAACCGTTAAACTCAGGAGGATTGTGGCTGCCCGTCACCATCATTCCGCCCTCTTTGTCCAAATGGAAAATGGAGAAATAGTAGGCCGGTGTCGGGCAGAGGCCAATATCGGTGACATGGCATCCTGTGGAGAGGAGACCTTCGATCAATGCATCTGCGAAGGATTTTGAACTGAGTCTTCCATCCCTGCCGACCACAAGGTTTAATTTGTGGTGTTGGATCATATAGGTTCCAAACCCCTGCCCCAGTCTCTTTACGATGGCCGGGGTCAAATCCTTATCCACCACTCCACGGATGTCGTATTCTCTGTAAATTTGGGGATTGATCTGCATAAAAACCTCCGAATATTAATAATGATTACCCTAATTTTACACAGGAATCAACTTTTTGTATTTTGACTTTTAGGGGCGGATGGGCTAAATTACAAAAAATCGAGGAAACAACATATGGAAATTAAAGCCATTCGTGGTTTCAATGACATCCTTCCCGACGAGATTGGAAAGTGGCAGTTTGTCGAAGAGACCGCTCGGGAAGTCTTTGAGGGGTTTGGGTTCTCGGAGATTCGAATTCCTATCCTTGAACGGACAGAGCTTTTCTCCCGCGGCATCGGAGAAGCAACCGACATCGTCGAGAAGGAGATGTATACCTTCACGGACCGGAGCGGCAACTCCCTGACCCTCCGTCCTGAAGCGACTGCCTCCATCGCACGCGCCTATTTGGAACACCAGCTTTATAACTTCGATTCCATAGCCAAGCTCTACTGCATCGGCCCCATGTTCCGGTATGAGAGACCGCAAAAAGGACGGTACCGGCAGTTTTATCAGATTGATGCAGAAGTTTTCGGCGTGGGAAACCCCATGGTGGATGCTGAGTTGATTGTCATGCTCATCCATTTCTTGAAAAGCGTAGGGCTTGAGAAACTTGAACTTCAGGTCAACACCCTGGGAGACCGCGCCTGCCGGCCTAAGTACAGGGAGGGGCTCAAAAAGTATTTGGAGGGAAAAGCCTTTCAGCTCTGTGAAGATTGCAAAAGGAGGCTCGAAACCAATCCCCTGCGGATTCTTGATTGTAAAGTTGAAACTTGCAAGCAAGCCATTGCCGATGCGCCCAAGGTGACGGACTTCATTTGCTCAGAATGTCAGAAACATTTTGACGGCGTCAAGGAACATCTTGAGACGGCGGGGCTCACCTACATTCTAAATCCCAGAATGGTGAGAGGGTTGGATTATTATACCCGCACAGCCTTTGAGGTGGTGTCTTATCAGCTGGGCTCTCAGAATGCAGTGGCAGGCGGGGGACGGTACGACAATCTCTTTCAAGAAATTGGCGATAAGGAGATTCCGGGCATTGGTTTTGCCATCGGGATGGAGAGGCTCATCTCCCTCTTGCCGGAGGGTAAAGAATTTGTCAAATATCCGGATCTTTTCATTGCAGCCCTGGGCGAAGCCCCTTTGAAGGAGGCCTACCGAATCGTTAATCAACTCCATCTCGAAGGGATTCGGGCAGAATTCGACTATGAAGGGAAGAGTCTGAAAAGTCAGATGCGAAGAGCGGATAAATTGAAGGCCCGGTACACCCTCATCCTGGGCGAAGAGGAATTGAAGCGGGGGAGAGCTACATTGAGAAATATGGGAACGAAGTCCCAGGAAGAAATTCCCATGGGGGACGGTTTTCTAAGTGTGTTAAAGGACAAGATCTCTACGATTGAATAGGAAGCTCTTTAATGGTATGATGAATTTGATTTCTTGGTTTTAAGCTCCGAACGCCGAACTCTAAACTCCGAACTGAGAAATTGGGAGATCGTTCAATGGTAGGACAACGGACTCTGACTCCGTGAATCGAGGTTCGACTCCTCGTCTCCCAGCCAACCATCTTCATCCCTTAAAAATACCGCCTCTTTGAGCCAAAAGTCTATGGGTTTGTTAAACCCAATTTTTTTAAGCCTTCTGAGAAATGATTTAAAAATTAACGATTTATCTTGACATTGCGCAGAGAATAGTATATAAAGGACTCAAATCTAGTTGCAAAGAGTCCTTTTTAGGACATGAGCGAAACCCGCAAAGAACTCCAACCAGCTTCTTTGCGGGTTTTTTTATCAATCCTCGGAGAGTCTCTTACCAGGATCTACCAAAAGCGAGTCTCTTACCTGTATCTACCGAAAGCTGGCAAAAAAAGGAAAGGAGGTTTGGGATCTATAAAGAGGCGAAGGACCTAAGTGTCTAGTATTCCTATTAACTTTTACTACCCAAGAAAGGGGGACATCGTATGCATTTCATAAAGATCTTCATATTCATAGCTTTAAGTCTGGTAGTTGGATCTTTGGGTTGCACTAAGGAAGAGAAGAAGGCGGGGGCTCCCAAACAGGAGCAAATCACAAAGAACTTGGCTCCCCAGAAGTCTGAGCTTAAAGGCCGGAATTTTTTTGTGGAACTCAGCGACCTTAAAGTCCTTACGGTCGTTGACACAACTTCTAAAGAGATCGTCGAGACGCCAATCCTCAAGGCTAACATCAAGATTACCAATAAATCGAAAGATATCCTGGATATCCAGGCGGTTACCTTCGAGTACCTGGATGAAGCTGGGAAGCCAATCCCTTTCAAACCTGATGAGAAAATTGATAAGGTTTATCCGTTTTGGAAGGCTCTTCAGCCTGAAGGCATGACCGAAGGGAATTTGGACGTCACGATCCCAAAGATGGCTGTCACGGGAAAGGCCCTGGGAAAGATAGAAATCAACCTGGTCTATGTCCCCTCTCCTCTTAAACGAGAGACTTTGATTTTGTCTGAAAAGGTTGAATAGTCCCTGATATCAATCCACGGGGCCACGGGGCCATGGGGCTAAGCAGAAGGACGTTATTTTGATCACAACATAGGGGAACAGATACCTCTGTTCCCCTATGTTGCCAACCTACCTGTGGGTGACAGGTGATTTTGGGGATGGAAAGGGTTCGAATCTCAAATGGCGATGTGGACTAAAGCTTACGAACGGGTCTGACGAGCAAGGGGGAACGGGTATGAAGGCTTTCCATAACGAGGTGAGAGATCGCTCAGAAATTCCCTGCGAAGGCAATTGCCCCTATTTGGTTGTGACGGACACTTTGAACTGTCGAAAAGATTCAGAAGGGGTAGTAGACATGGAAGAAGTCCGAGATACAGGCGAATGTCCGTTTTGGCCGCACCCAGAAAGGGAAATCGAGTGAACAGAGGTGGGATAGAACCCATGATCGATAAGGCAGATGGAAGCATAAGCCTTGGGAAGATTGAACCGTTCCTATTGGCCGATCATCCAAGAAGTTTCATCAAGGACTAAAGAGAGTTCAAAATAAGGAGAATGATCATGAATATTTATGTCGGAAATTTATCATTTGAAGTATCAGTGGAAACTCTGCGACAGGCCTTTGAGACCTTTGGTCAGGTAAGCTCTGCGAGAATCGTTAAGGATAAATATAGCGGCCAGCATCGAGGTTTTGCTTTTGTCGAAATGCCTGACCAGGCAAGGGCCCAAGCGGCGATTGAGAGCCTGAATGGCAAAGAACTCCAGGGTCGACAGATGAATGTGAATGAGGCACGCCCTCGCACCGACCCAGGAAGGTTTGGTGGGCAAGGGGGTCACAACGGACGATTGGGTTACGGTGATCGAAGGCCTTATTGATCCAGTGGTCTCCCAATCTCTGAACCGGGCGATGGGAAAAAATTCTGAGAAACAAAATTTATGGATCTTCTGAAGATTGACCAGAAACACCTTGAATCGATTCGTTCTCGTTTGTCGGAGAAAGGGATTCCCCTCTCTCTCGAAGAGGTGAATCGGGTAGCCGACCTGATCAAGGATGAAACGCTCTACGGGTATGTAAACCAATTGATCACTCAGGTCGAAAAGATCCTTGACATAGATCCTTCTCTTACGGAGAGGGAGATTCTCCAGCTTGTCGCGAGAACCGTCGTGGAAAACCTTGGCGCAGAGGCCTCAAGCATACGGATATACGATCCTGAAAAGAAGGAGATGATCTCTTATGGGTCTTACCCCGGCCTTGATGAAGATCATGAGGAGATCATCCCATTTGAAGATACGATCGCCGGTGAGGTGGTCAAAACACGTCAAAGTTACTTGGTCCCTAATATCTTAAAAGAAGAGAAATACAAGAATAAGGAGAAGGTTTCAAAACATGGAATCCATTCGATGCTGGCCGTACCGATTTACCTTCATCGTTTTTCTAAGGAAGTTGATACCGAGGGAGTTCTCCAGATCTATTATAAAAAGGAAGACAAGGTGTTTACGCCGCTGGAGGTCGAGACTGCGGAGATGTTTTCAAAACGTGCGGGTTATGTCGTTGCTTTGAAGAAGATTAATTATCTTCATAAATTGAACGTGACCAAGGACAAGATTTTGGAGCATATCTACCAGAAATTGGCCAGGGGTGAAGGAATCAAGATGAAGGATCTCTTCAACTCAGTCATTCCGGAATTGGCGGACATCATGAAGATCCAGAGGTGTGCCCTCTTCTCCGTCACGGAGGACCGTGAACACATTATCCTTGAGGCTGGATATCCGGAAAATGTACATGGAATTGGAAAGGTCCGTTCTGTGAAAGGAGAACTTTATGCAAAGGTGATAGTGGACCAGACAGGGCCTTTCGGCAGTTTTGAAAATGAGAAGATCTTCGCCCATTATATCCTCATTACCAATCCCAAGGAAACCGTTCTCCTCCCCCCGGACATCAAACATTTTCTTGAAACTCAGCAAATCAATTCGGTTCTATATATTCCTTTAGGAATGGATGAAACCGTCCGATACTTCCTCGTCTTTGATGCCCAAGCGCATCATCGGCGATTTACAGAAGAGCAGATCGAGATCTTAACCTTCTTTGGCAAGGAGTTGACCAAGGGGCTGAAACTGGAGAAGATGGACGACATCCTCCACGATTTTAAGAACCCTGCCATTGCCGTGGCAGGCTTTGCCAAACGGCTCCAGAAGATCCTTGAGGAAGGAGCCTATCCTAAGAATGAAAAAGTGGATCAGGCGTTGGATATTCTTTTGAAAGAGACTTCCCGTATTCAAGAATTGGCCCTGACCCTTCATGAGAAAGGAAAGGAATCGGTCATTGACCTAACGGAAGTATCGAAGCGGCGATTCCTAATCAATGAAGAAACCCTGAAGGAGTTGAACAGAGGGAACATTCAATTAATTGAACGAAAGTTGGAATCTCCTTTATGGGTTCGATGCTTTCCCCTCCATATTGAAAGAGTGATCGATAATCTTCTTAACAACGCTTCCAAAGCCATTCCCGAAGAAGGAGGAGAACTATCTATTCAGTCCTACCGCAAGGACCCTTGGGCCGTGGTCGAGATCAATAATACAGGTCAGATCTCGGAAGATGAAAAAGATCGATTTATTCTTGGGGAGGGCAGAGGCAGGGGGCTCCACATCAGCACTCGATTGGTCAAAAATATGAGAGGGACAATGTCTGTGGAGTCTAAGGAAGGTCGGACCACCTTTTGTATCATGTTGCCTCTTGTCGAGCCAAGTTCCAAGTCATTTTCAACCCTAAATAACGCAAACAATGACTGCTTATTTTTGGGAGGACAGGGAGGGTGAGAGGGTGGGGTAGAAACCGTTATGGATTTAGTAGTCCCTTTGGAGGCATTGTTCGAGATGGGTGAAGCGGTATCTTGGAGCCGACGACTAAAGGAAAACGGGGCCAATAAAGGAAGTCGAGAGACGACTGAATGAGATCTTAAAACAGACAACGAATACAGAGATAAGGAGAAAAAAGATGAAAATGAAACTATTCAAGGAAGCAAAGCCTAAGACGAAGAAGGTTCGATTCGATTTGTATGCCCCCGAAGCTGAGAGGGTATTCTTGGCAGGAGATTTCAACAATTGGGATGTCAATAACCTCCCGATGAGGAAGGATAATAAAGGAACCTGGGAGGCCAGCTTCGCCCTACCCGCTGGAAGGTATGAATACCGTTTCTGGGTTGATGAAGTCTGGCTTGACGACCCGAATGCCCAGGAAAGGGTTGAAAATCCTTTTGGAAGCCAGAATTGCGTCAGAATGATGAATTAACGTTGGAGGCACTCTCAGTATTCCAAAGGTGCGTCTATAGGTCACATTGCCCACCGGGAGCTCTTCTTCCACCCAAAGATGAGTCATCTAAAAAGCTAATGAATCGGAGTCAGGCTATCCCAAATGCAAGGGGAATCAAGATAAGGGCTAAGAAGCCAAAAATGAAGGCAGAGGACTGGGGGAAGCGTTACCAGGATCTTTTAGAAATCGCCCGGTTGGTAAGCTGGTGCATGAACCGGGATTATCTTATCAAGACTTGTCTTGATCACTTGAGCCAAAGATTGGGAAAGCGGGCGCGATATGTCCTCATGGAAGGTGACGAGCTGAAGCTCCACAGCTGGGTGGGTAGATATGAGTGCCCGATAGAACAAGTTCCAGTTTGCAAGGAGAGCATTGTCTGGAGGGTCGTTGAAAAGGGGACACCCGTGAACCTGACCGATACCCATGAGATTGAAGGTTATCGGCATACCTTGGCGAATGGGATTAAGATCAAGGCCGTCATCCCGCTCTTATATGTAGATCAACTCACCCAAGAGGAAAAGAGAGTGGGGGCCTTAATCGTCGACTCCGGTAAAAAGGGGGTCCCGATATCAGACGAAGATTTCGAGTACCTGAAGGTGATCGGGGAGTTAATTGGAGCCGCCGTCGGTAAGGCTGAGCTATCAGAGCAATTGACTGAATCTTACCGAAAGAAGGAAGCCATGGTTAAACAAACCGCCGATGCGTTTCGGAACCGAATTACAATCATCGGACCGATCTCCCAACGGATAGCACGATTGGCCAAGGACCCGGCTTTGGCCCGGGATGCCGAGCTACTCTATCAGGAAATACAATCCCTGGAGCCCCATTTGGAGCGGTTTGAAAAATATATAGAGATCTGAGACTTGGAACCTGAAGGGTTGCTCCACAGCCCCTCATTTTGGAAGCTTGAACATCTTTTACTTGTAGAAGTCCATCCCCCACCTGACAGACAAGGTCAAATAGAGTATTAACTCCTTGCTTGTGATTCTTCAATCCAACTCTTCAAAACTGCGTTTCTCATTGAGAGCGATGAAACAAGTGAGTGCCTGCCAAGACATTCTCCCGGAATTCAGTCTTAAAATAAGAAAAGGCGGGTCTGCACGTCTGTGTCGTTTTGGTATAGCCTTTACCATCATTGGATTCAAAATCATTGCTGTCCAAATTAAACCTATTATTGGGGAAAGCTGTCGATTTTCCTCAGATTTTCCAAAAGGTTTTAAGTTTTGAAATTCAGGTTGTAGGTCTTTAAGTTTGTCATTTCTGCGGAAGCAGGGATCCAGAGGTATTGATTTTTAGGTTCTGGATTCCCGTTTTCACGGGAATGACGCTCTAATGACTTGAATCAAATGATTGGCTGAATTCCTAATTTGGAGAAGAGTGATTCAAAATACAGTATCTTTCACTCTTAAAATACAGGGGCTACCTTATTTACCCCGTTAGAAATAATGCCCCGCTGGAGTTTCTAACGGGGTTTACTTCGGGTGCTATTTTTAGTATCATTTTAATGATAGCGCTGCGGAGCGCGGTTCCCATCGGAACAAGTGGAGCCCCCACGGGCTGAAGCCCGTGGCTCCTCCACATGCTTCGTAGGGTACCCTCAACGCATTCATCCACGGCCTCGTAGACCGTGGCTTTCTGCGTAGGAGGGTAAGCTCCAGGAAGAACCTGTCACTGACCAGGAGGTGAAAGAAAATGAAATTAAGTTCACGAAATGTTTTAAAAGGAAAGGTGAAGAAGGTCAATCACGGAGTCGTCAACTCGGAAGTGATTGTCGGGTTACCAAATGACCTAGAGATTGTTTCCATCGTCACGAAGGCTGCTGTCGAGAACCTCGGCCTTAAAGAGGGTAAGGAGGTTTATGCAGTGATCAATGCGGCCGATGTGATTTTGGCTACGGATTATTGAGGTTCCAGATTCCAGGAAGGAATGGTACCGGGGATCCCGCTTACAGGGGGTTAGTCTTACTTATTTCTTTGTTGCCTGCATCCCCTTCAGACGCTTACTGCCGTTTATTCTTTCGAATGGGAAATCAGTTTCGTGAATCCCGCATTTCGCTGCGGGGAACCCTTCTCTCTTTTGAAGCCAGGGCAAGGAAGGCCACCCGCCCGAAGTCTGCCCCATTGCCCATGGCTGGCGCATTCTGGTAAAGACTCTTGCTTGTAGGCGGGAATTGTGGTAGCACAAAGTGATGCAAGTTGGCACAAAGATGTGCTGAGGCGGTGAGTCGTTTCCCTTCACTTTTAACGATAAAGAGGGTGTCATTTCTATGGAGATTGGCCGACCATTGAAAGGTGAAGAGTTACTCTCGTAGAAAGGGAGACAGAGATGAAGTCAACCGTTCTAAAGACATTTTTGCTCGGGGTTACTTTCGGGATAGGGTTAACTATTTTAGCTTTATATACACAAAAACCAGGCCGCTTGGTCACTTCGATGGAAACAATAGCAGAGATGAGGCGAGCACGAAGAGCCAAAGAAGAAGAAAAAACACTGCAGAGAGAAAGGCTGAAAGCAGTGGGCTTTTTGGATGAGGAAATTGATGAATTCCTCCAATAGGTGTCGAGTTTAGGAGCCCTATGGTTTGATCGTTAAGGAAAATAGAGCGTCAACATAAAATATAATGTCAGGTGGAGCTAATAGACAAAGGAGAAATCGATGGGAACAAAAGTGGGTTTGTGGATTGATCATCGGAAGGCTCTGATCGTGGCCGTTACGGACAAAGGGGAAGAAATAAGACTGGTCATATCAAAAGTTGACAAACAGCCCGGACGTTCCGGTGGCATACGTTCTACGACTTCCTATGCAGCACAGCAAGTGCCGGCGGATGATAGCCGCGAGAGAAAGTTCACGGGACATCTCAACATTTACTACAATGCGGTCATTGCTTGCATTCGCGATGCAGAATCTATTCTGATATTGGGTCCTGGCGAGGCCAAGGGCGAGCTGAAAAAACGTCTCGTGAGAAACAAACTGCGTGGACGCATCGTCGGTATTGAGACCATTGACAGGATGACGGATCGTCAAATAGCGGCGAAAGTTCGACGGTACTTCAAAGAAAATAGCGATAAGAAGGGGACATAGATTCCAAAACAACTTGACCCATTCGACTGCACCAAACCTCGTCTTTAAAGAAGGGATGAAAAAGCGCACCTCAGGGTCAAGCCTGAGTCCTCGGCCTGAGCGGCTCGACTGAGCTCGTCGAAGTCTCGGGCCAAAGGCAAGCCCTAGTCTTTGGTTCGGCAAGCTCACCATCTCTTAAGCCATCCCGAGCGAAGTCGAGGGACAGGCCTGGGAATCGAAGGGTTGACACCGGTGGGTTATTTTTAAAGAAGCGGCAAATGTAGAGAAATGCCTTAAAATGTTTTAGAATGTACATCTCCTCAATCGTCCCTGAATTGCCGAAAAGATCCAGAAGGGGTAGTAGACATGGAAGAAATCCGGGGCACGGGCGAAAGTCCGTTTTGGCCCCACAAAGACCCGGAAACTAAGGGAAAGAATAAGGAATATTAGATCCTCTTGAGCAGATGCTTTAAGATGGATCCTTCGGCCGAGAAAAACTCAACGACGATCCTCCCTCAGCCGATAGACTTGCTCACAGAATTCTTGCAAAAGAAGGAGAAGGAATAACCTAAGCCATATTTTAAAGAATCCCTTCGGGGAGGTTATCCCGGTTTCTAGGGCATTCACTTCACTCTCTGCATGAATAGGCGCGTTTAAACTCCTCCCAAACTTCGATGTTGTGTTAGAGGGGGCACCCACTTTTAAAAATCTCTATAAGAAACGGAGGCAACGGTATGAAGCTTTTATTGATTTCACCTTCTTATAAGTTTCGTAAAAAACTAAGAGCTATTAAAATACCTCAATTAAGTTTACACATTCTGGCCTCACTGACGCCAAAGGATGTTGATATTACCGTTGTAGATGAAGAAATCAGAGAGATAGATTTTTCTTCGGATTTCGACCTGGTTGGGATTTCTTGCATGACCGCAACGGCAAATAGAAGCTATCAATTATCCGATATGTATAGACAAAGAGGTTCCAAAGTCGTTCTCGGTGGAATTCATCCTACTATCTTACCACAAGAAGCCATACAGCACGCCGATGCCGTTGTCATTGGAGAGGCAGAAGGCTGTTGGGCAGATGTCATCGATGATTTTAAAAAGGGAAAGCTCCAGAAATTCTACCATGTACCAGAACCTGATCTTTCAAAGTTTCCGTTCCCAAGGCGAGATTTTCATATTGACAAGGCGCTATTTAACTGTGTGGGGCTGGTGACAACCCGGGGGTGTCCGTACGCCTGTGAATTCTGTTCAGTGACGGATTTCTACGGCAGGAAAATCAGGCATAGACCGGTTTCCATGGTTCTTGAGGATATCAAGCAATCTGGCTCAAACGCATTCTTAATCCTAGACGATAACGTCACCGGCCATCCGGAATATTCTAAGAAATTATTTGAGGCTTTAATTCCACTGGGCATCAGATGGATAGGACAAAGTTCCATATCCTTGGCGAAAGACAAAGAGATGCTGAGATTATGTCGCCTCTCCGGCTGTGCGGCCTTATTCGTTGGGATTGAGTCTGTATCGCCTTCAAGCCTGATAGGAATGAAAAAATCGCTTAAATCTATAGAAGAGACGGAGGAGGCTATTAAGATTATCCAGGACAATGGTATCGCCTTTCACCCGTCCATTATTCTGGGATTTGATACGGATACGAAAGCCATTTTTGATGATACCCTGGAATTTTTGGCAAGGACTAAACTTCCCACCATGGCGTTACATGTTCTGACGCCCTATCCCGGGACACGAATATACCAGCGTTTCAAAGATCAGGGGCGAATCATATCTTATGATTGGAGCCATTACGACCACAATACCGTCGTATTTCAACCCAAGAACATGACTCCCCAGGAGCTTGCCGAAGGACACCATGATGTCCAAAGCGAGTTTTATTCTTTCTCTTCGATCGTTCGGCATATCCCATTTCTTTTAAGGGTTTCTCCTATCAACCTCAGGCGGATCCTGCTTCTCCTGTTACTTAATATCGCCGGTAAAAGCGTTGCGAAATATATCGATACATCCCTGGATTGGGCTGATAACAACGAAAAGTGGGATTCCCAGAAGATTCGGCTCGATGATAAAGTCTTAAAAGGGAGCACCGCCTTCTCTTCAGATACCAAGGAGTCCATAATTGAGAAGACATATTCTCCCGAAAATCTCCCCTAACCCCTCTTTGCCAAATCCCGCGAAACGCGGGACTCCCTTTTGTAAAGCCTGCCCGCCGGCAGGCAGGGGAGGGAAGGAGGGATTTCGTCTCCAATGTCCACACAATGATGCACTGACGAGTAAAGCCCATCTTCCGTTTCAGGCTTTAAAAGATAGGTGCCCGTTTATAAACGATGAACCGCATCTTAATGAGGAGAACAAAATACCATAGACAACCCGAAACATTTTATCGTTTTTGAAGGGCAATGGGGCATAATAATAAAGTGAGTTGTGGAACGTTTTGTAGAAATCGACAGATCAACCGAAAAGGGACTTTACACTTTGCGGTTTTTGTAAGATCCGGAAGGGTGTGGTTACTTACAAATCAAATTTTGAAAGGAGATTTTAATGGTGAAAGGTCGAGTCAAGTGGTTCAATGATCAAAAGGGATTTGGGTTTATTGAAGTAGAAGGCGCGAAGGATGTATTCGTCCATCACTCTTCCATTCAAGCGGAAGGGTTTAAATCCCTGAAAGAAGGAGATGAGGTGGAATTCGAAATCTCGCAGGGCCCCAAAGGCCCTAATGCCACCAATTTGCGGATACTCCGCTAAAGAACAGAGACGTTGGCTTTAATCGACTTCGGGAAGGTCTCAGTCGAGCTGTGGTTGAATGCTTTGAGTTATATCCTCCCTGGACCTGGACAGGCATGCTATCCTCTGCCCGCCACAGGCAGGGATGTTCCCACTTCGGGGTAGTTCCTGAATAATATGGAGTTCCTTACGGGGTTCATGGGGGAAGCTTAAGTGGAAAGAAACCGAAAAAATAGAAACAAGGAAAGAAGTTTGACAGAACGGGTTCCAAAAAGATCCTACAGATCTGAGTCCCGCCAAGGGCGGGACGAAGATGCTTTGATCCTATCCGATGAGTTGGACATCAACGTGGGCAGCGAGTTCCCGGGATTGAAAGTGGAGGATGAGAATGTTCAGGCGAGGGAAGAGGAGGAGGTTGTTGAATCACGAACTGGAGACCTTTGGAAAGGCGGCGGATCCTGTTCGTATTTACTTGAAGGAGATGGGATCGTTCCCCTTACTGACCCGGGAAGGGGAAGTGGAGATTGCTAAGAGGATCAAACGTGGACAGCAGGAGGTGTTAAGCGTGGTGCTCAACTGCCCTATCGCTATCAGGGAGGTCATTAACCTCGGAATGGCTCTCCGCGCTGGAAAGATAGAGATCAGAGAGGTAACCAATGAGATCGACGATGAAGAGACGAGTGTTGAGGAAGAACAGATCCAGAAGAAGAGGGTTCTCAACTTAATCAATAAGATCCAGAGGGGAGAAGAGCGCATTCGAATTCTCCGGGGAGAGTTGAGGCTCAGGAATAAAGAAGTTCCAAAAAAGAGGATTCAGGAAAAGATTTTGAAAAAACGAACCAAGATATTCGATGCCTTTAAGCGGATCAATTTGAGGGAAAAACAGATCAACAGAATTGTGCAGAAGTTGAAACAGTGGGACATTCGGATGGAGAAGGCTATCAGGGAGATGGAAAAATATGAGAAGGTGGGCATGAAACCGAAGGATTTAGAGGAGATGGGCAGAATCGCCCGGAATGTCAAAAAGAAGGTAGGCAGAATGGAGGTGGAATGTGGCCTTTCTTCGGATCAGATCAAAGAGACCGTGAGGGCGATTGAGAAAGGGGAGGCCAAGGCCAAAGAAGCCAAGAGTGAAATGGTGAAGGCCAACCTGAGGTTGGTCATCTCCATTGCCAAGAGATACATCAATCGGGGACTTCACTTTCTGGATTTGATCCAGGAGGGGAATATCGGGTTAATGAAGGCGGTGGACAAGTTCGAATACCAGAGGGGCTATAAGTTCGGTACGTATGCGACGTGGTGGGTCCGGCAGGCCATCACGCGAGCCATTGCCGATCAAGCCCGGACCATTCGCATCCCCGTCCATATGAACGAGATCATCAATAAACTGAACCGAACCTCTCGAACCCTGGTTCAGCAGATGGGAAGAGAACCCACTCTGGAGGAAATCGCTGAAAAAATGGGGATGTCTCTGGACAAGGTGCAGAAGGTTTTTAAGATCACCAAAAGGCCCATTTCGCTCGAAACGCCTATTGGCGAGGAAGAGGATAGCCGGTTAGAGGATTTTATTGAAGATAAAGAAGTGATTTCCCCTCAGGATGCAGCGATCAGCTCCAATATGGCAAAGCGGATTCAAAAAGTCCTCTCCACACTGAACGAAAGGGAGGAGAAGATTTTGAGGATGCGGTTCGGGATCGGAGAGAAGCACGACCATACCCTTGATGAGGTGGGACAGGACTTTGAACTTACCCGGGAAAGGATCCGACAGATTGAGGAAAAGGCCTTAAGGAAGTTGAAACATTCCAGCCGGGCCGATAAACTAAAAAGTTTTATCGATTCCTAAAAGAATTCTAAATGGAGCCCCACGGGCAGAGCCCGTGGTCTTCTGCGTAGGCGGATAAGGAGACGGACGATGAATATTTATGCGGGAAGCGGATCCGATCATGCAACAGGGGAAACTGTTCGGCAGGCTTTTGAATCTTTCGGCCAGGTCACCTCAGCAAAAATTATCTAAGACAAGTGTAAATATGGAAGCAGGCACCCTCATCGGCTACTTCGCAGAACGAGATGAAGCTCGTAGAGCTCTACGGGAGCTGCAGAGAAGGGGCTTCCGCCGCGCCGCATGGGTGCACAAGACCGCGGACGGAGAGGTACACATAAGGGACCCCTTCCTTTGGCGCCGTGCTCTCGGGGTGACCTTGACTGCCATTCTTTTCGGGGGCCTCGCCGGCGTTGCATCCCTGGTCCTCCACGGCCCGGTGCCGATTCTGAGCGGAAGCCTCTCTGCCCTGGTTCCGATCTTCGCGGGTGGATTGATCGGAACCCTCTTGGGTGGGGTGTGGATACGACGATCGAAGTACGGTGTCGAACGAAGGCTGCTTGAGGATCACGCACGTTGGTTGGTGTCCGAGGAGACCGTCCTGATCCTCCAGGCGCCGATTGAAACACTGCGGTTCCCAGTGGCGGTACTTCGAGAAAGCGGCGACATCCCGCCCGCAGTCTTCGTCCTGCATCCGAAGCGCGAGAATCCAATTGGAGATGTGCGAAGCCCTGGGGTGCCGCTCTCTCCGGCGCAGATCCAGGAGCATGCCCAGCGCCTGGCCATGGACCACGAAGTGGACCCAAAGACGCGGCGGAACGCTGAGCTGCTGAGGCGGGTCGAAAACGCCCATCAATGGGTCCATCAGGTATGCCTGGCTCTCTCCGAAGCGAGTCGGCTGGAACAGGGGACGCCTCCGACCGCCGAGTGGATCCTCGATAATGAGTACGTCGTCGAGAGCAACGCCCGCGACGTTCAGCTGAACCTTCCTCGGCGTTTTTACCAGGAGCTGCCGGCACTCGCCAACGAGCCCTACCGGGGCCTGCCGCGCATCTACGGTCTGGCGAAGGAACTCGTCTCCTATGCGGAATGGCGCCTGGACCGGGAGAACATCCTTGCATTTATTGAGGCCTATCAATCCGTGCGCACGCTGACGATTGGCGAACTCTGGGCTGTCCCCCAGATGCTGCGCATCGCGTTGATTGAGAGCATCCGGGACCTTGCCGCCAGCGCTCTGACCGAGCTGCGGGAAGGTGAGATCGCCGACTTCTGGGCGAACAGGCTCATTACGGCCAACCGGCGAGATCCCAAACAGCTCTTCTCTATCCTGGCAGAACTTGCTGCAACCCAACCCGACCCGAGCCCCTATTTCGCTACCCAACTGGTCGATCATCTCTACGACGAAGACGCCGCGCTGGTGCCGGTCCAGAGCTGGCTGGAGCGCACTTACCGCAAGTCCCTGAGCGAGCTCAACCTGCGTGAGCAAAACCGCCAGACGAAGGATCAGATCTCTATCGGCAACGCATTCACCAGCTTGCGACAGCTCGCCCTGTTGGATTGGAGAGGGGTCTTCGAGCGTCTCAGCCGCGTGGAGCGGTTGCTTCGATTCGATCCCTCCGGCGTTTATTCCAAGATGGATTTCGACACACGCGATCGCTATCGCCGGCGATTGAAGAACTCGCCCGTGGGTCCGGTCAGGCGGAAGACCAGGTCGCACAACGCGCCATCGAGCTGGCGACGCACGCCGCATCTAAAGCGACGGAAGATGACCGGTGGCTCCACGTCGGGACTTATCTGATGGGTGAAGGAAGGCGCGAGCTTGCGCAGCTCCTCCGTTGCCATGAGGCGCCACGTTTCCGCGTCCTGCAGTGGATATACCGCCATCATTCTGCAGTCTACTTTCTTGGGCTCAGCCTCTTCTCCGCTGTATCCATCTCCCTGATCGTCCTGCCGGGTCTGCGCGGACAGACGCCCGGGATCCGGCTTGTGATCGCCCTCCTTTTGCTGATCCCCGTCAGCCAACTCGCGCTCGAGGTTTTGAATTACCTCGTCATGCGGCTGCTTCCACCCCGAGCCCTTCCAAAGATGAATTTTGAGGTTTCGGGCATTCCTGACGCATTTCGAACGTTGATCGTTGTGCCCATGATGCTGGTAGACGCGGAGACGATCCGGGCGGAGGTGGAGAAGTTAGAAATCCGGTACCTGGCCAACAAAGAAGGCAATCTGCTCTTCAGCCTCTTCACGGACTACACCGATTCGGATCAGGCGCATCGCGAGGACGACGAAAGACTGCTCCAGACGGCGACCGAGAGCCTCGAAGCTCTCAACCATCGGTATGGAGGCAAGCGTTTCTTCCTTTTCCATCGGGACCGCACCTGGAGTGAATCCGAGCAGAAATTCATCGGTTGGGAACGCAAACGCGGGAAGATAGAAGAACTCAATCGTCTGATCGATGGAACGCGGCCTGAAGATGCCGATCGTTTGGTATACGTCGGCGACCCGGATCATCTGTCCAATGTGAGGTTCGTCATCACGTTAGACAGCGACACACAGCTGCCTCTCGGCACTGCCCGCAGGATGATCGAGACCCTGGCACACCCTCTCAACCGGCCGCGCTTCGATGCCGCAGGCAGGATTCTGGCCGGCTCTTACACCGTCATCCAACCGCGCGTGAGCCCAACGCTTCCGAGCACGAGTGGCTCGCCTTTCAGCCGACTCTTCGCAGACGCGGTCGGAATTGACCCATACACCAAGGCCGTTTCCGATGTCAATCAGGATCTCGCCGGTGAAGGCTCCTACCATGGCAAGGGGATCTATGATGTGCGCGCCTTCAGTCGAGTGCTGTCCGGGAGGTTTCCGGAAGAGTGGTTGCTGAGCCATGACTTGATTGAAGGCGCTCACGTCCGGGTGGGCCTGGCCAGTGATATTGAGCTCTATGATGAGTTCCCGCAGAGTTACCTGAGCTACACCCGCCGGCAACATCGTTGGATTCGCGGTGATTGGCAAATCGCGGATTGGATTTTGCCGTGGGTTCCCGAGCCTGGAGGACGGCGAGTGCCAAACCCGCTCTCCTGGTTCGACCGTTGGAAGATTTTCGACAACTTGCGCCGGAGCCTGATACCCCGCGACCAGCCTGGGCTTGCTCATAGCCTCCTGGCTGACTTCTCCTCAGATCGGGTGGATCTCTACGCTTGTGATCGCCATGCAGTTGCTCTTCCACCCTTTCGCGCAGCCCTTCACCATGGCGACCACCCGCCAGGGGCTGAAGAGCTTCTCCTTCTCGAAGGTGGCGCACGACCTGCTGCGGACGATTGCTGATGCGGCGTTGCTTGTGCACCAGGCCGGGCTGGCTCTGGATGCCATTCTGCGGGTCTGGTATCGCCGCCTCATCTCTCACCGTGGGTTGCTCGAATGGACTTCGGCCCAGGTGACTCATCGGGGTGCCCCGCGTCGGCAGCCATGGTTTGTAGCTTCTTTGGGCCTGGCGAGCCTATTCAGTGGGATCGTGGGTTGGGCGGTGCAGCGCTGGATGCCATCCAGCCTTGCGATGGCCAGCCCCTGGCTCGTCTTGTGGTTCCTATCCCCTCTGATCGGCTGGCTCTTGAACCTTCGACCGCAGGCGAAGCAAAAGCAACTCCTGCTGCCTGAAAAGGATCTGCGGTTCCTGAGGCAGGTGGCACGACGAACCTGGCGCTATTTCTCAGACTTTGTCAGCGATGATACGTCTTGGCTTCCACCCGACAACTACCAGGTCTCCCCTCAGAACCGACTGGCGATGCGTACCAGTCCAACCAACATCGGTCTCTGGATGCTCAGCGCACTCTCCGCACATGATTTCGGGTATATGACGGTGGATCAGGTCGTCGAAAGGCTGGCCCATACCATGGAGACGATCGGCAAACTGGAGCGCTATGAGGGCCATCTGCTGAATTGGTACGATGTTCAAACCCTGATCCCTCTCGAACCTCGCTACGTGTCCGCCGTAGACAGCGGAAACCTGCTGGGTGCCCTATGGTCACTGGAGCACGGACTGGACGAGCTGATTCAGAGCCCCGTCTTGGAGGGGAGAGCCTTTGAAGGTCTCCGGGATACCGGGGAAATCCTGAAACAGGTCGTCGAAGAGGAGAGGATTTCGGGTCTGGATGCCCACGCCCTCGACGCACTGATGCGCGCGTGGGAAACCCCGCCGGCTCGCATCGCCGACGTTCTTCGCCTGCTGCGGCGGGTGGAGAGTAGCGTAAGGGCTCTTGCCGATCAGGCGCGTGAGTCCGCCGACGTTGAAACGGGAGCGGCTTATTGGGCCGGCCAGATGGACGAGCAGGTATCGGCCTGGCTAAGGATCACGGATCGCTATCTCACCTGGATCGAAATCCTCGATGAAAAAAAGGAGGAGGAGATTACCCCGCTGGGTCTGGAGGCCCTGCTCGCCATCCGCCAGGCACTGTCTCATGCGCCTTCGCTTCTCGATCTTGCCAACGGGCGCATCGGCTGTATTCCGATCCTCCAATCGATCCGCGAGCAGGCTCCACCGGCCGCCCGCCCCCTCTTCGAATGGCTTGACCGCCTGATGGAGTCCTTCGCCAGGTCGCGATGGCTGGCCGGTGAAATCCTGGGTTTGGGCGAGCGGCTCATCCAGGACGGACGCGGGTTATCCGAATCGATCAATATGCGCTTCTTGTATGACCCCGAACGACGGTTGTTCTCAATCGGCTACAACGTTTCCGAAGGCCGCTTGGATAGCTCCTACTACGATCTCCTGGCGAGTGAGGCGCGGCTTGGGAGTTTCATCGCCATCGCTCGGGGGGATGTCCCGGTTGAGCATTGGTTCTCCATGAGTCGACCCTACGGTGCAATCGGTCGGCGCCGGGTGCTGCTCAGCTGGACCGGAACCATGTTCGAATATCTGATGCCGCTGATTTTCCAACGCTCCCAGGAGAACTCGCTCCTGGATAAAGCGGCGAGGGAAGCGGTGGCGATCCACATTGCCTACGGCCGCCAGCGTCGTGTGCCGTGGGGGATCTCGGAGTCTGCCTTTGGAGATCTGGACCTCAACAAGACCTATCAATATAAGGCCTTTGGCGTACCGGAGCTCGGATTGAAGCGCGGCTTGGAGGAAAAAGTCGTCGTCTCACCCTATGCCACCCTTCTGGCGCTGAACGTTGCGCCGAGAGAGACCGTGCAGAATCTGAAACGACTGGCCGGCCTGGGGCTGTTGAACGATTACGGCTACTACGAAGCGATCGACTTCAGCCGTCAACCGAGTCGTGAGGGCGAGCGCGGGGTGATCATTCAAGCCTACCTGGCGCATCATCAAGGCATGAGTTTTCTGTCACTGACCAACTTCCTCCATGGCAATCCTATCCAGCGCCATTTCCATGCCGACGCACGCGTGCGTGCCGTTGAGCCCCTGCTCTATGAACGCATCCCGATCCTGTCTCCGCTGCACCACATCTCCACGCGGGAGAGAATGTCTTTGCCGGAGAGCGTCGGCGAAGGTGCCCCATCGGTGAGCAAATTCGATACCCCCCATACGAGCACGCCCAAAACCCAACTCCTTTGCAATGGTCGCTATGGCTTGATGATCACAAATGCAGGCGGGGGATACAGCCGGTGGGGCAACTTCGAGATCACACGCTGGAGGTCGGATCGGACTCAGGATCCGTGGGGAACCTTCTGCTACATCCATGAGGCCGACTCGGATCGATTGTGGTCCAACACGTATCACCCAGTCGGCGGGAAGGTTGAGGCGTACTCCGCCGACTTCGCGCTCGACCGTGCCGTGTTCCGGCGCGCCGATAACGGCATTCAAACCGAAACGGAGGTCATCGTCTCGCCGGAAGATGACGTTGAGATTCGGCGGGTCACCCTGTTCAATCGGTCCCTTCGCACCCGCCGTTTCAATCTCACGAGCTACGTTGAACTCTCGCTGGCGCCGCACAACGCAGACCGGCAGCATCCGGCCTTCAACAAGCTGTTCATCCAAACCGAAGCGGTGCCTAAACATCAAGCGCTCCTCGCGTACCGCCGACCTCGCGCGGAAGACGACCCACCCATTTACGTTGCGCACCGCCTGACGCTTGAACACCCCGAGGACGAAGCCTTGCAGTTCGAGACCGACCGGCGCCGATTCATCGGCCGAGGACGGACGCTCGCAAATCCGATGGGGGTCCTCCAGAAGCCTGGCAATAGCCAGGGTTTTGTCCTGGACCCGATCCTCAGCCTGCGCCGGAGCCTGACTCTCGGTCCAGGCCAGCGTGTCCAGGTTTCCTTGGTTCTCGCCGCCGGCGAAACACGCCAGCAGGTCTTGGGGCTGATGGGTAAGTACAGCGATCCCCATGCCATCGATCGGGCGATGGATTTCGCCTGGGCCTCTGCCCAGCTTGAGTTGCGATTGCTTCGCATCCAGCCCGACGAAGCTCGCCGCTTCCAGGAGCTAGCCAGCCACCTGCTGTTTCCCAACCCGCTCTTGCGCCCTTCCGCCGAACGCATCGAAGAGAACCGCAAGGGCCAAGCCGGCTTATGGCCCTATGGAATCTCGGGCGACTTGCCGATTGCCCTGATCACCATTGGCGAGGCGCGGGATATCAGCCTGGTCCGTCAGATGCTCCAGGCGCATACCTATTGGCGGATGCACGGGTTGACGGCAGACCTGGTGATCCTCAACGAGGAGGCCGGCGGCTATGAGCAGCCGCTGCGTGAACGACTCGAGGGCCTGATCCAGGCGCATTCGACGTATACGGGGAAGGATCAGCCCGGTGGAATTTTCTTGCGCAGTGCGGATCAAATTCCGGAGGAAGACCTGACGCTACTCATGGCCGCGGCGAGTGTGGTGCTGGTGGCGGCCCGCGGCACTTTACTCCAGGGCGTGCCTGTGGAGGTTCCCGAGTTGTCGGAACCCATGGCCAAGAAACGTGCTCCCCGGGAGCCTTCGGCTCCGCTGCCCTTCATGGAGCTGCCGTACTTCAACAGCCTGGGCGGTTTTACCCCGGATGGGCGTGAATACGCGATCTATCTCGGCCCCGACACCCACACGCCTGCACCCTGGGTGAACGTCATCGCCAACCCCACCTTCGGCACATTGGTCAGCGAAACGGGGTCTGGATTTACCTGGTATGGCAACAGCCAGCGCAATCGCCTGACGCAATGGTCGAACGACCCCGTCATGGATCCACCGTCTGAAGCGGTGTACATCCGGGACGAGGAGACCGGTGTCTTCTGGACGCCGACCCCGGCGCCGATCCGCGAAGAGACCGCTTATCGGGCAAGGCATGGGGCGGGGTACACGGTCTTCGAGCATAACAGTCAAGGGATCGAGCAGGAGCTGACGGTCTTCGTTCCGGTGGATGAGAACGGGGGAGAGCCGATCAAGCTGCAGAGGCTGCGGTTGAGGAACGACTCCTCCCGGCGTCGCAGGCTGTCGGTGACGTACTATGTGGAGTGGACACTGGGCGAGAACCGCGAATCCTCCCAGATGCACGTCGTGACCCACTGGGATGACGAAGTCCAGGCCCTGATCGCCCGGAATCGCTACCACCCCGAGTACGGGGATCGGATCGCCTTCGCGGCCATCAGCCCGCCTGCGGAGTCTTACACCGGCGACCGCACGTCCTTCGTCGGGCGCAACGGCTCGCTGGGTAGCCCGGCGGCGATGGAGCGGACCGGGCTATCACGTCGGACGGGGGCGGGATTCGACCCGTGTGCGGCACTGCAGGTTACGGTTGAACTCGCTCCCGGAGAGAGGGCTGAGATCACGTGCATGTTGGGCCAGGCCGAGTCGGTGGAGGAGGTCCACAAACGGGTTCTGGCCTACCGGGAAGGCTTGGCACTCGAGACCGCGCTAAGCCGGACGAAAACGTGGTGGGATGATCTGTTGGGCACGATCGAAGTGCACACCCCCGAGCTGGCAGCGGACTTCCTGATCAACCGTTGGCTCTTGTACCAAAGCCTGAGCTGTCGGATCTGGGGACGTTCCGCCTTTTACCAGTCCGGCGGTGCATTCGGCTTCCGCGATCAACTGCAGGACGTCATGGCATTCCTATACGCGTCTCCCGAGCTGGCGCGCCAGCACATCCTGCTCGCGGCGAGCCGTCAGTTCAAGGAAGGCGATGTCCAGCACTGGTGGCATCCACCGAGCGGCGCGGGTGTCCGCTCGCGGATCTCCGACGACCCCCTGTGGCTGCCCTATGTCGTCGCTCAATACATGCGGGTCACCGGCGATGTGGACCTCTTGCACAAAGAGGTTCCCTTCCTCAACGGGCCCACGCTGGAAGGCGATCAGCACGAGATGTTCTTCACACCGGAGGTCGCGTTCTGAACACGCCACGCTGTTTGAGCACTGCCGGCGCGCCGTCACGCGTAGCATGACGTTTGGGCCCCATGGTTTGCCCCTGATGGGAACAGGGGACTGGAACGATGGGATGAACCTTGTGGGTGCCGGGGGCAAAGGGGAGAGCGTTTGGCTGGCGTGGTTCATGGCGGATGTGCTTCAGGGTATGGCCGAGTTGTCTGAGCGACTGGGTCGGCCGGATCTAAGCCAGTCCTATCAACAAGATAGAAATGCGCTGATTCAGCGTGTCGAGCGAGCAGGATGGGATGGAGAGTGGTATCTTCGGGCGACCTTCGACGATGGCACGCCGCTTGGCTCTTCGGCGAATGAAGAGGCGAGGATTGATTC
Organism: uncultured delta proteobacterium; assembly: GCA_963711845.1. GTDB lineage: Bacteria > Desulfobacterota > BSN033 > BSN033 > UBA1163 > CAVQFR01. The sequence continues at coordinate 134,509 of CAVQFR010000024.1, forward strand.
CCTGCCCCAATCTTGGGCCTGGCTGAGTGGAGCCGCCGACACAGATCGCGCGGAAAGGGCTTTGGAATCAGCGTGGAAACATCTCGTTCGCGAGGATGAAGGTCTGGTGCTGCTCTTAACGCCTCCCTTTGACAGATCGGACCCGTCACCCGGATACATCAAGGGGTATCCTCCGGGGGTGCGGGAGAACGGAGGCCAGTACACTCACGCCGCCCTGTGGTTCGCCATGGCCTTGGCACGTCGAGGGGATGGTACGCGGGCGGCGAAAATGCTGCGCATCCTCAACCCGATTGAGCGCGCCCGTGATCCGGAAACAGTGTGGCGCTATGGGCTTGAGCCCTACGTGGTCGCAGCTGATGTGTACCGATTGCCCGGGCGGATCGGTCAGGGTGGTTGGTCTTGGTATACGGGTTCGGCGGCGTGGATGTACCGAGCCTGGGTTGAAGAGGTCCTGGGCTTGAAGGTGCACGGGGATCACATGCAGTTGAATCCGGTCATCCCCGGGTGGTGGGAGGGCTTCCACCTGCGCTATCGTCACGGCGAAGCGATCTACGAGATCCAGGTCGAGAATCCGGAAGGCTGCGAGCGAGGTGTGTCGTGGGTGGAGATGGATGGCCAGCGCATGCGGGATGGGGTGATCCCGTTGGATCGGGGCCTGGTCAAGCATCGGATCCTCGTGCACATGGGGAAACCGGAGCAAGCGAGCTGAAGAAACGTCTCAAGAGAAACAAACTGGGTGGACGCATCGTCGGTATTGAAACCACTGACAGGATGACGGATCGTCAAATTGCGGCGAAAGTCCGACGGTACTTCAAAGAAAAGAGCACCGGGTAATAGAATCGAGACAGAACCACCTAACGTCAGGAGTGCAGACCATGTAGAATGAAATATTGGTTATCGAGGTAAAGATCACCAAAACAATCAAATCCGTAATGGAGGATTTTATGTCAAACAAATCTTTTGTCCAAGCTACCATGCAACTGCCTTGTTCCGTCACTATCCTCACTGCTCATGCGGACAATATTCAAGGGGCCATGACAGCGAGTTCAATGTATGTTTCTCAAGTGCCCCCCCTTCTTGCGGTCAGTGTCTCCAAGACTTTTGCCACCTATCACCTCATCGAAAAGTCAAAGGAATTTGCAATTAATCTGATTGCTGATAGCCAGCAGGATTTAGCAGGAAAATTTGGAAGCATTCACGGATATGAAATCGATAAATTTAAAGAATTTGGGGTTAAGACCGAAACTGCCAATATGATAAAAGCCCCCCTCATCACAGGATGTTTCGCCAATATTGAATGTCGTGTCAAAACCTCATTATGGGATGTGGAAGGAAACCATGCGATCTATATTGCCGAAGTGGTGGGATTTAAAATGAACGACAAGTTAAGCCCTATGGTCTGGTTGAATAACAAATACTTTAGAGTAGGTAACGAATGTAAACTTTAGCGAGGAAAACCCTGCACCTAAGATTGCGTTAAATGGGACTTTCCCTAGTCGTGTCGGTGAGACCCTCCGGGCCTCTCGTAAGTTAGCTTCAAAATACTGTCTTTTTCTTCATCAAATACCCTGTCCACCCCATTTCCGTCCAAAATTATTTTTGGTAGCCTTAAACTGTAATAACCATCAAAGGAGGTGATTTTTATGGTAAATGAAGAGAATATTGATAAACTAAGGAACATGGTAAATCAACTCATTAAAACTGAGGAAGAAGTGGTTGATTTGACAGGGAAGGCGCTCGACAAAGCAGAAAATGCAGCGGTAAAATATTTGCTGCGAGGAATTCAGCATGATTCACGCAAACATGCCGATTTTGGTCGGGCGGCTCTGGAAATTCTTGAGTTCAAGGCAATTGTGGGAGCGAAGGAAAGAAAAGAAGTCTGGGATTTATTAGAAAAACATAGCGATTTGGAGAAAAAGCATAGGGAATTTGTTGCTGAGATTAAATACCTAACAAAGACCCCGGCACTTCAATATATCTTCGAACAGATATGGGAGGATGAGAAGAAACATCATATGATTCTTGAAACTCTGATGACCAAGCGATTTGAGAAAGATCCGGAAGCTGAGTGGGGGTTTTTGTTGAGCTATTAAAATTGCATTGATGCTTCTTCGCTTCCTTGAAAGAAGTAGGTTACGAACTGGCTGATAAAAGGAGGAAGTCATGGCTCAAAAGAAGGCAGTAAAAAAGGTTGCGAAAAAGGTTGTCAAGAAGGGCGATGTTTACAAATGCGGCGTTTGTGGACTTGCAGTAACAGTGGATGAAGTTTGCGGGTGTGTGGATACCTGCGATATCATCTGCTGTGAAAAACAGATGAAGCCGAAAAAACGGGTCTAATTAATTC
>CAVQFR010000025.1:0-27018 GCA_963711845.1 uncultured delta proteobacterium
TTGCGAAGGTTCCGAATAAATTCATTGCCGCCGTCGCAAATGTCCCCCTGAACAACATGGATATCGCCTTGAGAGAAACAGAACGGGCGATAAAGGAGCTGGGCTTCAAGGGAATCCAGATCCATACCCGTGTTCTCGGAAAACCACTGAGTTCGGAGGAATTGATGCCTCTCTACAAGCTCATGGCGGACTTCGATCTGCCCATCTTGATCCATCCGATGCGGAGCTCAAATCAGCCCGATTATCCGACCGAGACCGTCTCTTATCACCAGATCTTTTCCATATTCGGATGGCCTTATGATACCACTGCAGCCATGACACGCCTCGTCTTTGCCGGCGTCTTTGAAAAATTTCCTGCCATAAAGTTCATCACACACCACTGCGGGGGGATGGTGCCCTTTTGCGCGGCCCGGCTGGTGGTTCATTACGACAACGGCCTTCAGCGCCTGGGCGCAAAGTATTTTCCGGGACTCACGAAACATCCGGTCGATTACTTCCGGATGTTCTACGGGGATACCGCGCTCAACGGCAATCCGTCCGCTCTTCGGTGCGGCCTCGAATTCTTTGGAGAAGATCATATCCTCTTCGGTACCGATATGCCCTACGACGTCGAGAACGGCGGAGTGTCAATAAGAGAGACGATTAAGGCCATAGAAGCGATGGGGGTATCGGATTCTACCCGGAAGAAGATTTACGAGGGCAATGCGCGAAGGTTATTCCATCTCTAAAGAAAGCTTGCCTGTGCCCAGGCGACAGGGCAGCGGATCCTAATGTATTTTCTGTTGGTCGCGGCATAGAGGTTGAGGTCGTTGGAGGTTTTCAACGGCAATCCATTTCGCGTCTGATCCTCTCTTTTCAAGGCTTGGTGTACGATAAGTTTCTTAAGTTACCAACTTCCGCCGCCGCCGCCGCCGAAGCCGCCGCCGGAGGAACCGCCGCCTCCAAAACCTCCGCCACCACCTCCCCCACTGCTTCCCCTGGGTGCGGAAAACATGGCAGAACTGAGGTCCGAAGTAACCGAATTGAGCGAATGAGTAAAAGCATACGGGGTGAACGTCCTGAATCCACCGGGTGAGACATACCAATCGGGTGGTTCTTGATAAATCCCTTCGAAGGCCTTCGCCCAATTATCCGCCACATCCAGCGCAATGGCATAGGGTAAGAATTTGGAGAAGAGCTCTTTATCTCCCATCCTCTCAAGTCGATCCTTCTCCGCACGATTCATGAACTCTTGAAAACCCAGAATATCCATATAGGCGGAGGCGCCCGTCCTCGTTTTTACGGGCATGAACTTCGCGAAGGCGAGGACCGGGATTCCTGTTAAGAGTCCCACAATAATGCTTTTCACTCCTGAGTTGGGTAGAAGGAAGAGAAACGCAAGTATTGCGAATACCCAAACGACTATCCCAGCGGCCACATATGAATTCCTCACTTTTTCAGGGCTACTGAGAAAATATTTTTTCCTTGCAAGCTCTCCATACAGGGCCTTTTTCAATCCGGGTAAATAGGCATAGAATCTGTTTTTTAGATCAGAGACATGAATCCCGGCAGAACCTCCTACAAGCCTTTCCATCAGTTCTCTTTCAAAAGGGCTGACATTCGCGTCGGGCCCTTTCACCTTACTGAGATAATAATCCGTTTTGTCAAAAAGGATCCCTTCTTTCTTCGTTTCCTCAATCTTAATGTACCCTTTAACCGCAAGGCCAACAATCGTTGAGGTAATATCCCGTGGATCGAGTTTCTCATCAATGAGCGTTCCAACCTCTGCAGGGGTGAGGGGTTGATTCTCAAACTTAGGGGGTTCATACATCACAGTAACAGATTCTCTAACCCTTGGATCCCTTCCTTTCCGATACCAGCGATTGATCATATAAATGAAGGAAAAAATGGGGAGTAAAAAAATCCAGTTCTCCTTAAAATTAATGGCCCATAAAAATTTCTTCCATGAGGACGGTGGAAAGACAAGTCCTTTATCCCATCCGAAGGCAAGGGTCAGACCTTCGCCCATCTTGAGGCTTCTCTTTGTAAAAAATTTTCCACTGTTGTCATAGGTCTCATAACCACATTCCTCTTTCGACCCGTAGCCCCCCTCATAGCCCGCGACCATTAAATTCTTGCTCTTCTCCTTCGTTGTCAAGAAAACAATCGCAGAGGCTTCTTTGATCGGGGCTTTCCAATAATTTCCTGTTACATTCCAGTAGAGTTCATCATGGTCTTTGAAAAAGAGGACCGCATTTTCGACTTCATAGGTGATAAGATAAGTCCAACGTCCCTCGACATATCGCTTTGCATCTCCGATTCTAATATTGATCACCGGACCCGTCTTCGAAACTTGGTATTTCCAGGGCTTCCCGGATTTATCCGTCACAGACAAAACTCTTGTGGGTGTTATGATCATCTTCCCAAAATCATCTCGATATTTAAAAGGAATTTCCCGATAAATCCCATGCCGCGCTTGATGAAATTCCACATCAATCGTCTCTTTGACGATCATCGATGAATCTTCTTGGATCATGATATCCGCTTGGAACTTGTCGATGGTGAAGTACTGGGCAAAGGAAAGAGAAATAAATAGGATGAGGTTAAGGTTGAGGATGAAGAAAGTGAGTACAATTAACCTAAACGATTTTGCAACGTTTTTCACTGGTTTACCCTGCTGCGAGTTTCTGCCTTCTGCATACTGCCTACTGTTAGAAGCTCACCTTCACCGGTTTTCTCTCTGCCTCGGGCGCCTCAAGCTGGAAGAGCTGCTCTTGTCTAAAGCCGAACTGAGAGGCAATCAGGTTGGACGGAAAGGATTCGATCAGGATGTTATAGTCCCGAACCACAGCATTATAATATCGCCTGGCATACTCGATGTTATTTTCCAGTTCCTGAAGTTGGGACTGAAGTTGTAAGAAATTGGCATTGGCTTTTAACTCGGGATAAGCCTCTGCCACTGCAAACAGGCTCTTCAGGGTATCTCTCATCATATTTTCAGCCTTGGCCATCTCTGCAGGAGTGGTTGCCTTCATCGCCATGGATCTCGCCTCTGTTACCTTTTCGAAGACAGTCCTCTCATGGGAGGCGTATCCCTTTACCGTTTCAACCAGATTGGGCACAAGGTCGTATCGCTTCTTGCACTGGACATCAATATCCGACCATGAGGACTTCACCGTGTTCCTGAGCCGGACGAGTTTGTTATACATGGCGATCACAGCGATGACAAGAATTCCAATGATGATGAGAATGATGAGTAGGGTCATATTCTCCTCCTGGTTTGGGATAATGCTGTAGATTACAGAATTCAAACAATTTTTTCAAGTATTCTTTGAATTATTAAGACCTATCCAAGAATATTTGAAGTCTTCCCTCCCCCTTGACCCGACTCCCTTTTTCTTATATCCATCATACTCAAATTCCCCCCTCGTCTAGAGACTTCACTGATCACTCCCCACTTGTGAGAAATACCGTATCTTCTCTCATAAAATACTAATTCCACCCTATTGTCTTTTGTCAGGCCCTCTTATAGGGTAGGAATGAAAATAGCAACGGTCTTCCATGAAAGGAAGAATTCTCGGGAGGAAGTTATGGAAAAGGGTAGCGAGGAAAAAGATTGTCACTGCAAAAAAGGTGTCACCCGCCGTGGATTTCTACAGTTGATGGGGGCCGGTGCTGCAGCCTCGGTCACTGCAGGCACGTCAGCTGCTGAATCGACTACAGAAGTTGTGACACCTGGCGAGATGAGTAAGGTGACCCTACAGATCAATGGCCGTCGGCACCGCCTCCTCATCGAACCACGCTGGTCTCTTCTCTATGTCATCCGGGAGAGGCTCGGTCTGACCGGGACAAAAGTCGGCTGTGAGCGCGGCGAGTGCGGTGCCTGTACCGTGCTCATCAATGGTCAGCCCCGCTACGCTTGTCTCGTTCTCGCCTTGGAAGCCGAGGGTATGGAGATTACAACTCTGGAAGGACTGATGCAAGGGGAGGACCTCGGACCAGTCCAGCAGGCCTTTGTAGAGAACGATGCCTTCCAGTGCGGGTACTGTACCCCGGGCCAGATCATGGCCGTTGAGGGGCTTCTTCTCGCCAACCCTAATCCTTCCGCCGAAGAAATACGGCAAGGGATGAGCGGCAACCTCTGCCGTTGCGGCACCTATCCAAATATCTTTAAAGCCGTGCGCCGTGCGGCTGAGCTCAAAAGGGTTAAGGGAGGTGCATGATGAAGAGAGAGGAAGCAAAACTCTACTATGTCCAGGGGCTCCCTGTGCCCGAGACCCCGAAGCCGCGTCAGGACCCGAAGCCCTGGAAAGAGACAGAAGTGATCGGTAAGCCCATGCCCCGTGTGGACGCGTATGAAAGGGTCAGTGGTTCTGCCGTCTACCCATCAGACACTTCCCTGCCTGACATGCTTTATGGTGCGATTCTCCGGTGCCCTCATCCTCACGCCAAGGTGAAAGGGGTGGAGACGAGTGAGGCCGAGAAGATGCCCGGGGTCCGTGTTGTGATCACCGGCAAAACCTCTGGGGCCGACGTGGATTGGCCCTATCTGGGAGGAAAAAAGACCAAACTCTTCGATGCTATCTGCCGGCATGAAGGTGAGGAGGTCGCTGCTGTGGCGGCTGAGACGCCTTACCAGGCATGGGACGCCCTCAAGAAGATCAAGGTGAACTACGAGGTGCTGCCATTCGTAGTGGACGAGCGAAAATCTCTTGAGCCCGGTGTCCCATCGATTCATGAAGGCGGAAACCGCGTGAGTGAGCAGAAATACGAGCGGGGCGACGTGGAGAAGGGGTTTGCCGAGGCGGATGTGGTGATCGAAGAAAGCTACAGAAGCGAAAGTGAACTCCATACCCCCATGGAGCTCCACGGCTGTGTCGCCAAATGGGATGGAGATCGTCTTACTCTCTGGGAGTCCACCCAAGGGGTGTACGCCGTACAAGCAAGAGTCGCCGAAGTGCTCGGGCTCCCCCTTTCCAATGTTCGGGTCATCGGCCACTACATGGGCGGTGGTTTCGGCAGTAAGCTACAGCCGGGCAAGTACACGATTATCGCTGCCCTGCTGGCAAAGAAGACGGCTCGCCCGGTGAAGCTCTTCCTCACACGAGAAGAAACCTATCTTTGTGTTGGCAACCGGCCTCCCTGTAACATGAAATTGAAAGCCGGCGTGAAGAAGGATGGCACCCTGACAGCCTTAGAGTTTAGCTGTGTCGGCACAGGGGGTGCCTATCCGGCAAATGGAACGGGTTTAGTGGATTGGCTCATTCGGGACCTCTACTTGTGCCCAAACGTCCGTACCAAAATGACAGACGTCTATATCAACGCCGGTCCAGCCCGGCCCTTCAGGGCTCCGGGTCACCCCCAGGGTTCCTGGGCCTTGGAGCAGATGCTTGACGCCTTAGCTCAAGCCATTGATATGGACCCTGTTGAGCTCCGGTTGAAAAATATCCCTGCCTACAGCCAAGCCCGCGAAGGCAACCCTCCTTATACCACCACCGGCCTCAAGAAATGCCTGGAGGAGGGAGCCAGGGCCTTCGGATGGAAGGAGGCGAGAAAGAAAGAGGAGACAAAGGATAAAGGATACATACACCGCGGTGTTGGAGTGGCGAGTGGCTTATGGTTTGCCGGGGGCGGCGGTCCCCCTTCCACGGTGATCGTTAAGTTTTTTTCCGATGGGAGCGCCAACCTTAATATGGGCGCCAGTGACATTGGCACGGGCACCAAAACAGTCATGGCCATGGTTGTTTCAGAGGAATTAGGAGTCCCCACAAAGAAGATCCAGATCGAACATGCCGACACGGGAACCACCCAGTATGCCACACCCAGCGGGGGCAGCAAAACCATTCCTACAGAATCACCCACGGTTCGAGCAGCCTGCATCGATGTCAAAGAGCAACTGTTCAAGATGGCAGCCAAGGACTTAAAGACGGATCCCTCCGATTTGATGCTAAAGAAGAACGAGGTGATTTCGGAAAGCGAGCCTTCAAAGAAGATCAAGATCGCCGATATCTCGGATTTCAAAAAACGCGGACTGATCCTGGGAGTAGGTTATCGCGGCCCGAATCCGGAAAACAAGGTCGTCAATCCTTTTGCTGCCCAGTTCTGCGAGGTAGAGGTCAATATGAAGACGGGTGAGGTCAAGGTGTTGCGCTTCCTCGCTGCCCAGGAGAGCGGCCGAGTGATGAACAGGCTGACCTTTGACAATCAGGTCATTGGAGGAATTACGATGGGAATTGGGTTCGGGATGACCGAGGTTCGGGTACTGGACAGCGATCAGACAGGGAAGATGGTCAACAAAAACTGGCACGACTACAAGCTTCCCACTGCTCTGGATGTTCCCCCGGAGATCATCTCGATGCCCGTCGAGATTGAGGACCCCGTCGCCAATAGTGCCGGAGCGAAAGGGTTGGGAGAGCCGGTGACGATCCCCACAGCACCGGCCATTGCCAATGCGATCTATCACGCGACCGGTGTGCGGGCAACCCGGACACCCATCAACCCGCTACAGCTCTGTCAGTTGCTCGCAGAACGCCGGAAGGAGAAATAAGCCATGTCGATGCCGAACTTCACTTATTTAAAAGCAAAGTCACTCAACGAGGCGATCGGCCAGCTTTCATCAAAGGGGGCGAGAATCCATGCAGGCGGAACGGACCTGCTTGGCTGTCTTCGGGATGACATCTTTAGCGCGGATAAGCTCGTGAGCGTCGGCCAGATCAAAGCCCTGCGTGGTATCAGCCAGACAAGAGACGGCGGGCTCAGGATTGGCGCCCTCACCACAATTGCCGAAATCGAAAATGACAAGGCCATCCGGGAGCGCTATTCAGCCCTCGCCCAGGCCGCTTCTGAAGTGGCAAGTCCTCAACTCCGGAACCAGGGGACGATCGGCGGTAACCTCTGCCAGAAGCCCCGGTGCTGGTACTACCGGGGAGAATTCCATTGCCTTCGCAAGGGCGGGGATACGTGTTACGCGTACCAGGGTGAAAACCAGTTCCACTGCATCTTCGGCGGTCATATGTGTTACATCGTCCATCCCTCCGACACGGCTCCTGCCCTTGTCGCCCTTGAGGCAATGGTCCGGGTCAGCGGTCCCAGTGGAACCAGGCTGGTGCCCATCGCAAGATTTCATGTTCCTCCCAGCGAGAATGTTCAGAAAGAGACCATCCTGAAACCCAACGAGATCGTCACCGAGATTCTTCTGCCGCCGCCGGCGAAGGGACTGCGCAGTTCCTATCGAAAAGTCCGTGCCCGTCGATCCTGGGACTTTGCCCTGGCAAGCGTTGCCCTGGCACTCCAGTTCGATGGCGACAAGATTGCAAAAGCACGTGTCGTGTTTGGAGGTGCGGCACCCGTTCCTTGGCACTCCAAGGAAGTAGAGGAGGTCATCACCGGCAAACGTTTGGATGCCGAGACCGTGACCCGGGCGGCGGCTGCTGCCGTCAAAAATGGACAACCCTTGAAACATAATGGTTACAAGATTTCTCTCTTTCGCGGCATGATTGAGGAAGAGCTTACTGCCATGGCAGTTATGAAACAGTAACACAGAAAGGAGAAAGATATGGTAAAGGGAAAGGGGTGGTCTTACAAAAACCTCCAGATCGACGAAGGGCTCAAACCTGGAAGTAAACATTTCCAATACTTCTTTGTGGTTTCAGAAAAAGGCAAGAAAAAGTGTAATTACTGTGTATGGATCGACGATGAGAACCTAACTGACTTCACTACCCATTCCAATGAGTTTGAAGAAATTGTATCCCTCAAGAAAGACCAATGGAGGAAATGGGTTCAAGGGAAAATCGACCAGGGAGATTTTAGGAATTTAGTCCTGAAGCTCGAAAAAACCGGTCAGAAAGAGGTTAATCTTTCTGAAATGGAGAAGCTGCTGAAACCGGAGTGATGGGCATAACCCATAGCTTGTCCTCCCACACCCCCATCCCCCTCCTGGCCTCCCCCTTGAAGGGGGAGGATGTTAATGATCTCCCTCCCTTTCAGGGGGAGGGGTAGGGTGGGGGTGGGTCAGGATATTTCGCGCTCTCAGCATTAGGTATTCTTCCTGCTCGCTTTCCTAAAATACCTCTCTGCTTTTTTGACGGCAGGCCAGAGGCCGAGGTTCATCGGACCGAAGATGATCAGGCTTCTCCGGATATGGAAAGGGTTGAAGATTCTTTTCAAGATGGAGGGAATCGAATAAAAAGACCGGTTCACCTTCCAGAATCCTTCCTGGAGTTCTTCGACAGTCATCCGTTTGGGTTGAAAAACCACGGTCGCCATATCATACTTCGACCAATCCTCTGTCAGAATTCTCCCCTCCTGTTTTAATCTCTGGTAGATCCGGGTCCCTGGAAATGGGGTGAGAAGGGGAAGGAAAGCTCCTTCAATTCGGTTTCGCTCAGCAAACTCCAAAAACTCATCAAAGACCGACGGGTCATCGTAGTCATAGCCAAAGACAAAGGAGGCATAGACGCCGATGCCGGCGTCATGGAGTCTTTGAATCCCTCTTTCATACGCTCCCACCCGGTTGATTCGCTTTCCCATGAGATTCAGGTTTTCCTCACGAAGGCTCTCCAATCCGATGAAGAGTCCGTGACAACCCGCCTTGGCCATCAGGGAAACCATTTCTTCATCCTCCGCAATATGGATCGGTCCTTGACTCACCCAACGTAACCGATAATGGGAGAGCATGGTGAGGAGTTCTTTGGCATGGGAAACGTTTCCAACAAGATTATCATCTACAAAGAAGATGTAGGCCTTTGACCGCTGCAAGGATTGAATTTCTTTTTCAACTTCGGAGACCGGTCTCATCCGATAAGATCTTCCATGAAGAGCCGTCACCGAGCAGAATTCACAGTCATAAGGACAACCCCTTGTGGTCTGGATCAGATTGTGAAAGAGGTACCCTTTGGGGGGGAAAAGATCTCTTCTCGGAATAGCAACGCGACTGAGGTCTGTTCTCTCCTTCTGACGATAAAAAGGTTTCAGCGTCCCCTTTTCGGCATCTTCCAACATCTCAGCCCAGACCTCGTCTGCTTCCCCAATGGCCACACTATCGCAGTGGGTTTTTGCCTCTTCAGGAAGCCAGGAGGCGTGAATGCCTCCGATCACCACCTTTCTTCCTCTCCTGCGAAATTCGTCCGCGATCTCATATGCCCTGGGTGCCAAAGGGGTAATGGCCGTGATGGCGACCAGATCCACCTCCTGATCGAAGTCGATCTCGGCGAGGCTCTCATCAACGATGCGGAGTTGATGGTTTGCAGGGGTGAGCCCTGCGAGAAGGGAAGTCGAAAGCAAAGGGAATTTAAATGCGATTACATCCCAGAAACTATTCTTCGGCCATCTGGGAATCACAAAAGTGATCCTCATTCCAGCCTCTTTCCTTTTATGAATTGGGCTAACGGTCTGACGTCTACCCCCTCGGGAGCGACCCACTCAAAGGCATCTGCCGGCAAGGGTTGATTGATCGATATCTCCTTCAATTTCACGTCCAACCGAGTCGCCTTCTCCGGCATCTCGATCCGAATCCGGTCTGGAACATCGCTGCCTTCAGGTTTTTCCGCAGAAATCTTAATGTTTGCCTTCGCAATGAGGTCTCCAAATTCTGAAATTTCTCCGGTATAAGCCCTATTCTGCAAGGGGCTGAAAAGCAGGAACTCTCCACCCCGGTAAAGGGCATCAAATACACCCATTCCAAAGGGGTGATAGCCGAGGATGCGAAGCTTGTCCGGTTTCTCGTAGAGGACGATTCCGTTAAGAAGGAATTTCAGCTCCTCGCCTTTTCTCACGGTATCCAGGCGAATCGACGCTTTTGCCTGCAGAGATTCTGCAGAGGAAAAGGCTTGGAGAAGTTCAGCCACGGGATCCTTGGCGGGGGGTGCCTCGAAAGAAGGAATCTTCGCTAATTTCTTTGGACACCCAGAGAGAAACAGTAATATCAGAAAGAGACTCGGAATCAAAAACCAGGGTCTTCGGATCATTTCAACATTCTCCTTTGGCAAAACGATTCAATACAGCTTCTGCGGTCAACTCCCCCGAAGCCACCACTCCGGCAATCCCTCCTCCCGGGGAGGTCCAATGTCCGGTGAGATAAAGATTTGGAATGGGCGTGGTCCGTGGGAGACGGTAAATCCCCGATTGCTTCGGGATCTGTGCCCATCCATAAGCTGCACCCCACCGATTTCCAGTCCATCGCTCGATCGTCTTCGGAGTGGTCTCTATTTTGACCTTGATCCGCTTCTCCAGATTGGGGATGAAGGCCGATGCCTTGTGGATAAGACATTGGGAGAGTTCGTCCTTCGTTTCTCGATCCCAATCCGGACTGAAGTGATAGGTGGCTTTACAACTCAAGCAGAGGGTGCTTCCCCCCTTGGGTGCATGGGATGGATTGACCTTGGATGGAGCAAGGAGGTAGAAAGGGGCCTTCCCTGAAATTCGATTCTCGTAGAGGCATTGAAATTCTTCCTGGAGCTGACCCTCGGAAAAAACCTCATTATTTGAAACGGGAAGTTCATCCAATCCCCCTTCGATTCCCAGATAGAGAATGAAATAAGAGAGCGCCGGTCTCATCCCTTTTAATCTTGATCGAAAGCCACTCGGAATGTGGCTCGTCGCCGATGAGGCCTGAAAAGGTGTGATGAGCATCGATATTGGAAATGACTACCCTCCCTGTCACCTCCCGACCATCTTTTAGCCGCACGCCCATGGCCTTCTTTTCTTTGATTAGAATTTGTTCAACCTCATGACCGGTTAAGATCTTTCCTCCCATCTTCTCCAGGGCTTCTCCCATTTTCAGGGGGAGTTGTTCCACTTTTCCTTCAACACAGGACACCCCGTAATTAAAATAGGACATCTCAATGCCCGCCATCCCCACTGCAGAGATCTCCTCCGGAGGAAGCAGCGCATAAGAACTTCGTATCGAGAGCAGGGTTTTTAAAAAGGGATGGGAAATAAATTCGTTCAGAAGCTCCCCGTAAGTCTTATCCTTAAATTGCGAGAGAGAAGGATATTGAGATGAGAAGGATGAAGGTTTAAACCAATCGAGAGAGGACGGAAGGGTTGAAAATTCTTCGAAGATTTTTTTCAGGACGGCATAGACCCCTTCGATTCCCTTTCTCTCCCCTGGAAAAAGAGAGGAGAGGTTTTCAATATGGGTTTCCAGGTTTGAGGACTGACTCACCTTCCGATCCGGAAAGAGATATTCTCTCGCCGGTTCGAGGGGAAAGAAACGGATTTGATCTAACAGGTTTAATTGCTTTAAGATTCTCCATATTCTCCCGCCCTCTTGACATTCACCCAAGGATTGGACGGAGAGGTCGAAGGAGAATCCATCCTTCTCGAAAGAGGTACAGCACCCGCCCACCTTTTGATTCTTCTCGATCATCAGGACCTTCAACCCCTTTTGGGCAAGAAGACAGCCACAGGTGAGCCCCGCCATTCCCGCCCCGATGATGATGACATCCGCATCCGTCATGATCGAAAAGTATAACACAGCATTTCACGCTTCGTCGAATAGCATCTGTCAAAAAGGGTTATAGTAGTGTCGAACCATAAACAGCCTTTTCTGTCATGCCGGACTTGATCCGGCATCCAGAAGGTCTTGAAAGAACTGGATTCCGGCTTTCGCCGGAATGACGATTCAGACCGAGGCGGCAATTCATAAACAGACAATAAGTAGCTGAAAATGGTTGATCGTTTTACAATAGACCCCGCGAGGGGTAATATGGCTGACCATAGAAAGTTTGTCTCGGGAATTGTCCCATCTGAAGTACGCTCTGAACCGGCGTGGTGGTTCATCTTCCAGGAGAATAAACTTCTCGTTATAAGGATCACCCGAATGCGTCAACCTCCCGTTCCTGATTGACTTAAAGAGTTGGGTTAGCATCGTAATAAGGCAAACACTACCTCGGTCATTGGATAATCGGCTCTGCTATGCCGCCGAAGTGGCTGAAGGAACTATCCCGCCGGCGGGGATGGTTTTTGACGGGTTGCGCCAGGTTTACGGTCGTTTGGATGAAGACCTGTTCTGGATCGCAGCCCGGGCAGTTCAAATCATCGATTGGGATAGAACCCACCAGTATTGCGGCCGATGTGGAGTCTCATTAAAAGTCAAGACCACCGAACGGGCCAAAGAATGTCCCCAATGCGGTCTGCTCCAATTTCCGCGTCTGGCTCCGGCGATCATTGTTCTTGTCGAGCGAGGGAATCAATTACTTCTGGCCCGATCCCGTCACTTTATGCCGGGGATGTACAGCGTTCTCGCTGGATTTGTTGAGCCTGGGGAGTCGTTGGAGGAGGCCGTGGTTCGAGAGGTGAAGGAGGAGGTGGGGATAGAGATCAAGGACATAAAATATTTCGGAAGCCAGCCCTGGCCCTTCCCCCATTCTCTCATGGTTGGATTTACAGCGACTCACGCCAGCGGAGAAATCTCACTCAATGACGAGGAAATCGAAAATGCGGGTTGGTTTACAATTGACAACTTACCGCGTATCCCTGGCAAAATCAGCATTGCCCGAAAGCTGATCGACGGGTTCCTTGCAAAACAGAGGCAGGGCCTTCACCGGGTTTAAGAACCCTGTTCACACGATGGATGAGTTGATTGAAGAAATAAAGAAGGGAAATTGTAGAGGAATGACCCTATCATAATCGATGGTCAGGACCATCTCAAGAAAGTAGGCTTCCTCTATTTTAAATCTGATTGGAGATTGAGGACTCGTTTCCAATCGACATGGAACCGGTAAGTGATTCGGTTGCGCTGACTTCTATTCTTAAGTCATCCTGAACCTGACCAAAAAGGTGCAACTTTTGTTGCATTGTCAACTCTTTTCGCCAAAGGCTAATTGACTGATTTAAATAGCTTTACAGAAGACCCCTGAAATCATGTCAACTTTCGTTGCATCCTTTTGATCCCAGGCCTCCCACCTGAATCAGTTTTAAAAATCCTGTAATTACCAAAAGTTAGTAAATACAGTTTTGCGGGCATCCACTCCGGTATAGCGTTTGCTTATCATCATGATCGTGATCGAGGTCCCCTCACCCTTTCCCTCTCCCCCAAGGGGAGAGGGTGGGGTGAGGGGGAAATCAGGAGCATAGGAAAAAGAATTATTGCGTCTGTATTAATGATAAATGGAATTAAGGAATAGAGGAGTCTCCGATGAAGTGCGATCGCTGTGGAAGCGCTATGATCCAGGAGAAGTTTTATGGTCCTCAGGAACATTTCTTGGGATGGAAGTGTATCTATTGCGGAGAAATCGTTGACTATTTAATCCTCGAAAATAGGCGATCGCCAAGCCGGATGGGGAAAGAAAGACAAGAAGCAGAAAAATTGAATACCTGACCTTTACAGTCCATTGAATTGAGGCATTAAGAGCGGGGGGCTTCAGAACTGACATGGATGACACTTTTGATTCGCAAAAATATGGAATGCTTTTCTGCCTCGAATGTAATGGCAACGGCAAATTACTCAACCACTCCGAAAACATTGAGATTTGTCCGAAATGTGGAGGCTTCGGGTTTCTCAAAAAAGAAAAGGATCCCGATAAAGAAAAGGACAGTAAGCCTATCATTAGTAAATTACCCCGCAGCAGAGCTGCGGGGCATTAAGATTCAAAACCTATTTCCATGTCGTCATTTCTGCGCAAGCAGGAATCCAGTTTATGTTGGTCCCCTGTTTTCCAAGGAACAAGCCTGGATTCCCACTTTCGTGGGAATGACAGATGAGGTAACCCTGTACCAAGCTACATGGAATTATCAATTTAAAACTCTAAAACATTTCGTCTTCGGCGAACCTGTTTTCATCCGCCCAGCAGAGCTGGGCGGTATTCAACAGGTGTCTTTTATAAATGATAAGAAGACAGATTCAGATTGCCAGCTTTACGAAATCCGAAATGTCCTAATAAAACTCCATTTACAAAACTTCTTCGAATTTACTTGTCCATCCAAGGGCTTATGTGTGCCTATTTTTTAGGCAAAGTGGTGGAGACAGCTTCCTCCAGGAGGAAGAGAATCCAATTCCACAACTTTTCCACATCGCTTTGTGGATTTGGAAGAAAAAACCTTTCAGAACAAACTTTTTCAGACAGAGATTCAACCCACCTTCCTTGAATTCTCAATTCGAGGATGCCAGATTTATAGTAATCATTTGAATGGAATTCCAACTCGATAGGGATTTTTTACATTGGAAGCCTTTTATGATATATTGTGATAGATACTTGGCAATTGATTTAGGGTGGGGAATACAACTGATCACCGAGATAAGAATCTGAGAATGGAATCCTCCAAATATACCATTCTAGTGGTTGACGATGAAGAATTAATGAGAAGGTTTATCGTTACTTTTTTGTCCCAGCTGGGATATTCCTCTGTCACAGCGATGGATGGAGTTGACGCTCTGGCTAAGATGAAGGGAAACAAAATTGATGCTGTCATAACAGATATAAAGATGCCTAAGATGGATGGAATTATTCTTACCAGGGAGATTTCAACACAATACCCCGGGGTTCCTGTCATGGTCATGACAGCATTTGATGAAGAATATTCCGCAGCCACAGCGATTTCTTTGGGGGCCCGAGAATTTGTAAAAAAGCCATTCTCTCCGGACGAGTTTGCCATTAGATTGAGTAAGATGATCGGCGACTTGGAAACCACGAGGCGAATGGGGAGCGGAAAGGAAGTAGACAAAGAGACTCAAGAATTTGCCAATGAGTTAGAAGCCCCGAAACAGATGACGATAGAGAAGGATCTAGATGAGAATACCCAGGATCTGGTGGAGGACCTACTGAAAACCTTAGAGGAGAAGTAAAACTCCTGTCATGAAAGCTTCCTAACCGATTCAACAGGAAAGCAAACCTTTCCCCCTCCTTTATCAGGTTTTTTGTTTTTCACGTCACGCGCTTAGTTCTCTACCTTTTTTCCGCACCCACGTCCTCTCATTTCTATTTCTGTAAACCAGTAATCTTCAACACCATGCACTATGTTGGTGTGAAGATATGTAGTTGTAATTGATTTGACTGGACATCTTTTTATGAGGATAAACCTTTGAACTTAGCCCTGCTTCGTTTCAAGAGGAGGAACAGCGTTTAAACCAGAGCGAGATATTTGATCCACCGTTCGAACAACCGTTAAGCAAAGCAGATCTCATTTCCTTTTTTCTCGCCTGACCCAGGACTAAGTTCAAATCGCATCGGGGATCGAGATGCTCTGTTCCAATCGTAGGGGGAATCATCCCGTGATAAAGGCTTAATGCCAATCCACAAGCTCTGATCCCTCCCGAACCGTCGAATTCCCCGAGCATTGATTTAAGACTGCTGACAGAAATCTCTTTTGCCTGCTTCCCAAAAACCTTTTTGATCGCAAGGGCTTCTCCCTCATCCAGGTCAGGAGTGGAATTAGCGGCTGCTGAAATATAATCAACTGTCTCTGGTTCATTGGCTGCTAAAGTCATGCTCCTTGCAATCGAATCCCCTTTGACATCATATCGAAGAAGTCCCTCCGTGCTTCCTGAAAGCCCGGCGCCGGCCATCTCGGCATAGATTCTTGCTCCCCTTTTCTTCGCATGCTCCAATGTCTCCAAGACAACGATTCCACTTCCCTCTCCAAGGACAATACCGTTCCGATCCTGATCGAAGGGTCTCATCCCTTCTACACCCTTCTCTTTTTCCCGGGGATAAAGCCCCAAGCATCGAATAGACATGATAGAGAGGCTCACTCAACTCATCGCCTCCTCCTGCAAAGATGACATCTGCCCTCCCCTCTTTCAATAAATGATAAGCAAAAATCATGGCCATTTCTGTCGAGGATTCTTTATGGGAGAAAGTGATATTGACTCCCTTGATGCCGTATTCGATGGCACAGTGGCTCGTGATGGCGTTGGGCACGGCCGTTTGAAACAGCAGGGGTGCGGCTCCCAGAGGGCCCTCTTTTAAAAGGGAACGGAAGAATTGGTCCACGGTATCTGAACTCCCGAGACCTGTTCCGATAGAAATCCCCATTCGACCGGAGTCCTCTTCCTTTAGGTTGAGACCTGAGTCATCTATCGCTAATCGAACGGATGAGACAACGACTTTGCCAATCCGATCCATTCTTCTGAGATTGGCGGGTTTGATAAAAGCTTTGAAATCGATCTCCGGGAGCTGGGCTCCTAATCGAGAACGGTAGGAACTCACATCAAACCCCTGAATGGGTTTGATTCCGGAGACTCCTTGAAGGCAGTTTTCCCAGAACGCTTCCTTCCCGACGCCGATAGAGGAAACCATTCCCAAACCAGTAATGACAATGCGATGATTCATGAACTCCTGCTAATGGCTTATAGCGAATAGCGCCCCTCACCCTTCCCCTCTCCCCACTGGGGAGAGGGCAGGGTGAGGGGGATTCGAGCGAAATGTCAAGATTGTTTTTGCGTTCGCATTAGCATCTGCTATATGCTATATGCCATCTGTTTTTTCCTATCTGCCATCTGCTATTTGCAATTTCAGTATTTCCCAAACACCAAACACACATTGTTGCCCCCGAAGGCGAACGAATTTGAGAGGGCAACCCGAACATTCTTTTTAATGGATTGATTGGGTGTATAATTGAGATCGCAAAGGGGATCGGGTACTTCATAGTGAATCGTAGGAGGAATGACCCCAGTTTCCAGGGTCATCACGGTAGCCGCAGCCTCGATGCCGCCTGCAGAACCGAGGCAATGTCCCACCATGGACTTGATCCCACTGATGGGAATAGCTTTCGCTCTCTCACCGAAAACTCGTTTAATCCCTCTTGTCTCGGCAATGTCATTGAAAGGAGTGGCCGTCCCATGGGCATTGATGGTATCGACTTCCTCCGGAGAAACCCCGGCATGGCTCAGAGCGATACGGATCACCCTTTCGACCCCCTCTCCATTGGGCTCCGGCGCGGTGAGATGGTATGCGTCTGCACAGATCCCATATCCCAAAAACTCCGCATGAACCGGGACGCCTCTCTTTAAGGCGTGCTCCAGTTCCTCGATGATCAGGATGCCAGCTCCTTCACCAATGACCAAACCCTGTCTTCTCTTGTCGAAGGGCTTACAATTTTCAGGATCAACCAACTTCAGGCTGTTGAACCCGCTGTAGGAGACTTCGCAGAGAGAATCACTTCCTCCCGTCACCATCACATCTGCCAAACCCATTTGAATCATTTCATAGGCAACACCGATGGAAGCAGAACTCGAGGAGCAGACGGTCGCTGTGGTGGTTCGGGGTCCTTTCAGGCCTGATTCAATGGCGATGTGGTCTGTCGTAGTGGCGAGGGAATAAGAAATCAGAAGTGAAGGAGAGGACTTCTTCGATCCTTGATAATAGTCTCTAAAATACTTTTCGACGGAGAGAATGCCTCCGGAGCCTGCTCCCAATACAACCCCGATCCTTTCCTTATCGTGCGAATGTTGGTCGAGACGGGCGGATCTCCAGGCTTCTCTGAATGCAATCAGGCCAAATTGGTCGCACCGGGATAGGCGTCGAATCTCCTTTTTTGAAAAATGGGCTTCCGCGTCCAAACCGGAAACCTCTGCAGCAATCTTTGTCCGGTAGGAAGAGGGATCGAAGACCGTAATCTCCTTTGTCCCATCCTTCCCCTCAATCAGGGAGTTCCAGAACTCAGGAAGGCTATTTCCCACAGCGCTGACGACACCCAGACCTGTGATCACAACCCTTTTCTTCATTGAACCTCAGTGACTTAACCAAGTGTGAGTGTGCGTGTCCGTTTATTGTGTACGAAAACCATTAAAACCTTATTTTAAAATTGCTCAGAAAATAAACCTGCCCAAAAATTTTCTCCCCTTTGCGGCCCATCACTTCAAATTACCTTTGAAGGCCAATACGGTTTTGCTCACACCTGGAAAAAGAAACTTTTTACCACTCAGATAGAAAAGCGCTTCCGCGAAACCTCCGAAAAGGAAGGAGGAGGTCCGCTTTCCCAAATCGCCGGGCAGCGTGTACCCTCCGATCAAGTGTTGGCATTTTTCAAAGCCAATTTTCTCCAGACATTGCTGAATCATCTTAGGCGAGAAATCGGAGAGATGGGCAGGGAGATCATATAAGCGATTCTTAATGCCGAAAAACTGGAGAAGATTCTTGATCGGGGTGGTATGAGGATACCTCAGGAGGAGGAGCCCTCCTGGCTTTAGAATCCGGTAGCATTCTCTGAGAAAGGCCATTGGATGGGAAAGGTGCTCTACGACATAGAACGCTGTAACCGCATCAAAATGATTTTCGGGAAAATCCGCTTTCTCCAGAGGGCCGGGAAGAATGGTTAGCCCGAAAACATCTCTCGCATAGTCCATCGCATTTTGAGAAATCTCTACACCTGCGGCCTCCCATCCTCTCTTCTTCATCTCGACCAGGAAAAACCCGAATCCCGTCCCCACATCCAGGAGCTTTCCGTTCCCTCTATAGGGTTCAAGCAGATTGGCCGCCCGATGGAAGACAGGCTTCATCATCCTCTCCCACGATTCAATCGAGACCCCTTCTTCCGGGAGATACTTTTGATAGAAACGAATGAGAGCATCAACTGTCGGCCTTGGATTGAGAAAGATGAATTGACATGAGGGACACCGGACCATTTGGAAGGATCCTTCCAGGTGAAGGGGTTCTCCTCTTGACCCTTCGCAAATCGGACAGTCGACTTCCTCCATTTCCATATTCGTCATTATTTTGGGTAATTTCTCCTCATCGTCCGACACCCCTCACCCCCTCCCTCTCCCCGCCGGGGAGAGGGGAAGGGTGAGGGGGAACATTCATTACAGGGAGGTACGGGAGCTCAAGGATTAGGTTTCACCGATTCGATCCACATCTCAACGGTCCGCGTGTAAAGTCTCCAATGCTTCAATTTCGATTCTTCCAAGAAGTCCCGACATTCCTCGAGGGTATAGGAAGACTGGATCGATTCCATAAATCCTTTCCTCGCTTTAGGATGCCTTCCAAAAAAGGCTTTCCAAAGAAGATTAAAAAATCCGATGAAAACGAAAGAGGCATCCCGATGAAAGTCAACTATAACAAACGCTCCCCCTTCCTTCAAGGATCGGGCAACCTCGTTGAAGAAGTCAACAGGGCGTTCTAAATGGTGGAGAGTGGTAACGCAGAGAACAAGATCGAGAGAATGATCCTCAACGGGGAGGGAGTAGGCCGAGCCTACCTCAAACTCGATTTTGTCGGCCAATCCCTCTTCCTTCGCATTTCTTCTCGCAATTTCGACCATCACCGGAGAGAGGTCAATACTTTTAAATCGAATCCCCGGAATGGCCTTCGACAAAAAAATGGGAAAGGTTCCCGGACCTGTTCCCACATCAACGGCCCTTCCCTTCTCAATCCCCTTGGCCAATACCCGTTTGAGGACCCTCTGGCAAGGGAACCTCCCATATCGTTTGGCCATAAGGTTGAAATATTCCGCCACCTCCTGATCTTCGATGATTCCAGACTCTGTGATTCGCTCTCTCATATGTATTTCGGAGAAAATAGTTCGGAGTGATCCGTTCTGAGTTCGGAGAATTTAATTTTTAATCTCAGCACTCACAACGTTGAATTTGATCCTTTTGCCAAAACAAAGGTTCCCTCGGCCACTGTCTCCTCTTTCACTTTCGCCAGAACCTTCACCTTGGCTAAGTTAGAAAATATATGCAAGACTTCTGCTTCGATGATGAGTTGATCTCCGGGGATGACTCTTTTTTTCAATCGAAATTCTTCAATACTCGCCAGGACCGGTATCCCTTCTTCTCCCTTTTCAAAGGATGACTCAAAGGCCAGCCCTCCGGTCTGTGCCATCGCTTCCAAAATCAAAACCCCTGGCATGATGGGCTCCTTTGGAAAATGGCCTAAGAAATACGGTTCATCCATGCTGACATTCTTAAGGGCAATCGCCCTCTTTCCTTTTTCGATATCGAGGATCCGATCGATCATTCGAAAAGGAAAAGCGTGAGGCAAGCTTCTTAAGATTTCGTCGAAATCCATCATCCCAATCCAACTGACCAGAATTTAAAGAGGTCTACGGTCTGCCACCTCTTCATTCCTGTCCCCTTTTTAAACCTATATTTTGAATACCCTCTTGGTTATGATAGTCAAGGGTTGAATAAAGCAGTCATTGCGAGGAGTCCCGCTTTGGAGGGACGACGTGCCTGCACGCCGTAGTGCCTGCCTCAGACAAAATGTTTCATCCATGAAAGCGTTTCGCCTGCCTGCGCGAAGCCGCTTCGGCGAAGGCAGGGCACGCAGGCGCGGCAATCTCTCTCCATAACTGCGAGATTGCTTCACTTCGTTCGCAATGACACCACGCGGATGTCAACTTATTTATGCCGTTCGCTATAGACATGGGGGGAAATCGAGGTTCGGTTGCTTCCAGGGCCTTTTCGTTGCATTCTCCCAAACATATCGGAGGATGAGCCGGTAGGCCATCCGTTTGAAGGGATTTGGGTTGAAGAACCCCCCCAGGAGAATCCTCGGCTGGGTATAATATTTTTTCAGATACGCCTGGTGAAGGCGCTGGACCTCCCCTGCGGATAAGAATTGTGTATCCACCACAGGGTGCATGAAATCATATTTACCTAAATCCCTCTCTCGAATCCTCCCCAGTCGTTCTGCCTCTTCAAAGTATCTTGTTCCCGGAAGGGGAGTAGTCATGGTGAGAACCAGGAAGTCGCTCTGAGATTTAACGAATCGGAAGACCTCTTTGATCGACTCTTCAGAGTCATTCCAGTCTCCGAACATGATGTTGGCCATGACCATGATCTTATTTTTTCTGAGAATATCAATGGCCTTCTGGGCCATCTCTCTGGATTGCTGTTTTTCATATCGGCTGAGCACGTCCGGCTGGATGCTCTCGATTCCCAGCATCACTTCATAGAGGCCCAGGCGTCTCATCTCGGGGATGAGATCTTCATCCCTGAGAATATCCTTGATTCGGGATTGAAACCAGAAATGGATATGGAGACCTGACTTCCCCAACTCATCAAGAAACTCCTCCACCCGTCTCCGGCTCCAGTTGAAAGTATTCTCGTTGAAGATAAAGAGGGTTTTCCCGTATTGATGGTTTAGATAGGAAATCTCCTCTACGACTTTCCTCCCACTCCGTCCCCTCCAGACCCCTTCCCAGAATCTGGACTCCGAACAATAAGCGCATCGGTCTCCACAGCCGCGGCTGGTAGAAAGACCAAACGCCCTTCTCCCCATCCCATGCCAGTAGTAAACCTCTTTCTCCACATCGATAAGATGGTAGGCTGGGAGAGGAAGAGAGTCTAAATTTGGGATGAGAGGATGTCTCTCATTTAGAATAACTTTCCCGTTATCCGAATAGGCGAGGCTCTTCACCCCTTTCCCTTTTCCACCTCTGGAGAGGTCTTGAAGGAATTGAGAGAAGGCGATCTCTCCCTCGCCCAGGATAATATAGTCTAATTCCTTCAACTCCCGAAGGATGGTTTCCGCCATCAGGGTGAAGTGGCTTCCCCCTGCGACGATGATGGAGTTCGGCGAAAGTCTTCGACTGAGAACGATGGCCTGAATGGCCTCCGGCGAGAGGCAGGTGGCCGAGCAGCTAATACCGATGACATCTGCCTTGGATGCTGAAATGGTATTTCCAAGATCTCTCCATGGAGATGGAAGGACCGTGGCATCGACGATTTGAACTTCGATGCCTTCTCTTTCCAGATAGGCGCCTAATTGGAGAAGACCGAAAGAAGGGGTCCACATCCGAAGGCCCGGAAAGAGTTTATGAGGTGGATCAATCAGAAGAACCTTCATAGAATTTTGTTTGTAGCGCCCCCATTTACTGGGGGCGAACTAAAATCGTCGGCAGTAAATGCCGACGCTACACGCCTAAATACTCCCGCATCGCTTCAATTTTTTCAAGCACCTCCTCGGGAGCCCTGTAAAGAAGATTCCCTTTAAGATCGGTGAGGACATGCGTTGTGGAGCCCGTGGCCAAGACCTTCCCGTTCCCTTGTTCAAGGACCCGATAGTGAAAGATTAATTTGGCCACCTCCGTTCTCTCCATCGTGGTCTGGATGATGAGGGAACTGCCAAAGGTGGCCGGAAGCTTGAACTGACAGTTTAAATCCACTACCGGCGCCAGGAGATTCCTTTCCTTTAGCTGAAGTGGACCCATGTGATATCGTTGGGTCAAGTCATTTCGACCTGCCTCAAACCAACCCACATAGTGACCATGCCAAACGACTCCATAAGCATCCACTTCATAAAAACGAACCTGAAGGGATATCTCGTGGTATCTCATCTCACATCCTTTCCGGTGAACGGTCCCCCGTGGAAAAAGCCTCTGCCTCACGATCAATCCATCGCATCAATTTGGTGAGCGTGGTATCATGTCCCACTTCGACGAATTGCGTATATCCTTCCTGAAGCAATTTCTCAACACATCGGATCCAGTACACAGGCCGGCCGATCTCCTGGGAGAGAAAATCTTTAATCTCCTCTCTTCTCAAAGGTTTGATCGTCCAATGATTGAGGATGGGAACTTTCAAGGGTTGAACCTTAATCTCTTGAAGGATCGTCATAATCTCTTCTCTTAAAGAATAAAGTGAAGGGGAATGAAGAGCCGTATTGAAAGCAAGGCGGGTGGCAGAGACCGCCTTCCGGGAGAGGGCGAGGGAAATCGCCTTTTCCACCCCCCTCTCCTCCCCCGAAAGGACGAAATGCATCGAGCCATTATAATTGGCAATGGAGAGCTGAAACCCGTTGAGATCTTGACAGACCTTTTGGATTTCCTCCAGGGGAAGACCGATGATGCTGGCCATGCCTCCCCGGTGAATGGCCCCTTCTCTCTTCAGGAGACGACCGATCGCTTCGGTGATGAAAAGGCCTTCTTCAAAACTGATGGCCTCCGAGGCCGCTAAGGC
Organism: uncultured delta proteobacterium; assembly: GCA_963711845.1. Taxonomy (GTDB): domain Bacteria; phylum Desulfobacterota; class BSN033; order BSN033; family UBA1163; genus CAVQFR01. The sequence continues at coordinate 22,823 of CAVQFR010000025.1, forward strand.
TGAATAGACCCCCATACTATGTTCGGCAAAAATATCCGGATTTCGTCCGGTGGCTCGAAGGCGATAGAAGTGAACCATAGAAAGGAAGTAGGTCGACACCTGAAGCTTAAGACTAAAATCTTCCTCTTCCTCCTCGCCCCCGAATGAGAAGTTGAGGAGGTCGAATTTCGTCTGGTTGGAAGCCCTTGCTAATAATTCCTTAAAGTGCGGATCCTCCCTGAGGGGATGATCCTTCAACATCGGCTTTTCATGAAGTTGGCCGGGAAAGCAAAAAGCTGTCTTTCCTTTTGACGCCTTCATGCGGTCCCCTGATTTTCTAAAACATATTGGGCCACGGTTCTCACAGACTGAAAGACTTTTTTCCCCACCTCCGCATCGGGGATGATGACTCCAAACTCCTTCTCCAGGCCCAGAACGAGTTCGAGGGCATCGATCGAGTCCAATCCAAGGCCCTCGCCGAAGAGCGGGGCATCGTTCTCGATCATCTCCGGCGTCATATCCACGAGTTTCAATCTCTGGATAATCAGTTGTTTGATTTTTTCAATCAGATGATCATTCGGTTCAGCCATTCTTCTCCTCTTCTGTTCAATTAGTAGTTTGAAGTTCGCAGTTTGGCTTTCGGAGCTTCAGAAATAAATACTCCGAACTCCGAACTCATCACTCCAAACTCTTTTCAATCATTCCAGTAAGAATAAAAATTATACCATTGATCCGGATATTTTTCGATATACTCCTCAAATTTTTTGATTAGTTTTTCCATCCCTTCTTGAATCACCGTCTCCCGATCTTTCCTTGATGAGGGATTAAAATAGATCGGGGGTTCAATGATTCCTTTATACTTTCGATTGCTTCCCATCACCACAAAGACCGGTAGGACCGGTGCCCCTGTGGCCATGGCGAGGATGGCGACACCGACGGGAAATGCGGTCTTTCTCCCAAAGAAATCGAAGACCATGGTCTTTTGAGACTCGATGCGGTCCCCTAACATCGCCAGGATTTCATTTCGCCGAAGGGCCTTGACGGCATCCAAGATGGCCATGGGAGAGTCGTCCTTCGGATTGATATAGAGAATCTTTATTCCCCTTTTTCTTCGCATCTCCTCCCGAAAGGATCGGGTATCCAGATCTCTCTCGTCGAGGGTGAGGACATTGAGACTTCCTCCTCTGAAGGAAAAGAGCAATCCTCCGATTTCCCAATTTCCAAGATGGGGCGTGATACAGATGGCTCCTTTTCCCGCTTCAAGGGCTTCCATCATGTAACCCGCTCCCACCTCTTCTTCAACCCATTGGTTCTTGTTGGATGGGAGGAGGCGATGCATGACCATATAATCCAAAAGGTACTGACCATAGTTCTGGAAAGTCTTTCTGGTTAAGACATCCACTTTCCCCTTTGACCACCTTCCTTTATTTAATCCTTCAATATTCTTTCGGACATGGGCTCTTGTCTTTCTCATCAGTAGGTAAAAGAGATCTCCGATGACCACGGTGAAGAATCTTTGGATCGACCGGGGGATGAGCGTTGAGAAAAACTGAAAGAAAAAGAGGTAAATAAACCGATTCAGAGATCGGGGGTGACGTTCTTCCATATTACCCCCCGAAGTGGTCTGTTAGAAAACGAAGGACCGTCCGGATGCCTAGACGATGCTTCTTGATGTGATGCCGGATGTCGTGGATCCCTTTTTTCGACCGGGTATAATAGAGGAGGTGCGCCTTGAGCAGAAGCCATTCCATTCGAATGAATGAGAGATGGTCGTGTTTAAAGACTAAGTGCTGCATATCAAAGAAGGACCAGGGCGATCTCCATTTAAAGATCCGGTCCTTAACCTGCTGATAGATGGCTGTCCCCGGGTAAGGGGTGAGAATGGAGAATTGGGCCACATCGGTATCCAGCCTTTTTGCAAAATGGATGGTCTCATGAATCGTCTCAACCGTTTCATGGAGTCCCCCCAGGATATAGGACGCGTGGATCTGGAGGCCATTCTGTTTGAGCATCTCCACGGCTTGAACCGTGCTTTCTACATCGATCCCTTTCTTCAATGCCTCCAGGGTCTCCGGATTGGAGGATTCCACTCCGATAAAAACCGACTTTGCTCCCGCCCCGACCATCTCTTTAACCATTTCTTCATTCCGAAGCAGGAGATCGATCCTGGATAAGCACCACCACCAGAGGTCGATTTTCTTTTCGACGATCCCACGGCAGATTTCAATCACCCTCTTCGGGAAGAGGTTAAAGGTATCATCCAAAAACGCCACGGCATCAAAATGATAGCGGTGATGAATCTCTTCGATTTCGTTTAAAACGGAAGCCACGCTCCTCGTCCTAACTTTTGTTCCCCAAAAGTGGGAAGAAGCGCAGAAAGCACATTGATACGGACATCCACGGCTGGTGATCAAAGGGGTGATGGGCCTGCCTCCAAATTTTGTCCTTTGATAATCGTTCATATGAACGAGATGCCTGGCAGGAAGTGGAAGACGGTCGAGATCCTCAATGAAGGGTCTGGGAAAGGTTCGTACGAGCTGGCCATTTGAAAAAAAACTGATCCCTTGAATGGAATGGAATTCCCTATCGTCCTTCTGTAAGGAAGCCGCTAATTCTGAAAAGGTGACCTCCCCTTCCCCATGGACGATGAAATCAACTCTTTTGGTCAAAAGAATTTCCTCATCTACATAGCCAGGATGAGGCCCCCCCATCACGACCGTGCAACCACTTGACTTGGCTTTCTTGGCTAATTGGAGAGCTTGACGATGACGGGTCGTATCCGTGGAGATGCCGACGACATCATATTTCTTAAAATCGATCTCCTCCTTCTTAATTCGAACAGCCAAGTCCCTGACGACAACCTGATGGCCTTCCTTTTCCGCATAACCGGCGACATAAAGAAGGCCAAGCGGTGGGAAGAGAACTCCTGTTGCTTTCAGGGTTCCCGATGGAGCAGGGTTGATTAAAAGGATATTCACAGGAAAACTTCTCCAAGAATTATTTAATCGCAAAGTTTGTATCGCATGGCGTTCGAAATTCCAAATTACAAATCTCAAATCCCAAACAAACTCCAATCCCCAATATCGAATGATCGAAACCGATTCTGCTTTGAATTTGGAATTTGATTCATTGGAGCTTATTTGTTATTTGGTGCTTGGGATTTGGTGCTTTTCCCCGCTATGCGCTATGCTCTCTGCTTTTTCGGGATGGCGGTAGCGTTCGCAGAGATCGCCCCAGCAGGCTACCACTTGATGGTCCACCAGAAGCTGGATCACCTCGCATTGATTTCCGCACTCACTACAATCGAATCCCCGTGTGGAACAGGACTTTTGAGGAAGGTCAAATCCTCTGAATTGGGTTTTGGAGAACTTGGCTCTCTTCACCAATTTGGCGGCTCCGATGGCCCCCATCACATCAAAATCTTTCGGGATGACCAGAGAGACTTCCAATTCCCTTTCAAGCGCTCTTTGAATACCTCGATTCGCGGCGACGCCTCCCTGGAAGACAATGGGAGAAAGGATTTCCTTCCCCCGGCAGACATTATTCAGATAGTTCTTCACCAGAGAGTCACAGAGGCCCGCCACAATATCCTCAACAGTATGTCCGATCTGTTGCTTATGGATCATATCCGTCTCGGCAAAGACCGTGCATCGGCCTGCGATCCGGACCGGGTGATCGGCCTTGAGCGCAAGATCGCCGAAAGCCTCGATGGAGATCCCGAGCCTGGCCGCTTGCTGATCTAAAAAAGATCCTGTCCCTGCTGCACAGACCGTGTTCATGGCAAAGTCGACGACGACGCCGTTTCTCAGGACGATCACCTTGGAATCCTGTCCCCCGATCTCGACGATGGTCTTCGCCTCGGGCAGAAAATCAATGACCGCAATGGCATGGGCAGTGATCTCATTTTTGATAAGGTCGGCCCCCACCAAATAAGCAGCCAAATGCCTGGCACTGCCGGTCGTAGCCACTCCATTGATAGCAATGGTTTCCCCCAACTGAGTCAGGATCTCCTTTATCCCTTGCTGGATGGCTTCAATAGGCCGGCCAATGTTCCGGATATAGGACTTGGCTAAGACTTGATCGCTTTCGCTCAACACCACCAGCTTGGTGGTGATGGAACCGACATCAATGCCTAAATAATTACCCATTCTTTAAATCTCACAATGTAAAACTCAAAGCGCATAGAGCATGGCGCATAGGGAAAATTATAATCTTAA
>CAVQFR010000026.1:0-125883 GCA_963711845.1 uncultured delta proteobacterium
TTCCTCAGCCATTTTTGTCGTTACGCTGATGTATTTAAGGGTAAGAAATGCCAGAAAGAGAGTAGCAAGAGCGACAGGAGAGAAGATTAGCATGACTGTCGAGGAAGAAAAGGGTCTTCTTAAAACACTTAAATGCCACCCCAGGCATTCTGGAGGCAATATTTTTAATAGCCGACAATTTCGTTTTGGTAATCTTTCCTTTCACAATGGCAGACTGTATTGAATTATCGACAAAATGTCAACTGGATTTCGACACAGAAAACATGGTGAGGATAGGGGGTCAATTTTTCAATCGTTACTTTTTCAAAAAAGCCCTTTGAATAAATTCTGAGCATTTCGATCATCGCTCAGCCGATCCCTCAATCTCCTTCGCTCTCGGCTCAGCGATCTCTAACCCACTCGGAAAAGCTCTCCTCCTTTCTGACGAAGGACCCCTTTCTCCTCCGAAGCGGTCTTATCATTTCAGGGATTTCGCATACTCTTATACGACTTATCAACGACGAAGAATAGACCCGTTGACCCTTACTTATCTCCATCTGCTTAAATCAGCAGTAATATTCTCACCTCATACAAGTGCGCAGAGTACTTCCTGTACTCTTCGCTTTCCTTATTTTCAAAAAACGTGTATATTACAACCACAAATGAACAACGGATGTAGGTTCAAAAGTGCCTTTTGAAGGGTTGTAAGGTAAGGTTTCCAAGAAAAAAGATCACCGCAACATAATAAACAATGTTAGGGCAGATCAATAGCGAGATGATGAGGAAATGAGGAGCTTTTTGCTATGCTGAAGATTATTATTCTTATCATTGTGTCCACTCTCTTCTTGTCTGAAAGGGACGCTACGGCTATGGCACCCGAAGATGTTAGTGTTGATAGCGTGGCTGTCGTAATGCCGGTCGCCAGAGTTCTTTTGATCAAAGGGAATGAATTTTTGGGTGCGATAAAATTCGTTCGAAACGAAATACGAGGGGATGGGGTTTACTCCAAATATGAATACTACGAGTATGAGAAAGGGGAATTTGTAAAAATAAAAAATGATGTGATCTTTAGGAAGGTACCTAAAAAGACGTTTTGGTTTAACCTAAGAAGCATGTTTTTTCATGACCTCTCGGTGGGGCCGAACAGACTAAAATTAAAACCTCGTGTCCTCTATGCTGATGCGGCGGATGAATGGCATTCGACGGTCTACTTTTGGGTTGGCGATTGGTATCCCGAGGCGAAGCCTGATCACAAGATTCAGCTTGCTCCGACCCCCTTAAAGAATATCTCTCAAGTCGATTTGAACAATAAAAAGATAACATGGTTTGGCTATAAAGAGAAAAGGGAAAGGATAATTACCCCAATTGACAAGATTTGGGATTGATTCAACGCCCGTTGGAATGCCATGCCTGACAAAGACATCCAGCGGATCGACCGTAAGAATGGATGCCCAGCGTTATACTTCCTTTCTTCCCGTAATCGTCAAGTTCGAAGGCTAGCTCACCTTGCAAATAAGTAGGTGTACTTGTTAATCGAGCGGTAATTCGATGGAATTTTCCAGATTAAGTATCTTCCAGGACACCTTAGTTTTTCATCTCTCTTAAATATCTCAAAATCACATGTTCTTGTTGACATGAATTGGTAGCGGGATTATCCAATCAATTTCGGAAGGGTTACTAAGCGATGTCCTTAAATTGGAGGACTGGTGGTTTTTCTTCGCGGCAATGGCCTACGGATTTCCTTCCATCCTTACAAGGCTGAGGAGGAAGATGCTGAATTACAAGACATTTCTAGAAGAGCTGATTGCTTCGATTAGAAAATCAGCGGGGAGTGGCAGATGGGACAACCCTTGAGGACACCTCTAATAAATAGCGACTTGTCACACCCGCCCCGTATCCAGTACGGGATAAACTCCAGCTGAGGCCGTTGAAAAGACTGGATTCCGGATCAAGTCCGGAATGACAAACAAAGTAACGGGACTTTTGCCGCGGTACACTAGCCTCGATTATTTCCTTGATTCATTTTTCTTACGTATTTTCATAGCCCCAAGTTTCACCCCATCGCACCACGCTCTCGCGTTTTGAAACATTTGAATCCACGGGGATTCTATTATGATAAGGAATATGTTCGCTACGCATGGAGGGAGATATCAGTATATCAGCTAAGTCTTTCTCTAAGACCACGCTCTTATTTGTCTCACCACTCGGCAATGTATCTGAATAACCTAACTGAAGTTGCTTCCAGAACCATATACGTTAACTCCGAACAATCCCCGAAATTTCGAGATGAAACATCCTTGGAGCAAAGATTGATCGATTTAGCATTCAAATCCAAACCCAGAACCTCAAAGTTTGTTTTTACTCATAAGAATTGGAAGATATGTTGTTTGAGCGGATCAAATACCAATAATCTGGGAGTAGTAGGAATTGAGGAACCCAGTGGTGGAAGATTGCAGGTTACAAATATTGAGAGGACCTTGATTGATATTGCCGTCCGACCGTTTTATTCTGGCGGGACAGGGAAAGTCCAAAAAGCTTATATCAGGGCCAGAGGAAAAATCTCGACTGACCTATTGATTTCAATTCTAAGAAAGATCGATTATGTTTACCCTTATCATCAAGTAATAGGCTTTTATATGCAGCGGGCTGGTTTCGAGAATACCGCCCTGAATCCGCTTAAAAAGATGGGGCTCGAATATGATTTTTATCTGGACTACGGGATGGGTCAAACGGACTATTCAAAAGAATGGAGAGTTTACTTTCCAAAAAATCTTCGAGCCACGCGTTAACCGATCTGACCCGAGTCGTCTCTTGACGGGTCTTCTTTCGATCCTTTTGGGGAATGGCCCCGGTCCAGAGTCCCTGTATATTTTCAATTTAGATACACGAGACCTTTGGAATCGCTTCCAGTGATTTTTTCCCAGGGATTAAGCCGTATCTGATTCTTTTTTTCTACGTACTTTCTTACCCCCAGATTTCACTCCATCGCACCACGCTCTCGCATTTTGGAACATTTGAATCCAGGGAGATTCTTTAACCCCGTCTTTCAAATCAGCGGGCAGCCATGGCCATTGCCATTTCAGAAAGGATCGCTCCGGATGGGGCATCATGGCCAGATGTCGTCCGTTCGGCATGCCGCCATAGGAAAAATAGCTTATTCGTCGCTTTGTATTGTCTCTTTAGAGTTCTTTACGATAGACGTTTGATATCCTGGAGGACACGCCTGAAAGCCACTGCGCGTATTTTTTTGTCCATTGGAAATGTTGTTTCTCCCGCGTGAATCACGTCCAGAGATCGAAGATGAAGATCTGACAGCGCATAACGCATCGAAGGAGTAATTTGGGGAGAGGTCGTTCTTTTTATCTCGAATCCCAGCCGTTGTTGCCCTCTGACAACAAGAAGATCCAACTCAGCTCCTCCATGGGTGGCCCAGAAGAAACATTCGTCAACCCCTGCTGCCAGGCGATGAATAATCTGTTCAACAACAAAACCCTCCCACGATGCTCCAACTTTGGGATGACCTTCAACGTCTCTAAGCGTTCTAAGACCGAGCAGGGTATGCAGCAACCCACTGTCCGCGATGTATATCTTCGGTGCTTTCACTTGGCGTTTCGATAGATTCTCGTGCCAGGGCGGCAGCTGACGAATCACCAGCGCCGAGGTCATCAGGTCAAGATAGTTTCGGACTGTCGTGTCAGCCACACCGAAAGACCGGGCGAATTCCGACGCATTCCAGGTTTGGCCATGGTAGTTCGCGAGCATGGTCCAAAAACGGCGCAGCGTGGTGGACCGAATATTAATTCCCAGCTGAGGGAGGTCTCTTTCTAAAAACGTACGGATAAATCCCCGACGCCATTCATCACTCTCGGCCTGAGTGCGAGCGAGGTAGGACTTTGGAAACCCTCCCCGCAACCATCGCCGAACGTGGTTTTCAACTCCGACTTCTTCAATCGAAAACCCGCCCAACTCATGATAGACAATCCGGCCCGCAAGTGTCTCGGAACTCTGGCGAAGCAAGTCCGGTGATGCACTGCCCAGCACTAAGAAACGGGTGCTCGATTTGGGCCGATCTACCAGAACTCGCAATACAGGAAAAAGGTTTGGCTGTCGTTGGATTTCATCGATGACGACAAGTCCTTCGAGGTCTTTAAGGGCAAGCATCGGATCAGCGATTCGAGCCAAGTCTTCGGGGTTTTCCAGGTCGAAGTAGGAAGACGGACCCTTTGTTTTCTTAATGAGTAGACGGGCAAGGGTTGTTTTTCCGACCTGGCGCGCCCCTATCATGCCAACCACAGGGTGCCGCCGAAGTAGTCCCTGGATCGTTTCGACTTCTTGCTTACGATCTATGATCATAGGAAAACCTTACCTTGAAAATTCGGTTATGTCAACCGAAATTTCAAGGTGATAAATTTAGGGATTTTGGCGTAGCAATTTGGGAGAAAGTATAGAATAGGGGATGATGGGATGGGGAACGGGGTGATGAGGAGCTAAAAGGATAGGGAGATGAGGAGATAAGGTGGGAGATAATAAGAATATGATTGGAGGACGCTTCTAATAAATAGCTATTTGTCTCTCCCGTCCGTGTACAGCACAGGATAGACTTCACTAGGTGTCCAGTGATATTAGGAACTTCTGGATTCCTGCTTTCGCAGGAATGACATCTTTGGAGGTAACCTTAATTATTTCTTTGATTCTTTTTTTCTGCGTGCCTTCTTAGCCCCAAATTCTACTCCATCGCACCACGCTCTGGCGTTTTGGAACATTTGAATCCACGGGGATTCCCGCACCCCACCTTTCATGTCATCAGGTCGCACCACTCTCTCGCATTTTGGAACATTTGAATCCACGGGGATTCCTTGAGCCCATCGTTCAGATCACCGGGCATCCATGGCCATTGCCATTTCAGAAACGATCGCTCCGGATGAGGCATCATGGCCAGATGTCGCCCATCGGGCGTACAAAGTCCCGTCATGCCGAAAGGTGATCCGTTCGGATTAAAAGGATAGCTTTTCGAAATCTTTCCATCTACCCGGCCCTCATCGTCCACGAAGACGACCGGAACGAGTTTCTTGTTGATGACCTCGTCCATCAGTGTTGGGTCGGGGAAGTGAAGTCTCCCTTCGCCGTGAGCGACCCAAATCCCGAGTGTCGAATCGGTCATGCCTTTGAACATGATCGCCGGACTTTCTAAAATCTTAACGGTCACCCAGCGAGATTCAAACCGCCCGGACACATTTTGAACGAACCTGGGTTGCTGATGATCGGAGATCCCCAACCAGGGCACCCATCCGAGAAGTGCGAAGAGCTGGCAACCGTTGCACACACCCAAAGAAAATGTATCGGACCGATGATAGAAATCGTCAAACATTTTCCTCAGCCTTTCATTAAATCGGATCGCTGCAGCCCACCCTTTGGCGCTTTCCGGAACATCGGCGTAAGAGAATCCTCCAACAGCAACGAGTCCTCTGAAACGATCCAGCGTCATTCGTCCGCTGATCAGATCGTTCATCGTGACGTCCCACGGGCTGAAACCTGCCTGATAGAAAGCAGAGGTCATCTCGCGATCACCGTTGCTTCCCTCTTCCCGGAGAATGGCCACCTCCGGTTTGTCTTTGGCTTCGAAAATAGGTGCCGGCGTCGGTTTGGGTTTAAAAGGAATGACGATAGCTTGGACCTTTGCGGTCAAAGATATTCTTTCTCTCCTCATCGGCACATTGAGAATTCATCTGAAGGCGCTCGATTTGATAGGACGTTTCTTCCCACCGCTCGCGAAGAGCACACATGCTGCTTTCAAGAACCTTCTGCGAATGATAGGTCACAAGAATTTTCTTTTCTTTTGTCGTTTCTCCGATCAGGGTTGAGGGTAGACGAAAGGAATCAAGAATCTCCAACGACCTTCCGGACATCATTCCCATGACACTCGATGACTGCTCCTAGCTCTTCAGCAAAGAGTCTTTCGAGGGGGCTCCACGGACCGTCCATTCGAATTCTCAAACCGCAGTTTCCGGCAAAGGCCATTTCCAGAAACGTCGTGATGATGCCCCCATCGCTGATGTCGTGCCCCGCGAGAATTAAATTCTCCGATATTAACTTTTGGATTGCATGGAATGCCCGTTTAAGCATTTCGGGATCATCCACGTCAGGAGATTCGTTTCCGACCTGTCCGTAAACTTGAGCTAAAGCCGAACCTCCAAGCCGGGCCTTATGCTTTGCGATTTCAATGAAGATGAGCTGGCTGTGCCCAGGGTCTTTTGATATCAGGAGTCACCACCTTCGTGATATCGGGCATCGTCGCGTAAGCAGAGATTACAAGCTCACGGGGAGATTTCACGATTTCATCTCCAACGCGAGTCGCCATGGAAAGACTGTCTTTTCCGCCATCCACCGCAATCCCCAGTTGGATCATGAGATCCCGCATCGCGCAAACCGCATCGTAGAGGGCCGCGCCCTCGCCGGGAAGCTTGGGCGCCCACATCCAATTGGCCGAACACTTGATATCCTGCAGGCGACTGATTTGAGCCCACACGATATTGGTCAGCGCTTCTCCAACCGCCATCCGGGCCCCGGCCTTTGGATTGACCAGCATTTTAATCGGCTGCTCGCCAATCGACGTGGCTGCTCCGGTTAATCCGAAATGGCTCTGAGCGATCACCGCCACATCACCGACCGTGAGTTGAAGCGGGCCACAACATTGTTGTCGCGCAATTAATCCGGTAACACTTCGATCCACCTTATTGGTAAGAAATCTCTTTGAACCGACGGCAAGGTTTCGAAGCACACGAGACAATGCCTCTTCCACGGACAGACCCTCCGGCAATTCGAGGGGCTTGAGTGAACCTTCCATTCTCTCATCCTTGAACGTTTTCTGCGGCATATTGCCCAGAACCTTTGCGAGGTTGAGATGGACCGGCGTTGAATCATCTTTCTCATCATGGACAACGAAGCGACCGTCTCCTGTCACTTCTCCGAGGATCTCGCAATTGACTTTTTCCCTCTCGCAGATGGATTTGAATTCTTCGATTCTCTCAGGGGTAATCAGGAAACCGCATCGTTCTTGATATTCGGCAATCCAGATTTTGAGCACGGATAATGTCGGATCGCCGAGTTTTATTCGTCTGAGCTCGATTCTGCCCCCGGCTTTTTCGACAAGCTCCTTAAGAACATTGGCAGGCCCGCCCGCTCCTTGGTCGTGGGCGCTTACGATAGGATTGTGTTCGCCCATTTCGATGCAAGCCCGGATGACGCGGTTCATCTTCTGTTCCATTTCCGCATCGCCACGCTGGACAGCGTTAAAATCAAGCTCTTCTTCATTCTCGCCTTGCAGCTTGCTGGAAGCCGAACCGCCGCTCAAACCAATCCCGTAGGCAGGACCGCCCACCTGAACGATCAGCATTCCATTTTGGGCTTCGTCCTTTTCGATATGTCTGGCATCGATTTGTCCGATGCCGCCCGTAAACATTATTTTCTTAATCCATCCCCAGCGTTCACCGCTGGGAAGTTTCTGGTCGAAAGACCGCGTAAAACCAAGGACCACCGGCTCGCCAAATTTGTTTCCGTAATCACTGGCTCCATCGCTTGCTCTGATCTCAACCGCGAGAGAAGAAGCAAGACTCGACGGATAAGAAAAATCTTCGTTCTCCCAGGGCAAGTCATACCCGGGAATAAGCAGATTGGCAACGCAGTATCCCGCTGTTCCGGCAACCACCAGACCTCCTCTTCCCGTCGCCTGGACATCGCGAATCCGTCCGCCCGTGCCTGTCTCAGCACCGGGGAAAGGGGCGACTCCGGTCGGAAAATTGTGCGTCTCCGCTGTAAAAATGATATGGTACTGTACCTTCTGCTTCTTAAAAGGCGCCGGTTTTCCGGGTTGCTCGGGGAGAATCGTCCAGCAGTCATATCCTTTCATCCCGCTCGAATTGTCCTTGAACGCGATGATGCTATTTGACGGATTCGCTTTTAAAGTCGATTTCACGATATCCATGAGCGTTTCCGGCATCACGACACCGTTGATCAACTGTTTCCCTTTGAAATAGCCGTGCCGCGAGTGCTCGCTGTTGGCGTTATCCAGATCCCTTATTTCAACGATCGTCGGATTTCTTCGCTCTTCCTTGACAAAGTAGTCATGGTAGAGATTTCTGTCCCACTCATCCATCGCGAGCCCCGGGATCTCCAAAAGAGCGTTCGGCCCCTTTTCCAACAGAGGAATCTCGAAAACAGGTTCCGGCAGGATTCCGGTTTCGAAAGTCTCCAGGGGTTGATCATACAGGCATTCGGTCATTCGATCGTGATGCTCCCGAATAAAGCGGCCCTTATCCACCCCTGAAGGAAGAAGATATCGCCGGGAACGTTCGATGCGGGTCACCTTTTCGAGCCCGCAGGTTTGGCAAATGGCGACGATATTGGTTGAATAGGCTGTCGCAAAATTCATCCGCGGACCGAGTTCCACCGCCTCGCGCCCCTCGGGGCGGATCGGATTCGCAGAGAACGTTTCAGATAGGAAGCCGTCGGCTAAGAGCTGCCTTAAAATCGAAAGCTCATTGGAATTCAACGGAGCGGAAGTGTCTACATTGAAGCAGTATTGCAGTTTCTCACTTTTGCCCAGGAAAAAATGTAACACTCCTCTCATCCTTTCTTAGCAGTTCGCTGAAAAGTCATTTTTCTCGGGCTGCTCAAAAATGCTCCTGCCTCCGGCAGGCAGACAAAATTCTTTGTAGGGAACGGTTTAAAACCGTTCCCTACCGTTTCGCAATGCAACAAGCCTGCCCCGTGCTTGACACGGGGAAGGATGAGGGCAATCTCGCGAAACGCGGGACAGATGGCCATTTTCCAGTAGCCCGTTAGTAAAAAAGTCTTTTGGGCGTATCGCTTTCGTAAAAGACCTGCCCATGACTGAGGTAAATATGCCGATGGACGACCAAGTTTAAAATATGACTTTGCCAGGCGCGTTCTTTTTCGTTCACTCTTTTAGCCAGTGTCTCGGCATCATCGTCCGGTCTGATCAGCACCGGCATTTGGAAGATAATCGGACCATTATCATAGGCGACGTCGTCAACAAAATGCATGGTCACTGCGCTCTGGGTAATTTCGCCTCGATGATAAGCTGCCATGACCGCTTCGTGTACATAATGCCCGTACATACCTGTTCCGCCAAACCGTGGCAGCGGTCCCGGGTGGATATTGACTGTTTTTGCAGGATCGAGTCCTCTGACAAACTTCAACCACCCGGAGCACATGACAAAGTCAGCTTGATATTTTCTAACGAAGGCTCGATAACCTTCGGCATCATACGGTCCGGGCCAATACTCAAAAGGAATATGAAGTGCGTCCGCTCTTCGACGTACTCCTCCGTTTTGATGGTTGGAAATGACTCCGACGATTTGCGCATCAAGGACCGGCGGATTCGTTCGGGAAAATTCGACCAATTCTTGGAAACCAGATCCTCCCCCTTTGGGATCACCACTTGCAAAAACCAAAACCCTGATGGTTCCACCCTTTGACTCCATCCTACCTCCTCGTCAAGGATATGGATGTTACGACCACCGACTCATCTTTCGAATTTCTTAGGACGAAAAAGGCTGCCCCCTATTCCCGGTTCGCTATCCGTATATGCAGGATAAATCATTTGTGAAAAAAGTCAACCCTTCGACTCCCCGGCCTGTCCCTCGACTTCGCTCGGGATGGCTCAAGGGATGATGAGCTTGCCGAACCAAAGGCCAGGGCTTGCCTTCGACCCGAGCTCAGGCCGAGGGGCTCAGGGTTGACCCTGAGCGGCACTTCCTTACCCCGCCTTCAAAGGTAGGCTCGGCGCCGCCGAACGGATCAACCCGTTGTACTCGTTCGCTACATATGAGACGGAGGAAGGGAAGGCGACAGATGAGTGCTGCGGCAGGAATCGGTAGGAGAGGTTATACAGAGAGAAACATCTCCCGCCCTTAACGTTTCAACAGCTTGCTGCCATAAAGACCGGTCGGTTTGATCAAGAGAATCAGCAACATGACGGCAAACGGCGCCATTTGGGCTAGCGGGGCGTAGACGAGGGATCCCAGCGAGACGACCTGCCCTACGATGAAAGCGGAGGCAAGGGTTCCCTTAATGCTGCCCAGACCGCCGATAATCACCACCATGAAAACGAAGGCTAGGACCTCGAGTCCCATCTGGGGATCCACCATGATCAGCGATGAGTGCAGGCCCCCTGCCAGCCCGGACAAGATTCCGGCAAGGATGAAGGTAATGGTGAAGAGTTTGTACACGTTGACGCCGAGGCCTTCCACGTGTTCCACGTCCTCGATACCCGCCCGGATGGCCTTGCCCGTGATGGTCCGGTTCAAGAAGAGCCAGATGCCGAGATAGACCAGCAACGAGATTCCGATGACGATCAACCGGTAGACGGGGACCCCTGTGCCCAAGATTCCGATTTGTGCGTCTATCGGGACGGGAACCGGCCGGGGAATGAGTCCCCAGATGTATTTGATGGCGCCTACGCCGGCGAACAGAATCCCGAAGGAGGTGATCATGGTGAAAGCAATATCCCGTTCGTAAATGCGTAAAAACACGAATCGCTCCACGCCGAAACTGACGAGACCCGCAGCGACCATCCCCCCGAACACACCGAGCCATGTGCTTCCCGTGGCGACATGTATGGTATAGGTGATGTAGGCACCGACGGAATAATACAGCAATTGGTCCATGCTGATGATGCGCATCAGACCGAAGCAGAGCGAAAGGCCGATGGCCAGCAGGAAAAAGATACTGCCGATGCTCAGTCCAAAAATGACTCCGGAAATCAGTAGTTGCGTGTCCATCCTCTCCTCTTATCTCCGCTATATTGATATCTTGGCAGGGTGCTATTACGTGGAGCCCCACGTGCAAGGCCCAAAGCACCCTCCCTGACGCCCCAGTGGGGCGACATCCCCCGCCGAACTCGGGACAGGTTGGTCAAACGCTGGGAATTCATCCACGGCCAGAGGCCGTGGTCTTCTGTTGCCGGGGGAAAAGGGCCTTCTTCAGAATCGGCTCCAACGTGCCCCATATGCCTTTTTCACCAGCGAGCATGATGAATACGAGCACGAAGCCGATAAAAAGTTCCCAGTTGGTGATAAACCCGCTGAGCAAGTCTTTCATCCCGGTGTAGGCGATGGCTCCGACGATGGGTCCATAGAGTGTGCCGACACCTCCCAGGATCGTCACCACGACCGGATCGGCGGCTCGAGCGGGGTGGGTGATGGCAGGACTCACAAAGCCCAAATAGACCGCGTACAGGGAGCCGGCCAAGGCGGTCGTCGCATTGGCAATGATAAAAGCCATCCAACGGATGCTGAAGTTGCTGTATCCGAGAAATCTCAATTTGTCTTCGTTGGTCTTGGTTGCCAAACAGCAGGCACCGTAAATCGTATCGTCCAGATACTTGTAGAAGGCCCAGAGGGCCATGGCCACCAGGAAAGCGAAGATGAAGAAATGGCTGGGCTTGCCGAGATCAAGCACGGGTGTGGACGACATACTGGTCAAAAACCACAGACCGTTGTCACCGTGGGTAATTTTTGCCAGAACTTTTTCCATCATATAGAATACGATCACCGCCAGCGCCAGGTTCACCAGGGCGAAATAGTCGCTCCGCAACCTGACGAAAAAAGCACCGACGATCGCGGACACGACCAATCCGGCTAGAATCCCCATGAGGATGCCGATATAAGGATTGTGGCCGAAGTAATAGAGATAAAAAGCGGTCCCATAGGCGCCCACGGCTAAATAGGCCGGTTGACCGAATGAAATGAACCCGACCCGACCCAAGAGAAAGCTACAGCCCATCGTGTAGATGGAGAAAATAATGATTTCGTTCGCGAAGGGCAGGGGCAAGAATACCCTTACCAAGGCTACCAGAAAAAATGCCAAAAGAATGCCCCACCACCATCTGAAGATCTTCATCATCGGAAATTCCCTCTTGACCCCGTCACGTCACGCCTGAACCCGCTGCTGAGGTGGCCCCTTGGGGGCAGTTCTTGCTTAGGGTCGGATTTCGTTCTTCTAAGGCTGCTCAAAAATGCCCCTGCCTGCGCAGGCAAACAAAATTCTTTGTAGGGGCAATTCATGAATTGCCCCTACAGGCCTACGTCGCGACAAGTAGGGAACGCATATATGCGTTCCTTACAGATGTGCCCGCGCTAAAGATATCGTTCACAGATGTTCGACCGGATGGATTCCTCGTCAGAAATTTCAGTGACGATGCGCCCCTCTTTGATGGCATAGACCTTGTCGGATATCGTGCACACCAAGGAAAGGTTCTGTTCAACAATCACCAGCGCCGTTTTTTTGCTCAGTTCCTTGAAGACGTTTTTCAATTGTTCAACGATGCTGGGAGCCAGTCCTTCGGTGGGCTCATCAATCAGCAACACCTTAGGGCTGCCAAGGATGGCCCTGCCGATCATCAGCATCTGGCGCTCCCCGCCGCTCAGGTACCCGCCCTTGCGATCCATGAGGGACTTCAGCTTCGGGAACAAGCGGGTGACCTGATCCCAGTTGTAGTCCTTTGTCGCGTAGCTCCCCAGTTCAAGGTTTTCCCTGACCGTCAAATCCGAAAAGACCTTTTTGTCCTGGGGAATGTACTTGAGCCCCATTCTGGCCACATCGTAAGACATCATGCCGATGAGATCGGTATGATTGAAGGTGATCGATCCAGAGGTTGGTTTGAGGAATCCGCCAATGCTTTTGAGCAGGGTGGTTTTACCAGCTCCGTTACGGCCAACGCAGGACACCACCTGGCCTGGTTTCACACTGAGATTGGCATCGAACAAAACCTTCGATTCACCGTAAGAAACATTCACGCCTCTGACCACCAGGATTTCGTCGCTATTCATCGCCATGAACTCCGTGTGTGCGGGCATCATCGGTTCCATCGGCAGGGGTTTCGATCTGCCAATAGCTTCTCCGCACCTCTGGGGTCCGGAGACATTCCTCACATTTTCCGTCGGCGATAATTCTGCCCTCATGCATGACGGTGAGTCTCTCCAGGAAATCTTCCACCTGTGAAATCTTATGTTCTACAATCAGTAAGGTCTGCTTGCCGATGCGCTTGCCCAGCACTCCCAGGACCTCTTTGATTTCCGATTCAGCCAGCCCTGCCAGAGGCTCGTCCAGCAGCAACACTTTGGGTTCGGCCAGGATGGCCATGGCAATTTCCAGCCGTCTCTTCTCGCCGAGGCTGAGATGCTTCACCTGTCTGTTGGACTCATTCTGAAGCTCGAAGGTCTCCAGGGATTCGGCGATTTTTTCTTCTTCGTGGTATCGCTTGCAGGTGGTAAGGAAAAGGGGAAACAATGACGCGCTTTTATGTGCTCTGAAAAAAGACAGGACCAGATTGTCAATCACCGTGAGATTGTCAAAAGTGGAGGTCAGTTGAAAGGTTCGCATCATCCCCATGTCAACACGTTTTTCCGGCGACACGCGGGTGATGTCTTCCCCCTGATACAGAATGGTCCCCTCATCGGGTGGATAATACCCGGTGATGAGGTTGAAGAACGTGGTTTTTCCAGCTCCATTTGATCCGACGATACCGGCCACTTCGTTTTCACGCAGGACATAGTTGACGTGGTCAACAGCGACTAATTCGCCAAATCGTTTGGTAACGTTTTCGGTCTTGATGATTTCTGCGCCTGCATCCGCACTCACGGCAAGTCCCTTTCTCGGAGTCCGCCCCGGTGTCAGCATCTTACGGACACGCGGGCGCGGAGACATTTAATCAACCAGGTGCATAAAACACGTTACTAAAGGCGGGTAGGTGTCCGTTTGATAAAGATTTGAAAGCACACCTACCGGCCGATTTAATGCAATGTTGAGGTTAATAACCCAGAGATTTCAGGGTCGGCATCACCGAATCACCGCCCTGGTAGCCTACGACTTTAAACAGATCCCAGTCGTTTTTCTGCTCCTTGGGACCTTTCCCCTTGACCAGAAAGCCAGCATACTTGTATACCGCCGCGTGATCCTCGCGCCATCTGGCAGCCCCTTTGACAGAGG
This sequence comes from uncultured delta proteobacterium, assembly GCA_963711845.1. Classification (GTDB taxonomy): domain Bacteria; phylum Desulfobacterota; class BSN033; order BSN033; family UBA1163; genus CAVQFR01. The sequence goes on from CAVQFR010000026.1 coordinate 13,990, forward strand.
TGAAGGCGCCGTTGTTGACCATCAGCGCCGCGGACACCTTTTTCGGCTCAAAGGACTTGCCCGCCTCAAACCCCCTGAACATTTCCGAGTAGGCAGTATAGGCGATCGTTGCATAAGAATCCGGAGGGGCGTTGTATTTCGCCCTGTAGAGCTCGGTAAAGTCCTTGGCGGTTTTTGCCACTCCCTTGTCTTCAAAGCCGCTCAGGTCATAGTAAAAATAGTGTATGGCGTAGACACCCTCCAGGGCCTGGGCAGGAATGCCTTTGGCGACCACGTTTGTGATGAAGGTATTGAAAATGGTCATTTCCTTGCTGAGGCCCGTCTCATGGCACTGCTTTAAAAGGGCCACGGCATCCGCAGCAAATTGAGAGGCGATGAAAACATCCGGCTTTGCCGCCCGTACTTTCTGTATAATGGTCGTGTAATCACCGGTCCCTAATGAAACCTCATCATATCCGGCAATTTCAGCACCCATCTCCTTGGCAGCCGCATAAACACCATCCCGGATATCCCAGCCCCAGCTATCGGCGCGAGCCAGGAAAAAAATACGTTTCTTGCCCAGCACTTTGATGGCAGCTGAGCCTGCCATGTATCCTACCGTCCATGGACTGTAGGCCGCGGCGAATGTGGATTCGGCCAGCTTCCCCTTTTGAAAGGCTTCCTTGGCCATAACGCAAACAGGGAAATACGGCATGGGATCTTTTTGAGCCAAGGCATTAATGGCATACGCGAGCGGAGCCCAGGTCTGACCTCCTACGCCTTTAACCCCTTCCTCAAGCATGTAACGGTAACGTCGGACTCCCACATCCAGTTTGGTCTCATCATCGTAGACAACCCCTTCAACCTTTACATTTCCCCAGGGCATTTTGAGTCCGCCCTTTTTATTGACCACATCCACCGCCAGCAGCGCACCATCCCTCTGAGTTTGTGCCACCGCCGCAAACGTCCCGGTGAGCGGAAGCAGGATGCCGACCTTTATTTTGTCGGGATTGGCCGCCAGGGTGTTGCTGGAAACAAAAACAACGCAAAAAACCAAGATCGAAAGCAATATTAGGGACTTTTTCATTTTTTACCTCCTCCTATCCTCCTGATTGAATATGCTGGGTTTCACATCCCTCATGAGAGTCCCAGGTTCTTAATGTGTAACTTTGCATCACCTCCTTGCTGCATATTTGGTGTCGAATGGCCCGCTATGAGACACACCGTTAACTCTGCACAGAACGCCCAGCCGCTCGATGTGCGGTACAGGGCATCGCAAAGGGTTTAAAACAAGTCGATAGCGGCTATCATTAATTTTCAAAGTGTGGAGAAACCCTCTCGGGGCTACTCTGCCCGAATAAAAAAAGATAAGAAATCGCGTTTAAACGTGTTGAATATACGAAAAACGGGAAAGTATGTCAAGGTGAAAGGTGGGTCAGGTTAGCTACGCACCGGCAGGTGAATTTGCCCTGAGTAAAACGAAGGAAGCCCTGCCCGGGGAAGTCCCTCGAAGCGAAGGCCGTACTCGTATTCAACAGGGACCTCCGTTTTATGTTTTCGCCCCAAAACCTGGTACATTGCGCTACCCTTAAAAATTACTCAAATTTTAGACTTAAGGCCCATTCATCAATCATCTGTCGAAGTTTCAGTTCAAGTTCGGTAAAATGGTATCGGCATTGTCGAAGCTTATCCTCGTGAACACCCTTCAGGCGATCGCGATATTGTTCAAGGAACTCCTGGGGTGGTTCGAAGGCATCGACAAATGCCCAAAACTGTTCCTCATTTTCAAATAGACTCGAACAAAGTCCAAGCGACCAATCCCAGTAGCCTAACGTATCCGCCACGTTTTTCAGGAGCGCCCTTGCTGCCTTTTCAAAGGGAACTCGCTTTCTCACAAACCACGTCAATTCAAGAATGAATGACCGGATGGATGAGTTATGGTGAGATAAATTTTCCACTAAGAAGTTAATGGGACTCATTGACATGCCACTGGGAGCCAGGACCCAGACCTTTCCAGAATATTTGAATTCTAATTGCTTCTCGGTTCTGCCAGGGTTGGATCTCAAAGCATCGATGGCAAGGTCCCAGGGCAAAATATCTAACCATAGAACGGGGTTATTTGATGAAGGGATGGCCTTCCGGCAAGAAAGAAGGGCATTGATGGCCTCGTCAGACAAGAAACATGTATAACCCTCACAAATCAGTAGACAGGCAAAGCTCGCCTCATCTACCGACCGGGATCGGGACCCTTCACCGGGTTGCTTATTCCAATTTGAACGGTAATACTGCGCAAGTTGGAGCAAACAACTTTCCGCAACTCTTACCTGATGGTCAGTAGCAAATTCAAAATTCAGCTGAAACGGACCCCTTTGCTCGTTTCTCATCGATGCGCTCCTGATTCAGCAATTCAATCGTTTTGATTCAATGGGATGATTATCAATTTAATTCCTTATCCGAGTCAGCATTTTTCATACCAGAAAATAAGCTCATTTATAACTAACTGATTCAAAATAATTATTTGGATTTTTGAACCTATTTCACTGATAAATATTTTGCCAAAAACAATAGAACAATGTATATTTTTGTTCCTTGAATCCATTTTTGAACTCTTTTCTCGTTTTCTGAGGGGAACAAATGGAGGCTTTGTATCAATCAGGCAGGGAACATATTACTCAATAGGAAAATCTGGAGGGAAGGGATGCAGTGCGGGTCTTAAAAACTTCAAGGTTCGGGCTTCAAATGTTGCACTGCACGAAGGACTTAAAAAATCACTTTTCCAGGAAGGAATCTTCGGAAACAAAAAAAGGCAGACCATCTCTGGCCTGCCTTTGTTCTTTGAGCCGTCCTTCAATCAAAAAGCTTTAGTTCACATCCTTCCCTATATTTCTATTTGAATAAAATACATATTATGAATATCAACAGTTTCACCCGCAACCAACTGTCCCCACTTCACAATTGATTCCTGGGTTATTCTTAATGGGTCCTTTCTCCTTTCTGGCAAAATGCCAAGTAAATGAAATTCTTCCATATCGTCACCATGTAAATAGAATTCATACGCTACCATGGTCTGCTACACCTGTTCTTTTCCAAAGGCAAGAATGACCTTCTTAAAGATCCCTTTCTTCCCGATTTTCATCTTGAGCGAGTACGAGAGGGGTAAGTTTTTGTCAACTAAAAGAACCTTCATCCCTCTCTCCGTTGATTGAGCCAGTGCCTTACTTAGCAGCATTTTTAATGCCAAACTTTCTTTATTATCGTAAGTGCTTGTGATAAAAGGGATTTCTTTAGTATTCCTAAATCTAATTTTAACTCAAACGGGGAAGAGACTTTCACGAAAGTCCCAAATCCCTTCCTTAAAAATATGAAAAAGTTTCCCATTCTTTAATGATTATTGAGCATGCTTCGTTCAATTGTCCGGTTCTCGTTGACAGGAAGGGAGAGTTAAGAGAGGGGCCGTTTGTTAGACCTACGAAAACTCAAAAAGAATACCTGATAAGAGTTGGTGATTTGTCACTGAAAGAGAGGATGGCGATAAAACTCACCCGCCCCTGCGAACTGTGGTAAAATGGCGGGCAGGTGCAGTGTTTTGATACTCTTCCCTTTGCAGGATATTCGTAAGGAACAATCATTGTTTCACGATGAAGTATCTATTAGCTAGCTCATTATATTTTATTTGAGTGACGAGATCGCCAAAAAACTCATCGATTGCCTTACATCCTCCGGGAAATTTCTCTATTTCATTTTTGTATTCATCGAAAAGAACGGCTCCACCCCTTGCGACCTTAGGCCAAAAATATTCAAGAGTCACTTTGTATGACTTGTACAAATCAACGTCCAGGTGTAAAAAGGCAATACTCATACCATCGTATTTCTGAAGGCTATTCTCAAAAAAGCCTTTGACTAGCCTTACGTTGCTCTTGATAAACGACGGCTCAATTTTCCCTTTCTTTGTTAATAACATTTCAATTGTTTCAGCTGTCGATACATTCCATTCGCCCTTTCGAGGATTTCTTGGACTCTTATCCTCTTCGGAGGGTTCTGGAAACCCTTCAAACGAATCAAAACCATAGATCTTTCTCCCCTTGTTTTCAAGATCTCTAAAACGATTGTTTTGGAAATGCAGGCGTTTCAAGTGTCAGTAGCCATCACGTTGGGATGAGGTCGAACCTTCACCTCCCAGCGTCCGAGATGGTTGAGGATCTTTTAGGTGAGGTGATTCATCATCGCCATTGACGACGGTCTCTGTCGCCTCTTTCATATTCCGATGTTCGATAGGGCGAGGCAAATGGAATTGACAATTCCCACTAACTTGGGATGGGAACTCTCAAACCCTTCCACAGAGGTAGAAAGCCCCTGCAAGGATAGTTTTAGGAGTTGCGGATTCTTCTCCTCGCGTGTTGCCTCATGAATCGAGACTTCGGTAAAACTGGTAATACTCTGGGTGTGTTCGGGGTGGGTCTTGGAGATTTCAGAAACCTCGGTCTTCAAGATGGAAAGGAGGTTCAGCAATTCCTTCTTTTTCACGTCATTTAAGGATTTCGCCTTTTTAATCTTCGCTTCAATTTCGGTAATGGTGTTTTGGATCATATTCCTATCCTTTTTCCCAGGCGCTTACGAAGGGAAACGGATGAAGGTCTCAGGATTCCTTTCTGGAGGAGATCAGGTAGGCTCTCCTAAGTCCATAGTGACTTTGGATTTTAGGGGCCCCCCCGTTTGGAATGATGAGTTCTCCCTTCGGGCAGGGTTGAATATACGAAAAACGGGGTCCCATGTCAAGCGAAATAGACTACAAGATATAAAGAAAAGGTTCAGGTGAATATTGTAGATAACGTTCACCAAATGGAATAGACAACCCGTTTAATCTTTTTGGAACTGCGGAAGTAATCGACGCTTCCTACACACTCTCTTCGGTATCTCTTTCGGAGGGACTCGGTTTAGAAGGGACACTTCAGGGTGCTCTTTTTATTCCTCTTTCGAGGAAGGCAGGGGGCTGAACCCCGTCAAGGGACCCTCCAAATTAACCGGGATTCTCTGTGGACTCTCCCATGCCCTTTTCAGCAGACTTTTGTTATAATACCCTTCAATCAATATTTTATCATTCGACACCCGATCTCTATGCAACCCATAGAATTTTCCGTTCGAAGGAGAAAAAGATGGAACAACTCCGTATTAGCAAAAGATATCCCTATTTCATAGCAGGGATGTTGGTCTTTCTTGGATTGTATCTGACCAGTCTCTACAATTACCTCCTTTTCCACAGCCTCGCCGAAATATTCTCGATTGTCGTCGCATGCGGCATCTTTATGGTCGCATGGAACTCCCGTCGTTTCCTCGACAACAATTATCTTCTCTTCCTGGGGATCGGTTATCTCTTCGTTGGCGGACTCGACCTGATCCACACCTTGACCTACAAGGGGATGGGCATATTTCAAGGATACGGAACTAATCTGGCAACCCAGCTTTGGATCGCAGCCCGGTATACCGAGAGCCTCTCGCTTCTCATCGCCCCCCTATTCATCAGACGGAAATTGAAAATCAATCTCCTGTTTTCTAGTTACCTCTTGGCTCTTTTGCTTCTTCTCATATCCATTTTCTATTGGAACATCTTCCCTCTCTGCTTTGTCGAAGGGGTTGGACTCACCCCATTTAAGAAGATCAGTGAATATATCATCTCACTCATTCTTCTGGCCTCAATTGCCCTGCTTCTCAAAAATCGAACCGAATTCGACCGGGATGTTTTCAAATGGGTGGTCTGGTCCATCCTCCTGACCATTGCCTCCGAGTTGGCCTTTACATTCTATATGGACGCATACGGATTTTCCAACCTCCTCGGGCATTTTCTCAAGATCGTCTCGTTTTATCTTATCTATAAAGCCCTGATCGGGATGGGCCTGACAAGACCTTATGACCTCCTTTTTAGACACTTAAAGCAAAGCGAAATGATGGTGCGGGAAGATAAAAACAAAATACAAAACTATCTTGATATTGCAGGGGCTATTTTGGTCGTAATCGATGCCAACCAAACAGTCAGCCTGATCAACAAAAAGGGCTGTCAGATTTTGGGATATGAAGAAAAGGAGATCATCGGCAAGAACTGGTTTGATACCTTTATCCCGGAAGGAATCCGAGAAGAGTTCAGGATGACCTTTAAGTCGTTCATGAAGGGAGAAACGAACCCTGTAGAATATTTCGAAAACCCTGTTTTGACAAAGACCGGCGAAGAAAGGATGATCGCTTGGCGCAATGCGGTATTGCGAGACGGAAAAGGAAAGGTGGTTAGCACACTCAGCTCTGGAGAGGCAGAAGATCACCGGAAATCGTGCGTCGCATGTTTTCTTACGGGTGCCGGAAGGGACCGACATGTCGAAGTCGGGACGGGCGCCGGAACGCCTTGCGCACTACCGCGTCTTCAAGGACGGGGTGGAACTGACAGCACAAGAGATGCCGATCCAGAGGGTGGCGGCGTCGGGTCAGGGGCTGAGCGATTACGCATGGAGTTAGTCTTCAACGACGGAGCGGTGCGCTCGGTGCTGGGGAACATCAGCCCGGTGCTCGACCCCGAAGGACACCAAACGGCGCATCGCGCAAGACATCACCGAGCGCAAACAGATCGAGGAGGAACTCCGCAAATCCCGTGACGAGTTAGAATTACGGGTTCGAGAAAGAACTGCAGAACTTGCAAATGCTTACAAAGAATTAAAAGAACAGTCAAGGATTTTGGAATCCTTCTTCAAATATACAGTCACCCCCCTCGTATTTCTCGATCGCGATTTCAACTTTATTAGGGTGAACGAAGCCTATGCCAAAGCCTGTCGGCGCGACATATTACAATTTCCAGGACATAACCATTTTGAATTCTATCCCTCCGATGCCAAGGCCAAATTCGAGCAGGTTGTCCGAACAAAAGAGCCTTACGCGGCCATTGCGAGACCTTTCACCTTTCCCGACCATCCTGAATGGGGGACCACCTATTGGGACTGGACCCTAACCCCCATATTGGACGATGCGGGTGAGGTAGAGTCTCTTGTCCTCTCCCTGGAGGACGTGACCAAGCGCAAGCGTGCAGAGGAGCAAGTGAAGGCCGCCCACCAATACAACCGAATTCTCATTGAAGCAAGCCTTGACCCCTTGTCACCATCAATACACAGGGTAAAATAACCGACGCCAACACCGCCACAGAACTCATCACCGGCGTTCCCCGCGAACAACTCATCGGAAGCGACTTCTCAGATTACTTCACCGATCCTCAGAAGGCCAAAGAGGGATATGAAAAGGTCTTCTCGAAGGGAACCATCCGGGATTATCCCCTTGCCATTCGACACACGTCAGGGATGATCACCGATGTGTTATACAATGCCACCGTTTACAGGAACGAAGCTGGGGAAATCCAGGGAATCTTTGCAGCTGCCCGGGATATCACGGAACGAAAAGGAAGCAGAGAGGCGTACCAACGCCACCAATGCCTTGCTCAGTCTGTTTTCAGAAAAAACCGCTCGGAAGGAATACCTCGATGCAGTGGTTGAACGGATTCGAGAATGGAGTGGCTGCCGTTGTGTGGGCATCACGGTTCTCGATGATCGGGGTTACATCCCTTACGAATCTTATGTTGGCTTCAGCCAGGAGTTCTGGGAAAGGGAGAACTGGATTGCTATTCATAAGGATTCATGTGCCTGCATGCGAGTGGTGACAAGAAACCCCGATCCGCAGGATCTCTCATCCATGACGCCTCGGGGTTCCTTCTACTGTGGCAATACCTCCGAGCTGCTCGCTCGGCTCTCGGAGGAGGAAAAAGAGAGATACAGAGGTGTGTGTATCCAGAAGGGATTTCTGTCTGTCTACGTTATTCCGATTTCCTATCATGAAAAGGTGGGGGGGGCAATTCATCTCGCCGACGAAAGAGACGACCGATTGCCCCTCAAGAGATTCGAATTCGTGGAGTCCATGGCACCCCTCATTGGAGAGGCGGTCAAGCGGTTTAAATTGGAAGAGGAATTGCGGGAATCGGAAAATCGGCTCCGTGTTCTCTCTTCACAGCTCTTAACCGCCCAGGAAAGTGAAAGAAAAAGGATTGCCTTGGAACTCCATGACGGCATCGGACAGATGTTGACTGCCATCAAGTTCAAGGTAGAGAGTATCCTGCAGGAAGAGGGCAAGGGTAAGGCCAAAGCAAAAGAAAAATCATTCGAGGCGATCATTTCAATGGTTCGAGAAAGTGTCGATGAAGTCAGAAGGATGCAGATGGATTTGCGTCCCTCCACCTTGGATGACCTGGGGGTCTTAGCCACCCTCGGGTGGTTCTGCCGGGAATATCAAAAAATCTATTCCCATATTCACATCGAAAAGGAGATCGGCCTCCAGGAGAACGAAGTCTCCACCCCTCGTAAAGTTGTGATCTACCGATTGACGCAAGAAGCCATGAACAATATCGCTAAACACAGCCAGGCTGACCTCATTCATCTCTCACTGAGGCGAATGGAGAATGAGATAGAGCTGGTCATTAAAGATAATGGGATGGGATTCGACTTAGAAGAAATTCTTTCTCCCGAAAGGTCTAAGAGAGGACTGGGGCTTAGCAGCATGAGAGAACGAACCGAGCTCTCCGGAGGGGCGTTTACGATTGAATCCACCCCGGGAAAGGGAACCACCATTAGAGCAAGCTGGCCACTTTGATTGCGGAAAGGCCCATTGGATTCAGGAATTGAGGAATTAAGGGATTGGGGAATTGTAATTCCTAAAATCGCAATTCCTGAATTCCTCAATTCTCAATCCCTAAATTAATGGAGGGGGATTATGAATTATAAGAAATTTGAAAATTTACCTTGTTGGAATAAGTCAAGAGACCTATGCAAGGGAGTCTTCTGCATAATTAACCAAACAATGTTTAAGAGGGATTTCAGCTTGCGAGATCAAATGTGGAGAGCCGCTGGAGCGGCCATGGATAATATAGCTGAAGGTTTTGATGACGGTTCCACGCGTGAATTGATTCGGTTCTTGGGCTATTCTCAAAGATCATGCAGTGAAGTCCAATCGCAGTTATATCGCGCCTTAGATTGTAGGTACATAAGCCAAGATCAATTTGACGAAATATATGACTTGGCTTCTGAATGTAGAAAACAAATTAAGGGCTTTAGGAAGTATTTGAGAAATTATAAAATCAAGGAATTAAGTGATTGAGAAATTCTAATTCCTAAATCCCTAAATTTCTAAATTCCTGAATTTGTTTATTACTCGCGTGAGACGATTCCCTTTTCGATGGCAAAGGTGGTCAGGGCTTGAATGCTGTGAAGGTCCAATTTCTCCATGAGGTTGGCCCGATGTTTCTCCACCGTCTTCACGCTGATGCAAAGGTCTTCTGCAATCTCTTTGTTCTTGTATCCCTCCGCAATCAACTTCAGGATTTCTCTCTCGCGTTGGGTCAGGATTTCCCAGGACGTACGGGATTTTAAGGCCTTTTTCCCTTCCAAATACCCGTCGATCACCTTTTCTGAGATTTCAGGACTAATATAGTGTTTGCCGCCTATCACCTTTTTAACGGCCATCACCAGCTCGGAATGGGTGGAATCCTTTAGGATATACCCATCCGCCCCGGCTCGGAAGGTGGCGAGGATGTATTCCTCGGCCCTGTGAACCGTCAAGACCAGAATCTTCGTCTCGGGCGATTCCCTCTTGATCTCCTTAATGGCTTCCATACCGTTCAACTTTGGCATGGAGAGATCCGTCAGGATGAGATCGGGTTTGAATTTCGCAACGCACTTAATGGCTTCCCGGCCGTCTTCTGCCTCCCCTACGACCTCGAAACTTGGATTCGAGCAAAGGAGTGACCGTAATCCCTCCCTGAGAATGGTATGGTCTTCAGCAATAACGATTCGAACTTTTTGGCCCATGATTTTAACTCACCTCCATCCCTGCTACCTCTTCCTATCGGCAAATATTCCTTCCTAGTTCCTTTCCAAAAAATACTGTATGGAAACCACCTAAATTACAGTGTCTACCCTATTTACCATGTTTGCAAATATTAGTAAAGTGGGGACATGATGGGCAGTGAAAAAAAGTCAATCCGATTAGATATGAAACGCATATTAATTGTTGAGGATAATGCTTTTTTCCTACAATTCCTCAAAGAGACCCTCCATGCCCGATTCCCTTCAACAGATATCCTCGAAGCAGCGAACGGAGAGGAAGCGCTGCAGAAAATAAAGACTCTCCCGCCCGAAGCGATCTTTATGGACCTCCGATTGCCCGGGGCGAATGGCCTTGAACTTACCCGAAAAATAAGGGCCCAGTATCCTAACATCATCATCGTGATTCTTACAAATTATGATTTACCCGAGTATCGGGAGGCTGCGTACCAATCCGGGGCAGATCATTTTCTTTCAAAGGATTCCTTTCTGAAGATGATCAATTCCATTTTACCCAATCGAAATATGGAGGAGGATCATTCAAATCCCAAGGGTTCGCCCTAAAGGAGGCCAAATCCACGTGACCAGAGTATTAGTTGTGGAGGATAGCACTATCTTCCGAACATTGCTTAAAGAAACCCTGCAATCTCGATTCCCTTCAATGGAAATTCTTGAAGCGGTGGATGGGGAGGAAGCGATGAAAGAAATTACTGCCCGCCTGCCTGACCTCATCTTCATGGACGTCAAATTACCCGGTGAAAATGGCCTTGATCTAACCGCCAAGATAAAAGCCAAATATCCTGACGTGATTGTCATCGTTCTAACGAGTTACGATACCCCGGAATATCGGGAGGCGGCAGTGAAAGCCAAAGCCAACCATTTTCTTGCAAAAGGCTCTTCAAGCAGAGAGGGGATTTTGACGTTAGTTGAATCCATTTTGGGAGACCGGTAAAACCCGGCCTTTCCTTTCCGAAAAGGGGGTCTGAGGGAATTTTGAAAGGAAAATACTCCACTTTTGCACACAAAATAAAGAGTTTACCTGATTTATTTTTTGCACCTTTTGACAGAACAAAATTTCAATATTTCTAAACTCCTTACCATGAGGAGGCAACCCAATGATCAACCATGTTCTTTCGTTGGCAGGCGGGGATTCCCAAAACCTTCACGAGATGGGTCCGTTCCAGGATTCCGCCTCCGAAGGACTAAAACCCGAACCGGATGAGAACACTCTAAGCCTGGTAAAGATCATGTCGCACGACATCCGAGTCTCGCTCCTTTCTATGCTGGCGACGCTGAAGCTGCTGAACCGGGGATATTACGGAAAAATGGATGAAGAGGTAGCTCATAAGATCAAGGAGCTCCTCTCCCGTGCCACTCGCCTCACCGGAACCGCGGAAGAATGTTTGGGGAGAACGCATGCAGTCATTGAGGACTTGGAGATGGGGGTTCGGAACAAATAATGTAACGGAAAACCACGAACCAATCACGTTGAACGAATAACGCTCGACGGAGACAAAAAGAAAACCACGGATTCTATAAGGAGAGATCTCAGATGCTCACGAGGATTAGAATTCAGATCATGAAATGGCAGATTCGACTTCTCAGATTAAAGGCACAAGATGGGAGGTCCAGGGGGAGGTCGCATGATCTTACAGCCTGTTAGATGAGGACAAACAAAATTGGAAAATGGCAAGCCCAAAGAAAGGTGGTGGGGAAAATGGTCCATGGTTCCGGTTCGACCCTAAAGAAAATTTCAAAAAAGACCTTGATTAAACCCCAACCCAGAGATCGTTTCGAGGGTCTCATGGAAAGGGAATTTTTTAACGGAGCATTCAAGAAAAGTCTTCTGATTCTTCACGAGCGCCCGACCAGAAAAGACGTATTCCCGTAATCATGAGTTGAGGAGAACTGAGGCTTTCCCTGCGTCCCCCAGGCGGGCAGCCCTCGCTAATACCCGGTGCAGGACAAGACGGGTCCTCTTTTCCTCTCCTCGGGAAGGTGCGAAGAGAGGAGAAAATCTCTCCCTCACGACAACTTCAAGATTTTTTTCGCGTTCCCTCCAAGAATCTTCTCCTTCTCTTCTTGTGGAATGTTCAATTCCAGGATGGAGGAGACGGAGCGAGTGATGTCTCCAATCACATGGGGATAATCGCTTCCCATGACCATGTGGTCTGCCCCCACCGCAAGGTAAGTGCACATCAAGGCAGGTGTATAGAACGAAACCGTATCATAATAGAACTTTTTTAGGTAGGAACTGGGGGGCTTCGTAATATGCGGCTGGCACTCCGCGTAGGCTTTGTATCCGGCGTCGATCCTTTCAAACAGAAACGGAAGGGTCCCTCCCAAATGGGGGAGGACAAGGGTGAGGTTTGGGTATTTCTCAAAAAGACCCGAAAAGACCATCTTCGCCACACTGACGGTGGTATCCATACAAAAACCCACCAATGGGACTAAAACAAACTCTGCGAAGGACTCTGGATGAACCGGCACCATAGGGTGGATGAAAATGGGCAGATTCATTCGATCCACCTCTTTATAGAAAGGCCAGAATTCTTTGGAGTGGAGGTGCTTCCCGTCAATGTTTGAGCCGAGGACAACCCCCTTCATTCCCAAATCTTTCACGGCCCGATGAAGTTCCTCAATGGCATCGTCCGGATGGCCGAGAGGAACACTCGCAAAAGCAGTAAACCGACGGGGATGCTTTTGGCAGAGGTCAGCGAAGAAATCGTTCGACATTTTAGCAAGGTATTGGTTTCTTTTCCTTGTGGAAAAGTAGACACTGGGTGATGTCAAAGTGAGGACCTCCATGTCGATTCCAAGGCGATCCATATCCGCAAGCCGCTGCTCAACGCTCACATGCTGGGGGGTGATCGCCAGGAACCGGGCTCCTTTCTGTTTCACGATTTTCAATCCGTTTTTGTCCGGCACAAATTCATAACGATGCCGCCCCCATTGTTCAAACTTCTCCAAGTACCCCGGTGGATAGAAATGGTTGTGAAAATCGATCTTCATCTTGTCTCCCCTTTCATTCTTCGTATAGACTTACTTATATTCCACTCTTCCCAAAAAATCAATGCCATGACTTCCGGCCGGAATGAAGCCCGAAGAAGAAACGGAACCTGGGCAAAATGAAATTAGTGCTTGACATTTTAAAAGATATTATGATATGACATCATCCTAACGTTTTCGAATTCCTTGAATTTTAACGCGGAATAAAGCCCTGTGATATTCAACCAAGGCAACGTTCCTCCAGGCTGTCAGTTAAGAAACGTCACTCCTCCAATGAGCATTCGACCTCACCCGCAGAGGCAAAGGTCTCCCCGGTTGGACGTCGAAGGATGCGCAGTAGTATGCGGTCACGAAGCGGCAAGCCCGGACCCGTTCGGAATCTACGCAGTAAAAAAAAGAATGAGACTCTGCCGAATGCCCGGGGACAACTATTACCATATCATTCCTCCGTGAAAAGGGCATCATGGTAACAAATCACTCTCATCAACCCGCACGTTGTTTAAACAGGAAGATCAATCCAGGAGATGAATCCGTTCGAAGAACGGCGGAAAACAAAAGGGTTTGGAGAAATCATCATCAAAGGAGATCATCATGAAACAACTAAAATTTTATAATCTGTCACAACCCCTTGAGATGGGGATTCCCATTTGGCCTTGGGTAGGGCAGATGCAGGACCTGATCATTGAGCGGATGCTTTACCATGAACGGGATGGCAAGCAGTCTGCGGTGTTTCACTGCAAAATGCACACCTCCACGCACATGGATGCGCCGTTTCACGTCATCGGTACGGGCAAGGGCATTGACGAAGTACCTTTATCCAGTTGTTTCGGCACAGGGGTTGTGGTCGATATGCGGTACAAGAAGAAATGGGAGATCATCGGCCCGGAGGACTTCGAGAAAGCCACCCCGAAGATCGAAAAGGGCGACTGGGTGATCGTCAATACCGGTTGGCATCAGAAGTGGGACGATCATTATGTTTACATTAACCACTTCCCCGGCCTTTACAAGGAAGGCGGTGAATGGCTGGTGAAAAAAGGGATCAAAGGATTCGGCATCACCGGCGGCGCCCTGGACAGCCCTCTTGCTCATGCACCCCTGTCCAAAATAATGCCTTGGTTAGATGCGGAATACAAAAGAGAAACCGGAGAGGATCCGGAGAAGAAATGGCCCATCTACGAGCCGGCTCATTACCTTTTGCTCGGCAACCTCATTCCAGGGATCGAAAACGTAGGCGGTGACGTGGACCAAGTCACGGGTAAGCGCGTGACGATTGCCGCCTTCCCTCTGCGATGGATCCATGGAGACGGTTCGATGATTCGGGTCGTTGCGATCGAAGGGCTCGATTTATAGGGTTCGGGTCCTTTTTGGAAATTCGGATGGGTGTTCCATCGTCTTTTCTGCGAGGTAAATCATCGCAAAGGAGGAGGAGAAAGATGAAAAAGAAGGGATTGCTCATGTTGGTTTGCAGTATTTGTCTTGTTTTCATTTGGGCCGCGCCGTCCCTGGCACAGGTGATTAAACTGACTCTGGCCGACCAGAATTCGGAAATGGGTTGGGGGCCGGTGCACGCCATGAAGCCATGGGTGCAAGAAGGTTGAAGAGGCGACCAAAAACAGGGTGAAGATAGATGTCTTTTATTCCCAAACCCTGGTCAAGGGGCCTGACATCTGGAATGCGGTCAAAACCGGTGTTGCGGATATGGGATGGTGTTTTCACGGCTACTGGGCCGATATGACCCCTCTGTCCGATGTCATCACCTTGCCCGGTCTGCCTTTCAAAACAGCCGAGAAGGGAAGTGAAGTGCTCTGGAAACTCTATGAGAAGTTTCCTGCCATTCAAGGAGAGTACAAAGACGTTCATGTCCTTCAGCTCTGGACCAGCATCCCCTATTTCTTGATTACGACAAAGAAGCAGGTGAAGACGATGGAAGATATCAAGGGGATGAAGATCAGGGTGGTCGGAGGACCTCCGACCGAACAGATGAAGGCCCTCGGAGCTGTTCCGACGCCCTATGCCCATGCCTGATACTTACCAGGCTTTGGACAAAGGGGTGATCGATGGAATGGGAGCACCCTGGGAGGCCATTCACGGCTTCAGACTTTATGAAGTCGTCAAATATTACACGATGGTGCCTCTTTCCGCCGTCTATTTTTCGATGTCGATGAATAAGCAGAAATGGGAGAGCCTGCCAAAAGATATCCAACAGGCCATCACAAGCGTGAGCGGTCTTGAGGCCGCAAAGTTCTGGGGACGTAATTTCTTCGACACGGCAGAACAAGGGGTGTTGGAACGTGTCAAGGCGGGAAACCATCAAATGGTGAAATACGTGGTGCCGCCCGAAGAGGCTGAGCGATGGCAGAAAGCGGCGGGCGAACCTCTCTGGAAGGAATGGGTCAAAAAAATGGAAAGCAAAGGTCGCCCCGAGGCCCAAAAGGTCCTGGACGAAACTCTCGGATTGTTGAAATAGAATCCTCATGGATTCGGAAACGTTCTTTCGGCCCTTCGATTTAGATCGAAGGGCCGAAGACTGAATGCTGATGTTACAAAAAAACCTTTTCCAGCACACCTGTCTGCTGGGTCTAAAGTTTTTTGAAGCATGAGGGTACACCCCGTTAGAAATTCCAGCGGGGGCATTAAACCCCGCCGGAATTATCAAAATATAACCCCGCTGCAGAGCAGCGGGGCATTATTTCTAACGGGGTAAACATGATCGGGGATGAGGGGGATTCAAATCCATGCAGAGATTGCTCGATGGTTGTGAGAACGTCTTAACCTACGCGGCTGTTTTCGCGACCTTTATCATGATGCTCCTGACAACGGCTGACGCGGCCGGGCGATATCTTCTTAACCGACCCATTACCGGGGCTTACGAAATCACCACCAATTACCTGATGATATCTGCCATCTTTCTGGCGATGGCCTTTGCCTATCGCGGAGGCGCGAACATCCGAGTGACCTTTCTGGTGGATCGTCTGCCACGGCTAACGAAGCTCATTGTTAACCACCTTGTCCAGATTGTCTCCATGCTTTACTGTGCGGCGCTCGTCTACGCCACGTTCAAGCAAGCTCTCCGCACCATTGCGACAGGCATCACATTGAGCAGCATCGAGATTCCACAGGGCCCTGCTTATCTGCTGGTTCCGGTGGGACTCTTCTTGGCAACCTTGATGATGCTCGTTGACCTCGGAAAGGTAAGGAAGGGAAAGTCTCCTCTCTTCCAAGAGGAATCCCCTACCACTTAACTTTCGTAAACGGAGGAAAGAAAGCCCATGGTCTTTCTGCCTTTTTTGGTCATGGTGATCGCACTTCTTTTGGGAGTACCCATTGCATTCTCCCTTGCCGGAGCGGGTATTCTGGGGATTTATCTGTACACAGGCAACTGGAACATGGTGATTGGGATCTTAGGGATGGCACCTTTCAGTACGGTGGCTGACTATGCGCTGACCACAATACCCATGTTCATCCTCATGGCCTTCTTTTCAGCCTCAAGTGGTCTCGCACGGGACCTCTACACAGCCGGGGCAAACTGGCTATCACACATCAAGGGCGGCCTCGCCGTCGCAACCGTTTTCGCTTGTGGCATCTTCGGGGCGATGTCCGGAGCAAGCGTGGCAGCGGCTTCCGTGATGTCAAGTATCGCCATGCCGGAAATGCGTCGCCACGGTTACTCCGAAGAACTTGCAGCCGGCTCCATTGGGATCGGAGCAACCCTCGACATTCTCATCCCGCCGAGTGTCGCGATGGTCATCTATGGTGTCGCCACCCAGACTTCCATCGGGAAATTGCTTATCGCAGGGGTTGTGCCGGGCATCATTGTGGGCATCTTCCTGGCTTTAGCTATTCTCATTTGGGTAAGAGTCAGTCCTTCCCATGCCCCGGAGACTTATCGCGTATCCGCTGCAGAACGTTGGGCGAGCTTAAAACGGATCTGGCCAAGCCTTGTGTTGATCTTCTTGGTTTTAGTTCTTCTCTACACCGGTATTGTCACCCCGACCGAAGTCGGCGCGATTGGCGCCTTTTTGTCAGCGGCGATCGGCGTTGCCTTTGGCCGTCTCCGATGGGCCGGTGCAATCGAAGCCTTAAAGTTAACCATCCGCACAAGCGCCATGATTTTCATGATCATCATCGGTGCAACCATCTTCGGTTCCTATATGGCACTGAGCCGGGTTCCTCAACAGGTGGTGGCCGTCGTCGCTGAGATGAACCTGAACCGGTGGGTCGTCATCGTGGGGATCGTCGTTGCCTACTTCGTCGTAAGTATGTTTATGGACGAGATTCCACTACTCCTCCTGACGTTACAGCTGACATTCCCTCTGATCACTAAGCTTGGCTTCGATCCTATCTGGTTTGGCGTCCTTTCCATGATGATGGTCTCCATGGGACTCGTTTTTCCACCTGTGGGCATGATCGCCTTTGTTGTCAGCGCAACGGCGAATGTCAGTCTCGTCAAGGTCTACAAGGGGACAAGCATCTTGATGATTGCGATCGTCCTTACGACGATTCTGATCATGATTTTTCCCCAAATCGTCCTCTGGCTCCCTGCAACGATGCGTTAAACCGCCAGTTCCATAAAACGTTTCAAAAGGCGGCTGGGTGTGTGGAGGGGAAGAAGGCTTGAAAATATCGTCCCTAAGTACGGGGGCAGGCAGAGAAGAAAATACCACAAAAGAAGGAGGGAAAGTATGAAGAAGTCATTGTCTGTCACGTTAGGAATTTTATTGGTAGCTGGTTTCGTCCTTATCGGGTTCGGTTCACCCTCTCAGAGCCTTGCGGCCGCCGACAAGCCTGGTCAGGTGATTAAGATTACCTGGGCGGAGCAGAACTTCGAGCAAGGTTACGGACCTAAGTACTCTGAACATCCTTACCTCAAGAGGCTGGAAGCGGCCACCGGGGGTAGAATAAAATTCGAGATTTACTGGGGGCAGACGCTGGTCAAAGGTCCTGATATCTGGAATGCTGTCAAAACGGGCGTGGTGGATTCTGGTTGGTGCTTTCACAACTACTGGCCTGGCATGACCGAGCTGGCCAACGCCATCAGCTTGCCTGGGCTTCGTTTCAAAGACACCGAGCATGCGAGTGCCGTGATGTACCAGATCTATCAGGACTTCCCATCCATACAGGCCGAATTCAAAGACGTGCATGTACTCACGACGTGGTGTGATGGCCATCAGGTCGCTCTCACTCGATCCAAACAGATAAAGACCCTGGATGATTTAAAGGGCCTTAAAGATGAGGGCTACCGGTCAGAACCTCACCAACATGATGATCGCTCTGGGTGTTACACCGGTAACGTTCCCCATGCCGGACGCGTACCTGTCTCTGGAGAAAGGTGTCATCGATGGGATGACAGCTCCCTTCGAGGCCGCATTGTCCTTCAAACTTCTTGAGGTGTCGAAGTACATGGCGGTTGGCCCTTGGAGCTTTTTCCACTTCACCTACTCAATGAACAAAGCCAAGTGGGATAGCCTGCCCAAGGACATCCAGGAGGCGATCACAAAGGTCAATACCCTGGAAAATGCCAGAATACTCGGCCGCGACTGGGAATTGAAGGCGACACAGGACTTCTTCCAGCTTGCCAAGGGCAAGGTGGAACCCTATGAACTTCCCGAACCGGAACTGAAGAAGTTAAATGATGTGAGCAAACCTTTGCGCGAGGAATGGGTCAAGAAGATGACCGCCGCCGGCAAGCCTGACGCCGCCAAGATTTTGAAAAGAATCGAGGAGTTGATTCCGAAAATGGCCAAGTAGTTCTGGCCATTGTGCTTCTCGAATTCATCTTCACCCTTTTGCAGGGGGATCGCTCCTACTAAGGGATGACTGGATTGTTTCATGTACAGACCTCATCTTCAGAAGACGAGGCCCGTCATTTCGAGAGGTCGGTCTTGGACATTGATTCCATAGGTCGGTACGACACTGCATAAGATCGTCATGACCGATGACTTGAAGTCAGTTGAAAAATAGGATAAAAAGAAGTTTATAAACTGGTCCTATAAGGAGAGAAGAATGAGCGAAAATCAGAAAGATGAAAAGGTCGTCCGGACGACGGTCTGGTCTCCTGGAGCGGGCTGCCATGGCGGATGCGGTGTCAAGCTCCATGTGAAGAACGGAAGACTGGTCAAGGTAGAGGGTGATGAAAATCATCCCTGGAACCAGGGAAGACTCTGCCCCCGGGTTTTGGCTTTGACCCAGTATGTCTATCATCCGGATCGACTCCTCTATCCCATGAAACGTGCAGGAGAAAGAGGAGAAGGGAAATGGACCCGAATCTCGTGGGATGAGGCCTTTGACACGATTGAGAAGAAACTCAAAGAGATTCGAGATCAATACGGCGCCGAATCTGTCCTCTTCTGCCAGGGAACAGGAAGAGACATCGGCGGCCCGATCTCCTTCTTGGCTTACGCTTACGGAAGCCCTAACTGGGTTCAGCTCGGACTGGCAGGGCAATCGTGCTATACGCCCCGGCTGGGCGCTATGTTTTCGACGATGGGGGATTACGCCGTTTTAGACGCAGGACAATTTTATGAGAAACGTTATGATGCTCCGGAATGGACTCCGCCGAAATGCATCATCGTTTGGGCAAACAACCCTGTACCCACCTGCCCGGATGCTTTTCATGGCCACTGGATCGTGGAATGCATGAAGCGGGGGGCCAAGATCATTACCGTCGATACCCGTACGACCTGGATGGCCTCAAGGTCTGAAATCCATCTCCAGATCCGGCCGGGAACGGATGGCGCCTTAGCCTTAGCCATGGCTCATGTCATCATCAATGATAAACTGTATGACAAGCAGTTTGTAGAGAACTGGACCTATGGTTTTGAAGAATTGAAACAGCGGGTTCAGGAGTATACTCCGGAGAGGGTAGCCAGTATTACCTGGGCGCCCAAAGAAGCGATCATCAAGGCAGCTCGACTCTATGCCACAAGCAAACCAGCCTCGATTCACTGGGGCCTTCCGATTGATCAGGCTCCGGAAGGAACAACCGTGGCCCAGGCCATCGCCCATCTCTGGTGTTTGACCGGAAATCTGGATATCCCCGGTGGGGAGGTCATTGCACGACCTGCCTTTGGAGTCACCACCTATCCTTTTTCCTCTCACGAACTCACAAGCCTTTATGGTGCGGAATTTGTGAAGAAACTGACGGGCAAAAGGATCGGAGCCAACGTCTACCCGATGGTGGCTAACTTCAGGGGTTGGGCACAGCCCGATATGGCAGTGGATCAAATCTTAACGGAGGATCCTTACCCGATCAAGGCAGCATGGATCCAGACCACAAACATATTGGGTGGACAGGCAGCCGACACTCGTAAACACTATGAGGCTTTGAAGAAACTTGAATTCAACGTGGTGGTGGATACCTTCCACAACCCCACGAGCATGGCAGTGGCGGATATCGTCCTTCCGGCGGCTGCCTTTCCTGAAAAAGAGAGCTTCCGATCCTGGTGGGCTCCTTTGAGTGTGGTGGTTCCGGCCATCAAGGTAGGAGATTGCAAATCCGATTGGGAGATCAACCTGGAACTGGCCCGGCGCTTCAACCCCGGAGCGATCAAGTATCAGACCGTGAAGGAATTGATTGACGATCGGCTCAAGCCCGCCGGGGTGACCTTTGATGAACTGGCGGCCGAGGGGAGCTGGAGGATGCCTCCGGAAGGCCACTCTTCAAAACCCTACCGGCGGTATGAAAAAGGGTTGCTCCGTGCGGATGGAAAGCCCGGATTCAATACGCCTACAGGAAAAGTAGAATTCTGGTCAAAGAGGTTTGAAGAGTGGGATCTGGACCCCCTTCCCTACTATGAGGAACCTCCGGAGAGTGAAGTGAGAACGCCTCAACTCTTCAAGGAATATCCCTTGGTGATGGCCACCGGCAGAAGGTCGTCGGTTTACTTCCATGCGGAGCATCGGATGATTCCGTGGATGAGAGAAATCGATCCCTACCCGGTCATCGAGATCAACACGAAGACAGCGGCCGACCTGGGGATTGAAAACGGGGAATGGGTGTATGTCGAAAACCGCAGAGGGAAGATTAAGAGGAAAGCCGTGGTGACACCGACGATTCATCCCAAGGTCGTCATGGTTCCCCATGGATGGTGGCTGCCGGAAACCGATGGTCGGGAGCCGAATCTCTTCGGCATCTGGGATCTCAACGTTAATCAGCTCATCCCCACCGGAACCCAGGGGCGCTCCGGATTTGGCGGAGGGGCTTATAAGACGACACTCTGTCGAGTTCGCAAGATAGAAAAATAGTCCGCAAGGCGGGGTTCCGCGGAAGCGGGTAAAATTCAAGTAGGGAACGGTTTCAAACCGTTCCCTACGGGTACGTCGCAATAAGCCTGCCCCGTGCTTGCCACGGGGCCTGAAAGAGAGGTAGGAGAGATGGCCAGACACGGATTGCTCATCGACTATGAATACTGTACAGGATGCCATACCTGTGAGGTAGCCTGTAAAAACACTATGAGGCTTTGAAGAAACTTGAATTCAACGTGGTGGTGGATACCTTCCACAACCCCACGAGCATGGCAGTGGCCGATATCGTCCTTCCGGCGGCTGCCTTTCCCGAAAAAGAGAGCTTTCGATCCTGGTGGGCTCCTCTGAGCGTGGTGGTTCCGGCCATCAAGGTAGGAGATTGCAAATCCGATTGGGAGATCAACCTGGAACTGGCCCGCCGCTTCAACCCCGGAGCGATCAAGTATCAGACCGTGAAGGAATTGATTGACGATCGGCTCAAGCCCGCCGGGGTGACCTTTGATGAACTGGCGGCCGAGGGGAGCTGGAGGATGCCTCCGGAAGGCCACTCTTCAAAACCCTACCGGCGGTATGAAAAAGGGTTGCTCCGTGCGGATGGAAAGCCCGGATTCAATACGCCTACAGGAAAAGTAGAATTCTGGTCAAAGAGGTTTGAAGAGTGGGATCTGGACCCCCTTCCCTACTATGAGGAACCTCCGGAGAGTGAAGTGAGAACGCCTCAACTCTTCAAGGAATATCCCTTGGTGATGGCCACCGGCAGAAGGTCGTCGGTTTACTTCCATGCGGAGCATCGGATGATTCCGTGGATGAGAGAAATCGATCCCTACCCGGTCATCGAGATCAACACCAAAACAGCGGCCGACCTGGGGATTGAAAACGGGGAATGGGTGTATGTCGAAAACCGCAGAGGGAAGATTAAGAGGAAAGCCGTGGTGACACCGACGATTCATCCCAAGGTCGTCATGGTTCCCCATGGATGGTGGCTGCCGGAAACCGATGGTCGGGAGCCGAATCTCTTCGGCATCTGGGATCTCAACGTTAATCAGCTCATCCCCACCGGAACCCAGGGACGCTCCGGATTTGGCGGGGGGGCTTATAAGACGACACTCTGTCGAGTTCGCAAGATAGAAAAATAGTCCGCAAGGCGGGGTTCCGCGGAAGCGGGTAAAATTTAAGTAGGGAACGGTTTCAAACCGTTCCCTACGGGTACGTCGCAATAAGCCTGCCCCGTGCTTGCCACGGGGCCTGAAAGAGAGGTAGGAAAGATGGCCAGACACGGATTGCTCATCGACTATGAATACTGTACGGGATGCCATACCTGTGAGGTAGCCTGTAAACAGGAGCACAACTATCCTGTTGGAAAGTGGGGCATCAAGGTAAACGAGATCGTTCTGGAAACCTTTGAGAAGATTGCCATTGACTATATTCCATTTCCGACGGATCTCTGTAATTTATGTGCAGAGAGGACGAAGGAAGGGATACCGCCGGCATGTGTAAAGCATTGTCAGGCAGGCTGTATGATGTACGGGCCCGTGAAGGAGTTGGCCAAAGTGATGGATAAGAAACCAAAGACTGTTCTTTTTGCACCGAAGTGAGACCCTTAAGAATCAAAAAAGCTCCCTCTTCAGACACTTGAAGCAAAAAGTAGGTAGTTTACGCTCCTCCATTAAAGAAAGGGCAAGACTCTCGGTAGAGCCGCCCCTTTTCCTTATCTCATCCTTTCCCCATCCCTATCAGATTTTATTAGAAATGAAGTTAATCGGTTAATTTCAGATATCGGATGAGGATGAGGCCCCCGAGAATGAGTCCTCCCAAAAGAGTAAACCCGAGAGAAAAGAATCCCATTTCACCCATGAGTCCGATCCCAACCGGAATGGCTCCTCCTAAGAGAGAGACCACGGGGAGGGTAAGAGAGAGGACCACATTTTTGCTACTCGGGGAACCCACCCTGGAGAGGGCTGCGAAACCTACCGGGAAAAAGCAGGTGGCAACCATCCCTTGAATAAAGACAATCGGGATGACCCAGGATCCAGGGGCTACGCCAAGCATGCATGTAAGCAGCCCGCCCGTTAGAAAGACCGCTTTCAGGTTTTTTTCCACACCGAGCCGATCTGTCATCCATCCTGAGAGGAGGACGATACCCAGAGTTGCAACCCGGGAAAGTCCGAGCAAGGTGTTGGCCCAAGTGCGATCCATCCCCCTCTCTGAAACCAAGTACAGAGGCATCATGGAATATACTCCAGAACTCATCCCAAGGGCTAAGGAGAAGAGAACGATCAAAATTAAGACGGAAGGGTCGACTAAGAGGCTTCGCATCATTCTGAGATTTGGCGCTTCGCCGTAGGAATTTCCACCTTTCCCCCAAAAAACAAAGATCGCACCTCCGATCAAGGAAGCTATTCCGATGAATACCAGGACCCCCCTCCAGGAAAACCATCCCAGGAGAGCTTCTGCCAGAAAAGGGGCAATCAAAAAACCCAAGTTGGGCGCCATTTCGTGAATGGCAATCGCCTTTCCCAAGTCTTTAGACCTCACCAACCCGATAATGGTGAGAATAGCAGAAGGGAGATAGAGTCCTGCAGCCATCCCTAAAATAAGGAGTCCCAATCGGACTCCCCACAGAGAGTGACTGAGGCCGACAAACAGAAAAGCCCCGCCCACTGCCAGCGAAGAGAGGATGATGGTTCTTCTGTGGTTGAGTCGAGAAGAGACAAAACCGGATCCCAGAAGCATCGGACAATACCCCAGTGAGATGATGAAAAAGAGGGACCCTGCTTCTCCGTGGCCTATCTTCAGGTCTTTTTCAACCGTGGGCATCAGGGGAGCCAGAGCGATTCTAGAAAGGAAGTTCAATAGAAAAATTCCAGCGAGGAAGAGAAGGGGTGTCATCTGAGAACGAAAGGAGGAGGGTTCTCTTTCTGCATTCCCTGACTGATTCACACTTTGCGCTTTCATCTATTCAATTCTTAATCCCCAACCCTAATGTATTGCTGATAAAACAATGTCCATAGCAAAATATGTAAACAAAGAAAAGGCCGGAGAGAAGTCTACCGGCCTTTGAAATCCTAGAAAATTTGGATTGTTTTTCTTACCTTCTGATGAGCCGTTTAACGTCCTGCTCAGGACCAACGCAAAGAACCGCAGGTCGAGCAATGAGTTGCATGGGGAAACATCCATCTCATGGACCTCACCTCCTTTTCCTACTTATATTCTAATTATCCTTCCCCCTCCTGTCAAGAAAAAACAGAGAAGAGAATTTTTTCCGGTTGAATCCTTGATCCCCTTGAACCCTATCTTTCTGATCACGGGACCAACAATTTGACGACCATGATCAGGACGATCAGAATAAACAATCTTTTAATCCAGACGTTTCCAATTCGGTCGGAATAGTGAGCACCGATGTACGACCCAATCGCGCAACCCAAAAACATCGCTGCCGCCATGGGATAATCGATCGCCCCCTTACCGGCAAAGACCACTGCCGCCATCGTCGTCATCATGAGCGAGGTGAGTTTCAGAGTGGCCGTGCCTTCTAAAAAGGTCTGCTGAAAGACGAAGAGCAGGACATACAACAGAAAGGTCCCTGCCATGGCGCCGTAAAATCCGCCGTAAACCCCAATGATGAAGGTGATGAAAATCCCCGTCCCATAGGCTCGCCCTTTGATCACCCGCTTCCTTTTTTCCAGCCCGAGTCTCGGCTGGGCGATGACGATGATGAGCATTAAGACCGTCGCGATGGCGATGATCTTTCTTAAAAGGCCCATCGAAATCTCGAGAACCAGGTTCGCCCCCAGGAAAGACCCGATGAAGGCGGCAACACCCATCCACAGGGAAATGGGATAATTGATCAAGCCTTTTTGATGAAATTTGTACCATCCCACGGTGGTCAAACCGGCGATCCCTAACCTGTCCGTACCGATGGCGGTGTGCGGAGGCAAACCTAATAAGATAAGGACGGGAATGGTGATGAGACTTGTCCCTCCGACGAGGGTTCCAAATGAACCTCCGATGAGGCTGGTGAAAAAAATGATCAATAGGCCTGAAAAATCCATGGCTCATCATGACAGGGAGTGCCGGTCATTTACTCGCCTGATGATCCGGGCGCGGGGAGATGTCTCTTTGGCTATCGGGGGTCATATCATTTCTTCAAATCGCCGGGCTTGAATAAATCAAAACCTGTCTCTTCTGCAAAGGCCCTCATCAATCGTTTCGTGACAGGTCCTGGCACAGGAGACGACGGCCGAATTCCGTTCACCTCTCGAACCGGCGTGACACAGGTCGCACTGGAGGTGATGAAAAATTCCTCGGATTGAGCCAGGTCATAAAGACTGAAATGCCGCTCTTCAAAAGATATCTTCAGCCGCGACGATAACTCGAATACGACACTTCGGGTAATCCCTTCGAGGATGTTCTGGGCAGGGGGGGTCCAGAGGACGCCTCTTTTAACAATGAAGAAATTGGCGATCGAATTCTCCGCCACATTTCCATAGATATCCAACATGAGAGAAAGACTGTTCATGGCGTCCGCCTCGAGCTCTGCCAGGATTTGGTTCAACTTGCTCGTCACCTTCGCCCGTGTTTCAAGACACTGGGGGGGTACCCTTCGAGTGGGAACGATCGCTAGCGTGACCCCTTCTACAAGACTTCGCTCGATGGCCTCCGTGGCCACTGGACGCCAGAAGATAAACAAGGTCGGAGGTCCGGCGGCCCGAGCTGCCATGCTGGGTGTATCCATTCCCCGCGTGACCCAATGGCCGACGCGGTAGACACTCTTCTCAGCAAGATGGGGGAGGTTCATCGCCTGCAGGTCAAGGGTTAACTTCTCGACCTCTTCCTGATCCATGCCTAAATCGATTCGAACGTAGCGAAGAGAGCGGTAAAGGCGATCCAAGTGGTCCTTCAAACGGTAGAGGCGGCGGTTGAAGCAAGGGGTGATCTCATACACGCCATCTCCCCAGAGGAATCCTCTGTCAAAAGGGGAAAGGACGGCCTGGCCCTCCTTCACAACCTTGCCGTTTAAATAACAATAGAGCTCTTGAGACATTTCGATCCACCTCCGCGGGCCTGGAGAAGGTGCTGCGGGTGTTTAAGAATTTAGACGCTGGGCACGTTCGTATCGACAAAAAATTGTCGATATTGTCATTTATCTGGTATGTCATTCCCGCGCAGGCGGGAATCCAGGACCAAGGTAGAGACTGGATTCCTGCTTTCGCAGGAATGACGAAAAAGAAAATTACTCTGAAGGAGCCTCCTCTTCCGTGCGAGGTCTCGGACGAGGTGTAGTCGCTTACACTTAAATCCAAGAATTTTCTTCTAATATCTCGTTTTTAAAATTTATTCTTGTGGAGCCAGCTAAATTCGGGTCGCTTCTTCGGTGGCGTACCCTCCCCTCCCGGCACTCCAAATTTCAGCACACAGGTAAGCTCATAATCTCCCGGGAGACCGAGAATCTTTTCCACCTCTTTTTTCCCCTCGTCCCAGTAAGAGATGATGTTGCTGCCCAGTCCCTCTGCGACGGCAGCCAAAGACATGTTTTCGACGGCGAGCCAGCCCGTGCCGGCATCCCCTGACCGTGTGCAGACAGCGACGGCGCTCGAATTCTGGAATCCTTTCTTCTGACTTAAAGCCCGGTCCTCGACCTCCTTCTGTGTTTCATCCGGCCCCGGAGTAAATTTCCTATTCAACCGGTACTTGATTTCTCCAATCTGTTCGATGATCTTCGGGTCGTCAAGCATAATGAACTCCCATGACTGACGGTTTCCCGCAGAAGGCGCTTTACTGCCTGCAAGGATAACCCTACGCAATTGCTCTTCGGTCGCTCCCTTCTTGAAAACACGAATGGTTCTCCTTCTTTCAATTGCCTCATAAACATCCATACCCTGCCTCCCTGTCTTTTGATATCGATGGACACGGTTGAGTCTTTGCGATCAACTCTGAGATATCTTGCCGTTCTTCTCTATCTTTACCGATAAAAGATTGCGGCCTCGAATGTCAAGCAAAAAGATCGAGACCCAAGTCTAAAGGAATTCTGTAGGGTGGCAAAGCCTGAAACGGAATCCATGCGGATAAATCGAGAGGTGAAAAGCTTACGGGTGCACGAGGCCGGACTTGAACCGGGACGGTGGGGACCCACCGGGGAAAATTTAACCCTTCGGCGTGTTGAACCGGTAGGGGATCATTAAGGCGGGGATCAATCCGATCGCAGGCATATACACAATTAATTTGAGAACCGTCATGACTCCCCATGAGTCCGCAACGATTCCAAGCAAGCCCGCTCCGACCCCTCCCATTCCAATCACGAAACCCATCGTCAACCCGGAAGCCATCCCCAGTCGATTTCTGAGAATCATTTGCCCCATCACGACCGTGACAGAAAAACTTGAGATCAACAGCAACCCGACTAGAAAAAGAATGATAAAGGCCCAGAATCCTCCGACTTGCAGGAAAAGGAAAAGCAACGGGACAGAAAGGATCATGGAGAGGCAGAAATAATGTTTATGCCCGATCTTATCCGCAATGGCGGCCCCGATCAAGGTGCCCACCACCCCTCCCATGAGAAAGACAAAGACCAATCTCCCTGCCGTGATGGCGTCCCCGTTTAAGAAATGAATATAGTAAAAAGGCACAAAGGTAATCAGTCCCATGTGCGCCCATGAACGCATGGAAACTGCAAAGACAAGAAGCGACATGGAGCCCCAACCCCTGTTTTCACCTACCGGAGGTGACCCTTCCTTCTTCTCCCGTAAATCACTCTTTTCGCTCTTCACGGGAAGGGTCAGCTCTTTTAAAAATAGAAGCAGAATACTGAGCGTCGGAATTCCCAAGAGGAGATAAAAAAGGGTCCCGGATAGATCGGCCAATGCGATGGCATACGTAATGAAAAGAGGACCCAATGCCATTCCGAGATTACCTCCTACCTGGAAGAAAGACATACCGGTGGCCATTCTTGATCCGGTGAAATAATGCATGATCTTCGTAGCCTTCGGGGTGATAGACCGCTATGCCCATGCCATTCATAATCACAAGAATCAATAAAACAACGAAAGAGGGAGCCAGGCCCAGGAAGGAAAAGCCAACACAAGTCAGGATGATGGAAACAGGAAGCAACCACTTCATTTCCATTCTGTCGGAAAGATAACCGAACAATGGCTGAATAATGGATGACGTCATGTTCGAAACCATGATGACGGCTCCCACTGCCGTATAACTCAGTTGATGGGTGTTCTTGAGGAACGGCATCATGGCCGGGAGAGCAGTCCCGGTCAAATCAGTAAAAAGGTGGCTGAGGCTAAGAATCAAAATGATCTTGAGGTTCATTTTAATTTGGAAAACAGGAGGAGATGTCTTCTTATTGAGTTCTCATTTTAGGGTGAACGACGAAGGAATTCAAGGGAGGTGATTAAGAAAGACCAGAAGCGTACTATATGGACACCGAAGACTAAATCCCTCCTTCCCTCCCTTTGCAAAAGGGAGGAATACCCCTCTTGGCAAGGGGGGCAGGGGGAGATTTTCTGAAGTATATGTCTCTTTATTATGGACTCCTTCGTAGCTGAACCTCGTAGATCACTTTCTGTGTTTTTAAGAGAGAAGCGAGAGGCCTTGGGACAAGTCACCAAAGCCCCTCGCTATGACGTGCGGGGTCTTACTTCGACATCTCGTTGATGGTGGCGATCAAGACGTTCCGTGTGAACCTCGGGTTATGGACTCCCTTGCTGCCGTCGTACCAGAATAGCAAGTAATTATGGAGGGCGCGAACGACCGGATCGGACGTTGCGAAGACAGGCTTCCCCTGCTCTCCGCAGGCATCTTTGATGTTTCCCATCTGGCTATAGACCGCCTTGCCATCCTGCATGACAAACTTCAAGGAAATCTGTCCGTGAATCCCCATCGGAATTTCAACGGACTTGATCTGTTTGCCATCAATCGCCGTATTGGGGGTATCCTTGTCGGTTTTCGGATCCCATGAGGTGACACAAGCGATCTTCTCTTTGACGGGCAGAATTTTCTTCTCAATCGCGGCTGCAAGCTGTTTTAGCAGCTCGGACGTACCGGTCTGGACAAAGGATTCCTTCATCTTCGGACCATGACAAGCGGTGCATCCGACCGGCTTAAAGACATGGCCGCTTTTGCTCAGCTGCTTGTGGCAGGACACGCAAGAGTCACCCGTAGAGACGGCATGCGGTGACGCAGTATCGCCCGTATCATTATAGAAATAGACATTCTTGCCAAGAATAACATCCGCTTGAGCGGCCTCGTGGGGCTGGGTGTACTGTATCTTCGGATCAGGGCTGTCCCAGGTAATACGACCGTTTCGTGTATTGTGGCAGGCCATGCACAAGGCACCCTTACCGACCGCTTTTACGGGAATTCCATTCGGCAGCAAGGGTATATTATCCTTTATGCGCAGCGCAGGGGGGCCGCTGTGACACGCTTCGCACGTGATCGGTTGAACCTTCTCCTTCGTCAGCCCCAGGCCTTTTATGTAGGCTTCATCCGCTTTTGAACCATCGGGTTTCTTTAAGAAGCCGGGATCACCCTTCATCAACTGCGGCAGCCACGCCTTGAATCCCTGCTCGCTGTGACAGCGGGCGCAGTGCGCCGTCATTTCTTTCCGCATCTCCCAGGTTGCAGCATCATCGGCGGCCAGCTCCCTATTCGCATGCTTGCTTTTCTGCCATTCCGCTTTTTGGTTCTGGGCTGCAGCGAAACCCACGAAGATAAAACAAAGCACAATCACCATCAATCCTAAATACCCTTTTCTCATGGTTCTCTCCTCCCACCTTTCAGTATTTCCACCCGTTTTAATAATACATCACCCTATCTTATGAATTATAAAAGAAGTCGATTGTGTGTCAAGAAAAAAAAACTCTCGATTCCAGAGGGGTCTGATAAATTTCATTATGCTGACCCCGAAGTTCAGATCGACGAGAAATTCAACGTCCTCCTATAATGACTTTTTTGGAACAGGATGATTCCCGTTGCTCTTTATTTTTTCCCCAATATCTTTTACTAAAGCCATTTTATCGATCTTCTCCGCTTTCGTGAAGGGCATGGCATCGATAAATTCGATTCTTTCAGGAAAATGAAGAACAGAGGCCTTCCTGTCTTTGAGAAAGGATAGGATATCATTGAAATGCAATCTGGCCCCCGGCCTGGGCTGGATATAGGCACAGACCCTTTCTCCCATCTCCGGGTCCGGCATGGGAACGGCGGCAACCAGCACCACATCAGGATGGTCGGAGATCAGCTTCTCGACCTCGACGGCACTGATGCTTTCCCCTCCCCGGTTAATCATTTCCTTGATCCTTCCAACCAGCGTCACATTTCCGTTTCCATCCATCTTCGCCACGTCGCCTGTTTTAAAGTAACCGTCTTTATCAAACATCTTCTCATTCTCTTCGGGGTTTCTATAATAGCCGGTAAAGACACCGGGGCCTTTGATCAGGAGCTCCCCCGGAGTGTTCGCAGGAAGCTCCTTTCCGTCCCTGTCAACCACCTTATAGGAATCGTATGGACAGGTGGGTTTCCCTACGGTTGTATAAAGGATTTCGAGGTCGTCGTCGGATCTTGTCAAAGTGGTCTGGCCCTCGGTCCCACCGTAGCCGTTAAAAAAGGTGCATCCAAGCTTCTCCCTGACATCCTTGATGAGGTCGGGAAGGCTGGCCCCACCGCCGCAGTGCATCTTTTTCAAGGTGCTGAGGTCATAATTGACCAAACCCTCAAAACCAACCAACCGCCTGGCCAGCGTGGGTACCCAAACCAGCGCAGTGACCTTTTCCTTTTCGATCGTTCTACATATATCGTCAAGATCCGTGGAATCCAAGAAGACGGTTTTTCCAAAGGTCAAAACACTGCCCAGGAAACCCTTGGTGAATGTCAGGTCGTGACCGATCGGACCGACCAGCAGGCATGTATCCCGGGGATCCATCTTCCAGGCTTTGGCCGCATATTCTGAACTGCAGATCAAGTCATTGTGGGTGCGGGGAACGACCTTCGGCAATCCCGTGGTCCCTCCCGTAGGCCCCATATGAGCCACCTGCATCGGGTCCGGGCGCCTTTGAGACAGTGCGGATAGATTTTTCTCCGTCGGTTCTGCATTCTCAATCAAAGCTTCCAGGCTGAAATAGTCTCTTTGATCTCTTCCCTTTGCAAGGATGATCTTTTTCATTTGCGGGTTTTCTTTCAGCACCTCTCTGAGGATGGGCAAATAATCCGTCTTTCTGTATTTCCAGGGCAACACCCAGGTAGTCGC
Organism: uncultured delta proteobacterium; assembly: GCA_963711845.1. Lineage (GTDB taxonomy): Bacteria > Desulfobacterota > BSN033 > BSN033 > UBA1163 > CAVQFR01. The sequence goes on from CAVQFR010000026.1 coordinate 45,373, forward strand.
CCCCGTGAGTCGGATGAGATGATTGATCTCATAGGGTCGATACCGGTCGATCAGGAGTACATCGATCGCCCCAATTTTTTGAAGTGCGAAATAGACATACACAAACTCGTTCCAGTTCGGCAGTTGCACCAGGACGCGCTCTGTGGGCGCGACCCCCAGATTCATCAGGCTGATGGCCAGCCGGTTGACCCTATCCCTTGCCTGGGCAAAGGTCAGGCGGCTCGCGCTGTCGACAAATGCTTCCTTGTCCGGATAACGATCTGCGGCCCTGTCAAGGATATCCCCGAACGTCAGGCCCTTCCACCACCCGAGCTTCTTGTATTTTTCGATGTCCTCTGCGCGATAGGGAATAAAACCATCCAACAGCTTTGTCATGCTTCTCATCTCCTCCTGACTGCAAGAGCGTCAATGCATTTGGGTCTAGGCCGAATTCTTGAGATTTGCCTCTTTCTTCCCTTATTCCTTTTAAATTCTTTGACTGCCAGTGCAAATCAATTTCAAATATCCCGGGTCTGACCTCATGTTAGGGGAAAGAGTAGATAATTCCCCCCCCCCCCAAAAAAAAATCGACATCGATGCTTTAGGTAATTCGTTTCTCGTTCCACCACTCCTAAACTCTCTAATCCTGTGAAGAGAAATTGATCTCTCCAGAATTTCCATTGTCAGGGTCAGTGACCTCGCTTGCTAGATTGCCCCCCTCTTTTGGTTCCTCATTTCTTTCTTTTCCTGTCAAGCCTCTCGCTCGCTTTTCCGTCAATAAGTTTGACATCTTCAAGGCGGTCTTCTTTCTCTAAAGTAACAAAATCTATTATTAACCACTCATTGTTAAACTTCCTTAAGACGAATGAATTTATGCTTTCTTTGCAATCTTTATGAATTTCTTTAATTAATGCGTCTACATCGCCCGCTTGAAGATGAAAAGTATCTTTCTCTCTTTCTTTATCTTCACGTATTAGTAGGATCTGATAACTTTGTAGGATAGGGTGAACCACATCAAATCTTATCTTTGCAACTGACTCAATTGAACTCAATAGTGTCTTTTTTTGATATTCGAAATCTGATTTCTTAAAAGCTCCATATTAGCTTTTTAGCGTTTCCTCCGGCGTTGACAAATCTACAGTATAGTTTTCAGAACACCAGCATGATAGGCTTGATATTAGTACTACAGTCATGCATAAAACTCGCTTCATTGTGGTGTCCCAGACAGGTAACAATTTCCAATGGAAATCTACACTTTTCAGCCTATTCTGTCAAATCTCGATTACCGGAAGGTGTTAATCGAGACCGGCAAGCCTTGCTGTGGCTGAAAATGAAAGAAGAGGAGCCAGATAATCTTAGCCCCCTCTTTTAAGTCTATTAAGGATGCTGAGAACACCCAATGCAAATGGGGAAAAAAATTGTTTGCCCGGGTAATGGGTTGGTTCAGGAGTATTGATATGGAGCGATCTTCCAATTGATTTGGCTTCATTAAAAGAATCTCTAAAAAGGGAGGATAGCAGGTATTCATCGTCACACCAGGGGGGAATGGAAAGTGCTTTTGCCAGTCGGTCTAACAACAAAAAGGTCCTGGTCCAGTTTAAGTAGTTTGGCATTTCTTTTAGTCCGATGGCATGAAGCAATTCTTTTTTTCTATTTAGAGAATAACGCGGATTCTTTTGTTCAGATATTTTTGTTACCATCTGTGCATGTGACCACCTCTCAAGGATAGTGTAAATATTTTTCTGATTATAAAAAATCTCCTTAGCAATCGAATTCGAGTTGCCGCCCTCATGGGCCAGAAGATAAATAAGAATTTCGGTGTGGGCATCGACCCCAAAAATATTTCTTAAAAGAAGTTGGATCATGGATGGAAGCTGAAGCTTGGGCTCTGTTGTGACATTTCTCACCTTGAAGTGATCAAAGAAGGTTCTGTACTCAGTGATTACGTTCGTTTCTCCTTTGTATGAATCGATCCTTGGATATTTGATTTTATAACGAGCGTTTCTGTTATAAGTATCAACAAATAATCCCAATATTTCAGGATAAAAGGCCGGCGTTTTTAGTTCCGGCAGTGGCTCTGAGAAAACCTTAACAATCCTTTTCAGGCGGGATTGGTTTAGCCATTCCCCGTTTTTAGTCAACCATTCAATCGATGAGGATAAAAGGCGCTTATCATGTAAACCTATGGTGAGAGTAGAAACAATCAGGGGTTCAAGATCTACTATCCATGTTTTCTCGGGCTTCGCATGGGATGCAACACCTAAAGTAGTCCATTGTCTCCAATGGATTTCAATAAGGCTATCGAAGAATTTCTCTTTAAATTCTCTTAGCCGCATCTCCATAGTGATGTATCTCCAGAAAGTCCTTTAACAAGGCTCTAAACACCTCCGAAACATCTTGAGTAACGACCCACTTCGCAGCCACTTCCATTTCACTTTCCGTAGGCTTAAGAGCAAACAGATCCTGTTCATGGTAGCCGTCCTGATCTACCGCTGCATAAAGTTTAAAATGGATCTGATCAATCCGACTGATAAAGTAGACAGTGAGGTATTGACCATAAACCTTCTTTACCAATCTCTTCTCAAATCCGTCTGGCAATCCAGACTCCACCTGTGAAGCGGGTCCAAGATTAAGCCATTTATCGGGTAAATCGAAATCCCGGCCCACTCTCTCTGCTGCCTCCACGAGCCATTCCGGAAACTTCTTGATACTTTGAATAGTTACCCCATTCTCGGTCTCTGAAACTGATCCCAAAACATCCATATCTCTTGTCGTTCGCATCACCAGACCGAGCGCTGACAGCGCTGTCCCTCCACACACGACAAGGCGTAACGGCACTCCCCCATGCGCTCCTATCTGACGATCAAGAGCTTCGAGGATATCATTAATGGTATCGGGCGCTATCAGCTTCATATTAATAGTACTTTAAACACTAATACTTAGTAGTTTAAATACTAATGCAAAAGAATAAGCTTGTCAATAAAAAGTTTTTAACCAGACCCAAACGGGGTATTCAGGGTATTCAGTGAAAGAGTCGAATGTGTTGGCGTGATTGCTTTTACCCAAGCAGGTTTCGGAAAAAGTCATTATTTTTAAGGCTGCTCAAAAATGCCCAGATGCAAGGCTCCCGAAATCCTGAGGAATGAGGCGTACTTGAAGGTACGCCGCAATGACGAAGGATGAGGGAAACGAAGCAGATGGGTGTTTTTCAGCAGCCGACTAGACTCTCCCCTGCGCCTTCAGATAATCCTTCCAGAAAGGTGAGATGTCTCTCAATCTCTGGATGATGGGGGGAAGATGTTCGATGATGTAATCCATCTCTTCTTTCGTGCTATAGATGGAGAGGCTGAAACGGATCGACCCGTGTGCCGCGGTAAAAGGAACCCCCATGGCCCTGAGGACATGCGAAGGCTCCAGTGAACCGGAGGTGCAGGCTGACCCCGATGAGGCGCAAATACCGAGATCAGAAAGCAGAAGGAGAATCGATTCTCCTTCGACATATTCAAAGCTCAGGCTCGTCGTGTTGGGAAGACGGTTGACCCGTTCCCCATTGACCAAAGTATTTGGAATCTTCTCCAGAAGCTTTGCTTCGAGATAATCCCTCAAGGCCTTGACCTTTGTGTTCTCTTCGTTGAGATGTTTTTGGGCCAGTTCGCAGGCCTTCCCCAGGCCGATGATGTAAGGAACATTCTCTGTCCCTCCTCTTCTGCCCTTTTCCTGGTGGCCGCCGATCAGGAAGGGAGAAAATTTTGTCCCCTTTCGGATGTAGAGAACCCCGATTCCTTTGGGCGCATGGAGTTTGTGGCCGGAGATGGAGAGCATATCCAGCTTCGATTTTTTCATATTGAGGGGGATCTTCCCTGCTGCCTGAACCGCATCGGTGTGGAAAGGAATTCCCCTTGCCTTGACAATCTCACCAATCTCTTCGACAGGAAAGATCACGCCGGTTTCATTATTGGCATACATGATGGTGACCATGGCTGTCCCGTCGGTGAGGGACTCTCTCAATTCGTCCAGATCTAACCGTCCTTCTCGATCAACGGAAAGTTCGGTGACGCGATAGCCCTTTCGGCCTAAATAGGTAGACACATTTCCAACAGCAGGATGCTCCACCCGGGTCGTGATGATATGCCGCTTCTCAGGATAGGAATCGAGCGTCCCCAGGATCGCCGCATTATCACTCTCTGTCCCGCAGCTCGTGAAGACGATCTCCGAAGGCTCTGCCCCCAAGAATTCCGCCACCTTACTCCTCGCTTCATCCACATTCTTTTGAACCTGACCTCCGAAAAAGTGCATGCTTGAAGGATTCCCATAATACTCAGAAAAGAAAGGCAGCATCACCTCCAGGACTTCCGGAGCCACTTTTGTCGTCGCATTATTATCCACATAGACGGTCTTCACGGCCTGACCTCCTCCACTTCAATATCATCGCTGACAAACTCTCTCAACTTCGATTCGACATACTGTTTTAATGTAAATTCAGAACTGGGGCAGAAGGAGCATTTTCCCCTCAGGGCGACCAGGACTTTATTGCCTTCAATATCGACTAAATCCAGATCCCCTCCATCCGCCTTTAAAGCCGGAATGATCTCCCTTCCTAAGGTCTCTTCGATCAATTTGATCTTCTGGATGTTTGTCAGCTTCTTTTTCTCCGGCTTGGGAGGAGGGGCCTCTTTCTCCATTTCCTTTCTCACTTTTTCAATGATGGCTTCAATCTTTGGATGGCACTGACCGCATCCTCCACCCGCTTTGGTATAGTAGGTGACCTGTTCCACTGTTTTCAGATTGTTCTCACGAACCGCCTTGATAATCTCTCGATCCGTCACACCGAAGCAGTTGCAGATCACCTCGAAATCTTCTTTCGTTACTTTCTGCCCGCGATAATTGGCGATCGCTGCTTCGAGCGCTTCTCTTCCCATCACCGAGCAGTGCATCTTCTCTTCAGGAAGTCCTCCCAGGTAGTCGGCAATATCCTGATTGGTCACCTTGGCGGCTTCCTCCAGCGTTTTTCCCTTAAGGATCTCCGTCAGGGCGGAAGAGGAAGCGATGGCACTTGCACATCCAAAGGTTTTGAATTTTGCGTCTTTGATCCGTTTTTTCTCATCCAGCTTGAAGGAGAGCCTCAAGGCATCGCCGCAGGCCAGCGACCCGACTTCACCCGCTCCATCCGGATTCTCAATCTCCCCGACATTTCTTGGATTAAGAAAATGGTCTTTTACCTTTTCTGTGTAATCCCACATAGAAAACCCCCAGGTTTTTTATAACTCATTATAAATTTAACCCCTCCGCACCGTCAACCCTTTTCTAAACTATTAGTCAGTCCATAATTATGTAGACACTGAAGACTAAATCCCTCCTTCCTCCCTTTACAAAAGGAAGAAATTTCCCCTCTTTGAAAAAGAGGGGTTAGGGGAGATTTCCAGAACAATATGTCTGCTAGATTATGGACTCCTTGCTAACTCAAGAGTTCTTCGGTACGGGACAAAGATTCCTGAACTCCGTCGGCCCCTGAACGGGGGACGGTGCGGAATTCGAATCCCACAAAACGCTGCCAAGTCATCTTCGCTTTTTGACCTTTTTTCTCCGTTTAGCTAACAGGTGGCTTGATTGCCGAGACCTTCATACTGACTACCGAACTCGCCAGATCCTGGGCTTCTTCGCGGGAAAGCTTCAAATTCCTAGCAATCTCCCCGGCTGTCGGGTCATTGGCCAAGAGCTCTGCAGAAAAAGCGGTCTCGCCCAGGACTTTGGTCTCCTTAAATCCTGCTGCCTGAATCGCTTCGAGGTACTCCTTCTTGGTAACGGCCCCTCCCACACAGCCAACGTAGGCGGCCACGGAATTTCTGATCTCCCCGGGCAGCTCTTTGAGCAGCACAATATCAGAGACCATCAACTTTCCACCCGGCCGGAGCACGCGCAAGGCCTCCTGGAAAACCCTTTTCTTATTCGGGGAAAGATTGATCACGCAATTGGAGATAATAACATCCACCTGATGGTCGCCCACGGGTAAGTTCTCGATCTCTCCCAGTCTGAATTCCACGTTGTCATAGTTACCCTTCCGGGCATTCTCTCTTGCCCGGTCGAGCATTTCCGCAGTCATATCCACCCCGATGACTTTCCCTGTCTTGCCCACCTGGTTGGCAGCGAGAAAACAGTCAAAACCCGCGCCCGAACCCAGATCGAGAACCACTTCCCCTTCCTTTAATGACGCAAGAGCGATTGGGTTGCCGCATCCAAGACCCAAATTTGCCCCCTCAGGAACAACTTTCAATTCTTCTTCGCTGTATCCTATCTTTCTGCCAATATCCTGCGCTGAATGAGCGCTTCCACAACAGGATTTCTCGGAAGCACAACACGAGCTGTCTTGCTTCGCAATTTTCCCATAGCCTTCTCTTACGGCTTTTCTTATTTCTTCCTTGTCCATTTTCGGTCACCTCCATATTATTTGGTAGTATCGCTTCCCATCACTTCCTTCATCATCGGACCGAGCAGCCCCTTCACCATCTCTCCGAATTCATCAGCCTTAATCAAAGTCAAGCAGCACACTTTCCCGTCTTTCTCCCAGCTCACAAGCGCCAACTTGTCGCCCGTGTGGATACCGGCTTTATCTCTAATCTCCTTGGGAAGGACCATCTGCCCACGCTCATCGACGCTGATCAGTGCTTCAACCTTGCAACAACTCATTTTCCCGCAGGTAGGCCCGGAGCAAGACTCCTTTTCAGGTTTTTTGACCATGTTTCCTCACCTCCTCAATGATTTTTAGTTTTATTAACACTATTCTTAAAAATCAGATTACACTGATTAATATAAACAATCAGAAAAAATCTGTCAAGTCTTTTTTGGAAATATCCAGGTCCGAGCGTAAAGGTAAAGGAAAGGTATCTTTCTATCTATTCAAGACTGAAGCCTCAGTTGAAGCTCTTTGAACACACCTTGAATCATCTCAAGTTTTAAATTATTATTTTGATGAAAGGATATCCGATGAAATTGGATAAAGAGGTCTTTGACCGATCTGATCTGTAAGCACTGCGACTTCTATAAAGAATCAGAAAAGGACCTGGAATGCGGGGCCTACAAAATTCTCAAGAGGCTTTTGGAAAAGAAGATCCTCACCCCCGAGGAGATCTCCGATGCCCTCCGAGAATAGGTTCATCGTCCTTTCCCCTCACGCCGTTCTAAAAAACCTCGAAGAACGCTACCTCTACGACATCGAAAAAGACGAACTCTACGAACTGAACGAAGATGGTTATCAATTTCTTCTCCGCATCTCCCGGGGTGAAAGTCCTTCGATACGGAAGGAGGATGAAGAATTCATCCAATTTTGCCTCTCTGAAAATTTAGTTACCTTTTCGGAAGCCCCTCTTCAAAGGAAGATCGTTTTGAATCCTTCCCCGGTCCCTTCCCTCCGGTATCTTGAGCTTCAGATCACCAACCGTTGCAATCTTCAATGCCGCCACTGTTATATCGGAGAAGATTCTCATCAGGATCTCTCAAGGGGACAGATTCAAAGGGTATTGGAGCAATTTGAGGAGATTCAAGGGCTGAGACTCCTTCTGTCCGGAGGAGAGCCCTTGCTCCACCCTTATTTTTGGGAGATCAATGAGATCCTCCGAGACTATGCATTTCGGTCCGTTCTCCTCTCCAACGGCACGTTGATCTCCAAAGAGGTCGCCAAAAGGCTCCGTGTCCACGAGGTTCAGATCAGTCTCGATGGTATGAAAGAAGGTCATGAATCGCTGCGAGGGAAGGGAACCTTCGAAAAAACGATCATGGCCGTTGACCATCTGCAGGAAGCCGACATACGGGTCTCTGTGGCAACGATGATTCACCGCCGGAATTTGTCGGAGTTCGACCAGCTGGCCTCCCTTCTTCAATCAAAAAATATTGAGGAGTGGAATGTGGATGTTCCCTGTGTTGAGGGAAGACTCAAAGAAAACCAGGATCTTCAAGTTTCCCCCTCTGAGGCGGGTCGTTTTCTCGGCTACGGTTTTGGAGGGGGATTTCACGGTTCAACAAAAAATTCTACTTGCGGCGCCCACCTTTGTGCTATAATGGCAAATGGGACGATTTGCAAGTGTGGCCTTTTTAGCCAGGAACCGGCAGGATCCATCGGAGAAGGGCTTCGAACTTGTTGGGCCCGTATTCCCCGTATCTCATTGAAGGACCTTGCTTGCAACTGCCCGGTGATTGAAGAGTGTCGAGGGGGATGCCGTTACAGGGCCAAGGTTCAAAACAATCTTTTTCAACCCGATCTCTTTCAATGTTATGCCAGAGAGGTTTTGAAGGGAGGTGAATGATATGACCATCAAGAAGGTGGCCAAGAAGTTCTCCGGCCTCTGCAAATGCAAAGCATCTTGCTAAGTCATTCATCGGGCCCCTTCCCAAGAAGGGAGGGGCCCCTTTTGCCCTATTGCTCTTTTAAATGACGGTCAGTATCCAAGGGGAAAAAGAACAGGTCTGGTGAATCGATGACCTGTTTTTTTGTATGTTCAGGCATGTATCTCGGAATTGACTTTCTTATCACTCCCGAGTTGAAGCTCTATCTGGTGGAGGTGAATGTGGGCCTCCCGGGCGGGGCTCATGAATATCATCTCACCCATGGGGTCCATTTTGGGAAACCCTCGGATATCTTCCAGCGAATCGAATCGACCTCTCAAAAGATCTATGGAAAGACATTTACGAGACTACATTCATTCCCTTCCCTTTATCGATAGCCTAAAACCCCTCAAGATATGGATGGACGGTATGGGCCCCTTCCCAGGCACCTTTCATCCTGGGTTGAGGCTGGAGGACAAGTGGAATCAATACCAGTTGCTTAAGGCCATTGCCCCCATGCCGGAGACGATGATCTTTGACCCAGAAGATACGGCAGGGGTTGACCATTTCATCGAAAGAAAGAAAAAGGCGGTTCTGAAGCGGCGGGTGGGAAGAGGAGGAAGGGATTTACAAGATCATCACAGAGCCTTCATCCCTTTGGAAATTGAATCTTGTATCGAACCCCTCTCTTCTTCAAGAATATGTCGAAAGCAAAATCAATGGATTGAGCCTATCGGTTCGCTCGGTTGCCTTCGGAGGAGAGTTTATGTGCATGTATGCCAATCTTTCTACCAGGCCCACTTCCAATCACGGGATATTGACCTTTATCTCTCCCGGAAATCCGTTCGGACTGAGTGAGAAGCATTTCAAGACCGAATCATTCAATCAAAAATCATGGGAGGCAGAGATATGGTTCGGCAAAAACGAACCCGAGTATCTCAGACACAATCTCTATGAAGAGGAGGTGGCTCGAGCAACCCTCCTCATTCCTGAACCTTTATTAAAAAAGATCAAGGAACTCTCAATCAAAATAGAAAGAACCTATGACGGATTAGATCTCTTTAGCCTGCCGAAAGCCTGCTTCGAAGAGTGACCGACTGTCCCCTCCATGGGTCATCCAGACGAATCTTAGAAAATATCTTGGCGTATAAATTTTATATTCAATTAAAATATTTTAATTTCAACTAGTTATCTAAACATATCTCTCAAGTGATTTGGCGATATGTATAATTTTAAAATACACTTAAGGATTTAATCGTTAAACCTCATCAAAAATCATAAAAGTAAAAATCTTAATATAATCAGCCTATTATAATTTCTTAATATCCCTTTTCAGGGTTGGCATCAGGTATGCACTAATAAAGGTTGAGGAGATTCAAAAGCCTCAATAAAGAAGAAAGGGGGAATAGACCATGTCAGCAAGAAAACAAACTTTAAAAGTTGGGGTGATGGGAGCGGTGATGACCCTTCTTGCCACTCCTGCGTTTGCTCGGTCCATTGAATTGAAGGGAGCCGGCACTGCCCTGTGGATCTTTCTGATTGTCGGTTCCATCATCGTCCTTCTTCAACTGATTCCGGCAGCCATCCTCTTCTTCAGCTTCATCGGTACCACCTCCACGACGGCCCTGAAGAAAGAGAAGAAAATCGAAGAGGAAGTGGTTCTTCCGGGTTCTGAGCCTGTGGCTGTGAGTAAGTAAGGATGGCAGAAATTCTGAGTTTTGCTAAGAAGACTCTCCATTGGATTAGGTTTAAGCGAAACACTAATTTTCGTCATCTTTCAAGCAGAGGAGGGAGCAATGAATATTAAATTAAGTGCCGCTAATATAGTGAGTATTATTATCTTAATGTGCATCCTGGCAGCCATGGTTTCTATTGCCATAATGCAGGTGGTCAGGACCGTAGAGGACATAGGCCCAAGGATTTATATTGTGGGAGGAGCTGTTGTCGTTGTCGGCGCGATCATTCCTTTAATGTTAATCATCCTCGTTAAACATTTAAAGAAATACAGTCAAGATTAAACAATCTTGATTTTCGGTTGACAATTCACCATTCCCCCCGATATATAAAAAGAGCAGAGAGAATTCAATCTCTGCTCTTTTTTATTATGGTAGAAGATCATTTCATCGAATTGACGGATGTCACGAAAGTTTATCACCAGGGGGATAACCGGGTGGTCGCGCTGGACCACATCCATTTAAACCTCTCAAAAGGAGGATTTATAGCTATCACAGGCAAAAGTGGATGCGGGAAGTCTACCCTGATTAACATCCTCGGAGGACTCGATTCTCCGGATCAAGGCCGCGTGATGATTCACGGTGAGGACATCTCCCGGATGGATGACCGGCGGCTGACTCTGTTTCGGCGAGACCGGGTCGGCATCATCTTCCAATTCTTCAATCTCCTGCCCATTCTAAACCTCGAAGAGAATATCGTCCTCCCGTACCTGTTGCGAGAAGGCTCCAATCCCTCAGCGGCTAAAATGGAGCGCCTCCTTCAAGAAATCGGCCTCCTGGAGAGACGGTATCATCATCCCCATGAATTATCAGGCGGAGAGATGCAACGGGTGGCCATCTGCCGGGCTTTAATCAATGATCCCGAAATCATTCTCGCGGATGAACCAACGGGGAATCTCGATTCGGCCTCAGGAAAGCAGGTCTTGGAGATCCTTCGGCGATTACGGGACGAACAAGGAAAGACCATCCTCCTGGTCACTCACAGCCAGGAAGGAGCGGCCATCGCGGATCGGGTCCTGAGGATGCGGGATGGGAGGATCCTTGCGGAATAAATCCCCCTTCCTCCCCCTTTTTCTAAGGGGGAAACCCTGTCCCCCTCTTTAACAAAGAGGGGTGACCTGCCTGCGCGAAGCCGCTTCGGCGAAGACAGGGGGGAGATTTCATGGCACTGTTATACCTCTTTAAAACCATTACCTTCCGCCATCTCCGTCACCACAAAGGAAGAACCCTTCTTTCCATAATAGGGATCGCCCTGGGAGTGGCCGTCTTCGTCAGTGTCCAGACGGCCATCCACACGGCCATTGAATCCTTCAACGCCTCAGTCGATCATGTCTCGGGAAAAGCCAATCTTCAGGTCACGTCCTTTGGACGGGGCTTTTCTGAAGAGGTCTACCTCAAGGTAAAAAGAGTTCCCGGAATCAAAGCAGCCACACCCGTCATTCAATACGTCTCCAAGATCGATGAGCCCATTGGAGAACCCCTCTACCTTCTTGGCATCGACGTTTTTAGTGATCGGCCCTTCAGGGAATACCAGTTCTACGAGACCGATGATCAGGACCTCCTTTTTTTAAAAACGCCTCATGCCATTGCCATCACCGAAAAATTGGCCAACCGGCACGGATTGAAAAAAGGAGACCGAATCAATCTCATCGTTGGATCAAAAAAAGTCTATCTTCACCATCACCCATCTTTTAAAGATGGAGGGGCCGGCCAAATCATTGGAAGGAAATTTTGGCCTCCTGGACATCGCCTCGGCTCAGGAGGCCCTGGAGAAGGTCGGTCTCATCGACCGGATTGACCTGATGGTGGATCAATCCCTGTCCACCGAGGCGATCGAGAGAGAACTGAAAAAAGTAATCCCTCCGGGAGTTGAGGTTCGCCGGTCCGATACCCGCAGCGGTCAGATCGAGAAGATGGTCTCGGCTTTCCACCTCAACCTGACTGCCCTCAGTTTCATCTCTCTCATCGTTGGGATGTTTTTGATCTATAACGCCATCTCCATCTCCATCATTCAGAGAAGGCGGGAGATTGGAATTCTTCGGAGCATCGGAGTCACCCGACCTCAGGTTCTCGGTCTTTTCATCGGAGAGGCAGCATGGATCGGATGTTTGGGAAGTCTGGTTGGAATAGGAATCGGATTAGGGTTGGCAAAGGTCATGCTCTATCTCGTCTCAAGAACGATTACGGCCCTCTATATTCTGGTCAAGGCAGAACACCTCTTGATCTCTCCTTCCGTTTTAATGGCAGGCTTTGGGATGGGGGTGCTCGCTTCAATTCTTTCTTCGATCGGCCCTGCCAAAGAAGCCTCCGGGATTGCACCCAGGGAGGCCCTGGCGCTGGGAACCCTTGAAACAAAAATAAAAATCCGAACCAGGTATTTCAATGTCGTCGGCACGGGTCTTCTCATCCTTTCGCTCATCTTTGCCCTCCAGAAACCCATCGCTCACCGGCCCATCTTCGGTTTCCTGGCTGCGCTCCTCATCGTCGTCGGGATCTCCTTCCTGATCCCTTCTATCACCATCCTCCTTAACCGTTTGATGGCTCCGGCTCTCCGCTTCCTCTTTGGACCCGAAGGAAAACTGGCGAGTCGATATATCCATGATTCTATGGCCAGGACCGTGATCACCATCGCCGCATTGATGACCGCCCTTTCCATGCTGATCAGCATTTCCATCATGATCCTGAGCTTCCGGAAGACGGTGGACCTCTGGGTGGAACAATCGATCAATGGGGATGTGTTTATCTTCCCGGGTTCTTACTCCATCACAGGTTACTCCGCTCTCCTCCCCCTGGAGGTCTCCAGGGCGCTGCCTTCTCTTCCTGGAGTGAAGGCCGTGGATTCGTTCAGGGCATTGGAGGTCGAATATCAAGGCCAGCCTGCCCTGATCGCATCCGTCGATGGAGAGGTTTTTCTCAACATGAAGGTCATTCGTTTCACGCAAGGAAATCCCCGGGCGATTCTCCGGCAGTTCGCCGCCGGCCAGGCCATTCTCGTCACTGAGAGTTTCTCACTCAGGCATCACGTCAAGGCCGGAGACCGGATGAAGCTCAACACCCCGCAGGGTGAAAAAGAGTTTTTGATCTCCGGAGTCTTCTACGATTATTCTTCTGATTGGGGAATGATCTTGTTGGAGAAAAAACTCTTTCAATCGCTGTGGAATGATGAGACGCTTCATAGTGCCGGCATCTATCTCAAAGAAGGGGTTTCTCAGGAAACCTTCAAGGAGATCATCCGGGAAAGGTATTCCAAACCTTATCGCCTCTTTGTGGTCTCCCATCGGGAATTGCGAAAAGAGGTTCTGAAGATCTTTGACCAGACCTTTGCCATCACCTATGCCCTCGAATTCATCGCCATCATCGTGGCCATTCTTGGAATTATCAACTCCTTGAATGCCCTGATCATCGAAAGACAGCGGGATATCGGGATCCTCCGGGCAGTGGGCGCATTCCGGAGACAGATCGAGAAGACCACGCTGATCGAGGCAGGGATGATCGGCTTTTTTAGCCATGTCTTCGGCCTCGTCTGTGGTTTTCTCCTTTCCATCCTTCTCGTTTACGTCATCAACAAACAGTCCTTTGGATGGACCATTCAGTTCTCCATTCCTATCTGGAGTTTGATACAGTCCTGGCTGGTGGTCATGTTCACCTCCATCGGTGCCGGTCTCATCCCATCCCGACGGGCTGCTAAAATGAATATGGTAGAATCGTTGAGGATGGAATAGATCACGAATTCAATGTTATGAGTTGTGGAAGGTTGGAAATGTAAAGCTAATAGACTATATGGCATATAGCTTATTGGCTGATGGCTGATGGCTCAAAAGGAAAATATTAACAAGTTTTAATTTTTCAAGGGTTGCACTATTCCGCTATTCGCCATTCAGCTATTCCAAGCTCTATCGGAGGCTGTATGAGCGACGAAATTTACAAAAGGTTGGCTAAGCATTTGTCGTCTTTGGGCATGGGTTATCCGGAGAAAGAAGAGCTTCTGGAGATTCTCAAAGAGAACTTCACCCCTTTGGAAGCAGAGGTGGCCTTAGCCATTCCTACCAAAGTGATCCCTCTTGAACCTGTTCCGGTTGCAAAAATTGCTCCTCCTCAAAATATTTCAACGGAAGAGTTGGAATCGATCTTATCAAACTTAGCCCAGCGGGGACTTCTCTTTTCAAAAAAGATGAAGGACGGAAGCATGGGCTATGCCCTCCAACAGTTTGGGTACGGTTTCCCCCAGACCTTTTTCTGGAGAGGGGTCAATACTCCGAATGCAAAAAAGATGGCGGAACTGGTCGCCAAATATTCCGGAAAAGAGCAACTCAAAGAGGCTTATGGAAGCACCAGCACAAAAAAAGAGCAACTGAAAGAGGCTTACGGAAACACGAAAACAAAGGCTTTTCGTTATGTCCCTGCCACTCCGTCCTTTGAGCCGGAGAGTCATGCCGTATTCCCTTTTGAGATGATGGAACAGGTCATCGAGAAAGTCAAAGTGATTGCCCTGGTCCATTGTCCCTGCCGGGCAACCGCCCATCTGATTGGAAAGAAAAGATGTGATCATTCTCTTGAGAACTGCATAAAATATGATGAACTGGCAGAATATCTGATTGAGAAGGGCATTGGGAGAGAGATTACCAAGAAAGAGGCCCTTGAGGTGATTAGAAAATCAGAAGAAGCAGGTCTGGTTCATCTCGTGGACAATGCCAGGGAAGGAATCAAACACACCTGCAATTGCTGCGGCTGCTGTTGCTGGTCTGTGGGAACGATCAGGAGAAAGAAAATTCCAAGGGATGTCCTGATGGCGACCTACTTCCTCAGGGAAACAGATAAGGAACGATGTACGGGTTGTGGAGCATGTGTGGAGATCTGCCCTGTTCAGGTCATCAAGATGGAAGGTGATTTCCCCGTCATTGATAAAGAATGGTGCATCGGCTGCGGAGTCTGTGCCATCCCCTGCCCTGCCTCAGCCGTAAAGTTGGTGAGAAAGTCTGACGCCATCCCCCCAAAAGACTTCAAAGAATTGCACCAAGAGATTTTGAAGGAGCGAAAACCCGCCGCGTAACAACAAAACCGAAGGGCGCGGCGGCTTTTAGCCGCATCCTGCTGACTTGTTATGCGCCGATTATCTCGTTTAAACCTTCAACAATAAGGCTCAATTCTTCAGCCGAGGCCCTCCCTATTTTTTGCCCCAGCCGCTCAACGGAAAGCGTCCTGATCTGGCTGATTTTGATCCATGATTTCTTTGGAAGTTGATGGTGCGGCAATTCAAGAGTTAAGGGGAAACCGGCCTTTTGAGGCTGGCTTGTTAAGGCCACTGCTATCACTGTGCCGGAACGCTCGTTGAACACATCCTGGCTAATCACCAACACCGGTCGTTGGCCTGCTTGTTCACGACCCCGGACAGGGTTAAGGTCGGCCCATACGATGTCGCCTCTCAGTATTCGGGCCATTCCTCCACCTCAGCCGACAGGCCTTCCTCGGCCATCGTTTGCTCAAATTTTCTGTCCAGTTTGGCGCACTCCCGTGCCAGCCGGCCTCGTTCCAGCCGTGCCAGTTTTTCGCTCACTGCCTCCTGAATGGCACGACTTCGGTTTTCGAACATTCGATTCTTCACCAGTCGATCCAACCGCTTGAGTAAATCTTCATCTAACGTTATGGCTACTTTTGCCGTGCTCATTTCTTATCTCCTCTAGTATTACATATTATCATACCATAACCGTTTTATCAACTCCAATTTGCGTAATTTGGCGTATCTTTCTTTGTTACCGCATAACAGGCCCGTAGAAAAATCCCCCTCACCACGATTAAGGGGTTGTTTTCGAGGGTCCTCTTGACCCCTCCCCAGCATGAGATCGTCGGATATAGAACATCCTAACGGGCTTTACTGATTCTTCCTGTCTTGGTTTTCTTTGCCCTTGAATCGATAAGCTCGTGAAAACGCATCGCTATTTCGGGCCCCTTGGCCGGGTCTTCGTCCTCGTGTTTAAAAAATACGAAGGCCCTTTCCCATTCTTGCGAAAGGATTCTTTCCATCCATTGCGACAGATCGGCATCCGTGTAGTCGGAACGTCGCAGGCGCAGGTATCCCCATGGCGCCGTACGGATGATCTCATGTGCCGGATTCTCATCAGTATCGGCGATGCACAGGCTGGCTCCCTTTTTGCGAAGGAGGTCCAGAATTTCATCATCGAGCCAGGATGGGCTGCGGAACTCGAATGCGCAAGCCATATCGCCGCGAATCAGAGCGAGAAAATCTTCCAGCGCAGGCCGGTCCTTACGAAAACTCTTGGGAAACTGAAAGAGGACCGGCCCCAGTTTCCTGTCCAGAACCGAAAGTGTCCTGAAGAGGTACTCGGTCTCCTCGAACACATCTCGGAGCCGCTTCAGATGCGTTATGACCTGGGGCGCTTTGAGGCGCGAAGACAAAATCGCCGGGGACCTGTTCTGCCCAGGACATGAGCACGCTCTCTCTGGGCATGTGATAAAAGGTATTATTGATCTCTACCGTATTGAGGCGTCCCGAATAGAAGCGAAGCATTTCCTTGGGCGAGATCTTTTCAGGATAGAATTTTCCTTTCCATTCCTTGTACGAATACCCGCTTGTACCAACATAAATGTTCATGATTTTACGGTCCTCCATCACCACTCTCGAGGGGCTTTTCGCGCACCACCTCGCGCGCGGCTTTATCCTGGCGCAGCCGCAGAAAAACGGGGTGCCTCATGACGCCATCTTCAGTCCAGCCGGATAAAGCAACCTCGCAGACCATCTCCGGCTTTACCCAGGTAACTGCGGCATTGGTCTCTGGCTTCGACGGTAAAGGGAAATTCTTTCTGGATCAGGGGGTCCAATTTTTCGCGGATATCCTTTAAATTGTTCGCCGTGAACCCGCCTCCCACATGGCCGATGAACATCAACGCGTCCCCTTCGTATACGCCCAGGACAAGGGCGCCGAAATATTTTCTGCTGCCTCCCGGTTCCGTGAATCCTGCGATCACGGCCTCCTGCGTGAGCTGCGTCTTCACCTTCAGCCACTCCCGGCTCCTTCTGCCCGCTTCGTACACGCTTTGAGAATGTTTGGCGATGATCCCTTCCAGTCCCTTTTCTTTGGCGACGTTGTAAAATAAGACGCCTTCCTTCCATACGTGATCGCTGAATCGTATTCTTGGGGTGGACGGGAGAATTTTTTTCAGGAACTCTTTCCTCCTGAGCAGCGGCAGGTCCGTCAGATCATGTCCCCGGAAGTAGAGGAGATCGAAAACGTAGTAGAGCAAATGACCGCTTCCAGAGTCCTGGTAATGCTGCAGCATCTGAAAATCAGGACGTCCCTGGTCATCCACGACAACGATTTCGCCGTCCAGAACAGCGTCAAATCCGAATTTCCGAAGCGCTTCCGCAATAGGAAAGAACTTCTTGTTGAAGGAGATCCCGTTCCGGGAATAGAGCGAAACGGACCCGTCCCGGATTTCGGCAACGGCCCGGTACCCGTCCCATTTCACCTCAAAGATCCAATCCGGATGATCAAACGGTTCTTTGACCGGGGTCGCGAGCATCGGTTGTATAGCGTTGCGCATCGGTTTGACCGGCGCATCCTGCAGGTCTTCGCTTTCCATCGTCTCGTGAAGACGGATCTGGTTCAATTTCTTTTGTCTGAATGATTTCGACCTGCCGGCTTCGAGCATCTCCTCCAGGGTCTTCCGGGACACGACGGAACGGTTCTCTTTGAGAATGTCCCCTTGGGTCGCATTCCGATCTTTTTTCTTCAAGAGAAGCCATGACTTCGCGTCCTTTCTCATTCTTACCAGCGCGAATTCACCGTGAAGCTTTTCCCCTTCGAGGACGAACTTCAAATCCCCTTTTCTGAATCCGTCCAGAAGAAGTTTCTCGCCTTCGTTCTCATCCCGTGCGGAAGGGTGATGATAAAAGCCCCTGTCCCAGATGATGACGCTTCCTGCGCCGTAACTGCCCTCCGGGATAACGCCCTCAAAATCCTTGTAATCAAGCGGGTGGTCTTCAACCATAACGGCCAGCCTTTTTAAGGAAGGATCCAGCGAGGGGCCCCTCGGCACGGCCCAGCTCTTCAGCACCCCTTCCAGCTCCAGCCTGAGATCATAATGAAGGGCCCGGGCCGCGTGCTTATGAACGACAAAAACGAGACGGTCTCCCTCATGTCGAAGGCCCGGTTTCGGTTCGGGCGTTTTCTCGAATTCCCGTTTGGATGCGTATTCCTTTAATCCCGTGATCGGTCATAGAGTAAATAGCTCCGGTCACTCTCACCCCTGCCTACCGGCAGGCAAGCTAACCCTCTCCCTACCAGGGAAGAGGGGCATACTGTAAGCCTCCCCTTTGCAGGGGGAGGGTAGGAGGGATTTGATGGATGCAATGTGACTTCAATATTCTCGTCACAGATGAGGAAGCTTCTGTTCTTTCACGAGCACCTCTCGAAAAAGGTCCCCCTTTTTTTCGGCCCTGCTCACGGCTTCCGAATGCGTGACCTGCAGCCTTTCCGGGTCGCCCAGCCCGGCCGGATTCTCCAGATCCCTCCATTCAAGCGGAAATGAAACGATTGGCTTTTCCCGGGCGCGCAGGGAATAAACGCAGACCATCGTCTTCGAAGCATCGTTTTGAGACCAGTTGATAAAAACCTTTGCGTTCCGCTCTTTCTTCGCCATTTTTGCAGTCACCAGGTCCGGATAATGTTTCTGCATGATTGCTGCTACGGCCTTTGAAAATGTCTTGGTATCCTCAAAGGTCGTCTCTTTGCGGTTCAAGGGGACATACACATGGAGTCCTTTCTTGCCCGAGGTCTTGACATAGCTTGCAAGCCCCATTCGGGAGAGCAGGTCCCGAAGGATCAGCGCCACCCGGGCACATTCCAGAATGCCTGCTTGATCGCCGGGATCCAGGTCGAAGACCATGGAATCGGGCGTCTCCGGGGAATTGGCCCTGGCCAGCGGCACATGGAGTTCAACAGACGCAAGGTTCTCCGCCCATATCAGCGTTTCCAGATCGTTGACCAGGCAGACCGTCATCCGCTCTCCGTCATCCTGGGGGATCTCCGCCGTTTTCACCCAGGCCGGACGGTGAGAGGGACAACGCTTCTCGAAAAAGAAATCCTTTTCCACTCCTTCGGGATAGCGCTTGAAGGTCAATGCCCGGTCTTTCAGATGGGGCAGGATGAACGGCGCGATCCGGCGGTAGTATTCCAGGATGTGGGCCTTCGTGAAACCATAGGAGGGATAGAGGTCCTTTTCAAGGTTCGATAAAGGGAGTCTCCTCCCCGCCATCTCCACGAATGTGCGGCTCACCGGTTCTCCTTCACCCCGTTAGAGAAAGCCGTTGACTCCTGACCCGTTAGAAATGTTGCATTATTGGAATGACGGTTACAATTCATAACGTGTTACCTATGAATTTCTTACAGGCCCTGTCGGCGATGGATTTTTACCCTAGTATAGATATGGAACAAAGCCGCAGTCTTTGATCGTTAGAGAGCATGTTCTCTAACGGGGTCTCACTTTCCGCATGCTCTCCTCCAGCGCGGCGACCAGATCGGCTGGACCTTCTCCCTCTTCTTCCTTTACCTCAGGGGCCTCCACCGGGGCTTTTTCTCTCGCCTTCGTCGCCAGGAGATCCATGAGCTTTTTCCGGCGCTCGTTCGCATATTTTCCTGGGTCAAAGTCTTCGATCATTTGCTTAACGCTTTTTTTTATCCGGTTTTCCTCTTCGGCCGCGATCTTTCCTTTCTTCGGCGGGAGGTCCTCGTCGGGAAGTATTTCTTCGCTGTAATGAAGTGTGGTCACCGCCAGCGCTCCGTCCCTGGGTGTGACTGCCACCAGATACTCACGTTCGGCCAGCACGAATTTTGCGAGCCCGGCCTTGTTTGTCCGGCGCAACACCTCGGCCAGCAGCCGATACGCTTTTTCGCCCCCTTTCGAAGGAACGAGATAATAGGGGTGATCATAATAGATCGGGTCCACTTCCTTCATATCGATGAACTCGACGATCTCGATCGTGCGGCTCCGCTCCGGCGACACGGATTCCAGTTCCTCGTCCGTCATCAGGATGTATTGATCGGGCGCGATTTCGTATCCCCTGATGATCTCATCCCGGGGTACCTTCGTTTCTTCTTCCGGGCAAAACATTCTTCTCGCGAGAGGAGAGTAATCCTTGTTGTGGAGCAGGCGAAACGAGACGCGACCGGGTTCGACGGCGGTAACCAACCGCACCGGAATCGCCACCAGGCTGAAACTGATCGTCCCACTCCATATTCCCTGTACAGCCATATCATTCCCCCCTGCTCACCAATAACCTCAGGCGGCTTTCTTCAGGCTCGCTTCCAGCACCTGAAGCAACTGGTCTGATTCCGTGGGCTTCAAGCGCCTTGGGACCAGGACCGCAATCTTCTCTCCGCGGGCTTTTTTCTCGATCATATCCTGCAGCTTCTTCTGATGTTCGTTTTCAAACTTCCCCGGCTCAAAAGCAGCGGCCAACTTTTCGATCAACTCGCTCCCGATTTTAAGTTCTTTTTCCGACAAGGGAACGTCCGGCAGTTGAAGAGATTCTACCGGGATCACCTCGTCGGCATACCGCATCGTATTCAGGCGAAGAACCCCTCCGCGTGCCTGCAAGGCCCCGAGATAGGAGCGCTTTCTCATAGTCCAGGTGCAAATGCCCGTCACATCCATTTCCTTCAAGGCCCTGACAAGCGCGTTATATCCTTTTCCCTGAATATTAGTAATATCCGGCTCCAGGTAGTAGACGCGGTCAAGGAAGATGGGATCGATTTGTTCGGTTTTGACGAACTCGTGGACCTCGATCATCCGGCTGCTTTCAGGAGCGGTTTGTTCGAGTTCCGCCGGATCGACGATGATATATTTCCCGTCCTCCACTTCAAACCCTTTGGATTGTTCTTCTGCCGGCACCGGCTCCTTTTCGTACGCACAGACCATCTGCTGGCGCACTCTCACCTGGTCGCGCTTGTGAAGGAGGTGAAACTGAATCCGCTCTTCTTTGACTGCGGTATGCAGCTTTACGGGCACGTCCGTATCCCCAAAATGGATGGTTCCTTTCCAGATCGTTGATCCTGCCATTGAAATCCCCCAGTTCTTTAAGTTCCCTTTTTCGTTTAAATTCTACTACATACGAAAGGGGGTAATTAAAATCCTTTATTTAAAGATAGTAACGGATAGGGCAGGCGTCAACCATCGGACCATGATGCCCTTCAACTTCGCAATGACCCAATAAGGGCCTATGCAAACTACAGTGTGCTCCTAGTAATAAGTGATGGGGGAGGGAGAGCCCCGAAAGACCCTAAAGAACTGCACCAAGAGATTTTGAAGGACCGAAAACCCGCCGCATGTGGAGAGCCTTATTGATTTAACTTTGAACTGGCAAGACGATTCAGACTAACTCCGGACTCGGCTGCTTGGATTGCGAGTTTTCGATGAACTTGGGGAGGAACCCGCACAATGAATTTACCACTATAGTGCCTGCAAGCGATTGGTTCAGGAACAGCCTCACCTTCCTTCTGCATATCTTTTACGACATCTTCAACTAATTTACGGATTCCTCTTAAGGCTTCCTCCGGTTTCTTAGACAGCCAACTCAAGCTCGGAAATTCAGCACACAAACCTACATACTCCTTATCATCTTCAGACCAGGTTACCCGATAAGTATATCGGTCATTTTTCAGAGCCATGATTAACCTCCAATCTTTCAATCGCCAGAAGCACCTGTTTCACTTGGTATGCTTTGGCGTGATGTCCCTGGACCTCGTAGGGTGTCTATGGATATCAAGGTTGCAATAGGTAAGGTCGATAAAGTAGGGAAGTGATGGGGGAGAATCCTAAAGACCTTGAAAAATCGCACAAGCGGATTCTGAAAGAGCGAAAACACTGTGCATAACATGGCGTAACAATCGAGCTAACCGGCAACGGCGCGACAGTCCCGGGTAACCCTGATATCCCGCTCCAATTCAACGACTCGTTAGCCCTTTAAGCCTCGAATATCTAAGGCTATACTTAGAGCTTTATTGAGTTCTTCAACTTTTTGGGGAGAGAGAGATCCGACAAAATTGGTTAGAAGCGACTTGGCCAAACTGACGAATTCATCGCAGTGAATACTGCTATCATGCTTCAGTCCCTCGTCTACACCGACCAGTACCTGAGTGGAAAGACCGTCGTGAGTTGAATAAATCGGGGCGCAAATCACCGTGGAAAAGCGAGAATCGATGAGAACTTGGCGGCTGACAATGACAAAGACTCTCGATTTTTTGGGATCCTTAGCTGAAGGATTGGCAACGCGATACAATTCACCACGTTTCACAGATCAACCTGATAGGTAAGCACGTCCGCTGCTTCTCGGTTTAGACGATCCGCATGCTGATTGATTATCTCAAGGTCTCTGGCGTCTTGCTGTCTCTGGATTAATTGTATAATAAAAGCCCGTACGGCATCTTCAATGAATTCGGACCGGTTTTTAAATTCTCCTGCATATTCATCGATCGCTTTCAGCAAATCTTCCGATAAGGTTATAGATGTCTTGACTTTCATACTACACAAATACCCCAAAAAGAATACTTTGTCAAGGCATTTTTTTCAAGGCCTCGAAATCAATTACTGATGGCGACCTGCTTCCTCAGGGAAACGGATCAGGAGAAATGTATGGGCTGTGGAGAATGCGTGGACATCTGCCCTGCAAATGTGATCAAGATGGAAGGTGATTTCCCTGTTGTAGACAAAGAATGGTGTATTGGCTGCGGAGTATGTGCCGTCCCCTGCCCTGCTTCAGCCGTAAAGCTAGTGAAAAGGTCTGACGCCATTCCCCCAAAAGACTTTAAAGAATTGCACCAAGAGATCTTGAAGGAAAGAAAACCCGTCGCATCGGTGAGCTGACCGGCGCTGGCGCGAGCCTGGGAGCGATTTGGCGGACGGATTTGGGGGACGTTCGTGTTGGACGTTCGCAGCCATCTTTCTCCTAAAAAACGAGACCCAACCCCCAGGGATTCATGCTTAGGCATTCCCTGCCATCTACTGAATCGCTTGGATGAACTCCTCCGCACTACAGATATCAGTGATAGCCCGAAGCGTGTTGATTGCCGATTCTTGAGCCTGCTCGTTATGGGTCGCGCAACAATCCTCAATGACAATACCACTGTAGCCGTAGTTCAGGGCTGTCCAAGCCGTTGCGGTCACAACATAACTCGTTGCGACACCGGCCATAGCGATATCTGTGATGCCCTTTGCCCGCAACAACTCATCAAGGTTAGAACCTGCGAACGCGGACATGTGCCTCTTTCCTACTACCGACTCTCCTTCCAATGGAGCGACTTCTGCAACGGTCTCGTAACCCCAGACTCCTGGTCTGAGCACATCTCCCGCGTCGTTTTCCGCTGCGATGATCTTGCAGAATTCACCCCGAGTGGGATATCGGGGAAAACTGCCGGCGCTAAAGTCCACCCTAACCGTAATGACGAGCATGCCCGCAGCCCGAACCGCATCCATCACCTTCCTAACTCGTGGCAACAGACCGGTTTTTTTTACCATCTCCCCAAAGCCCGAATGCTGCGCCAGGGGCGACTGCGGATCGATCATCTGTTTCTGAAGGTCCATTACCAGCAGTGCCGTCTTCTTCTTGTCGACTTGAATTGCCATTGCCTTCCCCCTATTCTAGTATTTCCGACTTTCGAGCCAGACTCTGCTTAGAGGGATGAGGGGGACATTCATGCGGGACGTACCTGGCCATTCTGATATTTTAACCTGACGTCCTCTGGGAACTGCCGCTTGGCCACAATCCGCGTCACACAGGAACCGGTCACCCCAAGGTACCGGACTACCTCCGCCCCCGAATATTAAGTTTTAAGCCACTTCTTACGTTCACCTGGAGTATCCTTCACGCTCCAACCAAGTTTTTCCACGAGTTCTATTTCCGATTCGAGCAGCTGATCCATAGGTACACCGATTTCTTTGGCCGCTTGTTTCAATTTTCGTATCATGTAATCCTTATACCCCCATCGGAGCCTGAGCGCTTCGAAGATGCTCTTCCGAATCTCCCTCTGTCTCTTTCCCCCGAGTATCGTCTCAAGATCGACAATTACCTGTCCAGCATGTTCTTCCGCCTCGCCCTTTTTGCCAGCATTACACTCGTCTGCAATATCAACAGCACTTGGAAGTCTATTGTTCTCTTGGAAGAAAGAGTGTCTGAATTCGGCAACAAAGAGCAAGAACCCAAGAATACTTGTATCGACTGGCTCAGCTATATGGTCACTTAGCTTAGCAATAAGAAATTTTTCCTCAAATTTGTCCGACTTCTTCCTATTACATGCTCCGCACAGTAACTGAATGTTATTTTCTTCGGTAGGGCCACCTTTTGACCAAGGGATTATATGGTCGAAGTGTATGTCATTGTCGGCAACTGGCATTCCACGGGATCTGCAGACTTGGTTTTCTCTTTTCAGTACCCTGAACTGGACTGGCCTCGGAATGTGACGACTTATGTTGCGTAACTCTCTCGTTTCGGTAAATGGTTCGGCAACTGCAAAGGCAGGGCATTCATGCCCAAAAATCTTGCAAGATCGATGCGTATCTACGTCCGGGACTGGAAACTCTTCAACCAGAGGCCCATAAGGGCAATATTTCAGCTCCCAACATGGTTTACAAACCGCTTGAACACGCCGATCCCAATTTATCTTCTCTGCCCACTTCTGTATGGGTTCCTTTGATGATTTCGTCATAGAATATTTCCGAATCTTACGATTGATAGACGAAGTTACGATTTGTTTGGAATCGGGTTTTCTTAATTTGCTTTTTTATCACTTCTTACCCCTACTGTCTACAAATTTATTGATTCTGTTTCGTGTTTTCCATACAATAGCAGGAAATTCAAAAAGAGAGCTCTGAAAAATTGCTTTTCGCTCTCTTGATTACATAGATTCCAAAAAAGATTCCACAGATTTCTCCTTATTTTCGAGGTAACTCTAATCGGTGTAATCTTTTCATAATCCGTGTAATCAGAGATTTCTGGCCTTGTTTAGAAATCTCAGGAAGTCCGAATGACAATCTTTACTGGGAGTAAGGAGTCTTTTCGACAAATGGTTCCCCCTCACCCCATCCCTCTCCCCACGGGCGAGGGGAAGACGGAGAGGGTGAGGGGATTGAGGATGAGATTGCTTCGCCTTCGGCTCGCAATGACCGCCTGCTTCGTAATTCTACTGAGCCCTTACTTCCTTCACTTCTACACTTCTGAGCCAGGACTTCAAGCGGGCGCTTCCCGGAAGAACCTTCTCTTTTCCCCAGGACCATTTTTCTCATCCTGAATTCAAAACCGAATGGTGGTACTATTCCGGCCATCTCCAATCTCAGAGTCAAGATAAAAGATCCTTTGGTTATCAACTCACCTTTTTCAGAACGGGATTAACAAGGGAGACAAAGAATCAAAAATCGAAATGGTCCATTCGGGACCTCTATTTCGCTCATCTTGCCATCACGGATGAATCTAAAGGGAAGTTTGAATATCTTGAAAAGATCAGTCGCGGAAGCTTGGGAGAGGCAGGGGCTTCCCCTTACAAGACAGGTGAAAAGACCTTCCGGATCTGGATCGAGGACTGGTCTATTGAAGGAAAAGGTCCTTCGATGCAAAATCACTCCCTCAAAGCCGGAGATAAAAAGTTTGGGCTGGAGCTGATGCTGACACCGGAAAAAAATCCGGTGATCCATGGGCAAAACGGGATCAGCCAGAAGGCTGATGGAGAAGGATATGCTTCGCATTATTATTCCATCTCTCGATTGAAAACGGAAGGAAAGATCTTCTTACAAAATAAGGAAGTCCCTGTCCAGGGAATCAGCTGGATGGACCATGAATTTGGCTCCTCTCAACTCCGGGAGTATCAGGTGGGGTGGGATTGGTTCAGCATCCAACTGGATAACAGGATGGAGTTGATGTTTTATCAGATCCGACACAAGGACGGAAAAATCGATCCTTATTCGAGCGGGACTATCATCTTTCCTGATGGAACCTATCAGCATCTCCCTAAGAAAGAATTTCAGATTGAAGTCCTTGACCGATGGAAGAGTTCAAAGAGCGGAGCGCTCTATCCCTCCAAATGGAGGATAAGAGTCCCAGCTCATCAGATTGAATTGACTCTTTCTCCAACCGTCAAGGATCAGGAATTGGTGACCAAGGAATCCACACGGGTGACCTATTGGGAGGGAAGCGTTAAGGTCGAGGGGAAATATCAGGGCAGTCCGATCAACGGATTGGGTTATGCAGAATTGACGGGATATGCCAAGCCATTTTCCAAAGGGATTTAGCAGGTTGCTGAAAAACGTCCCTGGAAATTCCCTACCGTCATTGGCAGGCATCTGCGGAACGTTACCCCCTAGATCCATTCGGATCAACTTGCGGCAAGTCAACTGCCAAGTACGCCTCGATTCCCTCGTAGCGATTTCGGGTGCCTTGCAAGCCTGGAGCCATTTTTGAGCAACCTGAAAAAGATGACTTTTCAGCATTCGGTTATTTCCGCTCGATTTTCTTTCCTGAGCTTTTTAATGATCTTTGGAATGAAAAAGGAAAAGACAAAGAGACCTACGGAGAAGAAAACCTTGAAGGAAAGTAACTGACCCCAATGACCACTGGCCCAAACCTCTTTAAGGGTGCCGATGAAAAAAGTAAAAATGAACGTCCCGACAAGGATGCCCAATCCAGTACCCGCGAAATAATCCCAGAACCGTACCTTCGTGAGACCCATGCCGAAGTTCATGGCGGTGAAGGGAAAATAGACCAGGCGTAAATAGAGCACCGTAGCAAACCCATTCCGTTCGATGGCATCATCGTATTTTCTCAGGCGATCGCCGATCATGGAAGCCGCAAATTCTCTGCCCAGGGTTCGTCCGATCCAGAAGGCAGCACTCGACCCGACCATGGCTCCTATCCAGACATACAAAAATCCCCAATAAGCACCGAAGATGGCCGCTCCCAGGGCAGTGAGCAAAGTCCCCGGCACAAACAAACACACCCCGACGGCATACACAAGTATAAAAAACAGAGGGGCCCATATGCCCGCAGACTCTACGAGATGACTCAATGCCTCCTGGGTGAGAAGATCTTTGACCGGAGTGAACCGGATGACGTAAATGGCTACGAGGATGAAGACGACAAACAGAGAGCTTTAATCATTGCTCCCTTACGGCCCTTGGTTGGTTTTGGAGGATTGGATTTCAATTGATTAGACATATTCTTCCGAAAATCTCCCCACCTGCCTTCGCCGAAGCGGCTTCGCGCAGGTAGGTAACCCCTGCTTTGACCAAAGAGGGGAACCCCTCCCTTTTGTAAAGGCTGAGGGGGAGGGATTTAGCCATTAGGGTCTACATGATTGTGGACTGACTGATAAAATCTTTCCCTCGATCTATCGCGTCCAGGCCAACCATCGAGTGAAAAGCCTTTTAACGAAAGGAGTCAATCGGGTGCGGTTGTAGGCATCGGCTGCCTGTTTGATCGCTTCGGCCTGGGTGGGATAGGGATGGATCACATTCGACAGTGTTCCCAGTCCAAGCTGGCCCACCATCGCCAGGGTGATCTCACTGATCATCTCTCCGGCATGACGGGCGACGATCGTTGCCCCGAGAATTTCATCCGTTCCTTTCCTGACGTGGATCTTAACAAAACCTTCTTCCTCTCCATCGGCGATGGCACGGTCGACGTCATTCAGTGGTCTGATGAAGGTGCCCACAGCGATTCCCTTTTCCCGGGCATCAGCCTCATACATCCCGACATGGGCGATCTCCGGATCCGTGTAAGTACACCAGGGAATCGTCAAGGCACTCTGTTTCTTGCGGCCCAAGAACAAGGCATTCTGGATGACCATCCGGGCAGTCGCGTCGGCGG
The DNA here is from genome assembly GCA_963711845.1 of uncultured delta proteobacterium. Classification (GTDB taxonomy): domain Bacteria; phylum Desulfobacterota; class BSN033; order BSN033; family UBA1163; genus CAVQFR01. The sequence goes on from CAVQFR010000026.1 coordinate 73,267, forward strand.
TGTGGGTGAACTTGTACTTCAGACAGATATCCCCGGCAGCATAGATCCTGGGATTCGTCGTCTGTAAATATTCATTCACCTGAACTCCCTCTCTCTGATCGTACTTCACCCCCACGGCCTCGAGGTTCAGGCCCTCCACATTCGGAGCCCTGCCAGCTCCCGCCAGGATCTCGTCCACCGCGATCTCGTCTTCTTTTCCCCCGCATTCAACATGAATGACTTTGCTCCCATTCTTCTTTTCAACTCGTTTGGTCTTACAGTTGAGAATCAGGCGGATTCCGTCCCGGATGAAAGACCGCTGGAGAATGTCTGCTGCATCGCTGTCCTCGCGGTTCAGGATATGGGAGGCATTGTGAAAAAGAGTCACCTCACATCCCAATCGCCGAAATGCTTGAGCCAATTCGCAGCCGATAGGACCCCCGCCGATCACTGCCAGGCGCCGTGGTCTCTCTGTAAGGGAGAATACGGTTTCATTCGTGAGAAAACCGACTTCGGCTATTCCTTCGATGCATGGATGTACGGGACGGGTGCCGGTAGCAATGACAGCCTTTTTGAATCTGAAGAGTCTTTCCCGCCAACCTCCAAAGTATCCGGACCTGAAAACTTTCCCTCTCCCAGGAAGACATCGACCCCCAGGTCCTTAAACCGTCTGGCCGAATCATGAGCGCTGATCCGGGCCCGAAGCCTTCTCATGCGCTCCATCACCAGAGGAAAATCAACCCCCATGCCCTCCGGAACCCGGATGCCGAATAGGTTGGCCTCACGAATATCCGCCACCACCCGCGAGGATCGAATGATGCATTTCGAGGGGACACAACCCACATTGAGACAATCGCCTCCGAGAAGGTGCCGCTCCACAAGCGCGACCTTTGCCCCCAGCCCGGCGGCGCCGGCTGCGGTTACCAAACCTGCTGTCCCTGCCCCGATCACCACCAGGTTGTAAGGGGAGGCAGGTTCAGGATTTTTCCAATCCGCCGGGTGGACATTGGAGACTAAAGCTTCATTATGGACGTCATGAGGCAAAACTTCCGGGATCTGAGACATGGTCATCTCCTAGGATTGGTTTCCATCAACGTTGCACTGAAAAATGTGCTGGAGAACCTTTACACCTTCCTGCGCTTGGTCCCACCCTGCGGGACCAAGGCAGGGCAGACCTTAAACGTTTTGCCCCTCACCCCGCCCTCTCCCCATCGGGGAGAGGGGAAGAGTGAGGAGGTTTCCATTCATACCAGTGCTCCGCCACAGGATGACCCTGCCCCAGCGGTGCAAGCAAAGCAATGTTCTCCGGTGACAATCCGGCGCGTTCTTAGCTCCTTCGTTCTGAAAGACCGTATGTGGTCAGGGGCTCCGTGATTCACGGGAAGGCCAAGGGCCAGGTTGAAGTCGCAGTCATAAAGAGTGCCGTCCCATCCCACGCTCAGTTGATGGCAGCACATCAACCCTTTCACCGTGTGGGGATTAAAAGATTCCCGGAGAAGTTGCATGTAATCCTTTTCTCCCTTTTTCCCGATCAGTTCTGTCCGAAATCGTCCCAGGGGCATATTGGTGATCGTGAGGAGGTGGGTAAACGTAATGTTAAAACGCTGACCCAGCTCGCGGCGGTAATCCTCTTCAAGGGCCGATTGGGGAGGCGGAAGAAACGGTCCTCCAGGATTATAGACAAGATACAATGGCAACTCCGGGTGAGATCCATAGCCCAGGGCATTCAATCGCTTGATGGCGGCGATGCTTCTTTCATAGACTCCCTTCCCCCGCTGAGCGCATACGTTCTCTTCCAGGTAACACGGCAGGGACGCCACGAGCTGAACTTGGTGGTCCCGGAAGAACTCGGGCAACTCCTCCATCCCCGGTTCCAAGAGAACCGTCAGGTTCGTCCGGACCTTGACTTGATGGCCTTCCCGGCGAAGAGCCTCAACAAAATAGCGGAAATGGGGATTGAGCTCAGGGGCTCCGCCGGTCAGATCGACCAGTTGACACCGGGCACGCTTAGCCGCCTCCAGGACCAGCTCCATGACGGACCATTCCATAATTTCATCTCTCTGGGGAGAGGCTTCAAGGTGGCAGTGCGTACACTGTTGGTTGCACAGGAGCCCAAGATTCACCTGTAACGTCTCGATTTTCACACTATGCAATCCCTCACCGTTGATCCCGGCAATCTGTCTTTCGAAATTGTTCACCGTTCCTCCTCCTGATGAAGCTGGTTGAGTGTTCTTAAGGTTTCTTCTTAAGGAGTCCATAATTGAGCAATCATATTGTTCTGAAAATCTCCCCAACCCCTCTTTGCCAAAGAGGGGGAAATTCCTCCCTTTTGTAAAGGGAGGGGAAGGGGGGATTTAGTCTTCAGTATCTACATAATTACGGACTGATCAATAAGATTTTAACCCTCCTAATTTCCCAGCTGCCTCTTGATCGATCAACCATGTCATATTTCCGTGGGCAGGACGAACCAACCCTGCAGGAAACCATTTCCTTTTTTCCCCATCTCCCAAGATCTCGGACAGGACAGCGGCTTTGGAAGGTCCTGCGACGAGGAAGAGTATCTGATCGGCATTGTTTAAGACTGGAAGGGTAAGGGTGATCCTATTCTTTCTGGGTTCCTCCAAATAGACCGGGATAGCAAGCCTGACCCTTTCCTCGAGTGATTTCGAGCCCGGAAAGAGTGAGGCCGTATGGCCATCTTCCCCCACTCCAAGAATAATGAGATCAAACCCTGGCCTTTCCGATTCCCCGAAGAATCTTCTGATCTCTTCTTCGTAATCCCTGGCAGCTTTGTCAGGGGCTTCCTCGCCTTTAATTCGATGAATGTTTTTGTCGGGCAAAGCTATTTTGTGATAAGAATGTATCGAAAGCGGTCCTGAAATTGCTTGCTTCATCCTCCTTCGGCACACAGCGTTCATCCACCCAGAAAAAATGGACGGATTGCCAGTCGACCCGATGGCGATAAGCGTCAGAACCCAAGAGCGTGTACAATCTTCTCGGAGTCGATCCTCCTGAAATCGCCACCGCAAATCGCTTTTTTGCTGCAATCGAATTCTTTGAGGCACTCACAAAAATCGAGGCAGCATGGAGGCTCAGGGCTTCTAAATCCGAGAGTACCTCGATCGTCCCATTCGACTTTTCGATTACAGGGGTCTCCATGCCCGACCGTCTCTCTGGATCAATAGGTCTGCCTCCTCCGGCCCGGATGAACCTGCGGCATAATTTGGAAATTGACCAGTTGCCGTTGTCGATTCAAGACGCTCGATTACAGGAGTGAGCAAGGACCATGTCTGTTCCACACCATCTTCCCTAACAAACAATAATTGGTCATCGTGCATGCAATTCAGCAATACCCATTCATAGGCATCCATCAAAACATCCTTCTGATAGCAAAAATCCATCGAAATCGGATTGAGACAGACTTCCGAGCCCGGGTTCTTTGTCTGAAGAATGAGGCTCATTCCTTCGTCCGGGTGAACGCGGAGGACCAATCGATTCGGTTCGATACTTTCGTTTAAGGTATTTGAGAACATCAAGTGCGGAACGGGCTTGAAGTGAATGGAAATCTCCGTCCTTCGGCTGGATAGTCTTTTCCCGGACCGGAGATAGAACGGCACCCCATTCCATCGCCAGTTATCAATTAGCACTCTCATGGCTGCAAAGGTGGGCGTAACCGATTTTTCCGAAACCCCTTTCTCTTCCCGATACCCGAGAACCGGGTTCTGATTGATCTCCCCTCTTCCGTACTGCCCGATCACGACGTAGTCGCTCAAGCGATCCAGTGGAAAAGGTTTGACGGAGTTAAAAACCTTGACCTTTTCGTCTCTCGCGGGCTCCGCCCCAAAGCTGACCGGAGGTTCCATGGCGGTCAGGGCAAGGAGTTGAAACATGTGATTCTGGAACATATCCCTTATGACACCGGCTTCCTCGTAATATCCCGCTCGCTGTTCAATGCCCAATGTCTCGGAGGCCGTGATCTGGATATGGTCGATATACCCCCGGTTCCATAAGGGTTCGAAAACAGAGTTTGCAAATCGGAGCATGAGGATATTCTGAACGGTCTCTAAAGCCAGAAAGTGGTCAATCCGGTAAACCTGTTTTTCATCAAAAGAATTCTTAACAATGCGGTTGAGTCTTCGGGCTGAATCGAGGTCTCGGCCGAAGGGTTTTTCGATGACCACATGGGTGTAACCCCGTTCTCCCTGCGAAAGTCCCGTCGCTCCGAGATTTGAAATAACATTCTCATAAAGGGTGGGCGGGATAGCTAAATAAAAGATCCGATTCCCTCCTGTCTGGTGCTTCTTTTCGAGTTGAAGAAGCTTCTCTTTAAGAGATCGAGCGTAGGTTTCCTGAACGGTATAGTCAATCGGGAAGTAATAAATTTTCTCAACGAGTTCATTCCATGAGGATTCATCGAAATCCTTTGAGAATGCATTTTTCACCGCTGAGAGCATCTTTCCACGGAAGTGATCGGTACTCATTTCTGTGCGGCCTGTGCCCAGGATGAAAAAATGCTCTGAAAGGTACCGGTTTTTTTGGAGCCGGCAAAGGGAAGGAAGTATTTTCCTTTTCGTGAGATCTCCCGAGGCGCCGAAAATGACCAGCCCGCATGGCCCTGAAATTTCGATAGCACAAAGGCCAGGGATTCGATAAACCGGCTCTGTTTTCCCCTGAGAGGCAGTTTCACCAGCCTTTTTATTATCCTCTAAATCCATTCTCTCACCTTCCCCTGGGTTTCTTCTGACCCGATTTTAAAACGGCATGGCCGCCGAATTCTTGTCGAAGGGCTGCAAGAACTTTATCCGAAAAAGCATCTGTCTTGCGGGACCGGAACCGTTGGAAAAGGGAAGAAGCGATGACAGGGGCAGGGACAGCTGTATCGATGGCCTGTTGAACAGTCCACCGTCCTTCGCCGGAATCTTCAACATAACCTGAAATGGACGAAAGATTCTTGTCCTTTTCAAATGCGGCTTCTGCAAGCTCAAGAAGCCAGGACCTGACCACACTGCCCTGGTTCCAAAGATGGGCAACCTGTGCAAAATCGAGATCCTTCCCAAAGGGCGAGGCCTTCAGGATTTCAAAACCTTCTCCATAAGCACCCATCATGCCATATTCAATCCCATTATGAATCATCTTTACGAAGTGTCCTGAACCTGTTTTCCCACAGTAAAGGTATCCATCCTTGGGGGCAAGGGTCTTAAAGATGGGTTCGAGGTGCCTATAGATTTTCCTGTCTCCTCCGACCATTAAACAGTAGCCAATTTTAAGCCCCCAGATGCCACCACTGACGCCGACATCCATATAATGGATTCCGAAAGGCATGAGCTCCATCTCATGACGGATGTCCTCTCTGTAATAGCTGTTCCCCCCCTCCACAAGGATGTCGCCCTTGCTGAGCAGACCCTGGAGTTCTTTGATATGCTCATCTACTGGTCTGCCTGCGGGGAGCATGAGCCAGGTGAGACGAGGAGGTCTCAGTTTATCAACCAACTCCTCCAGGGAATAGGCCCCATCCGCCCCCTCTTTGACGATTTCCTTGACGCGGTCAGGCGTGCGGTTATAGGCGACGATCTTATGTTTCCCTCTGAGCAGTCGTCTGACCATGTTCATTCCCATCCGTCCGAGTCCGATCATACCTATTTGCATAGTTTCTCCTTTAGCTTGATTCCCTCTTCACCTCCCCTCTCCCCTGTGGGGAGAGCGATAGGGTGAGGGGCGATCTCATCGAGTGAAATGAGAGCTATTAATCGGTCCGTAATTGAACAGATATCTGTTTACCCCACCCCCACCCTTTCCCTCCCCCTGAAGGGGAGGGAAATCAGTAGCTTCCTCCCCCTTCAAGGGGGAGGTTGGGAGGGGGATGGGGATTTGTCGGAGTAGTATAAACATGTCTTCTCTACTATGGACTCATTATTAATGTGTTTGCGATAAAAATGAATCTCTCTTCTTTGCGATCTCTTTCAACAGAGCGAAGAAGGAGTCGGAGAAAAGCTGAACCCCTTCTTTTTCCAGTTGCTCCGTAACTTCACGGATGTCTATTCCCATGGACTTCAGCTCAGGAAACAGCTTTTTCGTCTTTTCAAGATCGTTGCTGATGGTTATCTTCGCTTGACCATGGTCCTTAAAAGCCTTGATGGTTGCTTCGGGAAGTGTGTTGATGCTGTCTGGAGCAATCAACTCCTCCACATATTTAATATCGCTATACTTGGGGTTTTTGGTTCCGGTACTTCCCCATAATATTCTTTGAATATGGCCACCTTTCTCTTTCAAGGCAAGAAACCGTGGGCCGGAGAAAATGCTCCTGTATTTTTCATAGGCGACCTTTGCATTCGCGACGGCTGCCTTTCCAAAAAGATTCGTTATTTTGTCTTTCTCGGCCTTTGAGGTGGCTGAGGAAAGCCGTGTCTCGAGAAGCTTATCCGTGAGTGTGTCCACGCGGCTGACAAAGAAGCTTGCCACAGAGGTGATTTCATTGATCGGCTGTCCTTGCCTCGCTCTTCTTTCGAGCCCCTTGAGATAAGCCTCTGCTATCTCTTCATACCGTTCTGTCGAAAAGAGAAGCGTTACATTGACATTGACCCCTTCACTCGTCAGTTGTTCAATCGCAGGAACCCCCTGCTTCGTCCCAGGGACTTTTACCAGTATGTTTTTTTTCCCTAGGGTTGAAAACAGGCGCCTCGCTTCTGAAATGGTCGCAGGGGTGTCGTAGGCAAGATCGGGAGACACTTCGATGCTCACAAATCCATCCTGCCCGTTCGCTGACTGGTAGGTAGGCCACAAGAGATCTGCCGCCTCAGAGACATCTTCCATGGCCAGCCCGAGAAACAGTTCTTTCTCGTCCTTCACTCCTTTGTCGATCATCCTTCGCAGGGATGAATCATAATCAATGCTCCCTGAAATGGCCTTCTGGAAAATGGTTGGATTGGAGGTGATCCCGCTCAACCCGTCTTCATCGATCAGGCGCTTCAGTTCGCCCGAGTGGATCAGTTTTCTGCTCAGATTGTCGAGCCAGACGCTTTGCCCGATCTCTTTAAGGCCGATTAAGGGGTTTTTATTCATCCTTTACCTCCTCACGTTTCTCCCTTCTTCCCTTGATGAATTCCTTTTCTATTTGATCAATCTTGGCCAGTCTTCGGCAATGCCTTTCAGCCCCTGAAAATACAGCTGAGAGCCAAACACGAACGATCTCTTTAGCGAGCTCAGGTCCTATCACTCTTGCGCCAAGGCAGAGGACATTGAGATCATCATCTTCAACGCCCTGGTGGGCCGAAAAGGTATCATGGCAGATGGCGGCCCGTATGCCGGGAAACTTGTTGGCCGCCGCACAAGCGCCTACCCCGCTTCCGCAGATGAGGATTCCTCTCGCCACTCTTCTGCTCAGAATCTCCTGTGCCACTGCTCTGGCGTAATCGGGATAATCCACGGGTTCTTCGCTTTGAGTCCCGAGGTCCACAATATCATGTCCGAGTGCTTTTAAAAACTCCACAATAAGCACCTTCAAACGAAATCCAGCATGGTCTGCAGCGATGGCAATTACCATTCTCATTTCCCTTTCTTTCTTGTTAAAAGAGTCTTCACTCTGTTCAGTATATTTATGGATGTAAAACCAAACTCTTTTAGAAGTATGTTCCCCGGAGCCGAGGCTCCAAAGTGATCGATGCCGATGATCTCTCCCTCCCTCCCTACATATCGATGCCAACCCAGGGTCACTCCTGCTTCAATAGACACCCTTTTGGTGACATCCGGCGGCAGGACTTCCTGGCGATAGTTTTCTGGTTGCTGTTCGAAAAGCTCCCAGGAAGGCATGCTCACCACACGGGTTTTTACACCCTCTGCGAGAAGCTTCTCATGAACCTCCAGAGCGAGATGCACCTCTGAACCTGTCGCAATCAGGATAACTTCTGGTTTGCCCGGGGACGAATCAGACAGGATATAAGCCCCTTTTCTAAGCCCCATCGCTGGACGAAACCTTGCCCGGTCTATCACCGGGACATTCTGCCTGGTCAGGATGATCGCTGTAGGTCCATTCTTATTTTCAACGGCTATTTTCCATGCCTCCGCCACTTCATTGGCATCCGCAGGTCGGATCACAGTTAGGCCTGGGATGGCCCTGAAGCTGAAAAGTTGCTCCACAGGCTGATGGGTTGGACCGTCTTCACCAACAGCAATGGAGTCATGGGTGAAGATATAGATCACATGGAGTTTCATCAGAGCGGCAAGTCTGATCGCAGGCCTCATATAGTCTGAGAAGATCAAGAAAGTGCTTCCGAAAGGAAGTAATCCCCCATGAAGGGCCATGCCACTGAGGATGCCTCCCATGGCATGTTCTCTTACTCCAAAGGCTACATTGGCCCCTTCGTATCCCCATGAACCGGATACAGTGCCCTGGATGGTTCCCTCACCGGACCCGGAGGGTTGAAAATTTCCTTTCCCTTTCAATGCGGTATTGGTTGAAGGATTTAAATCTGCCGAGCCTCCTATCAAACAAGTGAGATGGGAGGCGATGGTATTCATCACCTGACCCCCTGCAGCGCGCGTGGCGAGCCCTTTAAGATCCGGGGGGAAAGCGGGAATATCCTTATCCCAACCCTCCGGCAGGATTGAGTTCATCCATTGATCCCATTCCTTCCGAAGCTCTGGAAAAGTCTTTCCGTATGATTCCAGGCTGGCCTTCCATTTTTCTTCAAGTTGGGCACCTTGAGGGATGGCTCTTCGGAAATGAGCCCGGGCGTCCTCCGGTATATAAAACGTCGGCTCAACCGGCCATCCGAGGTTCTTCTTTGTTGCGATGACTTCCTCGGGACCCAGAGGAGACCCGTGGGCCTCAAACGTATCCTGCTTGCGGGGGCTGCCGTAACCGATGTGGGTCCGAATCGAAATGAGGGAAGGGCGAACCGTTTCATTTTGGGCGGCAGCGATTGCTTTTGAAATCGCTTCAACGTCATTTCCATCATCGATCCCCTGCACATGCCATCCGTAGGCTTCAAAACGTTTGCACACATCTTCCGTAAAGGTCAGTCTGGCTTCTCCGGCAAGGGTGATGAAATTATTGTCGTAAAGATAAATCAACTTCCCTAATCTTAAGTGTCCTGCTAAGGAAGCCGCCTCGGAAGCGACCCCTTCCATCAAATCTCCGTCGCTCACGATGGCATAGGTATAGTGATGAACGATTTCGTGTCCCGGACGATTAAACCGGGCAGCCAGAAAACGCTCGGCCATTGCCATGCCGACACCATTTCCAAAACCCTGCCCGAGGGGACCTGCGGTGCATTCAACTCCAGGCGTTTCTCTATACTCAGGGTGCCCGGGGGTCTTACTTCCCCATTGTCTGAATCGTTTCAATTCTTCTATGGGCAAACCGTATCCTGTGAGATGCAGAAGCGAGTAAAGGAGTGCTGAGCCATGACCGGCCGAGAGGACGAAGCGGTCACGATCAGGCCATTGGGGATGATTCGGATTGTGTCTTAGAAACTGAGTCCACAAGGCATAGGCCATGGGGGCCGCCCCCATCGGCATTCCTGGATGTCCTGAGTTGGCTTGCTGGACCATGTCCACGGATAACATTCGAATAGTGTTGATACAGAGTTCATCAAGATTCTTCATTTCGCCTTCATTGCCTCCGATTCTAAAAGCTGATGGATGAATTTCTTATCATTCTTCTCAGGGTGATTGCAAATGATTCTGCCTGCTTCAACCCTCTAAGGCCGTCTTCGAAATTATCCTCAAGGATGACCGGGAGGATCTCCATTCGGTTATTTTGCTGCTCCTTCAATGCAATAGTAAAAATCGGTCAAATCATATTTGTCCCAGATATCACACGTACCGCAATTACACCCTGATTTCTGTTTGGGTGAACGACTCTTTCGTCTGGCGCAATATAATAGCTCACTTTTAACACCAGGATAGGTTGGACATACTCCACAAAATTTAATACATATGGTTTCATTTTCATAATTGTCTTCCACTTTTGCCATATTTTTACCTCCCCGTCATGAAAGATTGCGCTCCTTTTCATCTTCATGCTCATGGCTGTCCATTGGATTTCCACAACTCGGACAGATATCCAGCTCTCCCACCTTATTCACATATTCAAGGATGGTCGTCACAAATGTAGCATGACTCCATGTGAGAGGCGATACAGACAGGGGCTGATCGGTAAAGGGGTGAACTTGCTCGGCAAGAACCCCCGAGGGCAAAGCCCTCGAGGCAACCCACTCAAGAATCGGCAAGGCCTCCTGGAGTTCTTCAAAACTCTGCGCCTTCGCAATATACCACTGGGCAAGCCAGAGCGTGCAGATGAACCAAGGGTTTCCGGGGACGTCCTGGATATGATCGCTCACCTGATGATAGCTATCCCCTTCGTATCTTGCTACCCCACCGACATCCGTTTTTACCCAAAGCCTTGCTTTGATGGCGTTCATCGTATTGACCACCTTTTCGTCGTCCGGTTCGAAGACGCCAAAATAGAAGGGGGCATAGATACTGGCATCGATGGTAGGGTCCAAGTCAAAAGAACCATCCTTTCTGGGAACGATGGTTTTTAAAAACCTCCCATGGGCTTCGCTGTAGAGGTGTTGATCCATGGCCGCCTTTACTTCCTCTGCTGCCTTCCGGTATATCTTAATCCTCCTCGTGTCTCTGAAGAAACTGGCGAATTTCTCCGCGGCTCGAATTCCAGCGTAGACCGTTGATACGGTGAACGTGTGGATTCCCCATTTTTCTTCCCACAGGTCATAGGACGGAAGCGGGAGTCCCGTTTTACCGTCACGATAGGAGGCGAGAAAGTCCCCGCACCGGATCACAAGATTCTCATACTGGTTGGCAATAAATTCGATATCCCTGAATCTATCAAAGTGGAACCACAACGCCCAGACGACCAACCCCGTCCCATCCTCCTGGATCGGCAGTATTTTTTCATGAGCGTTGACCCATGGATGCCATGAACTCCCCAGAGAACCATCGGGGTTATATTTATGAAGGAAGTATCCTGAGGATTCCTTACCCTTCCTGATGATATTGAGGCAGAAATCAAAAAAATGTCGTGTGATTCCGAGGTAACCCGCCATATCCAGGGCATGGGCAGTAAGGGCTCCATCCCTCGGCCACATATAACTATAGGTATCTCTCGCAAAATGCAGGATGTCCGAATCATTTCCTGCAATGATCGCCCCGTGGGAATCAATATTCGTCCTTAATATCAGAAGGCTTTTCTTATATTGCTCAACAATCTTTGTTGGAAGATTTGAGAAAAAAATCTTTTCTTTGTTTAACCAAGCACTCCAGTAATTGCCCGTCCGCCTGATATAATATTCTGCCCCATGCCCCATAATCATCTTATTCAACCGACTCACTTCCGTGTAGTCCTTTCCTGCCGTCATCCAGTAATAGATCGTTTCCTCTCCCTCCGGTTTGACGTTTATTGAAAAAGACAGGGTGGAGTCCACGGAACCCTGCGCAATGGGACTTCCTTCGAGCCTTCCATCTTCCGCATCCTTCCATGTGCCTTCCAGCCCGTGAAACTCCTTGATTCCGGTTGCATACTGGTCTATCCCCTGTTGTTGATTCCGTATTCCGGTCATCAAGAAATAGCGGTTTTCCTTATAGTGGATGATCGCCTTCTCATCAGGATCGTAATAGGCCGTATCCCCGGTCGGAGATTCGAGGATATGAAAGTCATGGTGGAAAAAGAGGCGGAACTCCCTTTCTCGATTTGCGAGATTTTTCAGAATGATCTTTTTGATATAGATGTTTTCTCTATAGTCTACCATGTCATGGCAGTGAAGACTGACCCCGAGAGGATCACTGGATGCGGTCACCTGGGTCATGAGCATTTCATAGGCATAATCAAGATGCAGCCCCCAGTCGTTTTTGACCCAATCAAACCTGCCATCGACCCAGACCCCCAACCTAAACTTATGTCCTCCTGTATGATTCTCTTTCCCGACAAAGGGATAATAAATATCTCTCAGACAGTAATCCTGATCAAAAGTGATCAGCAACGTTCCGTTTCCTACAGGAATATCACGCGGCATTTGACACGGACCTCATGCAAAAGTATTCAAAAGCGAAATAGAATTCAGCGAAACATTTTCCGGCTGCTCAGAAAATCGGTCCCCCCATTTCTATCAACCAGAGTGACGGCCCTTCCTGGGGACATAATGGTTCTCACAGGATTAGAGTCATTTTGATCCAAATCGCTTCATTCTTGAATGGGGTGAAATCAGTATTTTTCATTGAAAAATCCAGTACTTTTCGATTTGTATTTTAAAAAGGCTTCGAGGAACTGGCCTTCTTTGTGATCAGGGGTGAAACTGAAATCCGTAAAATTTTGGTTCTCGGCGAAATATCCTCTGAGGCGAACCTGGCCTCCAACATCGAACTCCCACCCTCCCCCATTGGAATTCTTATCCTCTTTCCCCCCACCTTCTCCAAATACTGGAGGAGTTACGAATAAAAAAAATACGAGGAACACAAAAGGGTATGTCATCTTCCCTTTTGACGTGAAAAACACAGGCTCTCCTAAATATATTATTTACCGAGATTCAGCGCCAATTTCAACACAAATCTCTATTTCAGATTTCTTAAAACTCGTGTTAAAAAATTGACAGCCTATATAGAAATACGGGGGAAGGAGATTTTGGGCAGGTATTAGGGGCTTTTCACCGAAATTCTTTTTGAAGATATCCCGTTAACCCATCTTTCGAAAAATCCACGCCCCCGTCAACTCCAAGCAAAACAAGGCGACGGTCATCTGTCCTGGCGGGAAATCATATTGATTGGCTAATAAAAAACCGATGACACCGGTTCCTACCGCAACGATGGGTGCCACCAGAAACATGTACCGTACCTCCCGACATAAATTTTTCGCAACAAGAGCCGGAAGAACAAGACAGCCGAAGGTATAAAGCATTCCGGTGGCCCGGATCGAGAGTCCTACAGCGAGCCCCAGCCAGGCTGAGGTGGCCAGACTCCAGATCTTCATTTTCATGCCTATGGCCGATGCCATCGAAGGATCGAGCGTAAAGAGAAGAATCTTCCGATAGAAGAGGAGGATCAGGAAAACCGTCAGGAAAGTGAGGAGGCTGAAACTCCAGATATCGGAGGTTGTCGCCCCAATAATGCTGGACGAGAGAAGGCGATGGATTTCTTCCAGCCCATGGGGGCTGTGGGAAACGATGAGAATGGAAAGGCTGGCCGAAATAAGGAAGACCCAGCCTGTGATGGCCTCATGGCTCTCTCTCCCTGTCTCGCCTCCCCGGCCTGTGATCGACGCAGCGAGAATGGAGAAAATCACTGCCATGGCGGAGAAGAAGACGTCTGATTGAAACCATGAAAACCGTTCCAAGTGAAACACAAGGGCTGCCCACATCGTGAGGGCTATCCCGAGGGTTGATGCCTGGGAAACGGCAGCCCCGATGAAGATTTGATCTCGGGCGACTACCAAAACGCCGATGATGGAGAGCAGAAGGCAGATCAGCCATCCGGTCAGATAGCTCTGATAAAAAAGAGTCCAGGAGGAGAGAAAACTTTGAATCATGGAGGTGTCCCACCTCCGTCGATATGGACGCTCAGGGCTCCCGTGGGGTCCTGGTGAACCCATACGGGGACCCCATAGGCCCTTTCGAGGTCTTCCGAGTTCAATACGACCTGACAGCTTCCTGTCCGGACGACGCCATTGATGAAGAGAGCCGTGTGCGTACAGAAACGGGCCGCCAAGGCCAGATCATGGGTTATGAAAAGAACGGTGAGATTTTCATTTCGATTGAGATCGGTTAAAGATTGCATGAGCGCAATGGTGGTGGAAAGGTCCAGGTCTTTCGTCGCCTCGTCGGCAATGAGGAGTTTTGGCCGCCGCACCAGAGCCCGGGCGACCAGAGCCCTCTGACGCTGTCCGCCTGAAAGGGACCAGTAGTTCCTCAATCTCATGTCTTCGAGACTCATCTTCTCAAGGGCCCAAGAAAGCCGTTCAAGAGTCTCCTTTTTCTTGATTCTCAAGCCCGCAAGTCCCAGGAGGACGAACTCGCTCACCGTTGTGGACAACGTAGGATTGAGATCGCAACGCTGGGGAACGAATCCGATCAACTCCCGGCTGGCCAAACTGGGATTGAGAAAAATCTTCCCCTCCTGTACAGGCAGCATCCCGAGCAAGGCCTTGACAAGGGTGGTTTTGCCGACCCCGTTGGGTCCGAGGAAGAACCAGAATTCGCCGGCCATCACCTGGAGATTAACATCCTTGAGAACCATTCTCTTGCCATAAGCGAACGATAGCCTGCTTACTTCGAGGACTATTTGATCATTTTCCATTTCCTCAGTGATCCATCCCTTCGGTTATACTTTTTAAACACGTCCCTTAGCAATCCATCATTGCACACCTGGGAAGAGTTGGCAACATCAGGATGGGGTTCCCAAGGCCCTCGCAAGTTCCCGGACATTATAATCAATCATCCGGATATAACTGTCTGTTCCCGGCCGGGAGCCCACCTGATGGGCAAGGGGCACAATTTTAGCTCCCGTATTTTTAGACACGAACTGAGCATAGCGGATCTCGAAGTAGGGTGAAGATAAAATGACCTTAACCCTTTCAGCCTTCATCATCTCTACCAAAGCCTGGAGATGCTTCGTGGTGGGTGAAATCCCGGGCTTTGGCTCAAGAAAACCAACCAATGAAATCCCAAACCTCCGAGCAAGATAAGGCCACAGATTGTGGTCAGCTACAACCTTGCTTCCCCGATAAGGAAGCATCATCCCCAACCAACCTCCGAGTGAGCCTTCTTCCTTCTGGTCCTTAAGAAAAGCTTCGAGCTTCCCTTCTTCGTATAACAGGGCTAACTTTTCAAATTCGTATTTTCGGGCCAACTTCTCTCCGACCAGTGCGTCGCCTATTTTGCGATAGAGCATCGCATACCGTTCTTCAAACAACGGTTTCTTCTCTGGCCGGAGTTCTATAAGCCTGTCCCTGATCAGCCGGGCAACGAGGAGACCATTCAATGGATCCAATAAGTAATGGGGATTCCCTAAAGGATGGACATCGCCCATGGAACGATCCACAATTCCTGTTGGAACCTCCATGGGGGTTATCACCTTAGAGCAATCCACATACCCCGGGGCTCCGACGAGGACCCGGCTATTTCTGGCATTCTGCAGGAGGACAGGGGCGTATCCGATCTCCAACTCCATACCGATTTGGAGAAAGAGGTCTGCCTGACTCAATGCCTTGATGAAGCTGGGTTTGGCCTCGATGAAGTGGGGATCTTCCTGGCTTTTGGCGAAGACAGTAATCTTCACCTGGTCACCCCCTATTTCCTGTGCAAGGTTCCCCAGATCTGGAACGGTGGCACAGACCTGGAGGGATTTGGAGGTTCCCTGGGCATGGACAAGGGACGCAATAAATATCAACGAAAAAAGAAGAAGCGGCCGGACAAGGCGGCTTAAGATGATCAAAGGGGAATTTCGCATAAACGATCTCCTTTCTTTTAGTACTTATGCGCTGCATGGGCTCCAAACATGAACTCAGCCCCCAGCCAGATCGAATTGGCGCTCTTATGGTCAAAACCGTTCAGATGATCATAATTATATTGCAGTCGAAAGCGAGAAAATTCAGTGGGCTGCCATACGAGCAGAGGAGAGACGCGGTGCCGGTCGCCCCGGAAGGGATCGGAATTTCTTGAAACAGTTGCAACGGCACCGGTTCCGAAATCGACATTGACGTTGTTCCCGCTTCCGCTTGCATACTCGTACCGGATCCCGGCAGCCCAGGTGTTTCGAAATCCCCAGAGCAGCTGGGTATAGAATCCCCAGTCCACAAGGGTCTTGCGGGGTAGGAGAATGTCGTCAGCCGTGCCTGGATTCCATCCGGTCCCGGATTGAAGAAGCGATCCGCACGGTAATTCCGCCCCATGATTTCCGATTGAAGGAGCAGGAAGGGCCAGCCACGGAAGTTGTTGACCGGACGCCACTTCACCTTAAGATCAGCACCGTAAATCCAGGTCTCACCATTGGGTCCGGTGGCATTTGGCCCGTAGAGCCCCGAAAGACCCAGTACGGCGGAAACCTCATCACTCAAGTCCCATGAGTTGCCCCACCTGACAAGATAGGCTAAGTCGTTTAAGCTCTTCACATCGCGGTCCACAAATGGTCTCCCGCCGATGGGACGTTCTGCAAAGGCTGCTGCTTCCGAAAGAAAGCTGGTCATGGTTTCGCCGTTGGCATTCTGCATGCCAAAGTACAACTCAGAGAACCAGGGGAGAGGGGTAAGCCACGATAATCTGAAGCCCGGTCCCCTCATCCCATCGGGTCCGAAGAGGCGCGTGTTGATGATCGGCTGATCCTGCCAGTCCCACTGATGAGGATGTTGAGGATTGATTCTCCCGAACTCCGTAAAGAACTGCCCTCCCTTGAGCTGAAGCTGATAAGGCAGCTTCTGCGTTGTGAAGAAAGCCTCCTCCAGCTCTACGTGCGATTCCCCTGTAATCGGATCAAGAAAGTAGACGATATGAGACTCTGCGTTCAAATAGGGATCGACCGCACCCGAAAAGGAAAGCTCCACATTCTGGACTGTAAACCCCCTTTTTCTCGGATCGTGTCCCCCTCCTTGAAGAAACTGTAATGGCTGGTCACGCTCCGTCGAAGCTCCAGCGGCAAAGAGACCATCGAAAGAAACATCGATAAGCCGCATCGTCGCTCCGCCCACCTGGTAAGACAGAATGTCCTTTTTGGGTTCTCCTTCCTTCGGGAGAAGGACTTCCTTCACCCTTTCAAGAGTGGATGTTTTCTGAGGTTCTTGTCCTGCCAGAGGTGAGGTCTCCCTGGGTTGTGCAACCGCCTGTTGTTCTGGAGGTTTTACCTGTTTCATCTCAGCCTTTAAGTCCTCAATGAGCTTTTGTTGCTCCTCAATGGTCTGCTGCTGCTTTTTAAGTGTCTCTTCCAATATCTTGATGCGCTCCTCCACAGTTTGGGCGAACCCCATGGAATAAAGCACAAAGACCATCATAATGGAGATAAGAATCGTCTTCATTTTGATTCCTCCGTTTACTCAATACTTCAGTTTAAGATAGGATGACTCCCCAGTCATGCATCCTTCAACAATACAAAGAGAAGATGACATAGTCCCGTACACCCTGAAGGGTTCTCTATGCTGGAGGGGCTCGATTTGAATAGGGATGATAATACAGGGGTGGGCTGTTCAGCCCATTTTCTATGGAGATGAACAAAGCATTTGAAGAGAGTAATGAAATTTGAGGAAAATCCTGAATGACCAAATTTGAATGGTGGGAGACATAAGAGCAGATAGAGCAATTGTCATGGGGGGCTCCATCCGCATGGTGATGAAATGCAAGGCCCAGGATGAAGAGAGAAAAGCATATGAGCAGGAGACAGACAAATCTTCTTTTCATAATACACTAATTAACCAGCTTGTAAAGAAAAGTAAATGGGGTAGACACCGTATTTTTTGGCAAGACATGCTGTATTTTAAACACCCCGGGCTCCACTTGAGATGTTTGAGACCGTCATCAATGTCAACCCGGAAAGGGTATGTCGGAGAGGGAATGACCGTTGAAAAGCTTAACAGCGATACGGCGGAACGAAGACTTGTCAGCCATCGCTTTCCAGATTGTCAAGCCAAATTAGAAATGTCTTCTTTTTTGTTGAAAACCTTTCGCCTTAAAGATATTATTCCCAGAAAGGAGGAAGCGAAAAGTGGACCAGCTCTTCTATCCAAAATCGGTCGTTGTCATCGGCGTCTCAGAGAACCCTAACAACCTCAGCCGAATCATTGTCGAAAACCTCTTCGAATTTCAATTTAACGGGGAAATCTTTTTAGTGGGCCAAAAAGAAGGAATTCTTTTTGGGAGGAGATTCTGCACCTCCATAGAGGATCTACAAGAAGGGATCGATGTGGCGGTCATCCTCACGCCGGCTCAAACCGTTCCGGGGATATTGGAAGCCTGCGGGAAGAAGAAGATCCGTTGGGCCATCGTTGAATCAGGGGGGTTTAGCGAATATTCTGAAGAAGGAGCCGCGTTGGAAAAAGAGGTCCACCGCATTGCGAAAAAGTGGGGAATCCGAATTGTCGGGCCCAATGGAATCGGAGTTATTAATATCGAAAACGGTTTTGTCGTCCCCTTCGTCAAGCTGAAGGGGCGAGGAATCAACAAAGGGAAGGTTTCTGTCCTGGCCCAGAGCGGCGGAGTCTCCCTTCTCTATTTAAACCTTCTTGCCAGCGCCAATGTGGGGATTGCCAAAGTGGTGAGTATGGGGAACAAACGGGATCTCAACGAGGTGGATTACCTCCACTATCTCATCCAGGACCCGCAGACAGAAATCATCGGCCTTTACCTGGAGAGCCTTGAAAAAGGAAGGGAACTCATGGAGCTGGCACGATCCACCTCCAAGCCGATCATCCTCCATAAAGCCAACATTGGGGAAGGAAGCCACCAGATCGCCAAGCTGCATACATCGGCGCTCGCTAACGATGACCGGGTGGTCGATGCCGGGTTGAAGCAATCGGACATCATCCGAACAAAAGATTTTCGATCCTTTGTCAGTGCGGTAAAGATTCTCTCCCTTCCTGCCATGAAGGGAAACAACCTGATCGCCCTCTCCCGCTCCGGAGGCATTGCCATCGTGGCTGCTGATTCTGCCGAGCGCTACGGCTTCCAGCTCTTCCCCCTGCCAAAGGAACTTACGGAACGAGTTCACAATTACTTCAGGGCAAAAGTCATCCAACCCACCAATCCTCTCGACCTCGGCGACCTTTTCGACTTTGATCTCTACACGAAGATTCTTGACCAGGTCCTGAGAATCAGGGATGTGGATGGGGTTCTTTTCCAGCATGGAGCCGCCGGGGACGAAAAAGAGCCTTCCCGGAGGTTGATTCATGCCATCAAGGAGCTCTCCTCCCAATATCAAAAGCCAGTGGCTCTGTGCTATTTTACCGAAGAGGAAGAGCTGGCCTATGTCAAAAGGACCATTGATTATCCGATCTTTACGGAGCCCAGCGAGGCGCTGGGGGCTTTGGCTGTTTCCAGGGATCACTATCGGAAGCAAAACATCTTAAAAGAAAAACCCCCTATCTATCCTGTGGAGAGCGGCCGGGCAAAGCCCTTCCTTCAAAAAGCAAAAGCAGAGAAGAGAGATCTCCTCCTCCCTGAGGCCTACGATGTGCTAAAGGCTTACGGCATTCCGGTGGCAGATTACCAGGTGGTTTATCGAAAAGAGGATTTGAAAAAAGCGATGAGTCATATCGAAGGCCCTGTTGCCCTTAAGATCATCTCCCAAAAAATCTCACATAAGTCTGACGTCGGGGGAGTCATTCTGGACATCCACGGCCTCTCCGAGGCAGAAGGGGCCTATGAGAAGATCCAAAAACTGACGGATGGAGATCCTTCCGGCATCCTCGTCCAAAAGATGGTCTCACAGGGTAAAGAAGTGATTTTGGGGGGGAAACGAGATCCTTCTTTCGGTCCGGTGGTTCTCTTTGGATTGGGGGGAATTTATGTAGAGGTCTTCAAGGAGACCTCTCTCCGGGTGGCTCCGATCAATCGGTCCGAGGCAGAGGAGATGATTTCGGAATTGAAGACGTCAAACATCCTCAAAGGCGTTCGAGGAGAACGGCCTGTGGATATTGGAGGACTGATTGAGAATCTTCTCAGGCTCTCCCAGTTGATGATGGATTTCCCCGAGATCGAAGGGATTGATATCAATCCTGTGAAGGTGCTCGAGAAGGGAGCCATCGCAGTCGATGCCCGCATTGTTCTAAGCGATACGCAGGGGGCGTAGTACACCGCACCAAAATCAAACTCGAAAGCTCAAGATCATAATTTAATTTCGTAACCCCTGCCCGCTGCAAACAGGCAGAATCCTCAATCGGCAATCTACAATCGTGTCAGATTCCTAAATTCTCCCCTACCAGGATAACGATCACCTCCGCCCGAGCCGGTTTCTTAGCCAGGGTCACATAGATATTGCAGATCCGGTCCGGGGAACTACAATCTCCGCAGACTCCCGTCTCAACGCAGGGAGTTTTCCGGTTGAGCCGTTTTGCATTCTGCGGGGCGACCCATTCTCTCACCCTCTTTTCTGCGGCTTCGAGGTCCTTGACGATCTTGTTGACCCCGCTCACGACGATCGTCTTTGGGGGCCCGATGAACATTGCCCCCACTCGATTGCCCGAGGCATCCACATTGAACAACTTCCCGTCCTCCGTCACGGCATTGGTACCTGAAAGAAAGATATCTGCAGAAAAGGATTTCTGAATGAGTTGGTGGAGTTCCTCCTGGGTTTTGGCCTGATTAAAAGGCCAGATCAGAGTGACCTTCCTATTCTTCAAAGCCTCCAATAATCCAACCTGACCGAGGGTAACAGAACCTCCTATCCCAACCGTGGCACCATCCGGTATACGCTTCATTGCCTCGTCAAGGGCTGCCTTCGAATCGGAGGCATAGAGGGCTTCAAAGTTATTCTTTCTTAATGCCTTCATGGTTCTCTCGACCTGCTCTTCCCGAAACCACTGCTCCCATTGATCCATTCCCATTCTCCTCGTATCCTTTTTAATGGGTGGCGAGGTATTTCTTCATCCCATCAGAATTGGCAGCCATGGTGTCTTTCCCTTCCTCCCAGTCTGCAGGACAGACCAGGCCGTCGTGGCTGCTGACGAATTGAAAGGCTTTCAGCACCCGCGTCGCTTCGCTTACCGAGCGCCCCACAGAAAGGCTATTGATCGTGGAGTGCATAATCATCCCATCGGGGCTGATCAGAAAGAGCCCTCTAAGAGCAACCCCCTCATCCTCCATCAGGATTCCATAATCTCGGGCCGTCACCTTATTCAGGTCGGAAAGCAATGGATAGTTGAGGCTTCCGCCAAGACCACCGTCCTCACGTTTCGTATCTACCCAGGCTTTATGGACATAGATCGAGTCCACCGAGATGCCGAAGATCTGGCAATTGACTTTGTCGAATTGCTCTGCTGCCGAAGAAAAATTGAGCACTTCCGTTGGACAGACAAATGTGAAATCAAGTGGATAAAAAAGGAGAAGGACCCACTTCTTTCTGTAGTCTGATAATTTGTACTTACTGAATTGCCCGTTCAAATAACCTTCGAGTTCAAAATCGGGTGCGGATCTTCCGACTAAAGACATAGGGACACCTCCTCTTTCAAGAATAGGATCCTTTTAATCCTAACACCCAAAATCAAAAAATCAACCCTTCGACTTTCCCCGGTCTAAAGCCCGGGGTTTGCTCAGGGTTGATACTGACCGGCGTTTTTGCCGCCCCTAAAGGATGGGGTTTGGCGCAGTCGAAGTATCAAAACAAATGCTCCCCCCTCCCCTGACATTTTTTGTCCTAACCCCGCTCTTTTTCCTTGCTCCTTGGCTCTTTCTTTATTGTTCCGGGAACTTTTTCCGGCTCTCTGTTGTCTAATGGACTAACAGTCTGCTGAAAAAGTCATCTTTCCCAGGTTGCTCAAAAAGGGCCAGATGCAAGGCCTCCGAAATCCTGAGGAGTGAGGCGTACTTGGCTGTACGCTGCAACGACGAAGGATGAGGGAAACGCAGCAGATGGCCATTTTTCAGCAACTGCTAAAGACCAATCAGAAAGGAGGAGCACAATGCGTTACTTACTGGTATCGATCATTGCAGCCATCATCATGACGGCGGCGGCACCCGCGCATTCCCACAGCGGAGGTGCGTTCAGGGGAGAGGTGGGCATCGAGATCGTCTCGGAGAGCGGGAGCAACTTCCTGACCCTCCCGCACAAAGATTTCACGATAGGAGGGACCCATATCCTCAAGAAGTACCTGGAGGCAAGACGGGGGGAGAACTACGGCGTTGTCATACGCAACATGACACCTGAGCGGATCGGCGTGGTCATCGCCGTTGACGGCAGGAACATCATTTCAGGCAAGAAATCGGACCTCAAAAACGGCGAAGACATGTACATTGTGAACGGATACGAGCATGGGAAATATGACGGGTGGCGGACTGCCAGCGATAAGGTGCACAAATTCTATTTCACCGATACGGCCGACTCCTACGCTATGAGAACCTTCAGCGATTCCACTGCCATGGGCGTCATCGCCGTCGCCATCTATCGGGAAAAAGAACGGCCCAAACCGCTGTTCGAACAGAAGAGACTGGACAACGCGCCCGCAGCGCCGTCAGCCGGGAGTTCTACAGGTGGCAAAGCGGGAGCAGCCAGGGATGAGAGCGCCGGTACGGGCTTTGGCGACGAACAGTACTCACCCGTCATCAGAGTCGCCTTCGAACCCGATCTCACACCGGTCCAGAAAACACTCGTCAAGTACGAATGGCGCGAGGTCCTGTGCAGGAAAGGAATTCTAAACTGCGGGCGGGAACCCAAAAACAGACTCTGGGATGAAGATGAATATGCGCCCTACCCACCTGGATATCCGAGGAATTAGGAACAAAGAAAGGCAGGACCGGCTCTGTATGAAGCAGCAACCCGGTTCTGCCGCTGTTCGATTAATCGTTTGACAGAAGAAGAGGTGAGCCGCGTTTTCTTACTTCTAAAACGGAGAATCCATAGGATGTGTCCCTATTTTTCTTCCCTTACGTACTTTATATACCATGCGAGTCTCACTGCAATTCTTCTCATCCTGTTCATCTCATTTTCTCGTTGGCCACGCGGATCCCTTCCGTCCTCGTTGATGATCATGAGCCGATATTTCACGGTTCGATTCGATATCCCATGAGAGGTCCGGCCTGGAAAATAGGGATCGAAGAGGGCGATGTATTCTTTATACTCTTCGAGTGTTTTTGGGGTTCTCTTGTCTCTGTCCGATTCAGGTCTGTCGAGCTGTCTTTTCTCCATGGTCTCAAAGCTTATTCCGAAGAAGATACTGTGAGTCTGCGGATCTTCGGGGGCCATCTTCTCGAACCCCTTAAGTGCCGGGGCTATCAGAAAGTCTCCCCCCACCGGGAAAGGGACGTCGGCGCTGACACGTATGCCTTCCAGAGGATAAAACTCTTTGATCCCTTCTATTTTTTTTCCCCAGTCCACTCTTTTCCAGTCAATTTCTTTCCCCCTTCTGAGGAGCTCATCAAAAACAGCCTCTGTGACAGGATAGTAATCGACACCCTTCTTCTCCTTCGGCCAGAGTTTTCTTGTAATATACCTGGGGTAAGGGTTTAAGGTCGGTATGAGATTTCGAAATGAGCCTGTGACGTCATGATCGCTCAATAATCTTGCGAGGGTGCTCTTCCCCGCCCCATAAGGTCCCACGAGGTAAAAATTGACTCCGAGTTCATCGGGTCTCCTTGCTCTCAACGGAGGCAACCTGAAACAACTCTCCTCTTGAAACAAAAATCCCGTAGCAGCCAAGATGTCATTTTTTTGAACCGGTTTGATCATGAAGTAATCAAAGTACCAAAAAAGATTTTCTGAGGGCCAATCGATATGGGCCTCACTCACCAGGATGACCGGCAACTCGGGATTGATTTTTGCTTCTTTGAGCAAAGGAACGGTATGAGGAAACGAAAAATCAGCCACCAAAATGTCCGGGGCTTTATCCTCTATGATTTTCAACGCCTTTTTCAAATCTCCTGTTTTGGAGACGTCTCTAAAACCCGCCCCGGCGAAAGCCTTCTCTAAGTCCGTCCTTGAGTCATCATCAAAAACAAGTACTTTCTCCCCTCTTCTTTCGGATTGAAAACCTTTATCTTTTCTGTTCCCCACTCCTCGAACCGCCAGAATCAGGTTTTTTGCCTCGTAGGAACAAAAGGGTTCGTCCGTTAAACCAACGTAATCATCAAAACCCCCGTTGACAAAATAAAACATATCTGAAACGTCAGGCCTTCTGGCAATCAGCATTTTTCCTAAATTTGAATCGATTCGTTTGAGAGATTCTATTTCAGATTCACCGGCAGGGGATTTGCCGACAATCAGAACGTCATACTCGCGCTGGGTCGTCTTATGTTGAACATCGGGCAGAGACCTTGTGGTCTCAACTTCGTAGCCCTCGTTTTTCAATATTCCTTCGATCACCGCTGCAAAGTTTCTATCCCTTTCAAATATAAGAACACGTTTATGGCTGTTTGCCATGGAATCTTCCTTCCATCGGTCTCATGAATATGAGACAGATCCTCGCATGATCTCTACCTTCTACATCTTGGGTGTCTCTCAAGAGAGGGGACGAAGATTTCGGAAATGGACCTCAAGTCTCTATCTTAGCCCCTTGCCTCAGTTCTTCTTCCTTCATCCCGTAGAGGGCGTCCAGGAGTGCGATCTGGAAGCTGCCAGGGCCCAGAGCCTTGGCAGCGGCCTTTTCGCCTGCGAAGCCAAAATAGGAAAGACCTGTGGTGGCCGCTTCCAGAGGATCAGGACAAACGGCGAGAAAGGCCCCAATGATCACCGTCGCGGTACAGCCTGTTCCTGTGACGCGACTCATCATCTCATGCCCATTCATCACGCGGCAGATCCGCTCGCCGTCGGTAATCAAATCCACCGCACCGGTGATGGCAAGTGTTGTCCTGAGTTCTTTGGCAAGGACTCCCGCCGTCTCTGCGACCTGACCCACGGTGTGAACGGAATCAACTCCCTTGGTACGAGACGCTGATGTTTCTCCCGCCAGAGAGAGGATTTCCGAGGCATTCCCTCGAATCACCTGAATCGATACCTCTCCAATCAGCCGCCTTGCAGAATCGGTGCGCAGCCGGGTTGCCCCAGCGCCCACAGGATCCAGGATCACCGGGATATGGAGCGCGTTCGCCCGTTTCCCGGCCGTCAGCATCGCCCCGATCCAGGAAGGGCTTAAGGTGCCAATATTGAGCACCAATGCCCCTGCCAAAGAAACCATCTCTTCCACTTCTTCAGCTGCATGGGCCATGACCGGAGATGCACCACAGGCAAGCAGGGCATTCGCGGTATAGTTCATGACGACATAATTCGTAATGTTGTGGACGAGCGGTCTTCTTTCACGAACGCGCCTCAAGTTCTCCGCCGCCTTCTGAGCCATCTCTTTGTTGAACATCTTATTCTTTTCCTTTTTAGATTTTTGTTCAAACCCTCGACCTCTGAGAGGAGGCTTTGGAAGCCTTAAACTTTAGAGCCGTCTGTCAGTCGAAAATGATCCCACCCAGAGCGTTTGACCGGACTTCTGTCACCATCAGGGAGTAGAAGCATGATCTTGCCGGCCGTATCCGTGATCCTCCCCGCTTCTGTCAACAAGACAGGACAGCACTGGGAAACAACCGAACGGAGCGAGGCCACATCCTGTGGCCGACAGGTGATCACCAACTCGTAATCGTCACTGTCACCCATGAAGAGGTCGTACGGGTCTTGGTGGAGCATAAGGGCCGCCTTACGGAGATCGTCACTCACAGGCAGTCTCTCTTTAAATAATTCTGCCCCTACCCCGCTCTCCTCACAGATATGCCCCAGATCCCCCAGGAATCCATCGCTCGTGTCGATCATGGCTGTGGCACGCCCGGCTTTTGCGATCGCCTCCCCGACCTGAGCTCTGTGGGAAGGGTTGGTATAAATCTTGACCAATGGATGTCCTAATATTTGTGGATCATCTGGCGCACGAAGCAAGAGTTGCAGCCCGGCAGCCGCCTGACCTGGATATCCGGTAACCAGGATGACATCTCCTGGCCTTGCCCCGGAACGGCGCACTCCCTTTCCCTGTTCCACCTCCCCGATCAAGGTAATATCGATGAACATCCCATTCCCCGATTTTGTGAGGTTGCCTCCGATGATTGAGGCACCAAAGGGGTTCAGCTCCTCAAGAAACCCACGGTACATCTCTTCGACATCCTGCACAAAGACCTCGGCCCTCAATCCAAGCGAGATCAGGGCATAAAGGGGCCTCCCTCCCATGGCCCCGATGTCACTGATGTTTAGGGCCATCGCACGCCGGCCCAGATCCAAGGGACTGATTTTCCCTGGCAAATAGTGACGGCCTTCCACCATGCAATCACACGTGACCAAAAGTTCATATCCAGACCGTGGGACGAAGGAGGCCGTATCATCGCCGATTCCAAGGGTTACCCGTTCGGACCGAATACCCTCCTTATTCAAGAGATCGCCGATTCTCCGAATCAGCCCGAACTCTCCGATATCAATTACCCTCTCAGGCATGTCAATGATCCTCCAGTAATCGTCGTAGGCATTGGGTTGCCTCCGTGGGGTCCTTTTGACAACAGACAGCAGAGATCACGGCAATACCGTGTACCCCTGCCCGGATAACCAGTGGCGTATTCTCTCTCGTGATACCACCGATGGCAATGATGGGCAGAGGGATCTCTTCAACGACTTGTTTCAGAAGGTCAAGCCCGCCCGCTGGACCCGCGTCTTCCTTGGAGGTCGTGAAGTAGACAGGGCCGAAACCGATATAATCCGCGCCTTCCAAGAGACACTTCCGGGCCTCTTCCATGTTACCTGCCGACCCACCGATGATGGCCCCTTCCCCCAGGAGATCTCTGGCAAGGGGAATGGGGAAATCATTCTGCCCGAGATGAACACCATCTGCATGAGAAGCAATAGCCACGTCCACTCGGTCATTCACAATAAAGGTCAGGCCAGCTCGTTTGCATAAGGCCTGCAACTGCTCGGCAACACGGATCATCTCCCTTGTCTCCCCACCCTTCTCGCGAAATTGGATCGTATCGGCCCCACCGGCAATGGCAAGCTCAGCAAGCTCCAGGTGGGAGAATTGGGTTTGAAGACAGGTGTCCGTGAGCACGTGGAATCTTCCAATCTTCTTCATTTTTTTCCCGATCGCAAAAACCTCATTCTCGCCGAAGTCCACTACCCCAACCAGTATCACCCGTTGTCCGGGGGGCTTGCCTGCGGCCCCGGTCCCAACCGAGGACGGGGCAGGCAGGTGCTCTCCGCATGGTAAGATACATTTCTTGAGCCTTGAACTCCGCACTCCGCATCCCGAAATCCGCATTAGAAATGGGTCAATTTTTTCACGGATGAGATTTCATTTTCATACCCTCTTGCGTTGAAACCCTTGATTTAGCTTCAGATAAAATCCTAATGCGATGATGAGCGTAGCCAATGATATGGCATTGGCACCGATAATGATGAAATCTTCGAGATGTATTCCGTACAACATCCACAACGTAACCCCTGTGCCAAATTGGACGAGTGTTAATCCGCTCACATCCTTGGCCGAATGGGTTTTCCACATCTTGATGATCTGCGGAACAAACCCGAACATAGTCAATGAAGCCGCGGCTATGCCTAATACCATCCACAACATATGTTTTTTTACTACTCCTCTCTTGACCTACCCGTTCCAAGGCAGGTCTTCTTCATACCAATCCTCTCGCCCGCTGCAACGCGAAACATGGGCAATGCCCCCCCTGCCCGCCTGCCGCAGTCAGGCGCTCCATAGAACTCCCCTTTTCAGTACCGCTTGGGACGATGATCTGTTGCCTTCAAGTCACCCTCGCCCAATGAAGGGCATCCGGGTCGCCAGGATGGTCATAAATTGCACGTTCGCATCCAACGGCAGGCTTGCCATGTAGACGACTGCACTGGCTACATGCTCGACGTCCATTGTTGGCTCAGCCGCAACGACCCCACTGGCCTGGAGAACGCCGGCTTTCATCGGTATGGTCATCTCGGTTCCTGCGTTGCCAATATCGATTTGGCCGCATGCAATATCGTACTTGCGTCCGTCAAGCGCCGTGGCCTTGGTCAGACCCGTGATCGCATGCTTGGTGGCCGTATACGGGGCAGAGTTCGGGCGTGGTGTGTGAGCTGAGATGGACCCATTATTGATGATGCGCCCGCCCCGGGGGGTCTGGTTCTTCATAAGCTTGAAGGCTTCCTGAGTACACAGAAACGCTCCGGTCAGATTGACATCTACGACAGATTTCCATTGCTCATAGGTCAGATCTTCCAGAGGTACGGACGGCGCGCCGGTCCCCGCATTGTTAAACAACAGGTCGAGCCGGCCAAATATCTCCTTCGTCTTCGTGAACAAGGCACGTACCGAGGCGGGCTCACTCACGTCAGTAGGCACAACCCGTGCTTGTGAGCCAAACGGCCCGGCCTCCTTCGCAGTCATGTCTAAGGGCTCCATACGACGTCCAGCCAGGATAACCGAATACCCCTCTCGCAAAAGAGCTAATGCGGCACATTTTCCAATTCCGGTTCCCGCACCCGTAACGATAGCGACCTTTCTAAGTACGCTCATTCCTTATCTCTCCCTCCTCATACGGATGGGACACGCCGTTCTGAGGTGACGTTAAATCAGACCCACGTCCCCATCTCGATATTGTGTCACATCATGAATGGTGGGTTCATGAATGATTGAACCCGGGAAACATCTCCGCCATCCCTTTGCGGTTTTAATATAAACCATTTTTGAAGTTTAAAGAAGTGAAAGTTTTAGGGAGGAAGCGATGGCCCCCGTCACCTTTTCCCAGGGTTGAGGACCTCCTTTTAGGAGAAAGTCTTCTTCTAAAAGGATGCCTTCCAGACGCCGCGGAGTACTCCGAGCGCATCTTCGTCATCTTTCAGCGGCTTCACAGCCGGCAGGAATATGCCGGCACCGGCATCGGATTGGCGATCTGCAAAAAGATTGTGGAACGTCACGGAGGGCGCATCTGGGTGAAGTCAGACGTTGGAAAGGGGGCGACTTTTTACTTCATCCTTCCAGCGGTTAAGCCAGAGCCGCTTTCTCCATAGCGTCTCGATATAACAATTCCTGGCTAAAATGCGAATAAAAAAGGCAGACCCCTTTGCTACCTCCAATGACGGCGATGGGGGAAGTGAAAACGATAATAACCACCGAAGGTGTATGGATAGGGGTAGTAATAGAACCTGGGGTAAGAATATGACTCAGGATAGGGTTCCCTGCCAGGGGGCGGTTCAACTCCAGCATTCTGACTCTCGATACTTGCGATCAGATCCTGAAACGCCCTGATGGCCTCCTCCCGGTTCATCGCTATTTTACCCGAGTCGGAAGCTTCTGCAACGGCATTTCGCAGCTCTCCGATAATGTTGGGCGTCAAGGGATAATCTGCAATCCATCCGTTCTTGGGTGCAATACCCAGCGAAGCCAATTTGCTCTCGGCTTCGGCCTCGCTTTCAACCTCTCCTATCTTCAGCACCTCAGCCAGCTCCATTGCAAAGTAACCCTCCCGTACCAAAGTCCGCTCACTTGCACGAGGTCCCGCCTGGTTCTGCCCGGGCTGTGAATAATCCCAGTACGTTCCGCGTCGCACAGGACGACATTGAGTCGTCGCTACTCTATCTTGAGAAAAAGTGACCGAACAGATCGAATCGGAGCTTGAAAAATGATATTCCCAAGTTTCAACAGCTTTCCCATTCACAGTGCTATGGGTGATCAGGGGCGTTTTCCCCCACAAGGAGGCCACTTCTTCTCTCGTCATGTCCGGTTTGATGTCTGAAACATGACGAGGGTGGCATGAAGAAAAAATAAGAGAAAGAGCAACCAAGAGAATTAGATAGATGATTTTCTTTGTTTCCATCTCTTCTCATCTCCTTTCATTCTCTTCCGGCTTTTCCAAGTACTCATCCGTTACCCGTTCTGATCTGGCTTGATCCTTTCGGTCCTGCTCTCCCTGTCCACTTTTCTCAAATTCTTGACCTCGATATTCGTCAAATAAGGGCCACCCTTCTTCTTTCAATCCTCACTTTTCAACATGAAAGACCATTAAGATTTCGGGATGCCCCCGCGATCTTTCTATTGTTGTGAAGGGGCCAACTTTTTTATGGATGACACCAAATTCGTTCCATCCTCAGAAGATCCGCGACGGGACAAAGATTACAGATGATCGCGGATGGCCTTGATGAGCCTCTGGATCTCATCCGTGGTGAGCTTGCCGTCTTTTCTAAAGATCAATTTCCCTTGTTTGTCAAAGGCGAGAACATTACTGCTGTCGTCGGCAATCTTCCAGGCATTCACCAGCACTTTCTTGTCATCCCGCACATAAATGGTTCTGGGATAGCGTTTCTGTTTATCTTTGAGGGAAGAAGAAATGGCAAAATTGGGAAGCCAAGTGGCCGCCATGTTAATGATCCCAACCGATTGATACTTATCGCCGGGAAGCTTCTCTTTGTCCAGGGCTTCGCTGGCGTCATTGTTCGTATCTTTTTCGTCAGGATCGACGTAAAAAAGGACATGGACCTTCCCCCGTAGCTCTTCGCTGTTCCAGGGTTTTCCATCCAACCGCCCCCCCAGTTTTTCTCTTAACTCTACCGTTGGAGGAGTCTCGCCCATTTCAATAGCCTGGACAGTCTGGTTTATCAGAAAGGCGGCGAAAACAAAGATCAACCCTTTTGCGAGATGCTTCATCACCCACCTCCTGAATTTCTCACATGAACTTGCTCTTGGATAGGATGTCTGATCCCCTCAATCTACCCAGCCGTATCAATCGCATTGAGGTTTCAGCTTTGAACTTTAGTGTATCCGCTATGCGTTCTGCACCAAGATGTTTTTAGTTTCAAATTCCGCATTTAAAATGTCCGACTCTACTACGGCCGAGACCGTTGTTTTATTTTTGCCATCAGCTGTTTGATTTGTCCTCTGTCAACGGTCGGTTCGAAGAGCTCTGTCACGTTCTCCTCCGGCGGGATGATGTCGATTGGTTTCCCTCTCCCACCGAAGATCAGTATGACAGTTACGCCTCCTTCCTGTCAAGAAAGGAAAAAACGGGGGAAGGGATCCCCCTGCCCCAGTCAAAACCAACATCCCCCAGAGAACATCCTCCAGCGTCCTGCTCTCAAGGAGGACGAGTGCCGCCCGCCTACAATAGATATTTTCGGCGGGCAGGCAGAGCGCATGGCATTAGAAAATCCGGAATTCGATCAGAAACGGTCCTCGACGGCTGCAGGCGGCCCGGAACGTGTCGGCAAACCCTTCCAGCGTCTCCACGCTGACCGCTTCCACACCCATGCCCTTGGCCAAACCGACCCAGTCGAGGTCAGGACGTCCGAGGTCGAAGAAGCTGTCGGAGGCGATTCCGGGCTCTGCGCCCGTCGCACGCAACTCACCGAAAAGGATTTTGTACACGCGGTTGGCAAAGACCACACTCACCACGTCAAGCCTCTCCCGTGCCTGAGTCCACAGAGCCTGGAGCGAGTACATGCCCGCCCCGTCGGCCTGCAGGCACACAACCTTGCGGTCCGGGCAAGCCACCGCAGCGCCCGTGGCGCACGGAAAGGCGTGGCCGATCGCGCCGCCGGTGCTCTGGATCCAGTCATGGGGCGCCGCATTGAACGTGGCCGGAAAGAACGATCTGCCCGAAGTGACCGAGTCATCGGCGACGATGGCGTTCTCGGGCAGAAGCGCTGCAAGCGTCATCCCGAAGGCCTCCGACTCAAAGGGGCCACGGGCCATGCGCGGTTTCAGGCCCGCTTCTTCAATCCGCACGACGCGCGGCGCACCGATCTCGTCGGCAAGTCCTTGCAGCGCGGCTACGGCGTCTTGTTCCGGTTGGGCGAGCACGGTGATCGCGCAGTCCCGGGGTGCCATGAGGCTGGGCTTTCCGGGATACGCGAAGAACCCCATGGGTGGCTTTGCGCCGACGAGGATGACGTGCTTGAGCCCTGCCAACACGCCGAGGGCCGTGTCGACCACGTACGGCACCCGCTCCACCGGCACCCTGCCGCGACCGCGGGCCATGCGTGGCACCTGCGTCGGCGTGCGAAGCTTTGCGCCGGTAGCACGGGCAATCCGATGGGCAGCGAAGAGCCCCGCCTCCCCCAGAGCCTGCCCGTTGAGGAGCAGCATGGCCGGCTCGCCCGAACGGAGAATCCGCGCCACTGTCCGGAACACCTCGGGCGCCACCCGCGGCCGCGGCGCCACCGGCAGGGGCACAGCCGGACCGCTTCCCTCGCTCCAGGCAACATCGGCCGGCACGATCAGCGTAGCGATCTGCCCCGGCGGCCTGCGCGCGGCCTGCACAGCAGCTGCGCCGTCCGAGGAGATCTGCTGCGCGGAGCCGCTCGTTCGAACCCAGTGTGACACCGCACGCGCAAGCCCTTCGGTATCCGCAGTCAGCGGGGGGTCAAAAGGACGGTGAAAGGAGGCCTGGTCGCCGACGATGTTCAGCATCGGTGTATTCGCCCTGCGCGCATTGTGCGTGTTGGCGATACCGTTGGCAAAACCTGGTCCGCAGTGGAG
Organism: uncultured delta proteobacterium; assembly: GCA_963711845.1. Classification (GTDB taxonomy): domain Bacteria; phylum Desulfobacterota; class BSN033; order BSN033; family UBA1163; genus CAVQFR01. The sequence goes on from CAVQFR010000026.1 coordinate 105,371, forward strand.
GAGCGTCATCGCAGGCTTCTCCGCCATCCTCGCATAGCCGTCGGCGCATCCGGTGACCACGGTCTCGGCCATCCCAAGGATGCATCGCATGCCCCCGATCTTGTCAAGGGCAAGGACGAAGTGGATCTCAGAGGTACCTGCATTGGCAAAGCAAACCTCAACACCGGATGCGATGAGGGTGCGGATCAGGCTTTCAGCGCCGTTCATGTTGCCCTCGCTTTCACGGAAAAGTCCTTTATCCTAGCAAGCTGCTGAAAAAGTCATCTTTTCCAGGTTGCTCAAAAAGGGCCAGATGCAAGGCCCCCGAAATCCTGAGAAGTGAGGCGTACTTGGCGGTACGCCGCAACGACGAAGGATGAGGGAAACGCAGCAGATGGCCATTTTTGAGCAACCTGCTAGTTTGTGCAAATATATCCATACGGACACCTGCTACAATTTTTCTTTGGATCAACGGTAGGCATGAAGGATTGATCCGGGTTCACGATTTCTCTCAGGAGGCTGAAAATCACCTCGGTCAGATTTCCAAAATTCTCCCTGAACTCGGTCTCATTATCAAAAAGCGGAACTTCGATGCCGGTGTCAATCCTTGCCTTTCCGAGGAGTAAAAACATGCAATCGATCGTTTCCGGTTTTTCTCCCGTTAAAGTAGAATAGGTGAGGAGATAAAATGGAAGCTGAAGCGTGGCGATGGCTTCGCTCCAGGAATCCCTCTTTTTTAGATCGAGCTTAGGGTAACGCATGGCGAGGTAATTTTTATTCGCGGAGGTCTTGTAATCGATGATAGCGGTCCTCTCCCCCCTCTTCTCGACCCGGTCGAGCCGCGCCCCGAGCTTGAAGGAGTCCTTCTTCACATCGACCCTCTGTTCGAGACCCAGGATTTTTGTCCGAAACTCCCTGATCTTCGGCACCTGGTAATACTTGATAAAATCCTTCAAATGCCTCTCCACCTGGGTCCTGAGGAGATAGATCTCACCCGTAGGGTCTTTACCGTATTGCTCCTCGAAATCTTTATAGAAGACTTTCTCGAATTCCTTGAGATTCATCTCCTTTTCGGTCAAGATGGATCCTGTCTTCCCCTTCAAGTAATCGCAAAGGACCAGGTGAACAAACGATCCAATCTCCTCTTTCTCAAACTCTTCCGAAATAACCTCCCTTTCCCTGAGCCCGAGCACATATTCGTAATAGAACTGGAGGGGACAAGAGAGGTAGGTATTTAAAGAACTGGCGCTGAATGGATATTCCTTTAAGAACTTGACCATCTCCATGGATTTAGGGACGGGACGGGGGTTCTCCTCCCTCAGATTCACAGCGTACTGGATGGTCCTCACATAACCCTTGTCATCTTTTCTCCCCTCTCTCTTCTGCCTCTCCCACAGGAACCTCTCGACAAACCTGCTCTTCTCCTTCTCATCATTTTCGACGTAAAAAAGATGCGACGCCTTGGCTCCCCGGATCAGAGTATCGAACATGTAGAACATGATCTCTTCCCTGTCGAGGTAGGTGGGAAGTCCCAACATCTGCCTCGCCTTGAAGGGCAAAAAAGAATCCTCTCTGGTCGTATCGGGGAGGATTCCCTCGTTCGCGTCGAGAAAGAGGACGTTCTCAAATTTTAGATTCCTCGTTTCCAGGAATCCGAGGACCTGCACCCCTTTCAGAGGCGTTCCTGCAAAAGGAGTATAGGAAGTCATGATATATTTTTTAAAGAGGGTGAAATAGCTTGCGACCTCCTGAAACTGGATCTCCTTCATCAGGGATTTGGAGAGGATGTCCAGGTGGGTGAGGAAAGAGTCCGAGTAGGGATAGAAAAAGGGATGGAGACGGGCCGTGCTGCTCCGATAGATGTATTCGACCACCTCTTTCAGTTTCCCTGCAAAGTCCCCGACATCCCGAAAAGAAAGCATCTTTCCGAGGGTCTGGGCGTGGATTGCCTCCAGATGGTCTCTCATCATCTCCAGAGTAATCCCCGGCTCGGCTCTTAATACTTTTTCTTTGATGGCATCGAGGATGGCCTCATCACTCTCCAGTTCCTCCAAGGATAAAAACTTCCTGGTTCGCTTCTCCGTCAAGGCCTCCTCGATGGTATGGAAGAGAATCCGGGTCATCTCTGCCCTTCCCTGGAAATAGATATTTTTCATATAAGGATGGAGAATGAACTCCAGGTAATACGGGACATAAAGACGATCCCCATCCATGGTCGTCACCACTTCCATGAGATTGTTGAAAAAGCCGAAGAGAGGAGTTCTCTGGAGAGGGTATCCGAGGGAGACGTTATAGTTGTCCGGGTCGAGGAGGCTCAGGGCCTGGTGGAAGAGGGGAATCAAGGTTTCAGAGGAGGGAAGAACGATGACTAGGCTTTCGTCCATCCGTTCCTTCTGATCGATCCTGTTCTTCAAGAGGGCGCTTACGCCGAGGACCTGGCCATGGGAATCCGGACTCTTATAACAATGGATTTCGGGCTCGGTGGAAGGGAATCCCCTTTGAGCCGGTATTCCCAGGTCGAGCAGCTTCTTCCTCATCCCCTCTCCCTCCTGAAAAATGAAAAGGGTATTCCCCCTTCTCATCAGGGATCTGAAAATATTTTTCTCCGATTCCGTGAGGGCAAAAAAGCCTGCCAGGACCACTCTTTTGAAACGATCCAGATTTAAACGGTCGATCTTCTCTGAAACTGCACGGTATCTCGAAGACCTCGTAGAAAAATGGTCTTCCTCGATCCGCCTGTAAAACGCTTCGTAGAAATACGAGAGCGATTGAAGCCTCTTCGCCGTGGGCTCGGGGATGTTCTCTCCGGCGATGCTGTCGATCTCTCTTACCTTTTTGGAGGATATCCCTTCGATGGCAAGCTCTTCGAGTTCGTTGTAGAGCTTCGTCCCGACAGGGAAGAACGTGTCGGGAGTGAGAAAACTCTTTCTCCCTAGGTGCTCGGGCGAGGCGGTATGAATGCTGTAAAGGATCGAGATCGCATCGATGGCTTCGAGCTTTCTTCCCTCGAGCTCCAGGGACTCGTCATGAACATGTTCGATGAACTCATCCATGGAGAGGATCAAAGGCGGTATGAAACTCGACTTCTCCCTTTCCGCAAGGACTTTCCTGAGGAAGTGCGATGGCCTCTTGCCAGGGAAGATCACGAGGCTCGAAGAATAGTCCTTTCCAACGCAGATGAGTTGCTCCGCCACTTCTTCAACCAGATTCTCCGATGACGAAATCAAAAGGACGTTCACTTAACCCTCACTCTGAAATTCAAGACACGGGACTTCCGACTTTGACTCCAGACTATCCGATTCAGAGAATTAACCCTTGTAGTGCTTTCCACCCTTTTTATCATGCCTGTGTTGCGTGTCTGGTTTATTCTACTGTGTTCTGCCTTCTATTTTCAGCCAATTCCTCCCTACTTCGCCAACCAATCCCGTCACTGTTTTTTTGCAACTTCTTGCATCTTTTCCTTCCAGTCTAAGGTCTGAAGTCTATGGTCTAACGTCTGAATCAGACTCACTTAACTCTGCTGATCTCTTTCAGATCCACGTAGGCAATGACCCCTTCGACCTTCTTCCCCGGATAGATCTCCTTTAAGATCCGGATATAATTCTTGAGCTTGGGAGATATATTCCCTCTCAGCTTCTTTGTCCGTGCCTGTTTTGTAATCGATCACGGATATCTGATCCTCTTCGAAGATCACCCTGTCCATCCTGAAGAGGTTTCCCCGGGGGTCTGAGAACTCCTGCTCCCTTTTGATGACCCTCCCTGGAATGTCCCGAAAATAAGGGTTTACTTCTTGATGGTCCAGGAATTCCAGAAGGCTCTTCTTCATGGCTTCCAGGGGATAGTCGGTCTTCAATTCATGATTCACCCGCTTGATGATCCGATCGAGTTCCGATTCGGTGTTTTCATCCACGCTATCAACAAAAGAGAGGACTCTGTGAATAAACTCGCCTCTCAGCCTCTCCTCTAAGTTGAGCTCCTCAACGACTGCAAAAGGGAATTTGATCGGGTCTGGAGGATAATAGAGCTCCATTTTTTCTTGAGTCATTTCAGGGGAACGGGGGCGCGGAACACTCTTCCATCCGGTTTGAGAATCCATCTCCTTCAGGAGATCGATCGGAAATTGATTTCTTCTCCCTTGAACTCCAACGACATAAAGCTCATCCCCTGCCCTCGTAAAACCCACATAAAGGGTATTGAGCTTGTTCACCAGGTCCTTGAGCCTTGCTTCTTCGTACTTCTCCTGAAGAAAGGGGCTCGCTTTCATGATCTGCTGGTTGATCTTGAGCAAATGGACTCCGTCCGCCTCCTCATCAAGAATATATTTGAAACCCCGGGGAATCTCCTCATACATGAGAATGAGGACGACCGGGAACCCCAATCCTTTTGCCTTGTGGATGGTCATTACCTTCACCGCATTGATTCCTGCCGGAACATCCATGGTCCAATCCGACTCCCCTGTCTCTTCGCCAGAGGCGTATTTGAGGAAATCGCCGGGATTGTTTCTGCCTTCTCCCTCAAAATTCTTGATCACCTCCAGGATCTTGATGAGGGTGGCCTCCTCTTCCCTGAAGTGATCGAACACCTTGTAAATGCAATAAATCTCGTTCACCAGGTCATAGAGGGGTAAGTAACCTGTCGACTTGAAAAGAGTCTCGAAATAGGCCTCCCAAAGCTCAGGGAATTCCTCCTGGAAGGTTTTATAGAGGGGGCCTTTCTTCCGGTTCCTGAAGAAAAATCCATGGAGCGCTTCCAATTCGATGAACTTTTCGTTTCTTTCCAAAGCTTTTCTGAAGATCTCTCCCAGGACAAAACCTGCGAAGGAAAGATCATCAGGCGGAGAATCGAGGAAGGTGAGCAATGCGACGATCTCAGCGGTGAGTTTCCTTGTCCTGATGTCAAGGCTGCTGTAGGAGATGAAGGGAACGTCTACCTCGTTCAGCCAGGTCGTGACATTGACCACGTCCTCATTCCGGTAGGCCAGGATGGCGATATCCGAGTAGGGATACCCCCTCTGGATGAGGTCTTTGATTAAATCCTGGATTTTCTCTTTTTCAGCAGGCTCGTCCTCCTTCTTTTCGCATCGAATCACTTCCGCATATCCTGAACCTCTGTGGTCCTCCTTCACCTTTTGTTCATAATCGATGAGCCCGCTCCTGCTCGCGGGCTCCCGGTATTTGTCATGATCGGCGATCACCCTTTTGAAGAGGGTCTTGCTGAAATCGACGACTCCTTCGAGGCTGCGAAAATTGATCTCCAGCTCTTTCACGCTCTGATGGGCAGAAGAAAAAGGGTTGCTCGATTCGAGCCCCTTCATGATCCCGTAATCCGCATTCCTGAAGCCATAGATCGCCTGCTTGGTATCGCCCACGGCAAAGAGACTTCCTCCCTGGGAAAGGGAGTTCTCGATGAGGGGAAAGAGATTGGCCCACTGAATGGGAGAGGTGTCCTGGAATTCATCGATCAGGTAGTGGTAGATCGTCTCCCCGATCCGAAAGTAGACATCGGGAACGATTTCATGATCGAGATAGTCCGAAAGCTTTTTGTTGATGTCATGGATGAAAATGGTGCCTTCCCTTTTCTTTACCTCCTCAAGAATATCTTTGAAGGCTTCATAAGTCCTGAGATAGGGACCGTAATAAGTTGTTGCGTAGAGCTCGACATATTTTCTTATTCGAGTTCCGAGGAAGTCCCACATTTCCGATATTCTTTCGAACCGGGTTCTCTCTTCTTCTTTCTTAGGTTTGAGGACGGGGGCGTTTACAAGACCTTTATCAACAAGATCGGGGAAGGCATTGCTTCTCACCAGCTCCAAAATCTTGTGAAATGAACTTCCCTTGCTTTTGATAAGACCCGATTTTTCAATGAGGCCATTCAGGCTCTCCGCCGTCTCTCGAATCTCGTCCTTCATGGATTCGATTTCTTTTTCTGCTTCGACGATCTTTGCCTCTTTGACCATACCCGAGAGCTGACGGTAAAGTTCCACGGTTTCCTCTAGAAAATCCTCGGAGGGATTCCAGAGATAGGCAGACTCCCCTCCCCTGTTCTCCAGAATGATCTCCAGAAGTTTCTCGAGGAATTCAGCTTCCGGAGTTTTTGCCCGGACTCCTCGCAGAAATCGATTGAAGGCATAGGCCATGATCCTCTCCGGGGCCATGACCATGTCAAAGTCAGGGCTATAACCGAGATTGATCGCGGAGGCCTTATAAATGGAGGTCATAAAACTGTCAATGGTCCTCACCTGGAACTCAGTGTAGTTTCTTAAAATGTCATCGATCTTGGCCCCGGCTTTTTCTGCAAGATGTTCCTTCTTCAGGGAGACGATTTCAGAGATCTCATCGATCTTTTGGGGGTCCTTGAAATAAAGGTCCTTGAGCCATGAGAGAATTCGCTCCTTCATCTCTTTCGCAGCGTTATTTGAAAAGGTAATGGCGAGAATACTTCTAAGATGGTTTTGTGGAATGTGATCGGACAGGAGGAACTGGACAAATCTCTCCGCGAGGGAGTAGGTCTTCCCAGAACCGGCAGAAGCCTTCAAGAGCGTAAAATCCGGAAGGGAAAGGGTCGAATCTTTTTCCAGGACGGCATGAGCCATCGCTTTCACTTTGATAGAGGTCTACGTTTCGAGCCTCTTGATCTTCTCGAGCCGGCGGAGGTGAAGTCCAGGAGGTTTTGAAGATAGATGAATGAAGCTCCCCGGCCACCCGTCACTCACTTTTTCGAAGGTTCGGGTACGATCTTCTGATAGCCCGGGGGGGAAGAAAAACCTCTTCTTTCAATTCCTTCTTCTCGATCTTTTTGACTTCTACCCGGTCAATCGCGCCTAACCCGTAGGTCATCGTATAGTCTTTTATCAATACCGGAAAGCCATAAGGCTTGAGTTTCTCATAGATCTCTCGGCCTTCTTTCATCTCGCGCCGGAAATCTTTTGAAAACCCATGGGCCACGCGATCCATCACCTGCTCGATCTCTTTCGTCTCGACATCTCGGGTCACCCAATTCTCCTCGATCAATTCACCCCCGGCCAATATCTCGACTTGCTCCGTCCGAAAGCCGCTGATGACCGCCGTTTTGCCGGTCCTTCTCACGATGATCTCCCTCTCCTTCGGCTTCACGCCGGGGGATTCTTTCTTGAGCCGTTTTGCCACTTCTCTCTCCCACTGGGAGAGTTTGACTTCGACATAATTCTTGGATCGGTGATCGATCATCACCAATCGATCTTCTTTGAAGTCCAGGACAGTGGTCAGCCCACGCTCCTGATGATCTGTTCGAAACTGGGTGCCCGAAAAGAAGAGCAACGTTTTTGAGGGGACTCCGTTTTGATCCCTCACCACCTGTTCCACCGTCATCCCCGCCGTGCATTCTTGAAACGTCCAGAACAAACTGAAGAAGGCCAAAACTTTCCAACCGAACGAAATTGGCTTTCTCATGATTTTTCTCCTACTCCATTTCTTTCTCCAGCTCCTCCAATTTTTGATGGACCTCCCCGAGTTGCCTCCACCACCTCGAGCGGTCACCATCCTCTCCTTTCTTTTTCTCCCTTTTCAATTTTCGACGAAGTCTCTTGTACGTTCGGTCCAAACGGTTCAATAAAACGGAGAGCGGCTCCTCAGGAGGGGATTCCTCCTTGACTTCTTCTTCAGGCATCCCTTTTTCTACTTCACTGAAAAGAACTCTCTTCTCTCTCCACTGCGGCACGCTCGTTTTGAAATGGAATCGCTCGCTGACGAGTTGACTCAATCCCATGGAGATCTTCTCTTCGCCATGGTTGATCAATACCTCCATCTGGGGATTACGGAGATGGGAGATCCAATCGAGAAGCCCTTTCCGGTCGGCATGAGCAGAGAATCCGCCCAAGGTATGGATATGGGCCTTGACAGCAATCTCCTCCCCAAAGAGCCTGACCGTCTTGGCTCCATCCACAATCCTTCTCCCCAGGGTCCCCTCGGCCTGGTAACCGATGATGACGATGTGGGATTCTTGTCGCCAGAGGTGGTGCTTCAAATGATGTCGAATCCTTCCGGAATCACACATCCCACTGGCTGAAACAATGATCCCGGGCCTTGGGTCTTCATTAATGGCCTTGGATTCTTCGGTGGTCCGGGTGTAGAGGATACCGGGGATTTCTAATGGATTTTCTCCCCCCGATAGGATTTTTTGGGTCTCCTGGTCAAAACAGTCTGAATTCTTCTTAAAGATCTCCGTGGCGGAGATGGCCAGTGGACTATCAATATAGACGGGAATGGGAGGGAGGGTGCCGCCTCGGATAGATTGGCCAAGAGTGTAAATGATATCCTGAGTCCGCTCCACGGCAAAAGCAGGAATGACGACCTTTGCCCGATGAGAAATAGCCTCCTGAACGATTTTCAACAATTCCTGAACGGTCTCTTCCCTTGATTTGTGAAGCCGATCCCCATAGGTGGATTCCAGCCAGAGCACATCCCCCTCTTCGATGATCGATGGATCTCGAACGATCGGCTGGTCAAAGTTTCCCAGGTCTCCTGAGAAGACAAGTTTTTTCTCCTCTCCCTCTTCTTGGATCCAGATTTCAATGATGGCAGATCCCAGAATGTGTCCGGCATCTTGGAATCGCACCTTCACGCCTTCCGCCAGTTGAACGATTTCACCATAGCTCACTGGCTGGAAGCATCGAAGAGATTTTTCTGCATCCTTCGCGGTGTAAAGGGGAATTGCCTCACCCTTTCCAGCCCTCTTCCCTTTACGATTCTGCCACTCCGCTTCCATCTCCTGAATACGCCCGCTATCCTGGAGCATCACTTCGCAGAGATCGCGGGTGGCTTTGGTGCAGATCACCTTTCCCCGGAATCCTTCCTTGACCAGTTTTGGGATGAGACCGCTATGGTCGATGTGGGCATGGGTGAGTAGAATAAATGAAATATCTTTGGCCCGGTAGGGTTGGATTTTCCAGTTCCTCTTCTCGAGTTCTTTGCCTCCTTGGAACATTCCGCAATCGACCAGCCACTTTAATGAATCTTGTTCTAGAAGAGTGGCCGACCCAGTCACCGTTCGAACCCCTCCCAAGAATTCCACTCTCATCTGTGCGCTCCCTACGAATTTTCCCTAAAGCCGTTCGGAGTTCGGAACCCTAAAACTAAAACTCCGAACTAAATTACTTTTTTACCAGAGGATTGACTTTAAACTCTCTTTTTCCTAATATAAAATGTTGAAATTATCAATAAAAATAAGCGACAGTTCCCTCCCTACCCTCCCCCTAAAATGGGGAGGGAGAGCTTGCCGGGGCCGCAGGCAGGGGTGGGGGTGGAAAAGGAGAATTCATGATCGATAAGCAGTATGTAATCAATGAGATTGCTGCCAGTGAATCCTGGAGAATGTTTCATATCATGGCGGAATTCGTAGAGGGGTTCGAAGCCCTGGGGAAATATCATCCTTCGGTGAGCATCTTCGGGTCCACGCGAGTCAGACCGGGAGACGAGGTCTACCAGAAGGCGGAGCAAATTGGCCAGCTCCTTGCGGAGAATGGTTTTGGTGTCATCACAGGAGGAGGCCCTGGGGTCATGGAGGCCGCCAACAAAGGCGCTGCCTCTGCCGGGGGCAATTCCATCGGCCTCAACATCGAGATTCCCTTGGAGCAGAAGCCCAATCCCTATGCCAATATTACTTTGAGATTTCGTTATTTTTTCGTCCGGAAGGTGATGTTTGTCAAATATGCAGTCGCCTATGTCATCCTTCCGGGTGGTTTTGGCACGATGGATGAATTGTTTGAATCCGTCACACTCATTCAGACTCACAAGATTCGACCTTTTCCGGTGATCTTGGTTGGGTCAAATTATTGGAAAGGCCTTTTGCATTGGATGAAGGAAACGGTGCTGAAGGAGGGAAAGATTTCACCCTCAGATCTAGAAATCCTCCAGATGATTGATGAACCTGAGGAAATCGTCAAGACCATCAAAAAAACGGTCATCCTTTGATAGTTCGGGGAATTAATTCGGAGTTCGGAGAAGTAGACTCTAGCTCCGAACTCTGAACTTCATTCAGGTTCCATCCTTTCCTCGACCCATTCGAGAATATCCATCACCCGAATCCTGTCATCTAAGTTCAAGAGCCTGTTGAAAAACTCATTTTTTCAGGCTGATCAAAAATGCCCAGATGCAAGACGCCCGAAATCCTGAGGAGTGAGGCGTACTTGAATGTACGCTGCAACGACGAAGGATGAGGGGAACGCCGCAGATGGGCGTTTTTCAACAGCCTGCCAATACCTTGACCGCCGAGACGGATAGCGCAATACTCCGTGGCTTGATTGTCTAATGTTTAAGTCAATCGATGAAAAGAATGAGAGGAGATCAGTTGCGGAAGTGATGAATCCCATCCACCACATAGTAAGTCAGGAGGGTGGCCAACTCAATCACTTTCCTTTCCTCATCTTCGGAAAGGTACCCCAAGGATTCGTTCCTGCAGATGGCTTCCCATCGGCGGAGCCTTTTTCGAAGGGTGTGTTTATTCGACCCTGAGATCCAGAGACTCACTCGCTCCGTGAGGGGTCTCGCATATTTTCGGATCAACTTCCATGCCGGGAGAAGATCCCCCCATCCATTTCCCGGTTTGATGAAGAGTTCGTTCATATCGGTCAGATATTCCTGGAGTTCCTGATCCAGGATTTCTCCGTTTAAACCCCACCATTCCGTTACCGTCTCTTCAACCGCCGTATATATGCCATCTTGTTTCTTATCCAAATTCAAAGGTTCCCTTCCCGCAATCTCTTCCATCAAACGATCTACATAAGATAATTTCTCCAAGGCGGTGGGCCAATTTCGATATTTAACGCCCCAGTGGGACCGGGGGTCGAGCCAGATGGCAAAGGTCTCTGCCCAATCTTCATCAGGATGTTTTTGAGCGTAATGAGGATCCCCTAAATAGTGGAGGTGTCTGACATAACTCTTCGACCAAGGATTCACCCGGTAGAGATATCCATCGCGATACTTCTTGTGAAAATCACCAAAGGTTTTTTTCCAGTCTTTTCGTTGCCAAAGTTTGTAGGCATAATTCACCGCATGGCCTGTTTCATGGCGCAGGATTTTTATCATCTCCTCATGGGTCGGTGTATCCCCTTCAAGGTCTTTCAATTCAGGCATGGCTAAATAGAACGGGATGCTGATCGAGATCTTCTTATTCACACATCCCCACTCATTCCCGAGATAGAAATCAGGCCACATGAGAATTCGATGTTCTCTGAGTTCCTTCTTCAATCTCTTGAAGGAAGGAGCCAAGCCTTCGTTGACATCCAACTTCAAGTCGCTAATCCTGGTCGTTAAAAAACTCTGATAACTGATCTCATCCATCTCTATCAGCCTCTGAAATTTGATCCTAATGTTGAACGAATTCTTTGTTTCGGTTTTTTAAAGGAGGGAAAAACTTTTCTTAAATATATTTATAAAAGCACCAAAAGCTTTACGAGATTCAACATTAGATCTTACCTAAATATAATATTCATTTCTCACGAGGTCAAAGGATTTTTTTTCACAAGTAAAAGTATCATTGTTTCGCTATGTTATAAACAGGATGTGCTTGTCTAGTTGCCTGATTCTGTTTTTTAAAGTTAGTATTTCCTCTTAATTGGTCCCATCGCTAAGGCTCCAATCAAAGCGCGTGTCGGGCGAGCAAGTCTGAAGCCTTACCGATCTTTTTGAAAAGGAGGAGGTTTACCCTCTGAGTCTTCCTGTTAAAATGAAATGTTTTGTTGTAAGATTCAGATGAGAGAACGGAAAAGACTGATGGACGTTTACATTTCAGGCGTGGGCATGACAAAGTTCGGGAGATCGAAAGATTCTCTCGAAAAGATGATGGCTGAGGCGGGTTCCTCAGCCTTAAAGGAAGCTCAATTGGAGCGCGTCGACGCCATCTACACAGGGGTCATGAATGTTGAGGAATTTGTCGGGGATTCTAATTTTGCCGCCCTTTTAGTCGATACGCTTGGGCTGACGGGCGTTTCCTCCACTCGAGTGGAGACCACTTCCTCTACAGGTGCAGGCGCTTTTGAGGCGGGGTTTGATGCCGTGGCTTCTGGCCATATGAAACACGTCCTCGTCCTCGCCGGCGAAAAAATGACTCACCTTCCCACGGCCAAAACCACCCGGATTCTTTCCGAGGCGATCGATCGCTCTGAACGAAGGTACGGCGCGACCATGCCTGCCTTGGCCGCGATGATTGCGCAAAAATATGCCCGGGAATTCAATCTTTCACCGCTGAAACTTGAAGATATTCTTGCCCAGGTGGCCATCAAGAACCACTCCAATGGGTACCTCAATCCCTATGCTCAATTCAGAAAAATGATTACGAAAGAAGATTATCTGAGGAGTCAGATGGTCTCTTATCCTCTCCGCCTTTATGATTGTGCACCGATCACGGATGGGGCTTCGGCCATGATCCTCACGTCTCAACCCACTCCGATTAAGGTCTCTGGCATCGGCCATGCCACGGATACGGCTGCCGCAAGACATCGAACTTCTTTCACCTCCTTTAACTCGACAAAGGAAGCCGCTCAAAAGGCTTACACCATGGCTCAGCTCAATCCCTCGGATATTCAATTCGCGGAAGTCCATGATGTCTTTACCCTTTTTGAAATTATCGGAACAGAAGATTTAGGCTTTTTCCCCGCCGGAGAAGGATGGAAGGCCTTGGAGGAAGGAATCACCTATCTTCGAGGAAGGCTTCCCATCAACCCATCCGGAGGTTTGAAGGCGAGAGGGGACCCTGTGGGCGCCTCGGGCCTTGCTCAGTTGGTGGAGATCGTCTATCAACTGAGAGGGGAGGCAGGCACAGAGAGACAGTTAGAGAGGGCAGAAATCGGATTGGCTCACAGCATTGGAGGATTAGGGAATAATAATTTAGTCACCATTCTTGAACGAACCGACCGAAAAAGAACCCTGAAAGTCAGGCCAACCCGATTCCAGGAAGACCGGAGCCCGGAGGATGATCCGAAAATGACCGTTTCGAAGAAAAGCACCCCTTCTCCCCCACCGATGGGAGTTGGAATTCTGGAAACCTTTACCACCCTTTATGCCGTTCCGGAAGGGTTCCGCTCGCCCCTCACCCTTGGCTTTGTCAAAACCAAAGAAGGGGAGATGGTGATGGCCTGCAATCCGGATTATCGTTCCCCTAAAGAATTGAAGATGGGCAAGAAGGTCTCTCTGAAAACACGAGAGGGGCTTTATGTCTTCGAAAAACTAACCTTCTGGAACCGCCTAAAACACTGGATAGAAAAACTGGCTAAAAAATAGGGACACATACCATTTCCCCCCTCACCCTGCCCTCTCCCCGTTGGGGGAGAGGGGAAGGGTGAGGGGGTTGATTGTCAATTTATAAAATGCGTTTATATCAGTCCCACTGATACGGAATCATATCGTAATACCTTACCCATTCCTGGGCTGACCCGTCAAAGATCTTTACATTGTCATACCCTAGCACCTGAGTCAGCACAAACCACCAGGAGCTCGCATATCCGCCCACACCACAATAGACAATAATTTCATCAGCCTTATACTTACCGATCACACCGGAGGCCATTGCGCTAAGTATCTCTGCATCCTTATAAATATAGCTTTCGCTGTCTAGCTTCCATATCCAGGGAGTGGGCAAAGATCTCGCAGTGGGGATATGTCCCTCCTTTGGAGCAAAAGGCTCAATCGCTGCCCCGAAGTAGACCTCCGCGTCTCTGGCATCGACAATGACAGCCCTGCCAATGCGCTTTCGAAGATATTCTATTGGGACAACCATTTCCTTATTCACTTTAGCTCGGTACGTAGCCGGTGTCGCATTCGTAGGGCTCTGACTGACAGGCCTACCTTCTGCCGCCCACTTGGGGTATCCCCCGTCAAGAATAGCCACATTCTTTACTCCTGCATAGATGAGGGTAAGGGCAACCCTTGTGGCATTCGCAAAGCCGTAGAATGGAGGTTCTCCGGGGTTGGGTGTAGTTACAACCACGACCCGTGAACCCTTTGATATCCCGAGGTTTCCGATGGTAATCAATAGATTATTTACATCGGGTAATTGAAGCCAAAGGCAATCATCACTCCCGGTTATCCAATTAGAAATGGGTCCTTTGCAGGGATCAAAAGCTGTTACAAAAGGTTCATTGATTGAGCCCGGTATGTGCCCCGCTGCATAGTCGGCTCTAATATCCAGAATGACAACCTCTGCGCTGTGGGCAGCTAACCAATCGGTGGAAACGACAGGGTCAATCGCCCGGGTCCAGGGTGGAACATGCTTAGCGTAAGCATAACCCGTAAGAAAAAATGATACCATCAGGATAACCACCGGCAGAGTAAAAAATATTCTCTTTTCCATTTTCTTCTCCCCCTTTCTTGGATTTTCTCAAATTGATAATCCCCCCCTTGGGGTGAGTTTAATATACGAAAAATGGCGGGGTTGGTCAACAAAGAAATCTCCACATTTGGGGGCAACTTGGGAAGCAAATCACACTCAAACCTTCAAAGTTCACTTATTGAACAGGCTTTAAGGACACACTCTCTCAAGGAGCTCCCGGAGGCAGGAGAGAGATACTGCGATGATCACGAAATGTTCAAGTGAGAAGGGGAATTTAGATGTTTACAGGGGATTCTTGACCGGTTTGCAGGGGGATGGGAATTTCCCCACTGAAAAAAGGAAGCCCTCGCTGGAAGAAAAGAAAGACAAAAACACTCGATCGTTAAGAAATGACTTGGGCCATCTGTCCTGCATAAATTACGACATATCGCATGGCAAATCCTCCGATGAGGACAGATGTTGTAATGATTCCAGAAATCCAGGGATTATGTTCCCTCAGTTCTGCTTGTCCAATATAATGGGGAATCAACTCATAGACCTCGAAGGCCAAAGGAAGGAGGATACCTACTCCCACCACAAGGCTCCAGAAAAGGAGGGTGAATTCGCCGCCCATGATCAGGTGGACGGCCGCTACGGAACTTCTTGGGGATACATATAAGCCCAGGATGAATAGGAAAACAGCGATGATGGAGAAGACCATGAGTGTGAAATCGATGGAATGAATCATAAACTTGTTCGTATTGATCGCCTCCCTGCTCATCCCACGAAATCCTCTGATGAAGCAACCCACAAAACAGATGGAGGCCGAACCTGTCATCATGGCGGAGATCAAAAATAACATCGGTAACATGGGATTATTCCAGAAGGGTCGTGCCGTTAAGGCACCCAATAGAACACCGGTATAGATTCCCACTCCAATGGAGATAGGAATTCCAAACCCAGCCACCAATCCCCTTATCTTCGTTAAATTATCTCCTCTAAAAAGAGTTAAAAATCGATTCGATTTTATTGCAGGGACGACTTTAAGATAATCATATTTTTCAGGAAGCCAGAGGTAAAGGTGCGCCATACTGAAGATTGAGAAAAAGAAAAGAAGCCAAGATCCGAGAGACATGACGGAGTTGGGTTGAAAGGTGAGAAAGAGCTTCCAGAAGAGATGAGGTCGTTCAAGATCGTAGATGAGGGCTATGATGCCCACCAGGACTGGAAAAGGGGCGATATAGGCACCAATTCTTGTAATGGTTTCATACCTTTCTCTCCCAATAAAATAAGCGGTGGCCGAGATGATAAAAGCCCCTGCGCTCAACCCTGCGGCGAAGAGATCAATCGCCACAATCCAGTTCCAATGAATCTGTATCATTCCTTCCATGGTTTACTCCCTGCTAAAATCACGTGTCCGTGCTTGTGTCACGTGCCCGTAAAAACCATTAAGTCTTGATTCGTCTCCGACGAATCCTTCTCAGCTTCAGCCTCCGGTTACTTTTGGAACGAAGTTAGGATCGGCCTTCCCCATGGAGGCATCCCGGTAAAGTGCAGGAGTTTCTTTCGCATAGGCCAGATCAACAGGTTCTTCCAATTTCTCTTGCCCGGCTGCCAGTTGCCATAACTTTTCCTGATTTCCAAATTTTTTAAATTGCTTATGCTGATACTTTTCGCAGCCTCCTGCTCCCAGAAGGAGGATACCCCCTAGGGCCAAGAACGGGAAAAATCTATCAATAAATTTTCTTCTATCCATGACACTCCACCTCCAACCTTTCTTTTTCCTTACGGAGAAAGAGAAGAAGGACTTCCAGGGTACTCCTGTAAAAGGGATGGGAATGGAACTCCTTGAACTTTTCTCTCAAGAGGGTAATCCAATGTAAATGATCCTCGATAAATCCTTTTATTTCTTTATCCTTTTTCCACCGGTAAAGATAGGATAAAAATTCCAGTTCCATGATCAGATGGTCCGGCATTCCCTGATATTCTCCCTCCACCTCTAAACCGCATTGCTTGTAAAGGGCCAACAGATGGAGTGCAGAATCCCCCATGAGCAGCCCCTTTTCAGTGGCAAAGGGAAGAGGACAATGAGGGTCTTGAGTCCAGGGCTTGTAGAACGACTCCACTAATGAAATCTTTTCGCTTCCCGCCTCTGAAGAAAAGAGACGGCCGTACTCTTCTTTCAAATCTCTGAAAATGATTTCAGGGCCCCTTTCCATAAGGAATCCCTCAAGGATGTTCGTATCCTCTCCCCAGATTTGAAAATAATGATGGAAAAAGGAATAGATGTTTCCCTGATGAACCAGCTCGACCATTTCTCGGTCTGGAGGAGAAAAGAGGCAGGCCAGTATCTCTAAAAAACGCTCCCTTTCTGCATTGGTCATTTCCATCATGCCTTTCGGTAATAGATCCTCGGTTTTGTGTTGATTTCGGCCTTGAATTGTTTCATTTTATTCTTCGCAATGGATTTTGAAACTTCGCTATTAGGATCGTCCAAGTCTCCAAACATTCGAACTCCTGTCATACAGGTTGTCATACAGGCCGGTTTCTGCCCCTTCTCAACAAATTCGATGCAGAATCGACATTTTTCAATGTAGCCCCCATCTTCCTTGATAATCCTCACATTGTAAGGACAGGCAGCGATGCAATATTTGCAACCGATACATTTGTTCTTATCGACCAGGACCACTCCATCCGGTCTTTTATGGGAGGCTCCCGTGGGACAGACCTTCACACAGGGAGCATTATCACAGTGCTGACACTGAACGGGTAAGAATTCACGGGAGTAATTTGGGAAGGTTCCATACTCCCGTTCTTCCAGATGGTTGTAAGCTTCATAGGGTGCAAGGTTGTTCTGATTCTGGCATGCGACCCGGCATGCATTGCATCCCACACATTTCGATTCGTCAATAACCATTCCATATCTTGGCATCACTCACTACCTCACTTAGCCTATAGCGTATAGCTTATAGCTGATAGTTAAGAACCAGAAACTATAAGCCATTACTTATTTGCTATCAGCCATTAGCCATTTTGCGCTATGCTTTATTCACCTGGACCACGATCTCCGAGGACATGGAGTGTCCCACCGTTGGATCGAAATAAGTCGGAAGGAAATCATTATAGGACAACCCCATATCATAGGCTGTCTTTAAATCTTTTGAAAAGATCCCGTAACCACTGGGAAGCCACACACAGGAGGGATGGAGTCCTTCTGTCAATCGGACTCGGATCCTCCCCTCACCGACAATCGATTTCATCCGAACCCAATCCCCATCCTCAAGTCCCAACTGTCTCCCTCTGGATCTGTTCATCCACACCCTGATCATATCATACCGGTGACTGATGGCCATCAGATAGGGTTGATTCGCTGTCATGGAATGGGTATGGATGGATTGCTTACCATGAAGCAACCGAAAAGAATGAGGATCTCTTGGATCTGGAGAAACTAAGGGTTCTTCCCACCTGGGGACGGGCGGGAAATCGAGTTTCTTGAGCGTTTCCGAGTAGAGCTCTATTTTCCCTGACGGGGTATCCAATTTATCAAAGCCTTCTCTCCATTTCTCGCCCACAAAGAGAACACCTTTGGCTTTCAAATCTCCTAAATTTACACCCAGCGGTTTGAGTCGTAATTGGTTAGCCTCTTCAATATTGAAATTGAAATACTTCTCCACACCCAGATGTCTTGCCAGTTCGACAATGATCTGTGTACCGGGTCGCGTGTTATATAAAGGTTTCAGGGCTTGCTGTTGAATGCTGACTTGAGCTCTTTTTCCGCTGTGTTTTGTGTCCACCGCCTCGTCGCGCTCAAGATAGAAGGATTCGGGAAGGACATAGTGAGCGATGGAAGCCGTTTCAGAGAGAACCGTATCGATGACGACCAGCAGTTCAAGTTTTTTATAGCCGGCGATGACCCGTTTTGGATTGGGGTTAGTTCGAAGAGGATTATTGTGATAGACAAATCCGGCTTTCAATTCTCCTCTCAAGGCAAGTTCAGGGATGGCGTGGGCAATTCCATCTCCATAACTTCCTAAGGGATACCTTCCTGGGATTCCGGTTCCGTCTGCCTTTGGAATTTTTGGAAGCTCAGGTGCGGGGTGTTTAGGTTGAAGCTCACCTAGTTCTGCTTTTTTGGGAAAATAGATTCCCCCTTCACGATTGATGTTTCCCAGAAGACTATTGGCAATGGCCAATGCCCTCACGGTCTGAAAACTGTTAAGATATTGGGCGCCAAACGCTCCGTGATAGCCCCGGTGAATGAGCGCTTTCGGTTTGACCTGGGCCATTTCCCTTGCGATCCGGGTGATCGTCTTGGCCGGAATCTCACAGATTTTCTCTACCCACTCAGGTGGATAATTGACAATTTCCTCCGCCAGGTGTTTGAAGCCAACGGTCTTCTCCCTGACAAATTTCTTATCGTAGAGCTCTTCCCTCACCAGAACGTTGATGAATCCAAGGAGAAATGCCAGGTCTGTGCCAGGCTTGATGGGAAGCCATTCATCTGATAGGATGGCGGTCTCGCTGTGCCTGGGGTCGACGACAACCAGTTTGGTCCCTCTCCCTTTCGCCTCGGTGATACACTTGACCTGTCCCAAGTCTATCCCTCCTGCTGGGTTTCGGCCAATGATCATGATATATTGGGCATTGGAAAGGTCATTCGATGGAAGTTCGCCCACGGTCGCTACCCATCCTGCATTTCTTGCCGTATAGCAGGTCGATCCGTGGGTGAAGTAGTGAGGACTTCCCAGCGTATGCATCAACCTCAAAGCATAAGCACTATTGGACTGAGGATAATTAACCCAGAAGATGCTTTGGGCACCGGAATCCATCAAAATCAGATTGATCTTCTCAGAAATTTCTTTATAGGCCTGCTCCCATGAGATGGGTTCAAAACGATCCCCCGCCCTTTTTAAAGGCGATTTCAATCGATTAGGGTTGTATACCTCATGAAGGTACCCATGTCCTTTGGGACAGACCACTCCAAGATTTCCATTGGCTTCAGGATTTCCTTCGATTTTCCAGAGTCTTCCATTCTTTACAGAGGCAATGATTCCACAACGGTTACCGCATCCATTGCAGAAAGTTGGAAATGGGGTGACTGGTGCCTCCGTCATAGCGTAAGCCCAGCTCTTAAAATCGAGAAGTTCATGGCTTAGGGCGAGAGCTCCCACCCCTGCGGTTGTAGCCTTAAGGAAACCTCGTCTCGTTATTTTAAGATCTTGGATATCCATTGGTCTGTATTCCTCTTTTTGCAAAAAATTGGTATGGATGGGCATCCGAGAGTTCTCGGATGCCCATTCATACTTTCCCTTACCTCACCACAGGATAGCCCTTCTTGATCCAATCCTCAAATTGGGCGCCCATCAATACCGCATTCTTGTAGCCCAAATCGTTGAGGGTCTTGGTCGCTAAGGCCGAACGTCCTGTCGTCTTACAGTAGACATAGATCTTTGCATTCTGGTCCGCAATCTTACCCCAGATGTTGAACTCCAACGTTCCCCTTGAGACGTTGATCGCTTCGGGGAGGTGACCTGCTGTAAATTCCCCTGGATCCCTGACATCGAGGAAAATGGCCTTTTCCTTCTTGTCAATGGCTGCCTTTACGTCTTCTGCCGAGACAACCTTAATCGCCGCCTTGGCCTTTGCTACCATCTCACCAACAACGGGTGGAGGACCAGCGGGCTTTGTCTCTTGAGCCAGCGTCAGGCTAAGCATAGAAAAGACAAACACCACTGACAGCATCCAAACAAACATCCTCTTTTTCATATCTTTTTCACCTCCTTTCTTAACGCAAAGCGCTTAGGCTATAGCGTTTTTTGTTCCGGTTGTAATACCTCTCCACTTCACTCCACATTCCGCAATCCCCAATCCGAAATCGAAATTGCCTCTTCAAGTTGCTTCAAGTCGAAAGGCTTTACTAGATAGCCCTGAATCCCTGCCTTCAGGGCCTCCTGCTTCAATCTCTCATCACTTTGAACCGTCATCAAGATCGACGTGAGCTTCGGATTTTGATTCATCCACTCTCTCAGCATCTCTATTGCGTTGCCGTCCGGAAGACGATCCCCGCACAGGACGATATCAAACGGGACGGTTTCGAAAGAGAGAGATTCCCTCTTTCTTGGAACCCGCAAGAAAGACCTCGCAATTCTTATAACGTTCGATGAAGTACGAAAGGGATTGACGTACCGTCTTATCTTTTTCAATGATCAATACTTTCATAGTCGATACCGTATAAAGCAAACTTAATGCCAACG
>CAVQFR010000027.1:0-96704 GCA_963711845.1 uncultured delta proteobacterium
GAATTCATTTTACAATAAAAAGGAGTCGAGGGAAAAGGCTTTAGTTCGGAGTTGGGAGTGCAGAGTTCGGAGTTTAAGAAAGGAGAAGCTGAAAAAGGATTTAATAGCAGACAGCTGGTAGCAGATGGTCGTTTCTACTTGACGAGTTATATTTTCTAAATGTTTTCTTTTCCTTCGATTCTATTTATCGCCTTTCGCGCTCCCAGAGGGCAACCAGATCACGTGCGCCATGGATAAATCCAACGATATATACAGTCTGCCCTGTTACCTGATAAATAAGACGATAACTCCTGACGAAAAGCTCGCGGATACTTGGATCATTAAATTCGGGAACTGCCCGCCCTCGCTCCGCAAGATAAGTCAATGATCGTGCAGCATCTCGCACCTCACGAACAAATGCCCCTGCATAGTGGGGAGAATCTTTACCAATGTAGTCCGCTACTTCTTCGAGGTCTATCCAGGCGGATTCGGTCCAGGTTACTTTCCGAGCCATTTAGACATCCTTTGCTCAACCTCTTCCTGACTTACTAAGTTTCCTTCTTGAATATCCTTCAGCCCACGTTCGATCTTCTCCCGAACATATATATGGTACTGAATGTCCTCAAAAGTCGCATCATCTGGAATCTGGTCAAGCATCCTCCTGACTTCTTCTTTTGCTGTTCTCATCTTTTCCTCCTTTTTGAACGGATGTGGAATAACGGTCTCGGATTGGCGAACTCGCGACTAAGTCGGGATTTCCCGAAGGGCGTAAACGCCAATAACAACTTCCTCTTTAATCGAATTATAGCAAATATAAGAGCGAGAAATGCACAAATTAAAAACTTAGTCTCAAGCACTCTGTTATCTGCCGTTTCGGGCAAAATATTGTTTCCAGTCACTTGTTCAATTTGTCCTGTGTCAACGGGCTGACCCCATGCTTTCTTCACGCGAAACAAGAAGGACTTGCGGAGGGTGATTTCGTGCCGGTGTTAGCGGCTGTTCTTTGTTATCAATTCTCTCTTGCATCCAGCGAAGGCTGCTTCTTCGATATCCAAGCGTTCTCCAATAATACGTTTAATCCAGTCTTCCAGGTTTGCCTCATGATGCAAACGAGCGAAGAAAGCAGCTCTGGCGGCAAGAACAGCAGGAAGCGATAGCGACCTCGATCTTCGCTTCGTAACCTTCACTGGATCTTCCCAGGCAGAATCATTATTTGCCTGAGAAATTATCAACTGATCAATTTGTTCCTCACCGAGAGTCTTGCGCCTTGTCTTCATCTTTCCCATCCTGTTATGATCCGGACTACCTTGCCCGGTTTGAGTTGAAAAATTATTTTGAGTGGTCGTCCTCCAATGGTTTTGCCAACAAGCTGGTAACGGTCCCTGTAAGATTTATTACGTCTCACTTCAAAGTCGGAAAAGAAACACTCAACAGCCTCCTCAAATGTGACGTTATGCGCTCCTAATTCATCCTGTTCAAAGTCGTATTCAAAATCAGCAGGCGTGAACCGATTCCAGTCGACCATTTATTTATTATACTCCACACCACAGTTTTTTCAATATTCGCAAAGAATTCCCGCTATCGCGGGCAGGTTAAAAGAAGATGAGTTGCACTCATGATTCGGGTTTAGTCTCAGGTTAACTGCCGCTGTGGAAAAAATATTTTTCAATCATTTGTTCAATTTGTCCTGTGCCAAGGGCCGACCCCTTGGTTTTTTTCTTTTTAGGTTTATTCTTTTGCCTCTTGAAGTTCAAGGCCAAAAGAAGTGCGATTGCATTTGAATGTCCATCTTTGCAGTCCGTTACTATCTGAAGTGCAGCAAATTCGTACAATTCGTACTTGATTTTATCACAATTAAGTTCTAATATGAAATACGAATAGTCGTAGGAGCTTCTCAAGGAGGAATCGATGCCGATCATAAAATCTATTTCAAGCCTGCGCAACCGAACGAGAGACATAGCCTCCCTGTGCCATGAACAAGACGAGCCTGTCTATTTGACAAAGAATGGGGAAGGCGATCTTGTTGTGATGAGTATTCAGCATTATGAAAGACTCAAGGCGAGGGTGGAGCTTTTTGAAAAGCTTGCCGTTGCTCAAGCCCAAGCTGCGGCAGGGGAAAAAGGGTTTACACACACGCAAGTGATGAAAAAGCTCAGGAAGCGCTTGCATGGCAAATAAGCATACGCTTCGTTACCTCCCTGTTGCCGTTGACGACCTCGTTTCAATATTCGACTGGATCGCAAATGACAGCCCGGCCAATGCCACAGCGTTTCTTGAAAAACTTGATCAACGTATTGGCAACCTCGAAACACACCCCTTCCTCGGCCACATACCACGTGAAGAAAAACTCAGGCATTCAGGTTATCGAATCCTTGTTATTGAATCCTACCTTGTATTCTACATGATTCGTGCCAAAACCGTTGAAATCCATCGTGTCGTTCACGGCTCCCGAAATTTGGACGATATCGTATGAAACCTCTGCTTTCCCACTTCGCGACAGATCTCGAATAGCGTCAAGACGAAAATAAGTATGGTAGCATTTGGATGAGGACTGTGTTATCGGACGCGTGCCAAACGTTTTGGTTTTTGAAGCCGCCGGCGCATCTCTTCTGTAGAAACTCCACCTTCAGATTTCTGTCTTGCTCGTGACCGTTCGATTAAGGCAATAAATTTGGGATTGTTGCTCAAAGATACTGTTTCAATATCTGCATTAGGCAAACTCACAAGAGCTGCAACAGGTCTCCCTTCTTTTGTGATGATTACCGGCTCCTTTTTAACCTCCTTCGTATAATCAGAAAGGGGCAAAGTTGCTCTTGAAACTTCAACCGTTTTCATAGTCTTATCACCTTTTTTCCAATTCTAACATTATTCCTTTCCTTGATTCCAATCGCACGGATAAAAACAATTCGTTCAGGACTATCTTCAAAATCATAATAGACACGGAGAGTACCAATACGTAGTTCCCAAGGGGCAAGGGGATTGGGACGCATGGGCTTGCGGTTTCTCGTCTCAATATCAGGCTGGAATTGCAGCTGTTTTTCAACAGCGCCCAATACCAGGACCTGTTGTCGCTTTGACAGATATTGAAAGTGATCTTCTGTTTCCGGCGAGTATTGAATGCGATATTTCTGCAATCAATCCCTCTTCTCTTAAGGTATCGCTCGTCCACCCATTCTAACAAATATGCCAAGCACAGTTGAGACCCAGGCATTTTTCTGAATTCATGTTCCAAAACATAGGTTGTAATTTGTTAGGGGAATGGGGTAGAAAGTGTTCCTAAGAGAGGAGAATCCCATGTCCCAAAAGAAAGAAGGAAAGGAAAAAGTTCCTAATCCTGTCCTGAGTGTGGAAGAGATTGAAAAAGCAAAAGGATTGTCAGTACAACCATCTTCCAAACGCCGCCGTTTTCTCACTGCAGAGAAGAAATTTGATCTTTTCCTGGAAAGTTGTCGATCTCCTGGGCGCGTAGGTGAAATGCTTCGGAGAGAGGGGCTATACCATACCGATTTGGCTCGGATTCGAGCTGTGGTAGAGGAAGGAGCCTTAGCAGCCCTTCGTTCGGTTCGCCCGGGAAGGAACAAAAAGCCTTCGGTGCCTGCCGAGGCCCATGAGGCTCTTTTAAGAGAGAAGGAAGAGGTAGAGAGGGCATTAGCCTCGTTGGCCATGGAGAACCAAGGCTTAAAAAAAGCCTGGCGTGGGGGTTCCAGGGGTCGTTGAGAGGGATTCGCTTGGAGGCGCAGCAGAAGGAGGAGCTTTTGGAGTTGTTCGATCAAGCCCGTACGGTAGGGATGAGCCAAGAATGTCTGGGGGCTCTGTTGGGATTGGAGAGACACCGACTGAGCCGATGGCGTACTCAGAAGATGAAGGGTTCCCTGCAGGATGGCCTTCCTGGTCCACGACAAGCGTCTCATCGTTTGCTTCCAGAGGAGCGAGATGCCTTCTTGGCGTTGGCCGCTCGGGAGGATCTGGCAGATGCTTCGGTTCCCGTGCTCTGTGCTTACGGGAGCGACACGGATGTGGTTCATCTGAGTCCTTCCACAGGATACCGGCTTCTTAAAGAAGCTCATCTCTCGGAGCCTCGGGGCAGTGCCCGGCACCGCAAGCCTTTGCCTCGAATTAACCATGATCTGGCTGTTTCGCCCAATCGCCTCTGGTGCTGGGATATCACCCCTTTGGCGACCTATACGTTGGGACTCTTCTTTTACCTCTATGCGATCCTGGATGAGTATTCGAGGTATGTTGTGGCCTGGAGATTGGATTGGACGGTTCGAGCCCCTAGTGCGAAGGAGATGTTTAAAGAAGCCATCGATTCCCAACATATCCTGGATCTTCCTCAAGAACAACGGCCTCGGATCGTCAGTGACCGGGGGAGCACAATGAAGTCCAGGCTGTTGGGCCAGACGCTGGAACCCATTCATATGCTGCGTTATTTTACTCGACCCAGTACCCCCACGGATAACCCCTTTATTGAATCCTTTTTCTCGACCTTGAAGGGCCATCCGACCTATCCGGGTCGATTTGAAACTTTTGAGGCGGCTCAGTCCTATTGTCTGAGCTTCTTTCCGTGGTATAATCATCGCCACCTTCACAGTGCCATTGGATTTGTGACCCCTGCGGATAAACATTATGGTAAAGCCTCGACTATCCTTGAACTGAGGATGGAGAAGTCACGTTGGGCTCGACAGAGACGGTTGTTAACCAATCGATCAGAACAATTTAAACTGAAATTGGACACTTAATGGCCCCGCTTGTGCTAACAAATTACTTTCTAACTTTGGAACATTTACTCAGAAAATCACCAAAAGCGAGCTCTTGTTCTTCCGTGTATTAACCTTTGTGCCGCTCTATTAAGAGTGTATACAACTCTATATGCTAATCGTTCCTCTGTGCCTTTTCTGTAAAAAGCGAAATAGGCTGCAATATAAGGACTTTCTGTCCAGTCAAGCAGCGGTGTTTGTAAACCATAGTGTTGTCCGATGGCCCATATTTCATCACCAGTCATGCCATTAATATTTAGATTTGATAATTCATCTAATCTGTGCTTGAACTTCTTAAGTATTTCATGGAGTTTAGCCTGTCTGTTATTAATGTTGGGAAAATTTCGATCAAAAGACGATTCTAATGGCCATTCTTTACGTTGTCCCCGCCAAATGTAATCTGTATTATTGTTGAAAATCTTTATTACTTCGTGAAACTCGCTCCAAGAAGCAAGATTAAGTGTCATCACACCATCCTTATAGCTCCTATTTTTGAATTCGCTAAAGTCACCAAACTTCAATTTTCTATATTTTCCCATTGCGGGTCTCATAATGTGCTAATAAAATTTGCTACTGTGGAGGCGCTGGCTCCGGTCTTGGTGGAACCATCCTTCTTTTCTCTTATCTTTCAATGCCTATCAGTCAATTGGTGCTAAATTTATTGCGCACAAATCGTTCATATCCGAATACTTTCGAGGAGACAGTTCTGATTCTAAATTTGTTGGGAAAAGAATCTTAGATGCGGATTCTTTAACAAAAATATCATAACGGTTAGAAATGTCAACGGGTTTGAGTGCGGAGTTCGGAGTCTAGAAAAGGATATGATGGAAGGAATTTCTTAATGAATAGCTGATGGCAGATGGCGAATAGGCAAAGATTAGAGATTGCTGAGGAGTCTGTAATAAAGAACACATATGCTTCATAAAATCTCCCCACACCCCTCTTTGCCAAAGAGGGGTAATTATCAGCTATCAGCCATAAGCTATAAGCTCTGTTTTCATCCTTAGGTATTGTTTCCGTTTTTAAGAACTTTTTTCTTTTTTTGCGGGGCTGGCAGGGACTTCAATTTTGTTGTTATTAACATCTTCGGGTTTCAACTTTTTCTGGACGCCGGAGGCATAGACAATGATGGCTGCCTCTCCATCGACAGGGCATTTGTTTTCACAGATGCCGCAGCCCGTGCATTTTTCTTCTTTGATGATGGGGCGTTTCTTGTCGTCACCCACGATGGCAAGATAGGAGCATTGTTCATTACAGACGAGGCAGATTTTTTCCGTGTCCCAGGCAATACACCGTGTCTTGTCGATATGAGCGACCCCCATCTGGAGGAGACGTTTCTCTTCAATGGGAAGAGGTCGAATGGCTTCGGTGGGACAAATCCTTCCACAGAAATTACAAAATTCTTCACAGTAACCGATACGGGGAACCAGCCTCGGTGTGTAAAGGCCGGCCAGGCCTGCCTCCAAAAGAGTGGATTGAAGGGCATTATTGGGGCAGACCTTCAGACATTCGCCG
This sequence comes from uncultured delta proteobacterium, assembly GCA_963711845.1. GTDB lineage: Bacteria > Desulfobacterota > BSN033 > BSN033 > UBA1163 > CAVQFR01. Next base: position 6,252 of record CAVQFR010000027.1, read on the forward strand.
CAGCCCGTGCAGACCGAAACAAATTCCTCTTCCGGAAGAGACCCCGGAGGTCGAATAAGCCGATTATTTTTCATTCCGCTTTCTGACTGGAGGGGATTGGCTTTGATCATCAATGCTGAAACAGCACCAAAAGCCAGGGACCCCAGAACATACCTCCTCGAAAGGTTCACACCATTCACCGTTTTCCAACGAGGTAAACCGAAGCGGAAAGAGACAGCCTCAGGGGGACATTCAAGGCATTTGAAACAGGAGACGCAATCCTGCTGCCGGTATTCCTGTGGATTCGTTTCAGGAATTGCGCCCACCGGGCACTCCTTCACACACTTCAGGCATTGGGTACAATCTTCCGTAACAAACCGTTTCAATATACGAAAACGTGAAACGATTGAAAAGAGGGTCCCCAGTGGACAAAGGTAGCGGCACCAGAATCTCTTTTTCACCACCCCCAGGGCAAGGATGAGAACAAAAAAGAGAAAGATCAGAAGATTGACCTTAAACATAGGCATTGGAATCGTTGACAGGATAGAAGAGTTCTTGGGGAGAAAGGTTTGAACCTGGGGGACGAGAGTATTAAAGACAAAAATCGCAGGAGGATAGAATGCGATGACAAGGGTTCGAGTGATGAGGCTGATGGGGTCGAGAATATACATGACCTGAAAGGCCATCAGGCCTGTCACAAGAGAAAAGATAAAAATTCCGTAGCGGAGCCTTCTGAGAGATTGATCGTTAATGCTTTTGGACCACTTCTTTTCTCTGAAGAGAATTCGGTCGAAAAAATCGATGGTGGCGCCCATGGGGCAGAACCAGCCACAAAAGAAATTTCCAAAAATAAAAACGACGAGGAGCACTCCAAAGGCAGGAAGCATCCTCACGATGACCTCTTTCTTCGTGAGAAACGTAATGATCCCGATAAAGGGATCAAGGCGAAGGTAGAGGTCCACCGGGATTTTCAGTTCAAGGGGAAAAGCGGCCTTGATGATGAGATAGAGAAGGAAGAAAAACGAAAGGGTTTGAATCGTCCTCCTCAAGTAGGGGATCGTTTTTTTCATGCGGCCGTGACCTTCTTCACCCGCACTTTTGAGAGGTTGATCTGGCCCAGGCCTAAATCGTAAGCATTCTTAACGAACTGAATCTCCTCCGGCTTAAAGGGTTTTCCGGTCTTGGGATGTTTGAAGAAGGCGGCAGCATAAGCATCCAACGCTACGATATCCGTGGAAGCGATGACCTCCCCGATGTCCTCTGTTTTTCCAGGCCCCTTTGGACCGTTCGTCGTGAGAATCCGGATCGCATCCATCACCACTAGATCCGGTTTTCGGACCGTATTGACATCCGCGATGCACTGATGAAGTCCGATCTTATGCAATTGCTCCATATCCCATGTGATCCCGATCAGGTTTTTCATTCCCAGGGTCAGTTCCGTGGCAAAGTGTTGTTTGGGGATGGGGAAATTGATAAAGACATCTGATTCGAGCACATCTCTGAGGATTTCAACCGTTTTGAGCTTCTTGCCTTTCTGAACCTCGACCTGTTTATAGGAGTTCCGGCCATGGCCGGAGAAGATGTCTGCCCCTGCCTTCTGGGCTGTCTCTTTTAACCCTGACCTGGAAAAACAGAACTGGTAATTATCGCAGGTGTGATCCCAGACCGCGACTCGCTTCGCACCCGTGTCATAGCACATCTTGATCAATGCCGAGAGAAGGTCAGGGTTATTCGTGCAGGCCTGTTCAGGCGTCCTCGCCCAGGCGATGTTCGCCTTGATCACGACTCTCTGCCCTTTCTTGATAAATCGGCCCATCCCCCCCAGAGGAGACATGGCGGCCTGCAGAAGCTGCGAAGCACTTCCATTTTTGGCAATGACCAGGTCAGACTCTTCAGCGGCATGTGCAAGGGAGCCGTAAAATGGAAGCGGTTTCGAGAAAAGAGGGAGTGCTGCCGCGGCAGCGGCTCCCTTAATGAATTGTCTTCGGGTGATTTTCTTATTCTGGGAATGATCCATAAATCATTTTCTCCTTTTTCTGCTCAATAATTTTTTACTTCAATTCCGCAATCCGCATTCCCTGCCTGCGCGAAGCCCCGCATTGCGGGGCGAAGGCAGGCGAAATCCGCAATGCGATTAAGGTCCCATGATCAGCCGTGAAACCCCCTTATCCGTCCCAAACCAGATACTGTTTTTATCGTCGCCCGCACAGAATACCGAGTTGCTCAATAACCCATCAGAAACCGTCAATGACTCCCACTGCCCTGTCGGAAGATCATAAATGCTTACCCCATTATCCCGACAGACGAAAACCTTCTCTTTCGTCACGGCGATGGAATGGATTCCTCCGCTCTTCAACGAATCCGTAGGCTCGATCTTATTCCAGCGGTCTGATGCGGGATCGTATTGAAAGAGCGTCCCTCCGATACCCCCCGCCCATATTTTCTGTCCAGCGCCGACTAAAGATTTGATCTCTGTTTCGGTCAATCCTTCTTTCTGGGAATAGGTCTTCCAGGTTTTCTTGGCTTTGTCAAAACGACTGACCCCTCCGTTTGTGCCCGCCCATAGGAAATTGGGTTGGACGAGAAGGGAATTAACAAAATTTCCAGAGAGGCCATCTTCCGTTGAATAAAATCTCTTCCACCCCTCTGTCTTTTTATCAAGGAGGGAGAGGCCCTTTTCAGACCCCACCCAAACCGAATCTCCATCTAAAGCCATGGAGTTGACTTTTTTGGCACGGCCGTCATTGGTAGTGAATTTCTTCCATGGGGGATTCCTCCGGGGATGGTAGTAGGATATTCCTCCGCCTCCAAAACCGTAAAAGTAGGTGCCGAACCAGATGCGATCCACATCCGGGAGGATGACAGAAACATGATTATAAGGGAGAAGATTTTGCCAATTGATGCTGACCCCCTTGTCGACCTTATCCATGGGCTCTCCCTTGGTCGTATAGGCTCTGCAAATCTTTTTCGACGGATCGTAAAGGGTAGCTCCTCCGCTATAGGTTCCGAACCACAGTTCCTCGCCTTGAATGGCAATCGCAAAAACCATTTCGCTGGAAAGACCCTCTTGGGGGGTAACGTGTTGGAAGGACAAGGGCCGCTTTAACATACCGGCGTCGGAAGGAAGCGAAACAAAGAAAATAAAAAAGACCGGGAAAGACAATCTTATTAAGGCCTTAAGAATTCTTTTCATCACTCCTCCTCTAAAAGTTCCATAATTATGCCGAATATAACGGAGTTTTTCAATAGTTCCTGCCATTTCATTCTCGAGAGTATAATGGGACACAAAATATTTCATCCACTTACCTTGACAATCCCCTTTTTGATGATTATCTAAATGGCAGCGCTAAAGGGTTGTCTTTTATCTGTTAACCAGCCAAACTTACAGAAGACCCCTAACTAATTAATTTTAAAGAGTTTTTCTTATTAAGGAGGTGATGTGATCTATTCATTAATTGTAATTTTATTTCCAATTTTACCGATTTGAAAACCACTGACCAAGAAAGGAGAAGTCAAAGATGAAGATCAGACCGTTACAGGACAGAGTGATTGTCAAACGACTCGAGGAGGAAGAGAAGACAAAAGGCGGGATCATCATTCCTGATACTGCAAAAGAGAAACCGCAGGAAGGGAAGGTCATCGCCGTTGGGAAGGGAAAGATGACAGAAGAGGGTAAGTTGATCCCTCTCGACGTAAAGGTTGGAGACAAAATTCTTTTTGGCAAGTATTCGGGCACAGAGGTCAAGATTGAAGGGGAAGAGCATCTCATCATGAGAGAAGAAGATATCCTAGGAGTAATTGAAGGAAAATAACAAATTTCAAAGAAATGGAGGTAAGTCAAAATGGCAAAGGAACTGAAGTTTGATCAGGATGCCCGTAATGCAATTTTGCGGGGAGTCAATATCTTAGCCGATGTGGTCAAGGTCACCTTGGGCCCGAAGGGAAGGAATGTCATCTTGGAAAAATCCTTTGGAGCCCCGACCGTCACCAAAGACGGTGTGACCGTAGCAAAAGAAATCGAACTGGAAGATAAGTTTGAGAACATGGGCGCACAGATGGTGAAGGAGGTGGCGAGCAAAACCTCCGACACCGCCGGAGATGGAACCACGACGGCCACCGTCTTGGCCCAGGCGCTTTATCGTGAAGGATCGAAGGTGGTTGCAGCCGGCGCCAACCCCATGGATGTGAAACGTGGGATGGATTTGGCGGTCGAGGAAGTGTCGAAAGAGTTAAAGAAGCTGAGCAAGCCGACGAAGGATCAGAAGGAGATTTCTCAAGTCGGGAAGATCTCTGCCAATAATGATGAAACCATCGGGAACATCATTGCCGAGGCCATGAACAAAGTGGGTAAAGAAGGCGTGATCACCGTAGAGGAAGCGAAGGGAATGGAGACGACGCTCGATGTGGTCGAGGGGATGCAATTCGACCGGGGATATCTCTCTCCTTACTTTGTCACCGATCCTGAGAAGATGGTAGCGGTGCTCGAAGACGTCTATATCCTTCTCAACGAGAAAAAGATTTCCAACATGAAAGATATGCTTCCCATCCTGGAACAGATTGCCAAGATGGGAAAACCCCTCTTAATCCTTTCCGAGGATGTGGAAGGGGAAGCCCTGGCGACGTTGGTGGTCAATAAACTCCGAGGAACCCTCAAGTGTTGTGCGGTGAAGGCTCCCGGTTTTGGAGATCGCAGGAAATCAATGCTGGAGGATATTGCCACCCTCACCGGAGGAAGAGTGATTTCTGAGGACTTGGGCATTAAGCTGGAAAACATCAAATTGGACGACTTAGGCAGGGCAAAACGGATCACGATCGACAAAGACAACACAACCATCGTCGATGGAGCGGGAGACAAAAAGGATATTGAGGCACGAGTAAAACAGATCCGTGCCCAGATCGAGGAGACCACCTCCGATTATGATCGGGAGAAGCTTCAGGAGCGCCTGGCTAAGATCATCGGCGGAGTGGCTGTCATCAATGTCGGCGCAGCGACAGAAACAGAAATGAAGGAGAAGAAGGCCCGTGTCGAAGACGCCCTGAACGCAACCCGGGCGGCTGTAGAGGAAGGAATTGTTCCGGGGGGTGGTGTGGCCTACCTCCGCTGCCTTCCCGCACTCGGTAAAATGCAATTAGAAGGAGATAAGAAGATCGGGGTCGATATTGTGAAGAGAGCCCTGGAAGAACCTATCCGTCAGATCGCCAATAATGCGGGTCAGGAAGGTTCTGTAGTGACGGAGAAAGTGAAGAATGAGAAGGGAGCTTTCGGATTCGATGCTGCACAGGATGAGTATACGGATATGATCAAGGCAGGAATCATCGATCCTACCAAAGTGGTCAGGCTCGCCCTTCAAAACGCGGCTTCCGTCGCTTCGTTGATGATCACCACACAAGCGATTGTGGCCGACAAGCCCGAAAAGAAAGCCCCTTATCCCCCAATGCCTCCGGGTGGCGGTGGAATGGGCGGAATGGGTGATATGTACTAAGATTTTAATCTCTATTGAATTTGAGAAGAGGGCTTGGGAGTCTGGAACATTTTTCCCAAGCCCTTCTTATTTCAACCCTTTCAGAAGGTTCTCCCTCAATAAAGAATCTCGTCCACAGGGCGGGGCTTTAAAACCTAAATTCTTAGACCCAAAAACGAGATCGAAAAATCAACAGATCGAATTCGATAGACCCTGAACTTGTTTCAGGGCAAGGTTCAGGACCTGGTTCGGGATAACAAAAAGACCAGAACCGAACCGTCATGTCATGCCTCTGAACTTGTTTCAGCATCTGGTTTGCTTTCTGTCTGCTTTCAATAGACCCACCTTTCATCCCCGTCCCTGCCTACTGGCAGGCAGGCACAGGACGGGGTTTTCTGCTGCAATCTTAACAAATAATCGTCCTTGAAACCTATCGCTGAAACTTTCCTATAGCCGTAACTATCGAATTCTATTTTTGAAAATCAAATTTTTGCTTGCAATTCAAAAAAAAGGGTTTTAATATCTTGTCCGTAGTGGAAAGAAAACCATTGCAGATTGAATTTCGGCATCTGGAAACCTTCTGCCGAGTAGCTGATTTAAAAAGTTTCTCTAAGGCGGCTGACGATCTTTTCGTCACCCAGCCCACTGTCAGCGGCCACATCCTCTCCTTAGAGCAATCGCTATTCCTGCGCCTTTTTGACCGGACGAGTAGGGAGGTTCGACTCACAAAATCCGGCGAGGTCTTCCACGATTATGCTTCAAAAATTTTGTCTTTGCGTAAGGATCTGATAAATGCCTTGAGTGAATTTTCCCAGGGGATCAGAGGAGAGCTCTCTTTGGGCACAAGCACCATTCCCGGAGAGTATCTCCTTCCTAGACTCATCGGTGATTTTAGAAAAGAACACCCTTCTTTTATCATTTCCCTTAAGATCGCTGACACAAAGGAAGTGATCCAATATGTCCTTCAAGACCATGTTGAGTTTGGTATCATCGGCGCCAAGTTGAACCATCCCTCCCTCCATTATGAAAAGTATGAAGAAGATGAAATCATCGTCGTGGCTCCAGCCGATCATCCGCTGACCCGAAAAAAAAGGGTGAATCTCGATGAACTTTTAAAGGAACCCTGGATCATTCGGGAGGAGGGTTCTGGAACTCAGATGGCCGTGGAAAAGGCGTTAAGAAGGAAAGGCAAGAGCCTAAAGCAGTTTAACGTGGTCATGGAGATGGGGAGCACTTCTTCAGTAAAAGAGGGAGTGAAGGCTAAATTAGGTCTTGCGTTTATCTCTGGAAGAGCTACCGAGGGGGAAATCCTTCAGGGTTCCTTCTCTCGAATCGACGTAGAGGGTTTTGAACTTATCTCCCGACAAATCTATATCGTTTCCCATCGCCGGAGAACACTTTCCCCCATGGGAATGGAATTCCTTCGATTCCTCAAAAGGAAGAAGGAGGAAGATTGAAGGAACAGCTTCATTTGATGAACCTCTATTCCAGCGTCGTGAAGGCAAACATTTTAGAAACGTGAACTATTCCGGAAAGCCTTCTTCAAGAAATAGTTGACTTAGAAACGATTATTATCTTAAATAATAGAGCGGTATGGAAAAATCCGACGACTCCAGATTGAGCAAGATGAAAAGATATCTCACATTTTTTCTCTTTTTAGGCGTCCTCGTCCCCTCCTTTGCTGAGGCGAGGATCTACTTTGATATCAATGCCCCGAGCTTTGTCCAAATCCCCATTGTCCTCGCGAAATGGAAATCGGTGGACAAAACCCCTTCTTCCTTTCCGGAAAAGGTTTATCAGATTCTGGCCAACGATCTCACGCTTTCCGGTTTTTTCAAGGTGATCGATGTCGGCCGTCTTCCCGCTTCTCTTCGAGAAAGGGACGGTATTCCCAGTGCCTCCGCCTTGCAAGAATGGACCCCTGCGGGCGGAGAAATTCTCTTGGCCGGTGAAACCCTTTTGGAACCCGACGGTCTCAATTTCAAGATGAAATTTCATTTGTTTGATTTGGTCGAGCAGAAACACATCGTTGGGAAACAGTACGAAGGCCCCTCACAGACCCTTCGATCTGCAGTCCACAGAATGGCGGATGAAATCGTTCTTCAAATCACCGGGGAGAAGGGGGTTCACAATACCAAGATCGCCTACGCGCTCCTTCAGGGAACGGGCAAGGAAATCTGTATCTCCGATTTCGACGGTTCGAACGTCAAGCAGATTACTCAGAATAGGTCCATCAACCTTTCGCCGACCTGGGCTCCAGATGGCAGGAGAATCGCTTTTACCTCCTACCTCAGACGAAACCCGGATCTCTACCTCATCGACGTGGATGGGAAGAATCCTCAACTATTCTCCCGATACCCCGGGCTGAATGTCTCTCCTTCCTGGTCCCCCGACGGGAAAAAGATCGCCCTGATGATGGGAATGGAGGGGAAGTCAGATATCTATCTCATCGATACCAATGGAGGGAACCCCAAAAAACTGACGAAAGGACACGGCAATGAGGCTTCGCCTACATGGTCCCCGGATGGTGAGTGGATCGCTTTTGTCTCCGACCGATCCGGCTCTCCGCAAATCTATGTCATGGCGCGGGATGGGTCCAACGTGCGCCGCCTGACGTTTGAGGGCAGTTACAATACCAATCCTTCGTGGTCCCCCAAAGGAGACCGGATCGCTTATTGTGCAAGGGCAGAAGGGCATTTTCAGATTTTTACCATTGGGACGGATGGATCGGGAGTCCGGAATATGACATCCAATTCCGGAAATAACGAAAACCCCAGCTGGTCGCCGGATGGGCGTTACATCGCCTTCAGTTCCAATCGGACAGGGCCCTCAAAGATTTTCATTATGAATGCCAATGGCTTCAATCAAAGAGCATTAACTCCATCGAAGGGAGGTGAGTCGAGTCCGGCCTGGTCAAGGCGATTTGAGTAAGCCCCGTTGGAAAGGACCGGCCTTTGTCCCCTGCCTTTTCTGTAAAGAAGTGAAGCCTGTTTGTGATAGGATCCCCACCCTACATGACGGGGGAATTCGAACGGGGTAAAGATGAGTTTTCCAAATCATTCATGAAGGGAGGTCACCATGAGTAAGAAAAGTTTCGTCATCACTATTCTTATCCTCTGCATTGGACTTATTATGATGGGTTGCCCGAAAAAGACAGTCGTGAAAGAAGAACCCTCCGTCAAGAAGGAAGAACCAGGCAAGCCTGAGGCAGAGCGCGCCGCAAAGGAGACGAAAGCCAAAGAACAATTTGAAAAAAGTCTTGTCGCGGAGAGAACCCCCGGCATCGAAGGGCAGGTTTTCGAAAGCTCTCTGCTCAAGGATATTCACTTCAACTTTGATAAATATGACATCCGTCCAGAAGATGCAGCCCTTCTGAAAGAAAATGCAGCCCTTTTGAAAAAATTTCCTAACGTCAAGGTTCAAATCGAAGGCCACTGTGATGCACGAGGAACCGTGGAATACAACCTCGCTCTCGGCGAGAGGCGGGCCAACAGGACGAAGGATTACCTCGCCTCATTAGGCATCTCCACGGCCCGTATTTCTACGATCAGCTACGGAAAGGAAAAACCGTTAGATCCTGGCCAAAATGAAGAAGCCTGGGCCAAAAATCGAAGGGCCCATACCATTATCACCGCAAAATAATGAGCTGCGGCACTCCTCAGGGAGTGATGAAGCTTCCCGAGGAGAGCCTGTTCATCCAAAACACTTTCGAAAAGGTGCTGGTATGAAAAGATGGATTGTCTTTTTAATAGGTTTGCTGGTTTTTGGATGTGCGAGCACCAGGGATGTACGAATGCTCGATAAAGAGATGGATAAACTTTATTCTCAGGTCAATGCCCTCCGAAAGGAAAATGATTTCACCAAGAATGATTTATCTGACTTGAGGACAGAAAACCAAAGGTTGAAGACGGACCTCTCGCTCCGGCTCGAAAATATTCAATCTGAAATGCAATCCCTTTCGACGGATATCGACGAATATAAGGAATTGCTTAAGCGACCTTCCAAGGAAATGGAGAGTATCAAAGGCGATATGGAAGACCGATTGAAAGCCTTGGAAGAAAGGAGAAAAAATCAGGAGGAAAAAATCAGGGACTTAGAGGAACGCCTCAAGGCACCCGAGCCAAAAACACCCGGCCCAGGGCCAAAGCCGATGGAATCGGAGAGGCTGGCTCCAACCAAAGAGATCCCTTCCGAACTAAAGGGGAGCTCCACCGGGATGGGAGACCTCTACAAGGATGCTTATGAGACCTTCCATAAGGGTGACTTGGAAGGAGCCCGAAGAAAATTCGAAGCCTTTCTCAAACAATTTCCCAACACAGAACTTTCTGACAACGCCCAGTTTTGGATCGGGGAGACATACTTTCTGAAAAAAGATTATGAGAAGGCGATCTTGGAATACGAGAAGGCGATTGTGAAATATCCAGAAGGGGACAAGATACCCGCAGCGATGTTCAAACAAGCCCTTTCCTTCTTGGAACTCAGGGATAGGACGAATGCGACAAATTTGTTCAAGCGGGTGATCGAAAAATATCCCCGCTCCGACCAGGCCGAAATGGCCAAAAGGAGGTTGGAAGCTATCAAATAAAAAAGGGCCCATCCCCCCTTGAAAGGGGATGGGCCTTCTTACCTCTTGATCCATTGTCTCTCGTCTTCCACCTAAGCAAAACGGCTATCTATTAAACAGCGTAAATGTCCTGGTTGCTGTCAATCTTAAGTTCGATCGGAGTTAAATTATCCATCTTCTTAATAAGTGAACTATATCTATATGCCGTACCATCATCTGCATTGAAAATGGAAAGATGACATTCACACAATAATTTATTTATATCTGCATCCCATTCAATGGTCCCTCCTTCGTGGGGGCAAACCCTGCTGTATGCAACCAGCTTGTCTTGCTTGGTCTTTACTAAGATCCCCTCTTTCCCCTTATAATGAAAATTGATACTTGTTCCACGCTTCAGATTCTTAACATTTCCGATCTTTTCCATCTCGCATCTCCTTATTTATGGTTTTTTAGGCGACCCTATCCGTATGAGTGCGAAACCATCGCATCATCATCCGTATCACCCTGTTTGTGTCGGGTGATGAGCTTAAGTTGAATATAGAAAAAACGGAGTGGCTTGTCAAGACAATGTACATTCAAACGCGCCGGGTACAAAAAATAAAAGGCCCATCCCGAAACTGAACGGAATAGGCCTTGTTCATTCTTACCGATAAATGGTTATTTTTCAGGCAGCCGCTTCGGCTCCTGTTTCTCCTTCGCCTTCCGTCGGAGTCTCTTCTCCCGTGTATCCCTCCACCCAAATCTCTAAGGGTTTGTACTTGGCAAGGCCGGTCCCCGCAGGAATGAGGCGTCCCATGATGACATTCTCTTTCAACCCTTTTAGATTGTCCACCTTTCCTGCCACGGCCGCTTGAGTAAGTACTTTGGTGGTCTCCTGGAAAGAGGCGGCAGAGATAAAACTATCCGTAATGAGAGAAGCCTTCGTGATTCCCAGGAAGAGAGGTTCGCCCTCAGCGGGTTTTCCTCCTTCCTCCATGATCCGGGCATTCTCTTCCTCAAAAACAAATTTTTCCACTTGGTCGTCCACCAAAAAGTGCGTATCTCCTACTTCTCTAATCTTCACCCTCTTGAGCATTTGGCGAACGATGACTTCGATATGTTTATCGTTGATCTTGACCCCCTGGAGTTTATAAACCTCTTGGATTTCATCGACCAAATATCGGGCCAGGGCCTTATCCCCCAACACTCTCAAAATATCATGGGGATTGGAAGGGCCGTCCATCAAGGCTTCCCCTGCTTTGACAAAATCGCCTTCATGGACACTGACATGTTTTCCCTTGGGAATCATATATTCCTTGGGTTCGCCCACATCGGGTCGAATGACCACCTTCCTCTTTCCTTTGAGGTCCTTTCCAAATTCAACCGCCCCGTCAATATCGCTGATCAAGGCATACTCTTTGGGCTTTCTGGCTTCAAAAAGTTCAGCCACTCGAGGAAGACCTCCCGTGATGTCCTTTGTCTTCGTCGTCTCCCGTGGGATCTTCACGATGACATCCCCGGCTTCCACCATATCTCCTTCGGAGATAAAAATGTTCGCGCCGACCGGAAGGAGATACCGAGCTTGGGAGGCAGAACCGGGAAGATTCAACGTCCTGCCTTTCTCATCCTTCATGGAGATCCTTGGCCGAAGCTCCGCGTCTTTTGATTCCGTGATCACTTTTCTCGAAAGGCCGGTGAACTCATCCACCTGCTCCTGCATCGTCGCCCCTTCGATGATGTCCCCGAACTTCACCCTCCCTGAGACCTCCGTCAAAACGGGAATGGAGTAAGGGTCCCACTCTGCCAGGATCTCTCCTTCTTTTACCTTTTGCCCATCCTTGACCCTCAGTTTGGCTCCATAAATCACCGAATACCGTCTTCGTTCTCTTCCATTTTCATCTAAGACGGCAATCTCTCCATTGCGGTTCATGACGATCAGGTTCCCTTCGCGGTTTTTAACGCTCTTGAGATTGATAAATTTCACCCTCCCATCAATCCGGCATTCCAGCGTGGTCTGCTCTGCTCGCCGGCTGGCTGTTCCACCGATGTGGAATGTCCTCATCGTCAACTGGGTTCCCGGCTCACCAATAGACTGAGCAGCGATGATGCCGATCGCCTCCCCCACAATGACCAGCCTTCCACGGGCCAAATCCCTTCCGTAACAGAGGGCACAGACACCTTGTCTCGATTTGCAGGTAAGCACCGATCGAATCTTGACTTTATCAATGCCGATATCCTCAATGCGATCGGCCAAGGTCTCGTCAATTTCCTCACTCCCTTTGACGATCACCTCATTGGAAAAAGGATCTCGGATTTCTTCCAAGGCCACACGGCCCAGAATTCTTTCTTTCATCGATTCGATGATCTCCCCTCCCTCGACGAGCGATTCGACTTCGATCCCATCCAGGGTACCGCAATCATTCTCCCTGATCACGACGTCCTGAGCCACATCGACCAATCGCCGGGTGAGATATCCCGCATTGGCTGTTTTCAATGCGGTATCCGCGAGCCCCTTTCGGGCCCCGTGGGTAGAGATGAAGTATTGCAGAACCGTCAGCCCTTCCCGAAAGTTCGCGGTGATGGGAGTTTCGATGATCTCTCCAGAAGGTTTGGCCATCAAACCCCGCATCCCGGCTAATTGTCGCACCTGTTGGGCACTGCCTCGAGCTCCGGAGTCGGCCATGATGTAAATGGGGTTTAGACTCTCCGTGGTCTGTTTCTCTCCGGAAGGGGCCACCACCTCCTCGCTCCCCAGTTCCTTCAGCATCACCCCCGCAATGTTTTCAGTCACCTGAGCCCAAATGTCGATGACCTTATTGTATCGCTCTCCATCCGTAATCAATCCCTCTGTATATTGTTCCTGAACCCTCTCGATCTCCCGCTGGGCTTCTTGAAGGAGTTTTTCCTTGTTGGAAGGAATCAGCATGTCATCCAGGGAGATGGAAATCCCGGCCAAGGTCGCATAATGATAACCCAACCCCTTCAACCGGTCGGAGAGCAAGACCGTTTTCTTATCCCCGCCATACCGGTAGCAGTAGTCGATGAGGTTGGCGAGCTCGCTTTTCTTCATCACCTTGTTGATCAATCGAAATGGGATCTCCTCGGGGAGAATCTCTTTGAGGAGGATTCGGCCTATGGTTGTCTCGACCAGCTCTCCATCCAATCGGACTTTGATCCGGGCATGGAGGTCCACTTCATTCGCATCGTAAGCGATTCGGACCTCTTCTGGATTTGAGAACACTTTTCCTTCCCCTTTGACATAGGGGCGCTCCCGGGTCATATAATAAATCCCAAGGACAATGTCTTGCGTCGGGATAATGATGGGTTTCCCGCTGGCAGGGGAGAGGATGTTATTGGTGGACATCATCAGAATCCTCGCCTCCGATTGGGCCTCTACAGAGAGGGGGACATGGACAGCCATCTGGTCCCCATCAAAATCCGCGTTAAAGGCAGCACAGACCAGCGGGTGAAGCTGGATGGCCTTGCCCTCGATCAAAACGGGCTCGAAGGCTTGAATCCCCAAACGGTGAAGGGTTGGAGCACGATTGAGGAGCACGGGATGTTCCCGGATCACTTCATCCAACACATCCCAGACCTCGGGCCTCTCTTTCTCCAACATCTTCTTGGCGCTCTTGATTGTGGTCACCAAACCTTTTTCTTCCAAACGGTGGTAGATAAAGGGTTTGAAGAGTTCGAGGGCCATCTTCTTGGGAAGTCCGCATTGATGCAGTTTCAGCTCGGGACCGACGACGATGACGGACCGCCCGGAATAGTCCACTCGCTTCCCCAAAAGGTTCTGCCGGAAGCGACCTTGTTTCCCTCTGAGCATATCGCTCAACGATTTGAGAGGTTTCTTATTCGCCCCTAAAATCGTCCTCCCTCTCTTCCCGTTATCGAATAGGGCATCCACGGCCTCCTGAAGCATCCGTTTCTCGTTACGGATGATGATCTCGGGCGCATTCAATTCGAGAAGCCGTTTCAGGCGGTTGTTTCGATTAATGACCCTTCGGTAAAGGTCGTTGAGGTCGGAGGTGGCAAACCGACCCCCATCCAGGGGAACCAAAGGACGAAGATCCGGCGGAATAACGGGAACCACTTCTAAAATCATCCACTCCGGTTTATTCCCTGACTCCAGGAAGGACTCAATAATTTTTAATCGCTTGGCTAACCTCTTCTTTTTGGCCTCCGAAGTCGTCTCCTTCATCTCTGTCCGGAGTTTCTGGGAAAGTTCTTTGACGTTGGTATTTCTCAACAGCTCTCGAATGGCCTCTGCCCCTTGAGCCGCCGAAAAATCCTCTCCATATTTCTCCCGGGCCTCCCGGTACCGATCTTCCGAGAGGATTTCGTTCTTCTTCAAAGGGGTTTTCTTTCCATCGAGAACGAGGTAGGCCTCAAAGTAGAGAATTCGTTCCAATTCTCTCAGCGTCATATCCGAAAGGATCCCAATCTTACTGGGGATGCTTTTGAGGAACCAGATATGAGCCACGGGGGTGGCCAACCGGATATGCCCCATCCTCTCCCTGCGCACCTTGGATTGGATCACTTCCACCCCGCACTTCTCGCAGACGATGCCTCGATGTTTCATCCGTTTGTATTTTCCGCAGTTGCACTCATAATCTTTGGTCGGGCCGAAGATCTTGGCACAGAAGAGCCCATCTTTTTCCGGTTTGAAAGTCCGATAGTTAATCGTCTCCGGCTTCTTCACTTCTCCGTGGGACCACGATTCAATCTTTTCCGGAGAGGCGATGGAGATTCGGATGGCATTGTAGCTAATTGGACTTTTCCCCTTCTCAAAGAATGATAGATAATCTTCCAATGTCTTCCTCCTTTTTCAAACGATGGACGATAGACAACGAACGATAAACGATGAACTGTTCATACTTCATTGTCATTGTTCATGGTTCATGGGTCCGTTAGATTTCTTCCCGTTTCTCCTCAATCAGTTCTGTATCGAGGCAGAGGCTCTGTAACTCTTTCACTAAAACGTTGAATGACTCCGGCAGACCGGGCTCCAACGTATGTTCCCCTTTAACGATCGCCTCGTAGACTCGAGTCCTTCCCGCGACATCGTCCGATTTCACGGTTAAGAATTCTTGTAAGGAGTGGGCGGCTCCATAGGCCTCCAAGGCCCACACCTCCATCTCTCCCAACCGTTGTCCTCCGAACTGAGCTTTGCCGCCCAAGGGTTGTTGCGTTACCAAAGAATAAGGACCGATCGACCGGGCATGAATCTTGTCGTCCACGAGGTGGTGTAACTTAAGGATGTACATGTAGCCCACCGTCACTTTCTGGTGGAAGGGTTCTCCCGTCCTTCCGTCATAAAGGATCGTTTGCCCGGAGGTCGGAAGCCCGGCTTTCTTCAAAAGGTCTTTAATCTCTTCCTCTGAGGCTCCATCGAAAACCGGAACCGAAACGAAAATCCCCTCGCCCAGCCTGTGGGCCAGCTCGATAATCTCCTCATCGGTCGCCTGCTCCAGATATTCATTCACCTCTTTTGAGGAATAAATTTCTTTAATCTTTCTTCGAAGCAAGTTCGGGTTGAAATGTTTTTGTAAAAACTCCTCAATCTTCCATCCGAGCCCCTTGGCAGCCCATCCCAGGTGAGTCTCGAGGATTTGGCCCACATTCATTCGTGACGGAACGCCTAAAGGATTGAGGATGACATCAACCGGCGTCCCATCCTCCAAGTACGGCATGTCCTCCTCTGGGAGAATCCGGGAGATGATCCCTTTATTCCCATGACGTCCGGACATTTTATCCCCGACAGAAAGTTTCCGCTTCATGGCGATATAAACTTTGACGGTCTTGATAACGCCCGGAGCCAATTCGTCTCCCCGCTTCAGTTTAGCCAATTTATCTCCAAAAACTTCCTTCACCACATTGATCTGGAGTTCCGCGTGATCCAAAAAACGGTGAACGTCAGTCAGAACCCTCTTCCCCTCGATGACATCAATCTCTTTGAGTCGGTCGAAAGGAATGGCAAAAAGATGTTCCTCTTTGATCTTTTCCTTGGCCTCCAAATAGACCCGGTTTTTCTTATCATCCGCAACTTTATGGGCGGCTCGTTTCCCGGTCAAATATTTCCCGATCTTCCTCCGCGTACTGTTCTGGATGATTCGGATCTCATCGGCTTGATTTTTTAACAACCTTGCCTTCTCCTGGTCCTCGATCGCCCTCGTCCTCTCGTCTCTCTCCTGTCCCTTACGGGAAAAAACCTTAGCATCAATCACGATTCCTTCAATCCCGTGAGGAACCCTCAACGAGGTATCCCGGACATCTCCTGCCTTTTCACCAAAGATGGCTCGAAGGAGTTTTTCTTCCGGAGAGAGTTGGGTTTCTCCCTTGGGGGTCACTTTTCCGACGAGAATGTCGCCGGGGTTCACTTCGGCTCCGATCCGGATGATCCCGCTCTCGTCCAGGTCCTTCAAGGCCTCCTCCCCTGCATTGGGAATATCACAGGTGATCTCTTCTTTCCCTAATTTAGTGTCCCGGGCGACACACTCCATTTCTTCGATGTGGATAGACGTGTAGGTATCTTCTTTCAACAATTTCTCGCTCATGAGGATGGAGTCTTCGAAATTGTATCCTCCCCAGGGCATAAAACCGACCAGGACATTCCTTCCCAGGGCCAACTCTCCCATATTGGTCGCCGGCCCATCTGCGATCACCTCACCCTTTTTGACGTGTTCTCCCACATGGACAATCGGTCTTTGATTGATGCAGGTATTTTGGTTGGACCGTTTGTATTTGATCAACGTATATATGTCGACTCCTGGGTCATCCGCTTTTTGACCATCCTCATCCGCGCGGATGACGATTCGAGAAGCATCGACATCTTCCACCACACCATCCCTTTTCGCCACGACCGTCACCCCAGAATCTCTCGCCACGATGGCTTCCATCCCTGTCCCGATCAACGGGGCATCTGTCCTGAGGAGCGGAACGGCCTGTCGCTGCATATTCGATCCCATGAGGGCTCGGTTGGCATCATCATTCTCCAAAAAGGGAACGAGGGAGGTGGCCACGCTCACCAACTGCTTTGGCGACACATCCATATACCGAATCTCTTCGGGTTTCACCATCATAAACTCGCCCCCTCTTCGGGCGGAGATGAGCGGGGCGGTGAATCTCCCTTCTTTATCCAGAGGGGCATTGGCCTGAGCAATGGCGGGCTTTTGTCCGTCGATCTCTTCCTCCTCGTCCAGAGCAAAGAGATATCGGATATGGTTGGTGACTTTTCCATGGATCACTTCCCGATAAGGGGTCTCAATAAATCCATAGTCATTGACACGGGCATAGGTGCTGAGAGAGGTGATCAAGCCAATGTTTGGGCCTTCCGGAGTCTCGATGGGACAGATTCGACCATAATGGGTGGGGTGAACGTCCCTCACCTCAAACCCTGCCCTCTCTCGGGTGAGCCCACCAGGGCCCAAGGCAGAAAGCCGACGCTTGTGCGTAATCTCTGAGAGAGGGTTCGTCTGATCCATGAATTGGGAAAGCTGGCTCGAACCAAAAAACTCTTTGATCACGGCCGACAGGGGTTTTGAGTTGATGAGATCATGGGGCATCAAGGTCTCCACATCTTGAAGGCTCATTCGCTCCTTGATCGCCCTTTCAATCCTGACCAATCCAATGTGATATTGATTCTCCAGGAGCTCTCCCACGGTTCTGACGCGGCGGTTCCCCAGGTGGTCAATATCATCAACGGCACCCTGACCGTCTTTCAGCTTGATTAAGTAGTTGACCACCTCGAGGATATCTTTTCGCCTCAGGGTGGTTTTTTCATCTTCCAGAATCTTACGAACCTTTCCCTGAACATCATCCGTGAGAGTCCCATCCTTCAAGGAGGGCATCAGTCCGATGGGATGAAGGATCTTGGCGACGCGATGTATCTCCTCAGCCATTTCCGGAGTGGCAATGGCTTCATCAAAATCAAGCCATCCCTCCAGGATTCGATCGACCAGCTCCCTCCCTCCTGCATAGGCGGCTCCTGCTGCCAAGGCTTCTTTCTTCCATTTTTCAGTAAAGACCAACACCTTGGGGGGATTTCCCTTCAGACCGATTTTATGGTTCAACTTCATCCTCCCCACTTTGGAGAGATCGTAGCGTTCGGCGTTGAAGAAAAGATTGTAGAAGAGGCCAATGGCTGTCTCGATGGTGGGAGGGTCTCCAGGACGGAGCCTTTTGTAAATGTCAATCAAGGCCTTTTCGGATTCCTTCTCCCGAAGGGATTTGCCGGGTTCGAGAACGGGCAATTTCTCCCTTTCTTCTTGGGTCAACCCGATCTTATCCACCACCAAAGTATCCCGCAATGAAGAGCTGACATTGATGTTATCGATGAACAGGATTTCGAAGGCCTCGACCTTTCTCTCCTTCATTTCATCCAGAAGCTTTTCCGTCACCTCGTCATTCGACTCGGCAATGACTTCCCCCGTTTCAGGGTCGACCACATCCTTCGCCAAGTATCGTTCGATCAAATCCTCGGTCTCCACCGAAATGGTATTGATCTTCGCCAATTCCAATTTGTCAAAAGCGTCCTCTGTAATTCGGCGATGTTTCTTCAGGATGACCTTATGAGTTTCCGGATCCAGGATATCGGAGGTTGCTTTCTGTCCGACCAACACCTCTCTCGCAATCTCTTTTTGAAATTTCCCTCTCCGGATCAGAACCTTTTCTTTATGATAGAAATAGTCCAAAAGTTCCTCTCCGGTGTACTTGAGAGCCCGAAGGAGGACGGTGACAGGAATCTTTCGACGTCGGTCGATCCGGACATGGAGAAGATCTTTCTGGTCAAATTCGAAGTCGATCCAAGATCCACGGTAGGGAATGATGCGCGCATAATAGAAGACCTTCCCGCCGGTCTGGGGTTTGATTTGATCTTGATCAAAAAAGACTCCAGGAGAGCGATGAAGTTGGCTGACGATCACCCGCTCGGTCCCGTTCACAATAAACGTTCCGTTCTCGGTCATGAGAGGGATTTCACCAAAATAGACTTCTTGTTCTTTGACAGCCTTGATACTCCTGGCCTTGGTCTCTTCGTTCACATCCCAGACCACCAATCGGACCGTCACCTTGATCGGGGCTGCATAGGTCATCCCTCTTAAGAGGCATTCTTCGACATCATACTTCGGCTCGGTAAGACGGTAATTGACAAATTCAAGAGAAGCCGTTTCGTAAAAATCTTTGATCGGGAAGACGGTTTTAAAGACCGCTTGAAGTCCAACCGGCTCCCGTTTCTCCGCATCCACATTGGCCTGGAGAAACTGTTCGTAGGATCTTTTCTGAACCTCGATCAGATTCGAGATCTCCAGTACCTCTTTAATTTTTGAAAAGTTCTTCCGATACCTCCGATAGACAGGGACAACGCTGGCCATAATCACTCCCCTTCCTTAAATAGAAAGTCTCTTCCCTTTCGGACTGCCGCTTCACATTCATTCTGTCCTTCTGGGAAGAGACAACAGGGTCCCTCAACACCTCTGAATATTTCGTTACTTGACTTCGGCCGTCCCCCCAGCGTCTTCAAGCTTTTTCTTCATCGCTGCGGATTCGTCTTTCGAAACCCCTTCTTTCACTGGCTTGGGGACACCTTCCACAAGGTCTTTGGCTTCCTTTAAACCCAATCCGGTCAGTTCTCTGACGACCTTAATCACTTGGATTTTCTTGTCACCAAAACCTGTCAGGATGACATCAAATTCCGTCTTTTCTTCAGCGGCAGCGACTTCCGCTCCGGCTCCAGCTCCGGCCATGGGCATCGCCGCCATCGCCATGGGCATGGTGGCCTTGATTCCCAATTTCTCTTCCAAGGCCTTCACCAAATCACGTGCTTCCAGCAAAGTCAAACCACTGATCTCTTCGGCAATTTTCTGGATATCTGGCATTTGGAAAATCCTCCTATCTCATTAATTAGAAAATGGAAAGTGAAATGTGGAGAGTGGCTAAAAGGTTTACCCCCTCTTTTCCACATTAGGTTTCAGAACCTGCTTGTTTCTCCAACTGATCCACACGGGCCTGAATGATCCCGAGCACCTGTTGGATCGCATTGTGGATCACCGCTCCGAGGTGAGTTGCTGTTCCTTGAATTCCTCCCAGTACCTGACCAAAAAGCACCTCACGAGAGGGCATCGTCGCCAAGGCCTTGACCTCTTCGGGAGAAGTTACCCTTCCCTGGATTAAGCCGATTGTGATCTTAAGGGAAGGCTGTGTTTTGATGAAATCAGATAAAATCTTTACGAGGAGGACCGGATCTCCGTAAGAGATCGCCATGGCTGTGGGTCCTTCAAAATAGCTATCCAATTTCTCCAAATCCGTTCCTTTCGAAGCCAGCCTCATCAACGTATTCTTGATCACGTGATAGGAAATCTTTTCCTGTCTCAGTTTTTGTCTCAGATGGCTCAACTGTTCTACGTTGAGACCTCGGTAATTGGTCAGGACAACCGCCTGAAACCCTTTCACCCTTTCACCCAGGTCTGATACAAGCTGTGCTTTCTCTTTCCGATTCAATGATCTTTACCTCCTCGAATGACGAAGTCCGCTGGTTTTCTTAGGACTTCAAAACACTCCTGACATCAAGTGGATCGATCTTAATTCCAGGACCCATGGTTGTGGATAAGGCGATGCTCCGCAAATAAATCCCTTTGCTGGTCGGTGGCTTTACACGTAAGATGACTTCCAGGAGCGTTCTGGTATTTTCTAATAATTGACCCAATCCAAAAGAAACCTTTCCGACTGGGACATGGATGACCCCGGCCTTCTCTACCTTGAACTCCACCTTGCCTGCCTTGATCTCTTTGATGGCCTTTTCCAAGTCGAAGGTGACCGTTCCTACCTTCGGGTTAGGCATCAAACCACGGGGCCCTAAAATCTTCCCCAGCTTACTGACCAAACCCATCATGTCCGGCGTGGCAATCGCTTTGTCAAAATCCAACCACCCTTTTGAAATTTTCTCGATGAGGTCTTCTCCTCCCACGAAGTCGGCACCGGCATCGGATGCCTCTTTCTCCTTCTGGCCCTTTGCAAAGACCAGCACTCGGACTTTCTTGCCGGTTCCATGAGGAAGGACGACCGTTCCCCGGACCATTTGGTCTGCTTTCTTAGGATCGACTCCAAGGCGAATCGCCAAGTCCACCCCTTCATCAAATTTGGCGTAGGCCGTCTCCAGGAGGAGTTTCACTCCTTCCTCCAGTTCATACCGTTTGCTTCGATCCACCTTGCCTCTTGCCTCTAAATATTTTTTCCCTCTCGTTGCCATAGTCTTCTCTTATACAATCTCCAGACCCATGCTCCGCGCTGTCCCCTCCACCGTCCGGATCGCACCCTCCATGTCGACGGCGTTGAGGTCTTTAAACTTAATCTGTGCGATCTCTCGAACCTGATCTTTGGTGACCTTGCCCACTTTGTTGCGATTGGGTTCCCCGGAACCTTTCACAATCTTTGCCGCCTTCTTCAAAAGGATTGAAGCGGGCGGGGTTTTGGTCACAAAATTGAAGGATCGATCCGAAAAGATCGTTATCACGACTGGGATGACCATGCCTTCCTGTCCCTGGGTCCGAGCGTTAAAGGCTTTACAAAATTCCATGATATTGACCCCATGCTGGCCCAACGCCGGCCCCACCGGGGGGGAAGGATTCGCCTGTCCTGCCTGAATTTGAAGCTTTACCAATGCCGCTATTTTTTTTGCCATCGTTCACTCCTCGAATGAGGACTATCAATTTTTTTCGACTTGGATAAAATCCAGTTCCACTGGCGTTGCTCTTCCAAAGATAGAGACCAATACCTTCAATTTTCTCTTTTCAGGTCTGACCTCTTCAATGGTTCCGATAAAGTTGACAAAAGGACCGTCGATCACTCGAACGTTATCTCCCATGCCGAAAGAAATCTTAGGTTTTGCCTTAGTGACACCCTCTTTCATCTGGGATAGAATGTCTTCAACCTCTCCCTCTGAGATGGGGATCGGTTTTGTTCCGTCGCCTGCAAAACCCGTGATCTTGGGGGTGTCCTTGACAATATGCCACGTCTCTTCGTTCAATTCCATTTTCACCAAGATATATCCAGGGAAGATCTTCCTCTGAGAGGTCTTTCTCTTCCCCTTGACCAACTCGACCACGGTCTCCGTGGGGACTAAAATGGTGGAAAAAAATTCTCCTTTTCCGAGATTCTTAATTCGCTCTTCTAAATTCTGTTTGGCCCTGTTTTCGAAACCGGAATAGGTGTGGACCACATACCATTGTTGCGCCATAATGTTTACCATTTGCACGGGGGGGGGAAATCCTTTCCACCCCTTTTAGCTCGCCGCCCTCTTCAATAATTCCTTGATGAGATTTGACAGCCCAGCGTCAACAATCCCTAGAAAGATGGCAATGATAAAGACGGCTACCAATACGACAAGCGTACCGGAAAGGGTATCCTTCCTTGCAGGCCAGGTTACCTTTTTGAGCTCGGTCTTAACCTCTCTCAAAAATTGCTTGGCACCCTCAAATTTCTCCTTAATTGAAAATCCCATTCTATTTCATTCCGGAGGTACCACGGCAGCCATGAACCGTCCGAGATTCATCGCTTGCCTTCTCCCTCATAGGACACCTGGCAAGCCGTGTACCATGCTAGGTATATGGCAGGCCAGGAGGGATTTGAACCCCCATCACCCGGATTTGGAGTCCGGTGCTCTATCCGTTAGAGCTACTGGCCTGTAATTCGAAGGTGGAGAGTAAAATGTCGAATGTAGTAGAAATCAAAACTTTTTGCACTCTCCACCACCCGCCTTCCACTTTCCACCTTCCAGCTACTTTGTCTCTTTATGAACGGTATGCTTACGACAGAATCGGCAATATTTCTTGAACTCCAGTTTATCTGGAGTGGTTCGTTTATTCTTCGTCGTAGAATAGTTCCTCCGTTTACACTCCGTACAGGACAAAGTCAAGATATTCCTCATTGAATACTCCTAAACAGGAAGTAGTCTCTCTCCTTATTATTATTCGAGGACATCACTGATGACGCCTGCGCCGACCGTACGGCCCCCCTCCCGAATCGCAAACCGCAACTCCTTCTCCATCGCAATCGGCGTGATCAACTCGATCGTCAACGAGACGTTGTCCCCGGGCATCACCATCTCCACTCCCTCCGGCAATGCCGCCACCCCCGTCACATCCGTTGTCCGAAAGTAAAACTGAGGCCGATACCCGTTAAAAAACGGCGTATGCCGACCCCCCTCCTCCTTCGTCAGGATATACGCCTCCGCCTTAAACTTCCGATGCGGCGTAATCGACCCAGGCTTGGCCACCACCTGGCCTCGCTCCACGTCCTCTCGCTTCGTCCCTCGGAGCAACACCCCAATGTTATCCCCCGCCTGCCCCTGATCCAACGTCTTGCGAAACATCTCCACTCCCGTACACACCGTCTTCACCGTCGGCCGTATCCCCACCACCTCCACCTCATCTCCCACCTTAATGATCCCTCGCTCCGCTCGCCCCGTCACCACCGTCCCTCGCCCCGAGATCGTAAACACATCCTCCACCGGCAACAAAAACGGCTTGTCTACCTCCCGAACCGGCTCCGGGATAAACGTGTCCACCGCATCCATCAGCTTCCAGATCCCACTACACCACTGACAATCCGGCTTCCCACACCCACACTCCAACGCCTTCAGTGCACTCCCCCGAATCACCGGCGTGTTCTCTCCAGGAAAATCATACCCCGATAATAACTCCCTCACCTCCAACTCCACCAAATCCAATAACTCCGGGTCCTCCACCATGTCCACCTTGTTCAAAAATACCACAATATACGGCACCCGCACCTGCTTCGCCAATAACACATGCTCCCGCGTCTGCGGCATCGGCCCATCCGCCGCCGACACCACCAAGATCGTCCCATCCATCTGCGCGGCTCCGGTGATCATATTCTTGATATAGTCCGCATGCCCAGGACAATCGATGTGCGCATAATGACGCTTCACCGTCTCATACTCCACATGCGCAATCGCAATCGTCAACCCTCGCTCCTTCTCCTCCGGCGCCTTGTCAATCTGATCAAACGCCATGTAGGAAGCCAACTTCTTCGTCGCCAATACCTTCGTGATCGCCGAGGTCAACGTCGTCTTCCCATGATCCACGTGACCGATCGTCCCTATGTTGACATGCGGCTTCGTCCTCTCAAACTTCGGCTTCGACATGGCTCAAACCCTCCTTATCTTTCGAAAAAATCGCTCAATCCCACTTTTTCCTTGGAGCCCACGATCGGATTTGAACCGATGACCTCTTCCTTACCAAGGAAGTGCTCCACCGACTGAGCTACGTGGGCCAAAAATAAAGAAAAACCTGTCAATGAATAGAGACAGGCTGGCCGAATTTTGGTGAAGCTAAATTAATAATATAATTGTATCACAATGGAGCGGGAAACGGGGATCGAACCCGCGACCCTCAGCTTGGAAGGCTGATGCTCTACCAACTGAGCTACTCCCGCCTTTGAATTACGAACAATCTTCATCAATGGATGACACCCAAACAATGAATTTTCTTTTCGTCTAATTTAGGTCAAAACTCTCGCCGTGAAGATTAAACTCTCTGCCGGCCACCTCTGACGAAGGTAGATCATGAACCTCGCTTACGGCGTTTCAGTGATTCAATTTGAGATTAATAATGGGTTGAATGGTTCAGACGATTGCCCGCTGGCAAGCCTGGTGGAGAGGGGAGGATTCGAACCTCCGAAGGCATCGCCAACAGATTTACAGTCTGTCCCCTTTGGCCGCTCGGGAACCTCTCCGACTCTAAATCTTTTTTTATGATTGAACATTCCCTCCTGGTATAAAAAAGACTGGAAAATCAATGAGTTACATTAGTGGAATAAGGATCATATTGAACTTAACTTAATATAATTAACAGAAAAGCATCCTTTTGTCAAGAACTTTTTGAAAGGAAAGAAATAATTCCTTGCTCCTAACCCACCTTACCAATATACTATATCTTGGCTTTTTTCACAATTTGAATCTACGATGGGGGGACCTGCTTTGAAAAAAATTGTCATACTTCTTTTGACCGTTTCAGTCATTCTGCTCTTCTCTCTTCTTTATCCAGGTTCAATTCCCTCTCAGGATTCTTTCCACAAAGCGATTATCCTTAGGGGATTCGATGGGAACCTGCTTACCGTTGAAAGCAAAATACCTTACAGTCCTAGAAAAACCTGTGGGGGCTGCCATGATTATGATCAAATCACCAACGGATACCATTTCCAGCAAGGTCGAACGGATGGAGCCGGTAAAATCGTCATCAGTGATACATTCGACCCCAAGGTTCCCTGGAACTTATCTTCAGGAATGTATGGGAGATATACGGTAGCCTCCATGAATTTAAGCCAATTGTCCAAAAAAATGAACCTATCTCCCTCCGAAATCGACAAATCCTCTTTTTCGTTTGTTCAGGCTTGCGGCGGTTGCCACCCAGGAGGGGGATGGAGTGAACACGATCGGAGGGGGCACCTCTACTATGATGAAGAGAGTAAGAAATTTGGATATGAAGATTCAGGAGGAAGTCCTTTGCTGGATGGGGACTATACTCCATTTAATAACGGGAATGCCGATGACCGAGCTCCCTGGGATCAAAGCGGTGTGAGCGAGGCAGACTGCTTTTTCTGTCACTTAAAGGGGTATCTATGGAAAGAACGCGAGGCAACGCTGCGGGGAAAGTTTTTTAAATATGGACCTACTGTTGGAGCGGGATGGGCCGACATCAAACTTTCCCATGACGAATCTGGAAATTCAAAAGTAGATGAGGTCACAGTGGATTATACTAAGAAAGAAGTGGCCGATTTCGAAAATCTTAACGTTCAGATTGTGAGAAAACCCTCCGATGAGAATTGTTGGTCGTGTCATGCGGTGGCCGACGGAAAAAGGAGAGGTCGTCAGTGGAACCCAGAGACGGACGTCCATAACGCCAAAGGCCTCCGATGCATCTCCTGCCATCCGAGTAATAAAGATCATAATTTTGCCAAAGGGAATACGATCCAGCAGACCGTACGAAGCGACTTGAACCATACCATGAATTCCTGCGAGGACTGTCATTACAAAGGCAAGGGCAAGAATGCGCCCAAATATAAACATCCCTTCTCGCCCCGGCATATGAAAATCATCGCCTGCCAAACCTGTCATATCCCTTTTCTGATGGGTTCGGCAGACCTCGTTTACGACTTTTCTTCAAGCGGGCGAACGCTCATTTATGAAACCTTTAAATTTCTCTCGGGCGATCTTCTGGATCCGAAAAAGGCGGTCTCCGGAATGGCCCCAAATATCTGGTATCCTGCTCTAACGAAGTGGAAGGGCAGGATCATTCCTGCCAAATCATTGCTGGTCATGTACTGGGGAGACCTGGATCCAGAAACCAATGTGGTGAGGCCAATTCCTCTCTGGAAGATACAGGCATTAAGAAAACCTCCTCTCAAAGATGACAACGGAGATGGAGTCCCCGAAGTGAATTCTCTCGATGAAATCAAGGCCTTTTTGAAGGTATTGAAAGAGAAGGATAAGTTTGAAAATCCTGTGGCCACTTATCCCGTGTTGATGAAAGGCGGGTTTCTTTATCAGCTGGGTAAAAAAGGAGAGGTGGAGAAGATGAAACACGAGCAGGCGGAAGCCCTTGACTTCTCCCTCAGCCATAACGTGATGTCAGGGTCGGATGTCATAGGTGCCCGGGGCTGCAAGGAATGCCACTCTAAAAACTCTTCATTCTTCTTAAGAAAAGTCCTCATCGACCCTTGGGATGAGAAAGGGAAATCCGTTTATATTGAAAATTGGGAACGTCTCGGAATCGATAAGGAAAAATTGAGCCGACTTTTAATGGATCCATAATTTCTTAGCGAGAAGACCTCATCGGGGATGCCCCCGGAAATCCTCCCACTGAGCCACGGTTATTTTGAATCATTAGTCGCTTCGACGGAGAAGAAAGAGAGTGCGTAATGGATTTCATCCTTGGTTATTCTCATGTGGCCATGACTGTGGAGGGTTAACAACTCAGGATTCAGCTAGCAAGTATACATTACTTGAACCCTTGGCCCCTCGACCCCTCGATCCCGTTAAAGACGTCGGAATGATGCCGTAGGATAATCCCTGCCCGGCTGCGCCAGAACTGGTAGTTGTGTCCGGACTTCCCGTTAAAAGGTTGCACTGGAATCTGGCGGTTTCCTTCTTGCAGCAGCTTCTCAAAAGTTTTGTTTCCTTCTGTGATCCCGTCAAACCCTTCTTTCGATCCATAATCAAAATAGACCCAGTCAGGCAGTTGGTTTATTCCCTTCTTTTTGATCAGGGTTAAAGGATTGTTCGCCTGGATATGTTTCATGTCGAGAGCGGAACCGGAAGGAAGTCGATGAGGCTCAAGGCGGCCAAATACCTCTAAAAACTCAGGCATCACCATCTTCATCATCCATTTGTCCCGGAGAAGCTCGATGTCGAGAAGACCGCTCTGGCTGCTCAGGGACCGGAAAAGATGAGGAAATTTTAGTCCAAGTTTCATCGCTCCGAATCCCCCCATTGAAATACCACCGAGACCCCTTGTCCGAAGAAGCCTTTCTTTGTATTGAGATTGAGACTCCAGATATTGAAGAAGTTCAAGAAAATAGGATTCATGTTTTCCGACGGCTCCCGGCTTCATATAGAGGAAAGGAAAGAGAGAATAATTCATGGCCTCTCCTGGATAGAAATCATCACAGGCCTTTTGATTCTTCGTTTCAGGGAAAAGCCTCTTCCCCTCGTTCTCATCGGTGTAAAACCCATTGTCCCCATCAGGAAGGACGATGACCATTTTCTGAAGGGGATGAAAGGGATCGTTCAGATTCTTCTGGGGGTGAAGGTTGTAGGAGACGATCGATTGGGCAATTTCCTCCGGTCGATCATCTCCCTTGCCAAGACCTCCAAATTGAGAGAGCTCTTGGAACCTCTTCTCCAGCGATTTCTCCAGATCTCGATAAGTCCGACTTTTCGAATCCGTCATCGCATAAGCGACGACAGCAATGTCTTCATACAGGAGCCAATGATATTCTTCCTCCTTCACCTCGCAAAGGAGCCTCTTTGCTTTTTCAGGAGAGGTGACTTTCCACCAGATTCCCGTCCGATGAAAGTTATACCCGTGCAAAAGAAAAAGGGCTGGATACTTGGCCATGGGATTTTGATAAAAATCTTCTGGTAGGATGACAAAGAACCCCTTCTCCTTATTCAATAGATTTGAAAAAAAGACCTCATATCGAACCAGGTACGGATACGTCTGGGAAGACTTTGGAAAAAGGAAATAGGAAACCGCTGGGTCTTCAGAGCAGCAGGGGGGTTGGGCCCCGGAAGCGTGAAAGGGGCCGATTGAGAAGGCAAGGACGCAAACCCCCGTTGTTAACAACAAATGCCATCTCGTCGCTTTCATCGAAAGCAATATATCTTTAAAAATGATTCTTGACAATCATCAAGGGACAAAAATCTATCAAAGCGGTTTGAACATCACCCGAGATTGGTTTAGAGTATATACGGTAAAGGGCCAAAATGAATTTCTTCCTGCCCTGGATCGCTCATCTTTATCGTAGAGCTAAAAACAAAATGGAGGGGACTATGGAGAAAGGGTTAAGCGCCATGGAGGCGATGTTCAATCCAGGGTCTGTTGCGGTGATCGGGGCCTCCGACAATCCAGGCAAGTTGGGATCTCATGTGATGAGAAGTCTGACGGAGGGAAAGTATCCGGGTAAGATTTTCCCCGTCAATCCGGGAAGGGATGAAATCATGGGAATAAAAACCTACCCTTCTCTTCTTCAGGTTCCCGAATCAGTGGATCTCTCTGTTATCGTCCTTCCGGCGGAATCGGTGCCGAAAACGGTGGTGGAATGCGCGGAGAAAGGGGTGAGAGGAATTGTCCTCATCACCGCAGGGTTCAAAGAAATTGAAGATAAAAGAGGAGAGATATTACAGAGGGAGATAACGGAACTGGCATCCCCCTCCGGCATCAAGATCATCGGCCCGAATACCTTTGGAATTGTAAACCTCCATCTTCCCCTCAACGCATCGTTTACTCCGGAATTCTCCTGGGTGGACAAGGGGGGGGTCAGCCTGGTCAGCCAGAGCGGAGGGATGTCTCACTTGATGGGGTTTTTATCCCTCCAAAACAAAATTGGTTTGAGCAAAATTATCGGTTTGGGAAATCGTTGTAATGTCGATTTTGCGGAGACGGTGGAATACTTAATCCGAGATTCTCAGACCAAGGTGATCGCCCTGTATCTGGAAGGGATCGATCATCCAAAAAGATTGATGCAGGTCGCCGAGCGAGGAAATGGAGAAAAGCCTATTCTCGCCTACAAGGTCGGACGCTCTTCCACGAGTGATAAGGCCTCCCAATTTCATACGGGCTCCCTCGCGGGGAAACACGAGGTCTATGAAGGTGCCTTTAAACAGGCCGGAATTTTAACGGTCGGAAGTTCGGAAGAGCTTCTGGATGCGGCAAAGGCTTTGTCCATGTGTCCCTCTCCCGAAGGCAACCGAGTGGCTGTACTTTCGGGGCAGGCCGGACCCGGGATGGCCGCCTGTGATGTCTGTGAGATGGAAGGGTTAACGATTCCTCCTTTTTCGGCGGAAACCCAAAAGAGGGTGGAGGAGCTGCTTCCTCCTCTTGCCATCAGGACAAACCCTGTGGATATGGGACCCGCATGGTATGACTCAGGGGCGATCAAAGGAATTGTAAAGACCGTTCTGGAAGATAGAAAGATCGACGCCGTCATTTTATGCATTATGTTCGCTTCAGCCAATCGGTCTGCCGCCGGAGTCTTAACCGATCTGTTATTGGAAAGGAGAACAAATAAACCGATCCTATGCTGCTTTTCCTCCCCGCCAGGAATCTGGGATGAGGAAACTAAACAGCTTGAAGGATCAGGGATTCCAAACTATCCCACTCCGGAAAGGGCTGCGAAGGCACTTTCGAATCTTTACAGGTATAACAAAAGGAGAGGGCAAGCCTGGAGAAAACCCCATTATTTTTACCAACGGGGAGATCAGTAAGACCTCTCGGAGGAAAGGATGGGCTTTTTCAACTCCCTTTTGATACGAATCACCCTGGCCGTCCTCGGAGGAATCCTCTATGCCCTATTAACTTATGCGCTCATCCTATCCCTCAACCTCTCTTCTCCCCTCGCTACCCTGGCTGCATTTTTTGTTTATCTCCTCTACCTGGGTTCAAGGCTTCTTCTCCTTTTTTCCGGAATCGACTCTCCTTACTATCAACGGGGCAGAAAAGGACCTTCAAAAACACTCTCCGAGAAGAATTCTTTCCATGACGCAGCTCAATGGGTGGGAAAATTTTATCACCGACATGACATTGTTCTATTCGTTCTTCTGGGTATCCTATCGATCGTTTTCCTTGTCTCCCTTTTCATGGATGGGCTGGAGGGACAACCTTTGGGAGATACGATTCAAAATCTCTGGAATACCCTATTGCCTATTCCCTGATTGTCATCTGTCCCATTCAACCTGTTGGATGTTTTTAAGCTTATTAATAAAAAGATAAGAATGGGCGTAAGCCCAAATCAAGGATCATTTCGATTGGCCTTAGCAGAGAGTATTGCAGCTTACAATCTCTGGATGAGGTAAATAAATGCGGGAAGACGGCTCTCGGTTTTTAATTTAAGAAACCTCCTCAATAGCCCTCTTTTGCTTTCCTTTTCTTGCATTCTTTCGTCCACGAGCGGCGACAGGTAGACAGCGCCTTTGTTGCTAATGAGATTCACTCTATTTCTGGTCAAGTCTGAAAGAGAAGGCAAATGACCTGAAGGAAGGTCTTCTCCAAAAACAAAGTTCGAAGTAACTTCAATCTTCTCATACCTTCTGTTGATATCTAAGATCCTTGTAAAAGCCTCCCGTAGTTTCTCAACAGAAACAGGCTTCTTCAATGCCTCGAGAGTCTCGGGATCATTCGATTCAAGCCCTACGTTGATATAGGTAAAGAAAGGGAAGTGGCTGAGTGACTCAAAGAGCCCTTCTTCAGAATGGATCATGGAATCAACGCTTCCGAAAAGAAAAAGGCAGGCTCCCCTGAGATGAGATCGTTCAAATTCAAATATTTCGTATGCACGTTCGGCAGTCAACTCAAGGATCTCCCGTCCGGCCGAAAGAGCGTCATGCTGCCCCAAAAAAATGGCATTGTAATTGTGAAGGTCCTGCCCGAAGAACCGCTTCAGATCTTTCATCTGTCGTATCACATCTTTGGCAGCGCGGGGAGCAAAATCCTGACCCGTCTTCACTCCACAAAAACCGCAGTGATAGAGACATCCATCCGCCACGATGATAGGAATGATGTCGTAGTCCACATGCCGAGTATCCGGCGGAAGCACAGTG
Source organism: uncultured delta proteobacterium (assembly GCA_963711845.1). Classification (GTDB taxonomy): domain Bacteria; phylum Desulfobacterota; class BSN033; order BSN033; family UBA1163; genus CAVQFR01. The sequence continues at coordinate 37,573 of CAVQFR010000027.1, forward strand.
ACCTGTCCCCCGATGATGCGATGCAATTGATCGGCTCTCCGCTTTAGGGTTTCCTCATCATTCCTCAGGACACGAGTCAAGAAATCTTTGAGACTCTTTGACTTTGGACCCGAAATCAGTCTAACTATTTTTGCCTGGAGTTCCCGTAAAGAATTCTTGGCTAAAATGACTGAAGCATCGTTAAAGGGATCTCCATCTATAATGGAGTTGCTCGGGTAGGAGAGATAAGGGACATAATATTCACCGAAGTAGTCGCAAATGCCCTTATAATCACCCGCAGAATAATAGACCCAATCATTGCCGACGGTTCGCTTCAGCCATTCTGCCGGATGCGGCCAAGTCTGGGTCAGTCCTTGAATGAACTTAATCTCTCCATTCAAATTGAATTGAAAGAGATATTCGGGGGTTCTAATCTCTGAAAAAAGGCCATAGCGAATCGGAAAACTGACTTTGGAGAACTCCCTCGACCCTTCTTTGTTCAATATAATGATGAGATTATCTAGCGGGTAGGATTCCATGAAATAAAAGTCATCCGATTTTGAGCTAATGTTAAATCTGGCATGCTTGTTTTGCAAGCCTTACTTTTGTGGTATGATGAGCCATTGCAAAGGAACAAAGAATGGCTAAAAAGAAAGTGTTATTGATCCAAACGTGAAAGGAGAAGATGGATGAAAGAAAAAATTAGGGATTTCGTCTTGGGTCTGGGTGTGGATGACGTGGGCATCGCCGCGGTCAAAGACTATAAAAGCCCAAGGTCGCCGGATTTGCAGGGGATTTTTCCTGGGGCTAAATCACTGGTTGTTCTTGCTTACCAAGAACTTTCAAACTGCGAAAGCGAAAATATGCAGATTGCCACGGGCGGAAGGCTGGATACATTGGAATTCGCACGTTCCTCCAATTACAGAGTGGCGCGCTTTTTGGAAAAGGCATTTAAGGCCAAGGCGATGACTGTCCCCCCCTCGTATCCTCTCCACATGAGTTATGAAACCAGGGGAACATTGGGAGATGTCTCGCTCCGTCATGCTGCTATTGCTGCAGGGTTGGGTAACTTTGGCCGGCACAATCTGGTGATTCATCCAAAAATAGGCTCCAAGGTGGTCTTTACAGCAGTGATGACGAACCTGGAACTCCCCTCAGATTCCCCTGTGACCGATAAGCTCTGTACGGATTGTAATATCTGTGTTGAAAATTGCCCTGCTCATGCGCTGGATGAAGAAGGTAAAACAGATGATATGAAATGCCTTAAAAATAGCCAGCCTTATGGCATTGGGAGCGCCATCCGCTTCTGGACTAAATTTGCAGAGAGCCCAACTGAAGATCAGAAGAAAATGGTAAAGGATGTGAACTTCTGGCGTTTATACCAGGCCGGTTCCATCGGATTTCAATACTTCTGCTTCAACTGTATGAAGTCCTGTCCGGTTGGCCAAGAATAGGGATTACAGAATGAAATAGAGTGGTTAAGTTTTAATCGTTAATAATTTTGTACCTTCCTAAGCTTACACCCTGAACGTTATTCTCCCCTTTTTCCAAAAAAATAAAAAGGATTCTTGGGAACCAAATTGGACCTGTTGTTGTCTTCAATAGTAAAACAGCCCTCCCTGACTCCCAGCCGTGGAGGGGGAGGAGAAAAAGGAGGTTTCCAATGAAAAGGTTAGTCGTTTTATTCGCTCTTATCTCGTTTTTCGTGTCTCTTCGAGGAGGTTACGCCGCACCTCTCACCAGCACTCTAAAGGATCAACAGAGTGTGGCAATCACCATCTACAATTCGAATATAGGCCTGGTCAAGGATACTCGATTTATTGAATTTAAACCTGGGGTTCACGAATTGAAGTTTATGGATGTGGCAGCCAAGATTGATCCTACAACCGTCCACATCAAATCCCTGATCAACGGATCGAGTCTCAATGTCTTGGAGCAGAACTACGAATATGATCTTCTCAGCCCCCAGAAACTTCTTGAAAAGTTTGTGGGGCAAAAGGTTCAACTTGCTACGATCAACCCTGAGACAAAAAAAGAGGAGATCGTTGAAGCGACCCTCCTCTCGACTCAGGGCGGGAATATCTTCCAGATCGGAGACAAAATCCACATTGGCCATTATGGACGCGTTCTCCTCTCAAGAATTCCTGAGAATCTTATCCCCCAACCCACGTTGGTCTGGATGTTAGAGAATAAACTCTCAAAACCTCAGAAGTTAGAAGCCTCTTACCTCACCTCCGGAATTAACTGGAAGGCTGACTATGTGGCGGTTTTAAACAAATTGGACACGATGACCGATTTAACCGGCTGGGTGACGATTGACAATCGGAGTGGTGCCACTTATCAAAACGCTCTGCTTAAATTGGTGGCCGGCGATATCAACCGGGTTCAAGGTGAAATGAGAATGGACTATGCAAGGCCGATGGCTGCGGCGAAAGAGGCAAGTCCCCAATTCAAGGAAGAGTCTTTCTTTGAATATCACCTTTACACCTTAGACCGGAGAACTACGATTAAAGATAATCAAACCAAGCAGATGACTCTTCTGGATGCCAATCAGGTTCCCATCAAGAAACTTTTTATTTTCACAGGATCGCCTCAATACTACTATTATCAAATGAACCAAGGCACAAATAAGCAAAAAATTGGGGTTTTCCTCGAACTGGAAAACACGAAAAAGAATAACCTTGGAATGCCCTTACCCAAAGGCACCGTCAGGGTCTACAAAGAGGACAAGGAGGGAAGTCTCCAATTTGTGGGAGAGGACCGAATTGACCACACCCCAAAGGATGAAAAATTTAAGATCAAGATCGGAGAGGCTTTCGATGTGGTGGGAGAGAGAATCCAGACGGATTACAAACGTCTGGGCTCCAATCTCTTTGAGGTAGCCTTTGAGGTGAGCTTAAGAAATCATAAAAAGGAAGATATTAAGGTTTTAGTGGAAGAACCGATTCCCGGCGATTGGGAGATGCTTTCGAACAGCCATCCTTTTGAAAAGCTTCAGGCCCACTTGATTCGTTTCGATGTCCCCGTGGGCAAAGATAAAGAGGTAAAAGTGAAGTATAGGATTCGATTCAGATATTAATGCTTATGGCAGATAGTGTAGTGCGTCCAACGCTTCTTTACATTAGTTCCGAAGCCGTCATTCCCGCGAAAGCGGGAATCCAGCTCAGAAATACTGGATTCCGGGTCAAGCCCGGAATGACAATCAAAGTAAAGGGACTTTTGACGCACTACAATAGCTAATGGCTTATAGCGAACGGTTTATAGTCATCTTTTTTCATTTGCCATCGGCCATATGCTATTTGCCGTCTGCTATATGACCGGCTTCTGTTTCTCTTCCACTCCTTTCTTTTCGTCGACCGTCCAGAGAATCGCCGTTCCGATAACGAAAAAAAGGAGGACGGAAAGGATGCCCGATTGAACGCTTCCTGTAATCGCGATCAGAATTCCGTAGATCAGTGGCCCAAACACAGAAGCAAATTTCCCTGAAACAGCAAAGAAGCCAAAGAACTCAGCGCTATTGGCGTCGGGAGTAAAGATTCCCTGAAGGGAACGGGAGGCGGCCTGACTTCCACCCATCACGATCCCCGCCAGAGCCCCTAAGATCCAGTATTCCGTCTTTGGGTCCCAGAAGATCCCTAAACTGAAGGCCCAGACGACAATCAGAGACCAGATTCCTAAAGAAATCATCACCGTCTTCTTATTCCCGATCGCATCGGCCAGAAATCCAAAAATGAGAGACCCGAAAAATGCGATCCCTTGAATCATCAAAAAGAAGAGGATGATCTCGCCCGTCTCCATTCCTAAGACTTCAGCGCCGAAGATCGAAGCCATGACGATGACCGTTTCGATCCCGTCGTTGTAAATCAGGAAGGCCACGAGAAATTTTGTCAATTCTCGAAAGGTTTTGATCCTGCGGAAGGTATGCTGAAGGCGTCGATAGCCCTCTTTAAGAAAAACCTTTTCAAAGGGTGAATCAGACCTTTTCGCCTTCTCTTTTAAGAAAAGAAAAGTGGGAAGAGAAAAGATCAACCACCAAAAAGCCACAGAGAGAAAACAATCCTGAACCGTGAAGGTCCCGCTCGGGAATCCGATCCAATCTGGATATTTCAGCATGATCAAGTTGATCGCCAGGAGTGCTCCGCCGCCGATATATCCCAATGCCCATCCCAAACCCGATATCCGACCCATGTTTTGATCCGTCGAAATTTCAGGGAGGAAGGCATTGTAATAGACATTTCCACCGGCGAAACCAATATTGGCGACGATGAAAAAAATGGCTCCCCTCCAATAGTTACCCGCATGGACGAAATAGAGAAGGCCGGTGAAGAGAATAGCGGTATAACAAAAAACCATCAGAAAGCGCTTCTTGGAAGCCGAGGCATCTGCGACAGCTCCTAAAAATGGGGAAAGCACGGCGGAGATGGCCATGCTCAGAGCCACGGAAAAAGTGAAGAAGGAGGCGCCGTGAAGATGGAACCCGAAGAATTCAACTCCCCTCTCCCCTCCGGCTACAACGGTCGCAAAATATTGATTGAAGATGACGGCAAGAATGGTGGTGGCAAAGGCGGAGTTGGCGAAATCATACATCGCCCAGCCAAAGATCTCTCTTTTTTGAACGGACATGTGGCATGCTTGTGACACGAATGAGGAATGTGGGGAGGTCGGGAGACGCGGGAGAATCCGGATTCATCCCTGTCGGCGTTTCTCCGCTACTCCGCTGTCAGATCGTCCTGATCTCCCCATCTCCCTATCCTATCTTGATCAGACTGTCCTGATCTCCTGCCGCATAAAAACGAGGTAGCAAACCCCAAAACAGACGAAGGTGATGGCTATGATAGAAATCAGATACGGCGCGACAATGATGAGACTCTGCAAAAGGGGAAGGGGATTCTGAAAGCGACTCAGAGAAAGCCTTTCCAAAGGCCCCACAAAAACCACGCCTCTTGTGGTTTTTCTTGTCGGGTCGAGAATAGTAGTCGTCGCATCATTGTAAAGATTCATCGGAGACAAAAGGGAAACCGTTCTCTGCACCTCTTCATGTTTGATCAATACATTGGGGTCCATATTCGTGCCGCTTTGGCTGATCGGGGCCACCGCATCCGCCATAAAACCAGCTCCCAGTCCGACGAAAAAGGAGAAAAAAATCCAGACGGCCAGAGAAGCCAGGGCAGAGGTGGCCGTGCTCCGGAAGACGACAGAAAAGAGGATCGCTATCCCCAGCCAGAAAGACACGTAGAGAATACTGGTGATCACATAGATCGCAAGACGCAGCACTTCCTCAGATCCCGGCACCACCCCGATCAATCGAATGCCCAAGCCTGAGATGATGAGGACGATCCCGACTAACACAACTGCGATCGTGGTCACACCGGCCAGATACTTCGCATTGATAATCGAGTCACGGTAGATGGGTTGGGAAGCCAGCTTGCTCAGCGTCCGGGAGACTCTTTCCCGGTTGATCGAATCAAATCCCAGAAAGATGCCGATGAGGGGACCGAAAAAACCGATGAACTGAACAAAGGAGAAGAGCTTTCCTGTGGAGGTAAAAAGCCACAAAAAGAGGAGGGTGGGTTTTGCCATTCCTTTGGATTCCTCCTGGATGCCCATGCCCACCATGGAGGCAATGATCACCCCTACCATCACGATCAACGCAGAAATCAGAAGAAACCGTACACTGCTGAAGTGGTCCTCCAACTCTTTTCTAAATAAGGTGAAGATCCCGTGCAAGTTAAGCCTCCTTGAAATATTTCATATAGAGCTCTTCGAGGGTATAATGTTCTTTTTCCACGCCGAGCTTTTTCTTGGCCAGTTCCTGAATGGGCCCGATCGCTACCAGATTCCCCTTGATCATGATCCCTACTCGATCACAAATCCTCTGAACCTGATCCAGGAGGTGGGAGGAGAGGAAAATGGTAATATTCTTTTCCCGGCTCAGGGAGTGGATGAGGTCGAGCATCCGGTTGGTTCCATCCGGGTCCAGACCGATCGTCGGTTCATCGAGGAAGATGAGCTTCGGTTCTTTGATCAGGACCTCTGCGATCCCCAGTCTCTGCCTCATCCCTTTTGAATAGGTCCCCACCTTCTTCTTGCCCTCTTCGAAAAGGCCGACTTGTTCGAGCAACTCGTCAATCTTTTTGGCAGAGATCCCATCGGGAATATGGTTCAAACGGGCGATGAACCGGAGATTCTGCCGGGCATCCATATCATCATAGAAACCAACATTTTCGGGCAAGTATCCGACCTTCTCTTTCACGCGGAGAGGTTCGCGTGCCGGATCGAATCCAATGACTCGGACCTTCCCCGAGCTAGGCTCCGTAAGGCCCAAGAACATGAGAAGGGTGGTCGTCTTGCCTGCTCCGTTGGGACCAAGAAATCCAAACACCTCTCCTTCCCGGATCTGAAGAGTAAGGTTATTTACAGCGGTCTGAGTTCGATACTTCTTCGTCAGCCCTTCGGTTTCGATGATCATCTGATTCTCCAATTTATCTTCTCCCTAACCAGATAAACAAGGCGCTCAACCCGGCAATCACAAAAAGGATGATGAAGATTCCGATCCAACCCCACGCGGTGGAGGCCTTCACCGTCACTCTCATTTCAATCGTCTTGTCCGATTTTTCTCCATTGACCATGACCCCTACCGAATAATCCCCGACCAAGGCCTGTGCTGCCGGCTTGACTGTGACCTCAACCTGTTTCAAAGCGCCGGTTTCTAAGGCGTCGATCTTTTCCGGCTTAAAGGTCACTTCCCAGTTCTCAGGCTTGAAGGAAGAAAAAGTGATATTCCGGTTCACCGCAGAGCCCGTGTTTTTTACGAAGAATGAAAAATTGGCCGTTTTACCCGCAATCGCCTCCAGAGAAAGGATTCCTGAAGGCGTTCCGGCATCGAGCTTATAAATACCCGTCAGGGCAATCGTCAATTTCACTTCCGCCTTTTTCTCTCCCGAGGTCACCCTCACCAGGATGGGGTAATCTCCCGGAGAAGCTTCCTTCGCAGGGGTGACTTCCACGGCCACCGACTGGCTCGTTGCTCCCTTGATCCGAAAACTGGAGATCTGTTTCTGTTCATAAGAGGGCTTGAAATTGATCTCCCACTTTTCCGGCCCGACTGCGGCCAGGTTGAAAGTCCGATCCACCTCGCTCTTATTCATGATATCCAGCGAAAACTCGAACCTGGCATCGGTCTGCCCCCTCAACACCGGGTAAGACGTTGTAATCTGAATGTCCTCGAGACCCGCCGTCCGTTCCTGAACTGTTACATTCAGTTTATTTGAAAAAGTGAATTTTCCGTCCGCCGTCTGGGCATCGAACTGAAAGGAATAGTCTCCGGGCGCCACCGTTTTATCGGGTTCCAGGGTCAGAGCGAGGTTCTTTGTCTTTCCGTTGGGAACATACACCCCTGAGACCACGTAACTGCCGCCCTTCAGCGTGGCTTTCCATCCCTTTGGAATCGTAGAAATCCTGACATCGATGGTTTCATCCGTGCGGCCTTTATCCTCGAGAATCAGATCCATTCGAACGGTCTCTCCTCTGGGCACAATCACCCCGGAGAATTCCGGAAAAACTGCAATGCCCCGCTCAGGCCTGAGGTCCTTCTTCTCCTCCTGGGCAAGGAGAAGGGATGGAAGGATGAGACAAGATATGAGAACAACTAAAAAGATAGATAAAGATCTCCGGCCTCGATTCACTCGCACCATATGTCTACCTCCTAAAAACATCTGTTTGAATTTCAAACCTTCAGATTTTGTGCTTTGAAAAACCCGATAGGAATTTTCCGCACCAAAATGTAATCGTTCGACGAAGGGTTGTCAAGATAAATCCGTAAAAATCTTTATAACATTTTTCCGACAGATTTCAAACCCGTCCCTGTTAACGTGGAAACGATGGTTTCCCTTCCTCTCTTTTTCCTCAAGTACTTTTTCAATCCCGCAATCGTCGCAGCGGAGGTGGGCTCGATGAAATGACCTTTTCGACCCATTTCCTTCAGGGCCCTCCTGATCTCCCTTTCGGTCACGACCAGAATCTCTCCATCCGTCCCCTGGATCGCCTCCAGTATCTGCCTTCCTCGGACAGGTTCTGCGATGGCAATCCCCTCGGCAACGGTCTCTTTATTTTCAACGGGCCGGGTCTCTCTCCACCCTCTTTTAAACGCTCGATAAAGAGGGGCGCAAAAAGCGGATTGGACTCCCACCAGCCTGGGAATTCTCTTGATCATTCCTGCTTCCTTCAACTCTTTAAAACCTAAATAAGCTCCTAAAAAAAGCGTCCCGTGTCCAATGGGGAGCACGAGTACATCCGGCGCCTTCCAATCCATTTGCTCCCAGACTTCAAAGACGAAGGTTTTTGTCCCGTGGAGGAAAAAGGGATTCCAGCAATGACTGGCATAAGGGATTTTGGAGGCAGCCTCCATCGCCGCCTCCGCTGTCCTTTCCCTCGAGCCCTGCACCTTTTTTAAGGTCGCCCCGTAAGCTTGGATTTGAACTGTCTTCTCTGAAGAGGTATATTGGGGGACATAGATCTCAGATTCTATTCCTGCTCTAGCGCAGTAAGCCGCGATGGCTGATCCCGCATTACCTGAGGAATCCTCGACCACTTTTTGGACTCCCCACTCTTTCATTTTACTCATGAGCACCGTGGCTCCGCGATCTTTATAAGACCCTGTCGGAAAAAGATAATCAATCTTTATGAGGGTGCGATTCCCGTTGAACGCTACCTCCTCCAGAGGAGTAAACCCTTCATTCATGGAGAGGATAGAGGTCTCGTGATGGATCGGGATTGCCTCACGATATCGCCATAAGGTAGGATTTCTTTTTGAAATCTTTTTAATGGAAAATTTGGATTCAAATTCGAGATCGAGAAAAGAACCGCAATCGCATCGCCATCTTGAAGGCTGAAGGGGATAGAAACGGTTGCAATTTGAACAAAAAAATTTCTCCATCAACTAGAACCGCAGAGAGCAAAGAGCATGGAGCATAGGGTTGAGAAAGAAGACAATGAATTGTTTTTTGCCCTTTGCCCTTTGCTCTATGCCCTATGCGTTTTTGTTATTTGACAAGAGGGAACATCACTCGGAAGGTCGTTTGACCTTCCCCGGACTCCATCTCCATCTTACCTTTCATCTGCTTGACTAATCGGGTAGTGATATGGAGTCCTCTGCCTCTCCCTTCACCCAGGAGGTATCGGTCTCGGTCGTCCTCTCGAATTTCCCCTGTATTGGTCACCTCAGCCACTGCCCAAGAATCTTTTCGATAGGACCGGATGGAAAGATGCCCTCCCTGTTCAGACAGGGCATTCGAGGCGTTGTTGAGGAGATTGTCTAAAACCCTTTCGATGTGCAGCGGGTAACATCGAATCCACAAGGGAGTCTCCAAACCGCCTTCGATGAAACAAACACTCCCCCGTTTCAACTCATTGACCGCCTCCTCATTGATGAGGAAGCGCTTCTGCAGCTTTTCGGTCAAATCGACCGTTTCCTCCCTCCCCTCTCCGTGAAGGGTCAGGGCCAACTCCTGAATGCGGGATGTCTCTTTCAGAATAATGTCCAAGGCCTGGGTCACCTTCTCTTTCTTTGCAGGAAACTCTCCATCCTCCAGAATTTTTTGAATCCGTTTGGCAAATCCTGCTGCCGCGATGGCAGGATTTTTGAAATCGTGAAGGATATCGTCCATCTTCTCCAGCCTCAGCCCCTTCATCAACTCCTTGCCGAAGAATATAAAAATCTCGATCTCTTCATCTGTGAATCTTCGGTGGTGGGCCTGAGCATCGAAGACCAAGAAATAGTTGACGACATCGCTCACTTTGAGCGGGATATAGAGAACCGAATGGATTTGCCGGACTTCCAGAAATCGTTTGAGGTCCGGAGGAAGAAGGCGGCTTTCCCGTGGGTTGTGGATGAGAATGTAAGAAGGAAAAATCTTCTCGTTGTCAAACTCGCCGAAAGGACCGGGCTGGTTCACTACGGCATCGATATAGGGTTCCTCCTTTACCGAAAAGGCCTTCCCAATCCCATGGTGTATCTCTGGATACCCCGCTTCCAATACCACATGGTCCCTGCCTTCGCTGACCGAAAAAAGGGAACACCGCTGGATTCTCATGATGTCCACCAACTCGGGGACGACCAGATTGAAGACATCTTTCATCTTGATCCCTTCCCGCCTCCCCAATTTCAGGAAGATTTGCTCCACGATCTTATCTTTGGTCACATTCAATTTCTGAAGGTCCATGATCCGCTTTCGAGCGATGACATAACTCACCCTTCTCGAAAGCATCTCCGCGATCTTGGCTTCCAGAGGAGTGAATGTCTTGTCGATCTCTCTGTAGTAGATCTGGAAGGATCCTTCCGTGTCGACATCCTTCAAAGAGAAACGGGGAATTGAAATAGGCACGGCCAACATCGAATGAATCCCATATTTCTGAACCTTTTCCTTATTCTTATACTTTTCCTCTTTCAAAATATTGGGGACGAAGTAAGCCCGATGTGTTTTCACAACCTCGCCGGCGATGGTATCCTCAAAGGGAACCGTCTCCTCACGACCCTCCGTATGGTTGGGGTAAGATCCAAACGAGACCATCTCCTCCCTCCCAGGATCATATATTCGTATGCTTGCCACCTCCGCCCCGAGATATTCCACCACGTTTTTGGCGACGGTCTCGAGGATCTCTTTCTCCGTTCGAGAGGGATCAATCTCGAGGATTGTCTCCGCTTGACTGATCAGTCGGTCCACATACCGGTAGATCACTTCTTCTGTGATCAAGTCTACCACCCGGGTCACCTCTCCGAGGGAAAGAGCGCAACCCTTTTCCTTCAGGTTGGCCATGATGGACTCCAATAGTTCTTGATCAATCTTAAAATGGTCCATAAATGCTTATATTTTAAAGATACCTGTGAGGCATAGAAACATTATAAACCTTTCGCAAAAGGTGTCAACATGATTGAAGGGGGATGGCGGGGCTTGTTTGACTTGAAGGAATCCCGCCTGGGCAGGATGATAAGTTGGAAGGGCTTTATTTCAGAAGTTAGCATTTGACCTTTGACATTGATTTAAGTGAAAATTATTCTTTAAACTTCCTTATCAGGATGGCGCTATTAACTCCCCCGAAACCCGCTGAAATAGAAAGACCAAGTCTGACCTCCTTGTTTCTCGCTTGGTTGGGGACATAGTCCAAGTCGCATTCTGGGTCTGGAAATTCATAGTTGAGGGTAGGATGGATGATTCCTTTCTCGATGGCAAGGAGGACGGAGATGGCTTCTACCCCTCCTGCCGCTCCCATCATATGGCCGGTGATTGATTTGGTTGAACTGATGGGAATGTGGTAAGCGTGTTTTCCAAAGACATCTTTGATCACTTTCGTCTCCACCTTATCATTCAATACAGTGGAGGTGCCATGAGGATTGATGTAATCAATCTCTTCCGGATGGATGCCGGCCATTTCAAGAGTATCCTTGACGGCTTTACCCAATGCTTTTCCATCGGGATCGGGGTCAGTGAGATGGTAGGCATCGGCTGTCATCCCCCATCCGATCACCTCCCCGTAGATGTGAGCCCCTCTTTTTTTAGCGTGATCTGATTCCTCAAAGATCAACACTCCAGCCCCCTCACCCATCACAAACCCATCCCTCTGACGGTCGAAAGGCCGGGAAGCTTTGCTTGGGTCGTCATTTCGTGTTGACATCGCCCTTAACACATCAAACCCTCCAAACACATAAGGAGTCATACAGGCATCTGCTCCTCCTGTGACCATGATATCTTCTCCGCCACCCTGAATCTGAAGAAAACTATTGATCATGGCGTGGGTACCAGAGGCACAAGCCGTAGAGACAGCATAGGAAGTGCCCCGGAGAGTAAAAAATTCATTGACATGGGAGGTAATGGAACTCAAGTAAATATTCGGGAGGCCAAAAGGAGAGAGGCTTCTTGGCCCCCTTGACAAAAAACGTTCATGAAAGTGTTCCAGCAAATCCATCGACTCTACACCCACTCCTAAAATGACGCCAATTTGAAAGGGATCCAAGTTCTTTAATTCATATTCTCCGGTCGGCTGATGACGATCTGGGTTTCCTTCTTTCTTCTCTTCCATTTCAATCCCCGCATCCATCAGGGCAAGCCTCGCTGCAGTAATGGCAAACTGTGAGGTTCTACCAAGTCGCTTGGAATGTTTTGTGGGGTTGATATATTTCGAAAGCTCAAATCCTTCGATGGGAGCTCCAATCTGACTCCGGTAGGGACTCATGTCTCTTTCAGGAAATGAGATCCGACGAAAAGAAGACTTCCCCTTGGTCAAACTCTCCCAGTAAGCCTCTTTCCCAATCCCAATAGGAGTGACAGGCCCCACTCCGGTGATCACCACACGCTTCTTATAATTCCTCACGCTCATCTCCTTTCCAGATTATTTTGTAATTCTTATCGATTGTCCTCCTATTTGTCAAGGCGGAAACAATTTTGACGAAAAAGGTTGACCCTTTTGTTGAACCCAAAAGCGTTTTGAACGGGATAAAGATCCTGAAAAATGTGCGTTGAACCTGTGCCTCAATTTTTTTCAACAACAGGGTTGACATGTTCCTGTTTTAGAAATATAAATTTCTCTGGAGTCGAATCAACCTTCTTAAGGTGTCGAGGGACAAAAATGAAGGGTTTCCATCATCGAAGCTGGATTTTTTTTTGTTTATGTCTTCTCTTTCTTCTTTCTGCTTGCCTTGCAAACAAAAAGCTGACCGTAGGCGTTACCGCGACATTATTGGAAGAAGTGGCAAGGGCTTCCTCCAAACAATCGGACCTGAGAATTCTTCGGGAGGGGATGCCGGCCTATCTGATGTTGATCGATGGGATGATCCAGGCATGGCCGGACAATGACCGGTTACTCATCGCGGGGGCACAGAGCTATTCCTCTTTTGCTTCCCTCTTTGTGGAGGATCAAGACAAGGAATATGCCAATCTACTCTACGAGAGAGGACGGCAATACGCGTTGAGATCTCTCGAAAGGAGAGGGTTCAAGGATCCTCTTCAAAGGCCTTTCGATGATTTTCAGCGGGGACTGAAGCGCCTCGGGAAAAAGGATGTGCCCGTCCTCTTTTGGACGGCAACCTGCTGGGCGAATTGGATCCGTCTTAACTTGGATTCAATGGAAGCCATCTCCGAACTTCCGAGAGTGGAAGGGATGATGAGGAGAGTCTTGGAACTCGACGAGGGATTCTATTACGGCGGCGCCCATCTCTTCATGGGAATATGGGATGCCTCCAGGCCTAAAATAGCCGGCGGAGACCTCAAGAAAGCTCAAGAACATTTTCTGAAGGCTCTGGACCTTGGCCAAAGAAAATTTTTGATGGCCTATGTCTACTATGCAAGCTATTATGCTCGAAAAATTGCGGACAAAGAGCTCTTCATCTCCACCCTTCAAAAAGTCTTGGAGACCCCGGCTGACACTTCTCCGGACCTCATCCTTCTCAATACCATCGCCAAAAAACAGGCAAAAGAATTGCTCAGTCATGTGGAAGAATATTTTGAATAGGAGGGAAGATATGCGCAGAGGATCTGCCGTCAAAATTTTAGGACTCAGTTTGGGGGTCTTCCTTTTTTTCACCCAATCCGTCATGGGGGGAGAAAAGGGTTCCTTGATCAAATTGGGCACCCTGGCTCCCGAGGGGAGCTCCTGGATGAAGACCTTCAACACCATAAACACGGAGGTAATGAAGAAGACGGGAAATATGGTTCAGTTCAGGATCTATCCCGGTGGGATATTGGGCGACGAGATGGATATGCTCCGGAAATTGAAGATCGGCCAAATTCAAGGCGTCGCTCTCACTTCCGCCGGACTCTCGACCCTCTTTAAAGAGATGGACGTTATCCAGATCCCTTTCCTTTTTCAAACCTATGAAGAAGTCGATGCCGTATTGAAGAAAATGGATTCTTTTTTCCGAAAGGGTCTTGATGACAACGGATATGTGCTCCTGGGGTGGTCCGAGGCAGGATTTGTCTACTTGATGTCTACGGTCCCCGTTGCAGGTTTGGCGGACCTTAAAAAGGCAAAGGTCTGGATCTGGGAGGATTCGCCCATGTCCAAAGCCATTTTCGATGAGGCTGGGGTAAAGGCCATTCCCCTCACTGTCCCCGATGTCCTGGTTGGGCTCCAGACCGGACTGGTGGAGGTGATCTATGCCCCTCCGACAGCCGCCATCTCCCTCCAGTGGTTTACGAAGGTCAAATATATCACCGATGTCCCTTTGATATATTTGGCAGCCGGTGTCGTCGTCAAAAAAGATATATTTAAACAGATCCCCCAACCCTCCCAGAATTTCATTTTGGAAAGTTTTCAACAACAGCTGGATCAATTAAAGATCATCATTCGAAACGAAAATCGGGATGCCCTGAAGGTGATGGTTAAAAACGGGGTCAAGATCGTCACCTCGTCCAAGGATCAAATCGATGAATATAAGAGGCTGTCGAATAAAGCAATGGGCCATATCAGTGGACAGACCTTCTCTAAAAAAGTCTTTGAGGAGGTCACTTCTCTTTTGGAAAGTTATCGAAGGGGAGGAAAATAGTGAACCGATGGGAGCGGGTCGATGAGGCCATTTCGCACGGGTGGAACAAACCCTCCTCGTCACCTTCTTGAGGCTTCATGATCCTCATCGCCTTCTTGCAGATCGTCCTCCGGAACTTTTTTCAGCACGGGCCTGAATTGGGGGGACTCGCTTGGTGAGGAACCTGGTCCTCTGGATCGGTTTCATCGGGGCCACCCTGGCTACGAAGGAAGGAAAACATATCAACATCGATCTGGTTTCAAGATGGTTGCCCTCTTTGGGAAAGAATATTGTTACACTCATCACCCATCTCTTCTCATCTTTTGTCTTGGCTGCGTTTGACCTATGCTGCATTGAAATTTATTCAAGAACGAGGTCCAGATGGGAAATAGGACCTTTTTAAATATTCCTGCCTGGATCCCGGAGATGATCCTCCCGATGACATTCGGGTTGATGACGTTTCGATTTGGCCTTCGTTCTTTTAAGAAATTTTTCTGAGATGGGAGACGATGAACTCCCTTCAGGATCGAGAGAAAGAGACATGACCTTCCTTTTAATCCTGATCGCCCTCCTTTTCATGTTTCTCGGGGCACCTCTCTTCACTGTTTTCTCTGGCCTGACCCTCTTTCTGTTGTTCTCAACCCATATCGACTCCTCAGCCATGATCATTGAAATGTATCGAATTGCCACCACTCCCATTCTGGTCGCCATCCCTCTCTTCACTTTTGCCGGGTATCTCCTCTCTGAAAGCAAGGCGCCCAGAAGGTTGATCGGGTTGACGGACGCCTTCCTGGGATGGTTGCCTGGGGGGCTCTCCATCATCGCTCTCATCACCTGTTCCGCCTTCACTGCCCTGACAGGTGCTACCGGTCTCACCATCATTGCCTTGGGAGGCATCCTCCTTCCTGCCTTGCTACAAGGAAAATATCCGGAAAAATTTTCTATCGGGTTGGTGACCAATTCAGGGACATTAGGCCTTCTCTTTCCACCGAGCCTGCCCATCATCATCTATGCGATTGTGTCTAAAGTGCAGATTACTCAACTTTTTCTTGCAGGTCTTTTGCCCGGAATCCTGATGGTCGTCCTGCTCTCCGTTTTCAGTGTACAGAAGGCAATTGCTGCTGAGGTCCCTAGAACCAAGTTCAATACGTCTCGAATGTCTGAAGCAATAAAAGAAGCGATGTGGGAGCTTCCTCTCCCCCTTGTCGTACTGGGCGGTATTTACAGCGGATACTTTGCTGTCAGTGAGGCGGCAGCGATAACAGCCGTTTATGTTTTCCTGGTCGAAGTGGTCATCTACCGGGACATCAAATGGCGGGAACTTCCCCAGGTCATGCGAAAAAGTATGGTCCTCGTGGGTGGAATCTTGATCATACTGGGCGCAGCCCTCGGTTTCACAAATTACCTGATTGACGCACAAGTTCCGATGAAGCTGTTTAATTTGATCAAGGCTTACACCGATAGCCCTTTCATATTTCTGATCCTTCTAAACCTCTTTCTTTTAGTAGTGGGCTGTCTGCTGGACATCTTCTCAGCTCTGATCGTCGTCGTACCTCTGATCACTCCGGTCGCCACCGCCTACGGGATCAACCCAATTCACCTCGGCATCATCTTCCTTGCCAACCTCCAGATCGGAGCCATAACCCCTCCTGTTGGAATGAGCCTTTTCATCTCGAGTCTCCGGTTTGAAAAACCAATGTCTAAAATCATAATGGCTTCCCTCCCATTTATTGTTGTCCTCTTATTTGTATTAGCGATCATCACCTACGTGCCCTGGTTTAGCCTGGCTCTCATCAAATAATTATAAGTTTGGAGACCGGTTCAGTAGGGAACGGTTTGAAACCGTTCCCTACAGGAGTTCAGAGTTTTAAGAATTTAACACCAAAATATTAATCAAACTCTCCGAACCCCCCGCCTGCCAAAGAACTTGTTCGGCGGGCAGGCGCACTCATTACTCCGAACTATTTTCCAGGAATGAATGGATGGCTTGATTGACTTCAACTGGAGTCTCCCACATGGGAATATGGCCACTTTTTTCAATCCTTAGAAACTTCGAACCTTTGATAGATTGATGGAGGGCCTCCCCCACCTGGGGAGGGAAGATGAGGTCCCTTTTCCCCCAGATGAATAAGGTAGGTTCGCGAATAAGGGAGAACTGATCCTTTAGCTTCAAGGCCTCCTTGGCATGTTTGAAGGTGGAGTAAAGAGACCCAGGTCGTCCCTTTGATCTTAGAAAGTTGGTACTGTCGATTCACTACTTCTGGAGTGATGAGTTTGATATCCGAGATGCATTCCAGAAGGATCTGCCTGATCGAATTCTTGTTCCGAGCTGCAATGACCAGATAAGAGAGAATTGGAATATCTTTGATCGCCGCCAACATTCGGAAGGATTCATTTTTGACCTGGTGGAGGACATCCGGAGGAACACAATCAATCAGTATGAGACGATCCACCCGTTCGGGAAAGAGGATCGCCATGGCCCAAGCGATCCCGCCTCCCATCGAATTTCCGACCAGAGTGGCCTTCTCAATCCCCACTCCATCCATGAAGTCTCTAAAAAAATGAATGTAGGTCTCTGGGGTGTAAGGAATCTTCGGCCGGTCTGAGAAACCATGACCGATCAGATCTAAGGCATAAACCCGGTAGAATTGAGAGAGGGCTTCGATCTGCTTCTCCCATACCCAGATCCCGGCGCCATAACCATGAATCAACAAGAGAGGTTTGCCCTCTCCTTTCACTGTATAAAAAATCGTACGGTCTTTAATCTGAATCGTCTTGGGAGAGAGAGAAGGGTTCCATTCGATCCGGGTTGGCCTTATAAGAGAAATGCTTCGTTCTCTTAAAATGGGGGCCAATAAGACTGGAAGAATCCGTTGAAGGCGAGACATTGATTATTGGTTATTAGTCATTAGTTACTGTTCTTCGTTCTTCGTTCATTGTTTATTAACCATTGATCATTGAGCTATCAGAATTCTGTTACTTCACCCCCTGGGATAGGCCTTCGGTTTTTTGTATTCATATCGAGGGTAAAACCGGGTTCGATCGCACCGGAGCGCGAATAACCCCTATCCTCCCAATACCCCCCTTCTTCTTGATCGATGAATTCAATCTTCCCCAGCCATTTGCAGCTTTTGTATCCCCACAAGTTTGGGACGACCATCCTCAAAGGCCCACCGTACTCGGCTTCAATCGGATTCCCATTGACGCCATAGGCCAAAAGAACTCTCGGGTTCTCTAAGTCTTTCAAGGAGACCGTGGTACGGTATCCTCCTCCCGCAGAAGTGAATCGGACATGGCTCGTTTCGGAATCGATCAAAATCTGTTTCATGAAGTCACTCCATTGAATGCCTTCCCAATCAGCGCGCACCGACCATCCCGATACAGAAGTCAGGCGACAGTTCACCCAGCTCTTGGGCATCGCTAATGTCTCCTGCCATGAAAAATGCTTTTCTTCTTTGACCGGACCTCCTACGAAAAGAAAATAATTTGGGAGATCGATCACGGGCATCCCGCCGACTTTAAAAGCAGAGATGCGGAGGTCTTTGAGGATACTCATCTCTTTTTCTCTTTCTTTTTCTTGAAGAGTCCCTCCATCGATTGCAGTTCCTCGACAAATCCTTTTTCTCCTTTCAAAGTGCCCTGAAGGACTTCTTCGCCGACCACCGTAATCGGAATTCCCAGAGCCTGTGCGAGAGAGATGGCCACCTGAGTCAGAAACGTCTCTTGAAGGCTGAACTGAGGATTTTCCACATTCCCCTTCACATGGAATTTAGCTTTTATCTGATGTCCTTTCTTCTCCAATAAAGAGACCAATGTCTCCGCCGGGATCCAAAAGACGTTTCCTCCCCCTTCCTTAATACGAAGGTTTTTGAGATCCAGCTCCCCGGGTGCATCCACCCTCTTCTCCTTCACAGCAATTCTGGAATCCATGTCCAGGGTGCCGGATTCAATTTCTGCAGTGACCCTTTTCCGATAATAGGGTTCAAAGGTCTTTACCTCTATCTCTCGAATTTTTAAGGAAGTTTCCATGTCCATGGTTTTCGCATCGATCCATCCTTTTAAGGTGATGCTCCCTTCCTGTGCCTTCCCTTTCATTTTCCCATTCAACTCAACGGGAGAATGCAATGAGGCGAGAGGATACCGGATGTCTCTTATCTCAAAATCCAACTCCCTCCATCTCATTTGGGACGGAGGGTCTCCTACTTTTCTATCTTCAAAATCGATGGAGCCTTTCTGGATTCGAATCCGATCGATCTGAACTTCAACCGCCTCTCCGATCTTCTTCTCCTCTTTCTCAGAAATCTCTTTTTCTTCACCCTCTTTTTTCGTCGTCACCCAAGGACCGATCATGCGCCCCTCTCGAGATCGGTAGAAGAAGAAGGAGGGTCGGAGGACGGTCAATTCCTTTATGTGTAAAGATTTCTTCAAGAGAGAGAGAAGGGAAGGATAGATCCTTAATTCCTCGACCTGAAGGAATCTTTGTTTTGAAAGAGGGTCTTCATATTGAATTCCCCTGGCGGAGAGGTAGGTGGTCCTGAGCTTGATCTCCTCCAGGGTGAATCCAGGTCCCATCGCCGTTTGAAGGCGCGGTTGAATGAATTTCACAGCGTAAAAGGTAAGGACAAAATACCCTCCGATCAGGAGGACCGCAAGAATTCCGATCAGGAAGAACCATTTCTTCATCCCTTCACCTCCTCTTCCACAACTTCTTTATAGCCAAAAGGAGTGATGGTGGCAAAATAGAAGGGCGGCCCGACTTCCTCCCCTTCTCCAGACCTTTTTTTGAGAAAGGACTTGCAGAGGGTAAGAAGCGGATCAAGGAGTGACCCCGTCTCACGCTGAGCCTCCAACCTCTTCTCCATCGACAGAGATCGAGGAACGACGATGATCTGAGAGGTGGGGAGAGCTTTTATAGAAATGTCCTCTCCTTCGCTGCTGAAGAGGTGAAGAGGATAGGGTCGAGCGCGATCTCTGAAGGAGTATCCAGCTAGAATAAGATAAACTTCATTTAAAGGAAGCGCCTCTTCGGAGGTCTTGTCGGGTCTCCGAGGGGAGGAAGAATGGCGCATCTCCCTTTGGCCTAACCATTTTCCGTACCGATCGGTAAAAAAGAACAAAGCCATCTTGACAACATCTTCGATAGCCTCCGTTCCTCGCCTCTGAAGAAAATTCTGAAAAGCCAAGCTCATCTCCACTCCGATTCCCGCCCCAGCGCTCAACAGGGCGGAGTGGGAGTTTAAACGGAGAAGTTTCTTCAGGCTGAAATGCTTCATCTCTCCGGTTTCGTCGAACCACGTCGCCCGGCTATCGGTGGCTAACACGATCCCTTCATGAGTAGAACAAGCAATGATTTGAGTCATTTCATAGAAAGTTATGAGTTCGGAGTAAGGAGTTCGGAGTGAAAAATTCCAAATAAAAAAATTCGAACACCGAACTCAATACTTGATGGCTCCGAACTCCGAACGAATCACTCCGAACTGATGTTAGGGTTTTACGATCAGCGAGACTTCCTTCGACTTTTTCTCGCGAGCTTCTGTCAAAAGGGTGAGGATCGACTTCATCACCAATTGAAAGAGGAAAGGGCTGGGCTGAATCGGATTGAGAGGTTTTTCCAGATCCATCGCTACAGACAGGGAAATCTTTGCCTCCTCTCCTTTTCCCAACTTGAATAGAACATATGCCATCTCCTCCAATCTTCGCCGATAGAGAAACCTCCTCTCTCCAGAGAAGAGGTCCGTCAATGCCCTTTGATAGATTCCCTGGAGTCGAACTTCCTTCTGGCCTGGGTTGAGGACAATCTTCGACTCCTCCGCCTCCCGGACTTCATCCCCATAGGGACGGATTTGTTCCTCCTCAATTCTCCAACTGGAAAAGACATCTGCTTTAAGAAGCTCTCCCCCCTTCCTCAAAAGGCGATCGTCTCCTGCAATGTCATCGGCTTGAAGATACGTATAGATCAATGGCTTTGCATCATCTTTCTTGATCCTTTCAATCTCGCTTTTCGCCTGGAGATACCCCTGAGGAGAGGCCCCTTTCTTTTCAAGATTTATTCGATAAGCCTCTGCGAAGAGCCAGGCCACATAGGAAGGTTCGATTTCAACAATTGGAAATGGATTTTTTTCTTTAACTTCTTTAAAGAAAGTCCGAAACTCCTTCCGCGTCATCTCCTCATGGGAGAAATCCACGATCCCCTCCCGATCGCTGACGACCCCATGCATGACCCCTAAGCCCCGGCCCGGATGAGGGAGGATTAACCACAGAACCCGGTGCCCGAGAAAATCAATCCCGCTCGCAAACCCTTCTTTGGCCTCTCCCTGTAAGGGACGAAGAATAGAACGCTCTTTGTCGGATAAAACTTCCTCAACCACAACCCCCTTGCTCCTCAGCCGGTAAAGAGATCGCTTGATCATTTTTCGGACCTTCTTGTCCTGGGTCACTTCGAACATCCTCTGGAGAAGTCTGCCCGTCAACCGATCGGGAATGGTCACCATGAACTCGGCCAACTCTCCACCGGTTTGCGGGTCTTTTTCTAACCATGGGAGAAGATATTGAAATATCTCCTCATCGGTTTTCCCGCTCGTCATATCCGCCTTTACCTGCCCCATAAGGGTTCCAATATTTTCCATTATCCTGATCTTCCTCCAGAGGAAAGTAGAAGAGTCTGCTGAATGGTCAAAAGCATGGTCATGGAAAGATTTACAAGAAGGGTATTGCGAGAGAGAAGTTCTAGTTTTTTGTGGTCGTGATAATTCCCCCGCCAGACCTCGATCAGATTCCATAGGATAAGAAAGGATGGGATTCCTGAAAGAAGGAGCAGCCAGTAAGGAGAGCGGCTTATCCCCCACATCATTTTGATAAAGGAAAATCCAGTCAATATTGATAGCCCGATGTAGAGATCTCCCATCCTCTCCTTTCCAAACCGCACGACCAAGTTCCTTTTTCCAATGGCATGATCCGCTTCTTTATCGGGGAACTCATTGATCAAGATCACATTGAAAATGGAAAGACCAACGGGGATGGAGAGCAGTAAGATTTGTGGGCTGAAGAACCCCGCGAGGAGAAAAAAGCCTGTGGCAATGGGCAGCCATCCATAACAGAACCCGATGAGAATTTCTCCCCATCCATGATAAGACCATCGAAAGGGTTTGCTTGAATAAAAAAATCCGAAAAAGATACCCAGTCCTCCTAATAGAAGGGTCCGATAATCAGTCTGGTATCGAAGATAGATATAAGAACCAATGAGAATCGCTCCAGCCAAACACCCGTATCCCAAAAGAAGTGAAACCCAAGCTGGAAGGACCTCTCTGACCAAGACCCTTGACCCCCCTGAAAACCGGTTAAAATCTTGATTGATACGATCCCCTTTCAGATCGTTCCATTCTCCCACATAGTAAGTCATCCACATAATGAGGATGACCGCCGCTGTAGAAAGCAAATAGAGTCCCAAAGATCCCTTGTACCCCCGCCGCCACGCCAGGATAAATCCCAAGATCAAAGGAAGAATTCCCACGGAAAGAAAAGGAACCCGTGAGAGTTTCCACCAGGCTGCGAAGTAATGACCCAATTTCTTCAATTTGAACCCCTCTCTTGAACGGAATGAGAGTTGAGTAAGCAGAAACAGTAGGCAGCAATTGATAAGAAATTCTTTCCGCCCACGGCCTTCTGCTTTCCGCGTTCTGCCTTCTGCCTCCCGCTTACTGCCCTCTGTTTTCTGCCTGCTGATTACCTGTCACTCGTTACTCATCACTATCTACTGTCTTGGGGAATTGAAAAACCCTTCCAGGTCTTCCCTGGTTGGATATTGTTCTCTGCCATACCCCGTCACACTCTTCGCCGCAATGACGGCTGCAAAATGAGCACTCTCCTCCAGGGATCTCTCCAAAAAAAAGCCTGCCAGGAACCCAGCATTGTAAACATCGCCTGCTCCGGTATTATCCACCACTTCTACCTGAACAGCCGGCATTTCAAAGTCGCCTTTCTCGGCAAAGATATGGGAGCCTTGACTTCCTTTTTTGCAAACGACGACAGAAGGCCCAACTTTCATTAATGATTTTATCCCAGTATGAAGATCCTGATGGGTCAACAACTCCACTTCTCTCTCTGTGAGAAAGAGGAGGTGGCATCGCTTTATAAAAGGACGGATTTCATTCAATCCCTTCTTCGCATAAATTTCTCCCGGGTCCATGGATACTTTCACCGAGGAGTTAAGGCGGTTCAATAAAACCTGTTGAGCTCCGAAAGGAGAGGCTCCGATAAAAGAAGTGAGATGGACCCAAGAAATATCTTTAAGCGCATCAAAATTGATCTCATCGGCCGTCAGGGTGCTGTTGGTATTGCCCCGGACGAATAGGAATCGATCCTGGTGATGGTCCAAAACCACCAGACAGACACCACTCCTCTGCCCCCGCCGTATCAAGTCAATCTGCGCGGGCCTCAAGTTTTTCAGGAGAAAATCCCCTGCTTCATCGTTCCCAACCTTTCCGATCAATTTTGTCGAAAATCCCATGCGGGCCAAGGCAACAATCGTATTGGCCGCCGAGCCGCCTCCGCTTTTTGACTTTAAGGTTCCACGTTGCTTTAACTGATCCAAGAGGGACCCGAACTCTTCATCAGAACCGAAGCCCTCTTTTCCTGGATCCAGCCGAAGCCCTTTCAAGGAGAGCGACTTCAAATCTTCCACTTCAAAAATCAAATCCAGGTTAAGGGCCCCGAATCCAATAATGGGTGGCATCTCTTTAAATCCAATTGAGAATTGAGGGGTTCAGGAATGAGGAATTCTGAATTCCTAAATCTGCAATTCCACAATCCTCTAATCCCTAAATCATCATCGTTTTACAAATAGAACATATTGATTTAGAATTCAACATCAAAGTTTCCCCTTTTTTCTCCTTCTCTCCGCCCACTCTGCCTGCGGTACGCAGACGGCAGGCACCCCATGATTAGGGGAGGATAGAAGGAGAGGGTTGTCTCATCATAACTTAAAGGAGAGCCAAGAATGGATGCGTTGTCTCGAATTCAGCGGGAAGAAGCAGTGCTTGTCGTGGTCGATGTCCAGGATGTTCTGATGAAGAAGATGAATCAAGGGGTAGCAGAAAATGTGATCCGAAATATCCGGACCCTTCTCACTTTCGCTAAAAAAATGGCCATCCCTGTTCTGATTACGGAACAGTATCCCAAAGGGTTGGGTCCGACGGTCTCTGAAATCAAAATGGAGATGGGGTCCATCGTTCCCATCGAAAAAGTCTCCTTTAGTTGTTGTGGGGTGGAGATGTTCAACGAGAAATTGAATCAAACGGGAAGGAAGCAGGTCATCCTCACTGGGATCGAAACCCATGTGTGTGTTCTGCAAACAGCCGACGACTTAATTCAGTCAGGCCGCGAGGTCCACGGAGTGGCTGATGCCATCTGTTCAAGGAGGAAATTGGATTGGGAGATCGGTCTGAGATGGATGGAAAAAAAGGGGGCGATGATCTCGACCACCGAGATCATCGCCTTTCAACTGCTGAAGGAGGCTGGGACTGAGGAGTTTAGAGGGCTGTCAAAATTGTTAAAATAAACAAAACCTTTAAATCCATCGAAACAGTCTGGCAAAGAAATAGGAAACGAAGAAAGCATTCGTAAAAGCCAACGCCCAACAGACCACTCTCCTGAAACTAATCTCAATTCTTCTCCCTTCTTCTGTTTCCTGAATCCCCAGGATTTCTTTACCAGTCATCTTTCACTTGGTTGACAATTTTGTAACGAAATGGGCAAATTCGTTGGAGTCGCCGAAGTGACTTAATTGTCTTTCAGTCGCCTCTTCACGATTTGTAATAATACGAAACCTCCTAAAACGATTAGACAAATTATAACTAGATTGGAAAAAGCAAATTCTCTTGCGGTCAGACTGGGTCCCTACTTCTTTTAGTGTTTATAGATTTACCAAGCAAGTCTTATGCCAATGGCCAGATATCGAGGGATTCATTCAAATGGAAGGGGAATTTGATATGAAAGGGACTCAATGATACATCTTAAAGGAAGGACAAAATATCATGTTTTTACAAAATAAGGTTTGGTTACAACAGGTTCAGGATTTTTCTGGATTCCTGCGGGGTAGCAATGTCTCTTCCAAACTCTTTTGCAATCCTCACCACTCTCTCCACCAGTTGAGCATTGTTCTCTGCCAGGACACCCCTTGAATAGTAGATGTTGTCCTCCAAGCCAACCCGGACATGACCTCCCATTGCCATAGCCATCATCGCCATGGGGAGCTGGTCTGGGCCGATCCCAATCACAGACCATGTCGAATCTTGAGGGAGAATCTCTGAAAGATGGAGGAGAGATTTTGTTGTAGCGGGCATGCCGCCGAGAATGCCTAAGACGAATTGAAAGTGGAGAGGAGGTTTAAGCAGGCCTTTTCTCAAATATCTGTTGCAGGTTTCAACCATTCCTACTTCAAACACCTCGAGCTCGGGCTTAATTCCCTTCGCCAGCGTCACTTTGGCCAGCATCTCCAGAAACTCCGGAGGATTGAGAAAAACATTCTCCCTCATATTGATTGAGCCTGCATCAAAGGAGACCAATTCCGGGTTTAAGGATAAGGGGACGAGCCTTTCTTCAAATTGGAGATTTCTACCCGGGATGCCGCTCGTGGTCAGGCAGAGGATCGCATCGGTTTCACTTCGAATACGGTCCACTACCTCTTTAAAGATAGAATAATCCTGGGCTCCTAACTCTGTCTTTGGGTCTCTCACATGGATATGAAGGATAGAAGCTCCCGCTTTCCAAGCCTCAATCCCCGACTGTGCAATCTCTTGCGGAGTAATGGGGATATAAGGGGTTTGTTGCCGTGTGATTCGAGAACCTGTTATCCCAACAGTAATGATGAGTTTCTCCATATCACCTTCCCACCTAATACCTTAATGTCCGTTGAGCAACTATCGATTCCCAATGCTCATCTAACGATTGAAAGCCCGATCCATTGACCATTGACTAATGCTAACTGATCATTGAACGATTGATCTGCAACGCTACGGATAGATTCCTCTGAGCCTCGATGCCTCAGCCACCCTCCCAATCCCGAGCACAAGGGCTGCCGTTCTCATGGGAATTTTCTTAGCAAGGGAGATTTCCAATACCTCTTTGAAACCCTTCTGCATGATCCGGGTCAGCCGGTCCAATACCTCCTCTTCACTCCAGATGAGTTCCTGGAGGTTTTGCACCCACTCAAAATAGGAGACGGTCACCCCTCCTGCATTCGCTAAGATATCCGGAACAAGAAAAACTCCTTTGTCGTTCAAAATCTCATCCGCCTCCGGAGTGGTCGGCCCGTTTGCTCCTTCGACGATGATCTTCGCTTTGATTCGAGGGGCATTTTTCTCTGTAATTTGATTTTCGATGGCAGCCGGGACCAGGACATCGCATTTTAACTCTAATAACTCTTGGTTGGTAATCTCAGTTTCATCTTTTACTTCACAGACAAAACATTGATATTTGGCCTTGTATTCCAAGGCCCTCTTCACATCCAGTCCATTCTCATTATAAAGTCCTTTTTGTGAATCGCTGATGGCAATGACTTTTGCCCCCAGCCGATCAAAGTACGTTGCAGCAACCCCTCCCACATTCCCGCATCCCTGGACCGCCACTTTCGCTCCCTCAATGGGCATTTTTAAATACTTCAGCGCCTCAAGCGAGGTGATAACCACTCCCCTTCCCGTCGCTTCAAACCTTCCCAGGGATCCTCCCAACTCAATGGGCTTACCCGTCACCACACCAGGGACCGAGTAGCCTTTCAAGATACTAAACGTATCCATGATCCAGGCCATCACCTGTGGGTTGGTATAAACATCCGGAGCAGGAATGTCCTGTTCCGGACCCAACAAAATGGAGATCTCCCAGGTAAATCTCCTCGTCAAATGCTCTATTTCATGGAGCGACATCTCCTTGGGATTACACTGGACCCCTCCTTTGGCCCCTCCAAAGGGGATATTGACCACTGCTGACTTCCAGGTCATCCACATCGACAAAGCCCTCATTTCATCGAGATCAATATCAGGATGGTATCTTATTCCCCCTTTGGCCGGCCCCCTGGCCACGTTATGTTGAACCCGGTAGCCGGTAAAGATCTTGACATTCCCATCATCCATTTGGACTGGGAAATGGACGATCAACTCCCTCTTCGTATTTTTCAATTTCTCAATTGACCCGGAATCCAGATTTAAGTATTTAGCCGCAATATCAACCTGTTTCTTCGCCATCTCGAAAGAATTGATCTTTTCATTTTTCGCCGTCATCGCGTCCCCCTTCATTCTATTTCAAGAAAAAATCCCGTGACCCCTCTCCTTTTTTTCTACCTTTTCTCTCCTCCTTTTACAAGGAAAATTTCATGACCTCGGGGATCCATCCAATTCAAGAATTCTCGATTGGATTTTATATAAATCCTGTCCCTTTTATAGGAAATAGGAAATTCTTGTCGAATAGATCGCCAAGATTGTCGAAACCGGTTGTTATATCGAGATAACGTGCCCATGGTAAGAGTGCATGTTCGTAACTCGTTGAATTCCCTTCGTCGGACCGGAGTTGACCTGCTATTTTGGATTTGTAAAATTGGATAGGAGACCAATCTTTTCCAATAACGCTCGACAAGTCTTTCCTGTTTGGAGTTGAATCTTCAGATATCACTTTTTACAAGTGCTGATTCTTTTCAGTTTGTAAATGGAATTGAACCCATTGAAACCTCTGATCAAATTAAAGCTCAAATGGAAATGGTGAACATCATCTCGTTTTTTGAAAATCAATTGGCACAGTCATTGCTTTATGAGTAAAGCAATGACTAAATTGACAGTATGAAAGGAGAAGAAAAAGATGAAGAAGAGAGTCGTTATACTAGGGTTGGTGGCAGTCATGGTTTTAGGTGTGGCCTATGCTTTTGCTCAGGGGCCGGGGTCCGGTCCTGGACCCGGACATAGACCGGGTTGGGGACAGGAAAAATGGTCTTCCTTGACTCCCGAACAACAGACCAAATTCCAAGAATTGCGCCAGAAGTTAAATGATGAGACGGCCCAGTTGAGGGGAACGATGCTCACCAAGAGGCTTGAACTCCGATCTCTTTGGACGAATCCTAAGGCGGATCCTAAGGCCATTGTGGAAAAGGAAAAAGAATTTAGAGACCTTCAGGATCAGATGAGAGATAAGTCTCTCCAACTCAAGCTGGAAGTCCGTAAGATCCTTACTCCCGAGCAGTTATCCCAGTTCGGATCGGGCTGGGGAATGGGGCATGGCTTGGGTGGCGGCCACATGATGGGCGGCGGACATGGAATGGGCCGGGGTAGGATGAGCCCTGGTCGTGGGATGGGCCCTGGCGAAGGATGCTACTAATTGCGGGCTCTGAATAGGAGTCGAACAAAAGGGGAAGGGGGTATCCTTCCCCTTTTTAATTTTGACATTTCAAAACCATTTCGATATGTTTTAAAATGAATTGGAACAAGCGTAGAGCCTTGATGCTTTGGGTTCAACTGCGGGTGAAAAATATGAAATCAAAAATACGAATACTCATTTTCTGTTTTCTCTTTATCTCCGCAGCTTCTCCCTCTTTTTCACAACCTCCGGGGATGGGAATGAAAAAGTGGAGAGGAGAACATCCCTGCTGGAGGGCATCCGACCTCGATCTCTCCCAGGAGCAAAGGAAAAACCTTGAGCTGATTCAGCAGGCCTACTTTCGAGAAGCCCAACTCCTTCGGGCACAGCTATTTACAAGACGTTTGGAACTCCGTGAACTTCTTATCAGTCCGACGATGAAAATGGAGTCCATCCGTTCTAAGAATTCGGAAATCAACGAACTTCAATCTAAACACGAAGAGAGGTCCGTTGAATATCTGATCAAGGTAAGAAATCTTCTCACTTCAGAACAGTTACAGCAATGGTGTCCTGAACAAGAATTCCCCCCTTTTCGACAAATGATGTATGGAACCGGGCCCATGGGACCGATGCATCCTAGAAAAACCTTTCCTCCGCCGGAGTAACCCAGAGGGAAATCGGGACGGGACTATTTTGGTCAAGGATAAGAACAAGATAAAAAGAAGTTTCTCTCCGATCTATCTCGGGATTTTCTCCGGAATCATTCTCGTCATTCTCATCGTCAATGGACTTTTGGAAATCAATCGGACCCAACATGGATTCTATCTCTTGTTGGAAAGAGAAGCGACCGTTCTCATTCAGCATTTCGAGAAAAATATTCAAGAAGCCCTCACTTCTCTGGAATGGATGGAAAGTGAACCCGGGAAGGTTTCTCTCAACGCTCCTGTCTCAGGGCTCTTTGTCGGCCTGGAGGATTCCGTTGCCGAATATCTTCTGGAGGCCATCCATAGAGTGGATCAAATCGACAGAGAAAAACCTCTCACCCCCTCGGATCTCCAATACCTCATCGACCAATACCGCATCACTTCAATCGAAATCTATGACTCCAAAGGAAACTCCCTCCGGGGGTGGCCTTCTCCATTCTCTCCCCCCGAAAAAAGACTTCTTCTTCATGAATTGATCGAGAAGAAACAACCCGTGGCCATCGATCTTCTTGGCAAACCCCTTTCCGAGGGCCAATGGTTCTCGATGGCTGTCTGGAGGAGGACGAATCCAGAGATCATCGCTCTGTACCTCAATGGAGAACAGTTGAAAAGACTTCTCCGCCAATTCGCCATCCAAAGGGCGATCTCCGATATCGGTCTCAGAGAGGGCATCCTCTATATCTCCGTTCAGGATACTTCTCTCAACATCATTGCGAATACGGACCCCACCCTCGTTGGAAGAAGGGAGGAGGACTCTTTCTTGAACAATTCCCTTCAAGGCAAACGGGTTCTTTTCCGTCACTATCAATCCTCGAAAGGAGAGGAGATCTTCGAAGTGGTAAAATCTTTTTCTCTCAGGGACAAAACCATGGGACTCATCCGAATCGGATATACCCCGAAGGAAATTCAACCCGTGCTCAGCCAGATCAAAAAGAATGTCTTCCTTTCCGTCTTCTTTTTCCTCATCTTGGGGATCTCAGCGATCACCCTGATCTGGGTGAATCAGAATCGACACCTCAAGAAAATGAAAGAGATGGAGGATCGGATCCAACTGGCGGAAAGAATTTCCTCCCTCGGCCACTTAGCTGCAGGCGTCGCCCACGAGATTCGGAATCCTCTCAATGCCATGGGCATGGGCCTCCAGAGGCTCAAAAGAGAATTTCTCCCTCCGGATGAATCGAAAAGGGAAGAGTATATTTCCTTTACGGAGTTGATCCTTAAAGAAATCAGAAGGGTCAACGACATCATCGAACAGTTTCTGACCCTCTCCAGACCGTTTCAACTGAACCTGAAGGAATCTTCCCTCCAGGACCTTTTAAACCATCTGGTCACCCTCTTTCAGGAAGAGACATCTTCTCTGGGGATCCGTCTTCAGTCAGAAATCCCTTCAGATCTGCCCCTCCTCGCAATCGATCCTGAAAAGTTGACACAGGCCTTGATCAATATTATGAAAAATGGAATCCAGGCCATGGGGCAGGGAGGGATCCTTCGTGTCGAAACCAAATCCCTGAAAGATCGTGTGGAAGTCACGATCTCAGATTCGGGTTCTGGAATTCCTCCAGAACAGATGGAGAAGATTTTTAATTATTACTATACGACGAAAGAGAAAGGGGTGGGGTTGGGGCTTCCCATTGCCCATCGAATCATCGAGGCTCATGGTGGCCAATTGAAAATAGAAAGCCGGGTCGGGTCCGGAACAAAAGTTACAGTGACGCTGCCAATTTAAGTACAGGAAGGTAGGGAACGCCTGCCTGTCCGGTAGGCAGGGTTTGAAACCGTTCCCTACAAGAGTTCGGAATGAATTCCCAAAACCATATGGAGAAAGCCAGGATACTGATTGCTGAGGACGAAAAAACCCAGAGGGATCTTCTGGAAGGATTCTTGAAAAAGGAAGGTTTCTCTGTAGAGGCCGTAGCCAATGGCAGGGAGGCTCTTCAGGAACTTGAAGGGAATTTTTTCGATATGGCCTTGATCGACTATAAAATGCCCGAACTCGACGGCCTGCAAACGCTTCAAGAGATCCGAAAGTTTTATCCGGACCTCCCCGTGGTGATGATGACCGCTTATGGAACAGTGGAGACAGCCGTGGCCTCAATGAAAGAAGGCGCCCTGGACTATCTGACCAAACCGATCGATTTGGATGAACTTCTCTTGATGCTCCAGAAAGTGATCGAGAGGTCTAACCTCATTACAGAGAATAAGGAATTAAAAGCCCAACTTCAGGAGCGCTATAAGTTTACCCATATTGTGTACGGGAGTCCAAAGATGGAGGAAGTCATGGGATTGGTGGCTCGGGTGGCACCCAGCCAGAGCCACGATCCTCATCCGTGGGGAGAGCGGAACAGGAAAGGAATTAATTGCCAATGCCATCCATTATGCAAGCCCTCGATCCGAAAAACCCTGGGTAAAGGTGAGTTGCGCAGCGATTCCCGAAACCCTCCTTGAAAGTGAGCTCTTCGGCCATGAGAAAGGAGCCTTCACAGGGGCAATCCAGAAAAGGCTGGGCCGGTTTGAAGAAGCGGACGGAGGTTCCCTCTTTCTCGATGAAATTGGAGACCTCTCTCCCAGCACCCAAGTGAAACTTCTGAGAATCCTGCAGGACAAAGAATTCCAGCGTCTGGGATCCAACCAAAGCCTCAAGACCGATGTCAGGGTGATCACCGCCACCCATCGGAATTTAGAAGAGGCGATTCAAAAAGGACTTTTTAGAGAGGATCTATACTATCGGCTAAACGTCATCTCGATCACCCTTCCTCCTTTGAGAGAGAGGAGAGAAGACATTCCTCTTTTGATCGACCATTTTTTAAAAAAATATTCAGAGAAAAATCAGAAATCGATCTCCAATATTTCTAAAGAAGCAAATGCCCTTCTCCTCCGCTACCCCTATCCGGGGAATGTCAGAGAGCTGGAGAACCTGATTGAGCGGGCCGTGGTCCTTTGCCGGGGGGAAGTCATCACGACCCAAGACCTTCCTTTTCACCTCAAAGAGGAAAAATCTGAGAAGCTGTGGGAACCTTCTAAGAAAGAAAAGAGCCTCCCTGAATCTCTGGAGGAGATTGAAAAAGAGACCATCCTCAACGCCCTCCATCAACATCAAGGAGTTCAGACAAAGGCCGCTGAGAGCCTCGGCATCAGTGAGAGGGTCCTTCGATACAAAATGAAAAAGTATAGAATTCGTTTTGAAGAAATAAAAGAATAGGATATGATAGGTACAACTTTGGTTTATTTTCCCATCGGAATGACTTACTAAATAAAAAGATGGATGGATGACGAAGCTCAAATTTAGAGTTTAGGTCGAAACTCGCGCATTCGGATTTTGTTTGACATTTGAAATTTAGGTTCTGAGGAGTGCCATATGACCTATTACCGATATCGTTTCTCGTTTGGCCATGGTTTGACGCCTGCCATTAAGAATCTGATGATCGCGATGGGGGTGGTCTTTCTGGTCCAGCAAATGCTCCGTATGACCAGCATCGACCTGTATGTCTATTATTTTCTCAACTACTTTGCACTCGATCCTGAAAAGGTTTGGAACCAATATTATATTTGGCAACTTTTCACTTATATTTTTCTGCATGGAGACTTCTTCCACATTCTTTTCAACCTTTTTTCACTTTGGATGTTTGGGGGTGAATTGGAAAGCTATTGGGGATCGAGAAGGTTTCTTTTCTACTTCTTCTTCTGTGGTATCGGTGCAGGAATTTTCACTGTTCTCCTTTCTCCTTATCCTGTCATCGGAGCATCCGGGGCGATCTATGGCATCCTTCTCGCGTTTGGCTGGCTCTTCCCCAATCGCCCCATTTACATCTACTTCCTCTTCCCCCTCCCTGCGAAATACATGGTGATCATTTTCGGCCTCATCGAATTCTTTTCATCCGGTTCGGCAGGGGGTGGCGTCGCTCATCTGACCCATCTGGGAGGCCTCGTCTTCGGGTTGTTCTTGATGGCTTATCCGGCGATCCGACAAAAGATTCGCCGTGAATACTACAAGCGGAAGTGGTCTCAAAGAGGCCCCGGCGGCGGTGGATACTATCACTGATCAAGGGACCGAGAGTGGAAAGTAGAGGGGAGAAGGGTGCCAAACCCACCTACCACTTTCCATATTCGAATCCTCGACTCCTTTTGAGCTATGATATTCATCGGGACGAGCGGTTATAATTATCCCCATTGGTGGAACGGGACCTTTTATCCTTCTGACCTTCCCCAGAAAAAGTGGCTTGAGTTTTACGCCGAGTATTTTAACACGGTGGAGCTGAATGTCTCTTTCTATCGCCTTCCCAAGAAAGAAGTGTTTCAAGGCTGGTATAAACGAACGCCGAAAAAGTTTGTCTTTGCTGTCAAGGGAAGCCGGTTCATCACCCACATTAAGCGATTGAAGGATTGCAGGGAACCGCTTTCTCTTTTCTTGGACCATGCATCGCCATTAAAAGAGAAATTGGGTGCGGTTCTCTGGCAACTTCCCCCGCGATTTAAGTTTCAGAAGGAGAGACTGGAAGAATTCTGCGTCCTTCTTTCAACCCTCCCTCGTTCCAAACTCCATCGTCATGCCTTTGAGTTCAGGGATGAATCCTGGTTCTGCCATGAGGCCTTTCGGATATTGGAGGATTTTCGTTTTGCCTTTTGCATTGCTCATGGTTCGGGCCTTCCATTCATAGAAAAAATAACCTCCAACTTTATCTACCTTCGCCTCCATGGTGGGGAAGTGCTCTATGGATCAAGTTACTCGGATAAGGAATTAAAACAGTGGGCAAAAAACATCCAAGACTGGAGAAAAAAGGACAAGACTGTATTCATCTATTTCAATAATGATGCCTATGGTTTCGCCGTCAAAGACGCCCTGGCCCTGAAAAAATGGATGTCCCAAGATCGAATCATCCCGTGAAATTTTATCCTTGCAAATTGTTGAAATTCATGGTAGTTGTTAGAAGTTAGAAATTTACGGTGGTTCGGGTAGAATATGCTCACTTTGGCCCCACGTCTCATGTCAAATTTCCTGAGGAGCTCCCCCAGACCTTCTGGGGAGATTCCGCATCTGATGCTGGCCGGCATCAACCAAACCCTTTTTCTTAATCAGTGGGGAGTTCCGGAGACCCGGATCGGCCTGAAGAGGATCGGGAGTTTGGGCAAACTTGGGTCCCTTTTCTTAATCGAGGACTCTGCTGAAGAAGCCTATTATTCTGTCTGGATTTACAAGACGAGAAACAGGATCCTTTTCTTCACAAAGAAAAAACTCATCTCTCATTCCAGATGGAGTGAATTCAGAGAGAAATGGAAAAAGACAAACGGGGAGATGGATCTTGGAGCCCCTCGGAAATCCTCTCCTCTTTTTGCCACGACCCTTTCGCTGGTCGCTTAGGCAAGGTAGAGTTTCTCTGCCAATTGTTGTCCAGTGACGGTCCTAAAAACTTTCCCGATCAACCCCTCGACTTTTTCCCGGTCTTTTGAATTCCCCTCTTCTTCGATATTGACCAGCCAATCCGCCTCATAGAGAATTTGGAAGTTCAATGTCTCTTCTTCTCTTGGGCTGTGATGATGGCCGATGATATCGCAGATCTCGTCAACCATTTCTTTCTGGACACTTAATTTCCCTAAAATCTCCTTAGCGACGGCGGGTCCCTCCAGTTCCTGATAATGGCCTGATGGGCTCCCGTATTTCCTATCGGCCTCAGGGATCCCGATATCATGGAGATAGGCGGCTCCCATCACGACCAGAGGATTCCCACCTTCCATCTTTAAGATCTGCTCCGCAAACCTAGCCACTTTGATGGCATGATGGACCCGTTTAAAATCAGTTCCGAAATATTTCTTCATTTCCAGAGCAATTCTTTCCCTGAGTGAATCCCTCTGTTCCGCTTTTTGCCTTTCCTTTGCCTCTTCGGGCATTGTACCCACACACTGTTCGGCATAGGGACACCACTGGGCACAACCAAAATCCAATCTGGGATTGACGATTTCATGCCCGCAGCGACACTTCCGCCTCACCTCATCTCTGAAGAACTCCACCTTTCCCCCACATTGAGGACATTGGGTGTCAAAAATATCTCCCGGTTTCCAAAATCTCATATCCTGCCCTGGACACTTCATATTTTTTCTCCTTTTAACATCTATTATGCCAACCCGTAAGAGAAATCTCATTGACTTATGTCAAAATGGATATCTTTTTCTTTAAACTCCAAAATGATCGGTGGAGCCCTGCCGGCAGAATTCGCGGTTCCTAATCAACGCTCCTGCGGGGTAACATCATCCGTCTTGAGTCGGCCCCGGCCAAAAGACGGGGTGCTCATCCACGGCAAAGGCCACGGCTTTCTGCTGCCGGGATAAGATCCTACGGTCATGCCAGAACAGAAAAAATCGTTCCGAAACTGGACACAAATGTCTTAACTATATGATATTAATAATAAAACTTAAGAATTTGAGTCGGGTCAGCCGTGCGAAAAGGCCACAACGAAGATCGATCGGGATTTCGTGAGTTTTTCTCTTGCAAAATGCCAAATCATATGTTAACTGAATTTAATTGACCTATTTTTGTGAATTTGAAGGAGGAAAAATGAAAGAGAAAGGGAGGAATCGATGTCCGCGGTAACGATGAAGGAGCTTCTGGAGGCAGGGGTCCATTTCGGCCATGAGACGAAACGTTGGGACCCAAAAATGAAACCTTATATCTTTGGGGCAAGGAATGGAATTTATATCATTGACCTTCAGAAGACGGTCCAACTCTTCAAGGAAGCTTATCAATTCGTTCGGGATATCGCAGCCAGCGGAGAATATATCCTCTTTGTCGGGACAAAAAAACAGGCCCAGGAGACGATCTCCGAGCAGGCCACCCGTTGTGGAATGTTTTATGTGAATCATCGCTGGTTGGGAGGTATGATGACCAATTTCCAGACTATTAAGCGATCCATTGACCGATTGAATAAACTTGAAGCGATGAAGAAGGACGAGATTTATAATCTCCTTCCGAAAAAAGAGGTCCTGGAGCTGGAAAAAGAGAGAAGTAAGTTGGAAAAATCCCTGGGGGGCATCAAAAATATGGGTCGGCTCCCTGGAACCATCTTCGTCGTCGATCCTAAGAAGGAAAGAATTGCCGTGAGGGAAGCTCGGAAAATTGGCATCCCCTCCATCGGCATTGTCGACACCAATTGTAATCCCGAGGAATTGGATTACATTATCCCCGGAAATGATGATGCCATCCGCGCCATCCAACTTTTTGCCACTAAGATTGCGGATGCGGCCATTGAGGGAAAACAGATTTACGAAAAACAACTCCAGAGGGAGGAAGCCAAAGAAGAAAAAGAGAGGACAGAAAAAGTCGAGCCTCCCAAACAGATACAGGGTGAAGAAATGGCTGAGGGAATAGAGGAGGAATAGAATCGGATGGAAGTTTCTGTTGAATTGGTAAAAAACTTAAGACAGAGGACAGGAGCCGGGGTGATCGATTGCAGAACAGCCCTTCAAGAGGCGAAAGGAAATATGGAAGCAGCGATCGATTACCTCCGACGGAAGGGATTGGCCACTGCCGCAAAGAAGGCAGGACGGATTGCGACCGATGGTCTCGTCTCCTCCTATATCCATGCAGGGGGGAAGATGGGAGTCCTGGTCGAGATCAACTGCGAAACCGATTTTGTGGCTAAAACAGAAGATTTTCAAACGTTTGTAAAGAATATCGCCATGCATATTGCCGCTACCAATCCTCAGTACATCCGGAGGGAAGAAATCCCCGAAGAGGTTTTGGAAAGGGAGAGGACGATTTATCGAACTCAAGCCCAGGAGGCGGAAAAACCTCAGAAGGTGATCGATAAAATTGTCGATGGCAAAATGGAGAGGTATTATTCTGAAGTCTGCCTTTTGGAGCAGACCTATGTCCGGGACTCCGATCTCACGATCAAGGAACTGCTGGACGCCATGATCGCCAAGGTCGGGGAGAACATTTCAATCCGTCGGTTTGCAAGATTTCAACTGGGGGAAGGATTATCCTCCCAGTCATCCCCTGCCTGCTCCTCCTCGGTGAAGTAGAGGAAGTTTCTTTCCCTCAACCATCAGGATTGGGCAGCGAAGAACCCATCGGCCGGCAAGGTTTCATTGATTCCGCCTTGTCGGCATCGGGTCTTTGCCTACCGGCCCCGGTCCCGACCGAGGGCGGGGCAGGAAGGGATACAATCTAAAGCGATAGGTCATCTCCGGGAAGCCCCGCTCTCTGGCTGGGGGGCTTCGCATAAATGTCTGTCCCTCAATGAAAAGACCCCGATATCAAAGAATCCTCCTGAAACTGAGTGGTGAGGTGTTAACCGGTGAGGGGGGCTATGGAATCGATCCCGCTGTGATCCAGAAGATCGCCCAGGAGATCAAAGAGGTAAAAAATCTTGGGGTGGATATAGCCATTGTCATTGGCGGAGGCAACATCTTTCGGGGGATGGCAGCGAGTGCAAAAGGAATGGACCGGGCCTCTGCGGATTATATGGGGATGCTAGCCACCGTCATGAATGGTGTCGCCCTTCAAGATGCCCTGGAGAAAATCAACGTTCACACCCGCGTCCAGACAGCGATTGAAATGCGTCAGGTCGCTGAACCCTACATTCGAAGAAGGGCCATTCGCCATCTGGAAAAAGGTCGGGTGGTGATCTTCGCCGGGGGGACGGGAAACCCTTATTTCACCACCGATACGACCGCTTCCCTTCGAGCCATGGAAATCGGGGCAGACGTCATTCTCAAGGCCACAAAAGTCGACGGCGTCTATGACGCAGATCCATTGCTTCATAAGCGTGCCCATAAATACGATGAACTGACCTATCTCGACGTCCTCAAGAACCAGTTGAAGGTCATGGATGCGACAGCGATCTCTCTCTGCATGGACCACCAGATTCCTATCATTGTCTTCAATTTGAAGAAAAGGGGAAATGTCAAACGGGTTGTTTTGGGAGAAAGAGTAGGAACGAAAGTGAGGGGATGACCCATGGACGAGAAGACCTATACCGAAGCGGTTTCCAGGATGGAAAAAACCCTCTCTTCCCTCAAGACCGATTTAAATAAAATCAGGACGGGAAGAGCTTCCCTGGCTCTCTTTGACGATATCCGAATGGATTACTACGGGACACCGACTCCATTGAACCAGATGGCGACATTATCCGTCCCTGAGCCCAGGCTGATCACCATTCAACCCTGGGATACCTCCGTCATCGGTGAAATTGAAAAGGCCATTCTCAAATCGGAACTTGGGGTCACCCCGGTGACCGATGGGAAGATGATCCGGATCAACATCCCGCGACTGACAGAAGAACGCCGTAAGGACCTGGTCAAGGTCGTAAAAAAGATGGCCGAAGGAGCAAAAGTGGCGATCCGAAATATCCGGAGAGAGGCGAACGATCAGTTGAAGGGATTGGAGAAGAATAAGAAGATTTCTCAGGACCAACTTCACCAGTGGATGGATAAGGTGCAAAAATCCACGGATCAATTAATCGAAAAAGTGGACGGCGTTCTTGCTGCCAAGGAGAAAGAAATCTTAGAAATTTCTTAATATTTAAAAGGGGGTGATGCTAGTGGCTTATGTCATTACGGAAGAATGTGTGGCTTGCGGGACCTGTGCGGAAGAATGCCCCGCGGAAGCCATTGAAGAAGGGGAGCCCTATGTGATCAACGACGAGAAATGCACCGAATGTGGAAGCTGCTTTGAGGTATGCCCTGTTGAAGCAATCGTCGAAAAATGAGACTGAAGGGGAAGAGAAGTTCTTTCAAAACCTCTTCCCTTTTTCCCCTCCCTAAAATCTTTCCTTTCGGCCCATCGTTCTCCACGAATCTCCACGAATCTTGGATTGAAAATCAGTATCTAATATGCTAACTTTAAAAAGATTATTTACCTGAAAACTCTTTTCCAAAAAACTTCTTGTCTCGGTCTTTAAAAGGCTGTGTAAATCATGGAAGAGATCGATAAGGAACGACTTCCCCATCATATCGCTGTCATTATGGATGGAAATGGTCGCTGGGCCAAAAACAAGCTCCTCAACCGGATCAGCGGCCACCTCAAAGGAGTGAATGCGGTCCGGGAGATCGTCACGGCTTGCCGGGAATTGGGGATCAAGGTGCTCACCCTCTATGCCTTCTCCATCGAGAATTGGAGAAGACCCGCAGAGGAGGTGCGTGCCCTGATGGAATTGCTGAAGGAATATCTTCAGAAAGAGTGCCCCGAAATGGTTCAGAATAATATCCGCCTCAATGCGATCGGTCGCATGGAGGATCTCCCTCCGGATGTCCAGACGATCCTGCAAGAGACGAAGAAAAGGACCCAACACTGTGATGGGATGATTCTTAATTTAGCATTGAGTTATGGCGGTCGTTCCGAAATTCTGCACGCGGTCCAAGGAATCGTCTCGGATCTCCAAAAGGGGAAGATCAAACCGGAGGAGATTACGATTCAACGTTTTTCTCAATACCTCTGGACCCGCGGGATACCCGATCCGGACCTTCTCATCCGAACCAGTGGCGAATTTCGCATTTCGAACTTCCTCCTTTGGCAAATCGCCTACACAGAGTTATATGTCACCGACACCCTCTGGCCGGATTTCGACCGAGAAGAGCTGTTGAAGGCCATCGCGGATTATCAATCGAGAGAGAGAAGGTTCGGTCTGACCAGCGAACAATTGAACGGCAAAGAAGAATAAAGATAATTACCAAATCACAAATAAATTCGAACAGCCGAAATTCAAAATTCTAAACCGGTTATTTCATTGGCTGAGACAATATTTGAATGTATGAGGAGACCCGTTTGGTGAATTTGAACATTGGAACTTGGAGCTTATTTGGGATTTGGGATTTGGAGTTTGGGATTTGAGGTAAGTATGGGCCACATAGAAAAGAGGAAGGTATGGATGGGATTGGGCATGATCCCTCCAATTGTCGTCTTGATTGCGCTATTCCATTCCTCCGTTCTTCACCTCATGGTGCTTCTGGCCACCTTTTTAGGACTCCAAGAGTATTACAACCTTGCCCTTCCTCACTCCAAACGGATTGAACGCGTCGTGGGAATTGGACTGGGGTTGATTCTTTCCTTCATCATTTCTTTTGGAGAGTTGAAAGAAATTTCTCCGTTCTTGGTCATCATCCTTCTCATTCTTTCCGCCCTCTTCATGGTCACCTCAAAAGACCTCTCATCGACGATCTCGAAGATAGGGATCGCTCTCTTCGGAATTCTTTTCATCGGGTTTCTTCTCGCCTATGTCTCGCTCGTTCGAAACATGCCGAACGGAAAGTCCTGGGTTCTCTTTCTCATCATAACGGTCTGGGCGGGAGACATCTCTGCCCTGCTCAGCGGCTCCTTCCTCGGAAGGCACAAGCTCTACCCCAAGATCAGTCCGAATAAAACTTTTGAAGGATTGGCGGGGGCGATCGTCGGCTCGATCATCGTGGCTCTTGCCTTTTCCTGGCTCTTCATCCCAAATTTAGAAGGGGGGGCCTGTACCCTTCTCGCCATCGGCCTGGGGATTCTGGGTCAATTGGGAGATTTTACCGAGTCCATGTTGAAGCGAAGTGCTCAGGTAAAGGATTCAGGGACGCTCATTCCAGGCCATGGAGGCATGTTGGATCGGCTAGACAGCTTCCTCTTTTCTGCCCCTTTTCTTCACTACGCTCTCCTCTATTTTTTGAAGGAGACCCCATGAAGCGTCTGTCCATCCTGGGTTCAACAGGTTCCATCGGCGTCAACACCCTTCATATCGTCAGTCAATTTCCGGAACGATTTGAGGTCATCAGCCTTTCTGCCGGCCTCAATACAAAGCTTCTCAAACAGCAAATCCTTCAGTTTCGGCCGAAGATCGTTTCGGTTCTCAATAAAGAATTATCGGAG
Organism: uncultured delta proteobacterium; assembly: GCA_963711845.1. Lineage (GTDB taxonomy): Bacteria > Desulfobacterota > BSN033 > BSN033 > UBA1163 > CAVQFR01. Next base: position 77,939 of record CAVQFR010000027.1, read on the forward strand.
ACCCTTCGAAGAGAGCTCTCTCACATACCCGTCGAAATCGTCCATGGGGTAGAGGGGCTCATTCAGGTCGCCACCCATCCTGAGGTCGATCAGGTGGTTTCGGCCATCGTGGGTGCAGTCGGCCTCATCCCTACCCTCTCCGCGATCAAGACCGGAAAACCCATTGCCCTGGCAAATAAAGAGACCTTGGTCATGGCGGGAAAAATTGTCATGGAAGAGGCGAAGCAAAATCATGTCCAAATTCTTCCTGTGGACAGCGAACACAGTGCGATCTTCCAGGCATTGCTCGGCCACCGGAAAGAAGATGTCCATCGACTCATCCTGACGGCATCGGGAGGGCCTTTCCTAAACTTTCCTGCTTCCAGACTCCATGAGGTCACGGTGAAAGAAGCGCTCAACCATCCTCGCTGGGAGATGGGAAAAAAAATCACCATTGACTCTGCCTCGCTGATGAACAAGGGGTTGGAGGTCATCGAGGCCCATTGGCTTTTTAACATCCCGATTGAAAAGATCGTCATCCTCATCCATCCCCAAAGCGTCGTTCACTCCATGGTCGAATATGTCGATGGTTCCATGGTCGCCCAAATGGGGATTACGGATATGAAGATCCCGATCTCTTATGCCCTCTCCTTTCCCGAACGACTTCCTCTGAATTTACCCCGTCTCGATCTCTCAAGGAACGAAGCGCTCCACTTCTCCCACCCCGACACGGAAAGATTTCCCTGCCTCAAATTGGCCTACCAAGCCATCGAGATGGGTGAGACCATGCCCGCTATCCTGAATGCAGCCAATGAAATAGCGGTCAACGCATTCCTGGAGGGATCCCTCAAATTTACGGAAATCCCCCTCTTTCTCCAGAGGGTGATGGGAGAACATGAGGTGAAAACCGTTCACACCGTGGAAGATATATTGAAAGCGGATCACTGGGCCCGAGAGAGATCGAAGGCCATTTTAGAAAGGAGAAAAGTGTGCTGACCGCCATCCCCTTTAGTTATTCCAGTTTTCTTACTTCGGCAGGTTACTTTATTATCGTCCTGGGCATTCTTGTCTTTGTCCACGAACTCGGCCACTTCTTGCTTGCGAAGAAATTAGGCGTCGGTGTGATCACCTTTTCTCTAGGTTTCGGACCCAAACTCATCGGAAAAAAGGTCGGAGAGACTCAGTACCAGATTTCCGCCGTTCCCTTAGGCGGATACGTTAAACTGATCGGGGAAGATCGAGGCGAGGAAGTGAAGGAAGAAGACCGGGCGCGTTCGTTCTCTTTTCAGCCCATCTGGAAACGTGTTTTGATTATCTGTGCCGGCCCTTTTTTCAATATGTTTCTCACCTTGATCGTTTTTTGTTTCAGTTTTATCTTCTTCGGCATTCCCCAAGAAACCTTACCTCTGCCCCCGATTATTGGCGGACTCCAATCTGGCCTTCCCGCAGAGAAGGCCGGTTTGATAAAAGGCGATACGATTCTTTCCATCGATGGGGTCAACATCACCACATGGAACGACATTTCAAGCATCATCCGAAAGGGTGAAGGGAAAGAACTCTCTATCCAAGTGAAACGGAACGAAGAGATGATCGAATTCAAGATCATTCCTGAACTTTCAAAAGAAAAACCAAACCCAGGAGAAAAAGACGTTTATGTCATCGGCATTACGGCCCCCTACGAAGAAATGACATTCCGTTACAAAAGTGTAGGACCGGCGGAAGCGGTTTACGAAGGCGTCCTGCAAACATGGCACTTAACAAAATTGATGGTGGTTGTTTTGGGGAAAATGATTTCCGGGGAGATTTCTGCTAAAACAATCGGTGGCCCAATCCAGATCGCTCAAGAAGCAGGAAGGCAGGGGAAAAAAGGGCTACCCTATTTGTTAGGCCTCATCGCCATTCTGGGCATCAACCTTGGCCTCATTAATCTTTTTCCTATCCCTATTCTCGACGGAGGGCATCTTCTTTTTCTTGTGATGGAAGCCATTCTAGGAAGGCCGATCAGTATAAAAAAGATGGAAATTGCCCAACAGATCGGACTCATTCTCATCATCCTCCTGATGCTTTATGCCTTTCATAACGATCTTCGCAGGATCTTCTTCCCAGGAGGATACGGGTTCTGAGATGAAAGTGCTCGGGATCGATACCTCGACATCGTGCGGGGCTGTGGGATTGATTGATGACGGGGAAGTCCTCTCCGATTACTTTCTCAATATTCCGGTAACTCATTCTGAAAGGCTCCTGAGTGCAATCGAATTTGTTCTCAGAGAAGCTCGCTGCTCTATCGGAGATGTGGACGGATGGGCGATCTCTCTCGGCCCGGGCTCTTTTACAGGATTGAGAATCGGCGTGAGCACTGTAAAAGGCCTGGCCTTTGCTACTGGAAAACCTGTCGCAGGTGTCGCCACACTCGACGTCTTAGCTTCTCAAGTCTCGCCCACCTCCTACCTCATCTGCCCGATCCTCGACGCAAGGAAAAAGGAAGTCTACACCGCTTTTTATCGCTATGGGGAAGGGGACTTCCTTGGACGACAGTCGGATTATCAGGCCCTTCGACCCGAAGACCTTGTCAAGAAGATCAAGGAACAGACAATTTTCCTCGGTGACGGAGTGAGAACTTACAGAAACTTCCTCCTTCATTCTCTTCATCCCTTGGCCACCTTCCCGGCTGCTCCCCTTCATGTCTCTCATGGCTCCATGGTGGCAAAATTGGGGTTTGACCTTCTTAAGAAAGGGGAGCATCTGAACGTTTCGACTTTTTCCCCTATTTATATTCGGCCTTCAGAAGCTGAAATGAAATGGCAAGAGACACATTCTGGTTGACCCATTGGGCGGCGATGACCTCCGCAACCCCTTCTAATCTCCTCTCCCCTCGGGGGAGAGGACAAAGGTGAGGGGGCATAACGGGTGTCCACCCTCACCCTAACCCTCTCCCGCCGGCGGGAGAGGGGAACATAGTGATTCTTAAGATGATTGCGTGTGCACTTTTAAATTTTAGATCAATCAGAAACGGTGCACTTTCAATTCTTAATGGACAGCCCATCCGAAGAAGTTGACAAAAAGAGTGGATTATATTAAGTTTTTCTGTTAAATTGTCTTATATTACAATGCGTTTCATATTGGGGACGGAGATGGCGACGAAAGAGGACGAATTGATCGAGAGGCTGATGAGAGAGGATGAAGAATTTTCAAGAGCCAAACAGGCACATAGCCAACTGGGAAAACAACTGGAAGAATTGGAAAAAAGGTCTTTTCTCACTCCCCAGGATGAGGTGGAGATAAAAATCATTAAGAAGAAAAAACTGGCGCTGAAAGACCAGATGGAAAAAATTCTGATAAAATACCGATAGGGCCGCCAAAGGCGGAAATCCTAAGCGACGAATCCCCGCCTTGCGGGGCGAAGGCAGGGATTTCGATATTCGGATTTCGGATTTTAGTTGATGAAGAAAACCGGTTCTCAAATCATTGTTGAATCTTTGAAAAAAGAAGGGGTGGATATTGTCTTCAATTACCCGGGTGGGGCCGTCCTTCCTCTCTTCGATGAGTTTCAAGGCGCCCCGTTCCGGCAGGTCTTAGTCCGACACGAGCAAGCTGCGGTCCATGCGGCCGACGGATATGCCAGGGCGACGGGAAAAGTGGGAGTGGTATTGGTAACCTCTGGCCCAGGGGCGACGAATACCGTTACAGGAATTGCCACAGCCTTTATGGACTCTATCCCTCTTGTGATCATGACCGGCCAAGTCCCCACGCTTCTGATCGGAAACGACGCCTTTCAAGAGGCCGATATCATTGGTATTACAAGACCGTGCACCAAACATAACTATCTTGTGAAGGACGTTAAGGATCTGGCACGAATTTTGAAGCAAGCTTTCTATGTGGCTCGAAGCGGAAGACCCGGACCGGTTCTCGTTGATCTTCCCAAAGACACTTTGGTCGATTCCACCGAATTCAAATATCCTGAAAAGGTCTTCATCCGCGGATACCAGCCCACTTATGAAGGACATCTTGGCCAGATTCAGAGGGCGATAAAACTGATGTTGAAGTCCAGGAAGCCTGTTCTCTATGTCGGTGGCGGGATCATTTCTTCAAACGCATCGAAGGAGCTCGCCCTTCTTGCGGAAAAGTTGGGTATTCCTGTGACCATGACCCTGATGGGGTTGGGCAGCTTCCCGGGCAATCATCCCCTCTCTCTCGGAATGTTGGGAATGCATGGAACCTATTGTGCCAACATGGCGGTCATGGAGTCTGACCTCCTCATCGCCATCGGATCTCGATTTGATGACCGGGTCACCGGCAAGATCGAGGCCTTTGCTCCCCAGGCAAAAATCATTCATATCGATATCGATCCGACCTCCATCAGCAAAAATGTGAGAGTCGATCTTCCTATCGTCGGGGACTGTAAACGCATCCTCTCCAAGATTCTTTCCCTCCTCGAAGAGGAAGATATTAGCTCTTTCAAAGCGGGGCTAGATAAATGGCATCATCAAATCGATAAATTCAAGGCCATCCATAGTATGAATTATGAACAGAAGGGAGTGATCAAACCCCAATACGTGATCGAAAAAATTTATGAATTGACCAAGGGGGATGCGATCATTTCCACTGAGGTGGGTCAAAACCAGATGTGGACAGCTCAGTATTTCCCGTTTGTCAAGCCGAGGACGTTGCTCACTTCAGGAGGACTGGGAACGATGGGTTATGGCTTTCCTGCGGCCATGGGTGCGCAAGCGGCCTTCCCAAATAAGCTGGTCATTGACATTTCAGGCGATGGGAGTTTCCAGATGAACTCTCAGGAGCTGGCGACCGTCGTCCAATACCATCTGCCGGTCAAAGTGGTCATTCTGAACAACGGTTACCTTGGAATGATAAGACAATGGCAGGAGTTCTTCTACGGGAAACGGTATGCCTCCTCATCTCTGGAAGGGTTTTCTCCGGACTTCGTCAAATTGGCAGAGGCGTACGGAGCAGTGGGTTTGAGAGCGAACAAGCCCGAAGAGGTAGTCCCCGTCTTAAAGAAGGCGTTCTCCATTCCCGAGCCTGTCATCATCGATTTTGAGGTTGACCCGGAAGAAAATGTCTATCCCATGGTGCCCGCGGGAGAGGCGTTGAATCAGATGAGGCTGGTATAGAAAGTTGAAAAATCCGAAATTCGAATATCGAAAACCGAAACAAATTCGAATTTCCAAAATATAAATTTCTTAAACTCTGATTTGTTTCGAACATTTTAGATTTGGTCATTTGAGATTGTTTCGAAATTCGGATTTCGGGCTTCGAATTTAGAATCTTTTTCTTGGTTAATACGATGCGTCACGTCATTACTCTTCTAGTTGAAAATGAATTTGGCGTCCTGACCCGAATTGCAGGACTCTTCAGCGGCAGGGGGTTTAACATCGAAAGCCTGTGTGTGGCTGAAACCCTTGATTCCACGGTCTCGACCATGACCCTGGTCACCCGAGGAGACGACCAGATCCTCGAGCAGGTGCTCAAACAGCTGAATAAATTGATCCCGGTGATCAAAGTGGTGGATCTTATCGAGAAGGAGTTTGTCGAGCGGGAGATGGTACTGGTCAAGGTTTCGGCGACCTCCGGGACGCGCGAGGAAATTCTCAGAGTGGTCGATATCTTCCGGGGGAAGGTGATCGATGTGGGAGCAAAAACCTACACGATCGAGGTGACGGGGGATGAAAAGAAGATCAATGCCCTCCTCGCCCTCCTCAAGCCTCTCGGCATTAAAGAACTGGTCAGGACGGGCCGTGTGGCCATGATCCGAGGAAGTAAAGTCACAACCGAACCTGTTTGATACATCCACCCTTTTCCTTCGGGCGATCTCCCCGGCAGGGGAGCAGAAAAGGATCAGGTGAAGTGGCTCTAAGAGAAGAAAAAATGAGTGAGCAGAATCGACGACCCATTGCCAAAGAGGGATTCCCTTTCTTGATCCCAATGGTTCTTTTAACGGTCATTCTTGGGGTCCTGGGATGGAAGGTCTGGATGTCTCTGGGAATTCTTCTCTCTCTGTTCATCGCTTATTTTTTTAGGAATCCCAGGAGAGAAATCCCCAACCTTCCGAACATCATCCTTTCCCCGGCCGACGGCAGGATCGTTCATGTCGGAGAATGTGAGGAAGACCGTTTCTTAAAAGAAAATACTTTAAAGGTAAGCATCTTCATGTCCCTGTTTGATGTCCATCTCAATCGGGCGCCTGTCTCCGGAAAGGTCCTCCAAAGGGATTATCTTCCGGGCCGATTCCTGGTGGCCCATGTGGAGAAGTCGTCCCTCCTCAATGAGCAAAATGCGGTGATCCTGGAAACGGAGGATCAATTTAAAATCCTCCTGGTCCAGATTGCAGGTTTTGTGGCAAGAAGGATTGTCTGTTATGCCAAGACAGGCGATCTCTTGAGGAAGGGAGAAATCTTTGGCTTGATCCGATTCGGATCGAGGGTCGATCTCTATCTCCCCCCTGAAGTGAAACCGATTGTCAGGGTGGGACAGCATGTCAAGGGAGGGGAGTCGATCATCGGGTATCGAGGATGAAAAAGAGAAGAGCCCCCATCAAAATGAGAAAAGGAATCTACATCCTTCCCAATCTCTTTACCACAGGAAACCTCTTTTGCGGGTTTTACGCCATCATCTCTGTGTTCCAAGAAAAATTTGAATATGCCGCGTATGCGATTATCTTAGCTTCGGTCTTCGATGTTCTGGATGGTATCGTCGCTCGCCTTTCGGGAGCTGCCTCGAAATTCGGAGTCCAGTACGATTCCTTGGCGGACCTGGTTTCCTTCGGCGTTGCCCCTGCCCTGCTCGCTTTCAGTTGGGCCTTAAGACCCTACGGAAAATTTGGTTGGCTGGCAGCCTTTCTCTTCGTTGCCTGTGGCGCTTTGAGGTTGGCTCGATATAATGTTCTGGCAGTGTCAGGAGAGACCAAGTATTTCAAGGGCCTTCCCATCCCTGCAGCCGCCTCGATGATTGCCGTAACGATTCTCCTTTATTTCGAGCTGATTGAGACAGGCGGGGTGAAGGACATCATCATCCTGGTGATGATTTACACCCTGGCCTTTCTGATGGTATCGAACATTCGGTACTTCAGCCTCAAGGAACTCGGCCTGGCAACACGAAAGCCTCTCAGCAGTTTTGTCTTCGTCCTCCTTTCGGTGATCGTGGTCGCGATTGTGATTGCGATGGCGCCTGCTCTGATGCTCTTCTGCTCCGTCCTCTTCTACGTCCTCGCAGGCCCGGCACGAATGATATTAGCATGGCATAAGAAGAGAGTTCTCAGGAGGATGGAGCCCATTCCCGAGGAAGACTTGGTGATCCGCGGCTGAAATATTTTTAAATTGCCATCTCTGACATTTTCATGTAGATTATACTGCTAAAGATTCCTCGGTAGCTTTTACCTGCCGGAGGAAGGCAATCGGCAGTATTACTTGGCAGGAATTATCAATAATCAAATAGCTTCCCATGCCGGTTCATATTTTGGTCATTGAAGTTTGGTTATTGGGGATTATTTGGATATTGGGATTTGGTTATTGGAATTTTCACATATTCCTCGGTAGCTCAATCGGCAGAGCGGGTGGCTGTTAACCACTAGGTTGCAGGTTCGAGTCCTGCCCGGGGAGCCATTTCGACGCGAAAGGGGCAATATCATTCCGCTGATATTGCCCCTTTCTTGCCTTTCGGATTTGCTCACCATAATCCTCTGAACGAGAAGGCTAAGGAATTCTTTCTGGCGGTAGGGCTCAACACGGCTGAAGGCGCCGGCAAACTCGCCCAGCGCGCGAGCCACCTCGACACCGTCGATGGCGGCACGTTCTACCCCCGACGTTCCACTGAAGCCGTACCCATAGAGAGAGACAGAATCAAACTGGAATGAGGTGTTATCCGGTGATCCCATTGAACGAAGTGGTTTATCCGCCCGAGCACATCCATGCTAGGTTTTGGAATGGTAAGGAGTCATTGGTGGTGGTGCGAGGACCAGAGGCTGTCCATGGACTCCATCACCACTGTTCTTGGTTATAGTTTTTCTTTTTGCCTATGCTGAGTCTTGGTGAATACAGCGGGGAAAAGATCGTGGTTTTCTTAAGCAAAGTTATTTCCCCGGAATCCATAGGGCAATGGACGGGAAGAGAATGCACAGTCCTATCGCCACGATTTGCAGGCCCATGAAAGGCAGAACAGATTTGATAATGTCACTCATCGTGTAATGATCCGGGGCGACTGCCTTCATCGCGTATAAGACAATCCCAAACGGTGGAGTGATCATTCCCAACTCCAAATTGACCACGGCAATGGCTCCAAACCAGATCGGGTCAAATCCCAACGCCACGATCGCAGGAATGAACGTAGGCATGGTGATGAGAATAATTGCCATCGTATCCATGAAACAGCCCAGAAAGATCATGACCGCCTGCATGATGGCCATGATGACGAGGGGATGGACCGGTAGCTTCAAAACCCCCTCGGCCATGGCTTCTGTGGCGCCGGTGAAGGCGAGCACCTGGCTGAACCCCTTTGCTCCCGCCATAATCAGAAAGATGATGCCTGTGATTCTGAGCGTGCCGAAGACGGTTTTTCGGATCACGAGTAAGTTCAGGTTTCTCTTGGCAGCAGCCACAGCGAGGGTCGCAATCGCGCCGCAGGCGGCTGATTCCTCCGGTGTGGCAATGCCCAGCAGCATTAATCCGATGACGGAGAAGATAATGATAGCGACGGGAAAAACATTACTTGCCAAATTTGAAAGCTTCTGTCTCAGAGGGATTTGGGGCGGCGCTTGAGCCGGGGCAAGAGAAGGATTAATGGCACACCGGGCCACGATGTAAACGGCATAAAGCAAAGCCAGTAACAACCCTGGGCCAATGATGGCCAGCAAAATCCTGCCCACGGACAACTCACTGATGGAAGCCAGGAGGACAGCCGTGATACTGGGGGGAATGAGAACAGCCAGACTGCCGGCACTCAGAATCGGGCCGAAGATCATCGATTTATGGTAGCCCTGTTTCTCCATTTCCGGCAAAAGTGTGGAGGAAAGGATTGAGACGCTGGCAACACTGGCGCCCGTCAGGGTTGCCAGGAGCACGCCTGCTCCGACGGCCAGCAAGCTCTGCCTGCCCGGCAGGCGGCCAAGCCATTGATCCACGGTGGCGACAACGTTTCCCCCGAGACCGGAGTGAAACATCAGCTCACCCATGACGATAAACAATGGAATCGGCGCGATCGTAAAAGTCGCAAGAGAGCTATAGATGCTCAGGATCGTCTGGTCAAGGCCGCCGGGCCACCCGAAAAGGACAATGGCTCCGGCGACGTTGATGAAAAGGAAACAGAGGGCAATCGGCATGCCTGTCAGCATGAGGACAACCAAGCTGCCGATGATGAATGCGAGTGCAATTTGCCAATCCATGCTTCTTTTTTCCTCTAATCTCCCGCGCTTCGCGTATACGTTTCCTGTTTCCCAAGCTTTTCCCAGCGGTCGACAAAACCGATAATCTTTCTTATCAGTTGAATGAAAAACATCGAGAAGCCCAGGAAAATGATAGCCGTGAATATGAATTTTGGGAGTCTCAATAAGGTTGCCGTGAAGTATTGGGTTCGATAGAACTCCAGAGTGACTCTCAGACTGAATGAACAGAGAACCAAGACGACGATGGCGCCGATCGTATAGGTGATCGCATTGACCCCACTTTGTGCCCTCGGGCTGAGTCTATCGATCAGGAGGTCCATCTTGAGATGGCCTTCCGCTTCAAGGATCCATGAAGCAAGCAGGAAGGGTAAAGAAAGAATGATATACTCGCTGATTTCTTTTACCCATCCGAGGGGGCTGTTGAACAGGCCACGGAGAACAATGTCGGCTCCCACCATAAAAACCAGTGCCCCGAGGAGCATTGCAGCAAAATAGAACAGGACCATATTGAGCCGATGAAATACCCGGTCAAACCCTGAGATGAATTTCACCACTTTCCTCTTCCGCCCTCCCAGATGAAATCTGAGCGTCAGTGCAAATGCCTATTTTCGGGCAGGTGACAGCAAGGCCCTCAATTTTGGAACCTGATTGGGGAATCGCTTGATTTGATCTGCCCAGATGGCATCATAGGCCTTGTCTCGTAGCCACTTTCCCATCTCAGGCGAGAACGTGTAGACCTGCACTCCGCTATCGCTCATTTTCTTGTAGGCTCTTTCGATCACGCCTTGGTGAAGATCCGCACTGTACTTTTCGTAACGGGCCATGGCCTGAATGAGGACCTGCTGCAGGTCCGGGGGAAGGCTGTTCCAAACTTTCAAATTCATTAAGACCGATAGAGAACCATCAAAGAACCCCGGCTGGGGCGCGTATTTGATGACCTGATAGGTCCCTGATGCGACAATCTGCTCCGCGGTTGTGCTGCAGAGGCCATCCGTCGTGCCCCGTTCCATAGACGTATAGTAATCCGATGGTCCGGCCAGGTTAATGGGTGTCGTCCCCCATGCGGTGGCGGCCAGACTCGTCGTAGCGGTCGTTCCCATTCGATACCCTTTAAAGTCTTCCATCTTCTCAATCTTTTTATTCGAGAAGATTGAGAAGAAGGAGAGATCGTTACAGGGAAGGCCTCTTCCGAGATAACGGAGGCCCCCCGGAACACAAAGGCTAACCAGATAGTCATAAGCCCCGCCGGGTTTGCGTTCTTCTTCAAAGGAGATCTCTCTTAGAATTGCCCCTCCCACTCCAGGCGCCATCTGCTCATAATTGCCGACCGCGCTAAAGCCCATATCGACAACTTTGTTTTGTATGGCTTTGCCCGTATCGGGAAAAGGAATGGTTTCAGGACCCCCCTTATGGTCGAAAATTAACCTGCCCTGGGAGAGTTCAGTCACTTTTTCGACGAACCCCTTCTGAAAACCCACGGTGACCGAATGCGTCTTCGGAAAAGCTGAAATCCACGTCAGCTTGTAAGATTTGATCGGTTCCCCTTTTGTTGCAGGCTGAGCCCACACCAAGGATGTTGTCAGGACAAGTGCCGTCAAACCAGCCAGGACCCGTCCTACCTGCGCCGATAACCTTTTACTCTTTGACCTCTTCATCTCTTTCCTCCGTTTAATGATTTGTTCATATCGCTCATCTTCCTGCTAGTATCCCGTCGCTTCTCCGTAATCCGTTCCGGCTCGCCTTCCTCACTAAGAAATCCCTTGGGATGAGTTGAACCTAAAAGAAAGAGAGTTGTATGTCAATAAGAAAAAAGGTCATTCCCTAATCTGTGGCAGATTTTTAGACTCTTTGTTTACGGTTCAATACGTGTCCACTCTTTCTTGAAGAGAGAAAGACCCTTTACCTCAAAAGAGGGATCCAGATCCAACTCCTGACACGGGGTGTCCATTCCCCGCTTGAATTTCTCATGCTCAGGTTTTGAATTGGAAGGGTTTGGTAACATAAGGGTCTGAGGGCTTTTCTCCAGCGTCAGGATTAACATGTGTCACGTCTCCTATACCGCCACTATAGCGGAAGGCTTCGGGTAATGGCTGCAACTTTTGCCTTGCCAATAACACTTAACCCTGCGTTTGATAGAAGCCGATAAAGCTTCTGGACTTCTTCCTTTCTCGGTTTCGGCATGGGAGGCCGCATGAAGGGATTGGAGATAAAGCCTCTTAACCAAGCGCCGACCTTATATCGGATATGTAAGCGCGAGAATTCGGAATAGACATATTCATGAAGCTCGGCTTGGCCGCCACTCCAGAGACGGCGAGCCTCATCGATGTCTTTTCTCCGCCAGGCCTGAATATGATCGATCATCCCTTCGAGCCCGTAATTAAAAGATCCGGTCACTGTTCCGTCGAACATGTCGGAAGCAAGGTTTTCATGGAAATAGATTGAGGAGGCGGCAAAGACACCCACACGGCGATCCAACTTTCGGAGGGCCCGGCTGACAATCCGGTATCCGGTATAGTTATAGGTCATCTTCCAACCGATGATATTCTTAACTTCGGTGACCATCTTTAAAACAGTCTCCACCGGCAGGCCCTGGCCGTATTGAATGCTATGAGTCCCCGTGGGGTGGACGATCATCGGCATATCACCAACCGCCTTTACGATTTCTTTGGCCAAATCAACCATGACCTCTGGGTACTTGGCCGGGTCCCACGTCGTCGTCACATCCCCGGCGCCTATAGGGGGTATCAAAAAGATGCCATCTACGCCTGCCTTCTTGGCGTCCAGGGCCACCTGCACCGTACCGGCCGTCGTGACGTCTATCGCCCCCGCAAAGACCGGAACCTTGCCATCGACTTCTTCAAGGGCAATTTCCACATTTCTTCTCTTCTCCTTCCGGGTGAGGTAAAAGACTTCTCCCGCCTCAGGGTTGATGATGATCCCCATTCCTGCCTCAACATATTTCGGCTGCAGAAATAGACGGATAAGACTTCTCAGCTGCTTTTCATCAATGTCATAGGTATTGTCCTTGTAAGGGATTAACAAGGCTACATATAATCTGTCGTACTTCCTTCCGTAGTCTAGCATTTTCTTATTTCCCCTCTCTTATTAAATGATCTGAACAAATCTTTTTTCTCTCACACTTACCGTACGGGTGAGCTGGTAATTTATACCATTTCCTAACATATTTCAGATACCCTCCAATCATCTAAATGGAACCCTTCTTTCCAGGCTTTATTAATAGAAGGCATGGGAGGATGGAGATTGAGAAGCGGTGTTGACAGACTGCCTTTAGGCCTTCTCCGTACAACTATTCACGAAGGCTGTTACAACGTGAATAGTTTTCCCAGGCCTTCTATCCTCTCATTGATGCCGAGCTTTTTCAGCGCGGCCCAAAGCGTAACCTGATTGCTTGCGATGACCGGTTTGCCAAGGTCCCTTTCCAATATTTCAATAATGTCCATCACATGGAGCCCAGTACAACTTATGAACATGGCATCGGCGTCATCCGTATTGGCCTTTCTCGAGAGCTTGTACATTTCCGCCGAGGGAATTTGTGGCACCAGTTTGGGGTCCGAAAGCATGGGTCCGATGATGGAGGCGACTTGAAACCCAGACCCTTCCAAAAAGAGCTTTTCCGCCTGATTCACCTCGCGGGAATACGGCGTGGCCACAGCAACTTTTCTTACATTTAAAGCTGTTAATGCCTCCACGACACCGGTCGACGTCGTTGTAACCTTGATACCCGTGCGCTTCTGCAGCCCTTCTATGATTTTTTTATCGTAACCAGGCCCTCCCAGCAAACTCCCCGCCGTACAGCTAAAGACAATGACATCCACCTCTGCCCCCGCAAGAAGCGAGGCAGCCTCGTCGACGTAAGAGTTCATTTCTGTCAGTGCTTCGACGGAAATTCCCTTCAGAGGTATTCTAGTTGTAAGAACAGCAACGCCCTCTGGGCGATACCGGTTGAATTCTGCCTCGGTCGAACTACCTGGAGAAGGCGTGATCAACCCAATCCTTCCTCGCCAACCGTCAACATAAACCATTGTGCACCCCCTGACAATGTTTTCGTTCAGGACATCTTAAAACTTCCTACAAGATCACCGATTCTTTTTATCCCGTGATCCATCAAATAGTTCTTAATCCCTTCTATTATTCTGATCGTTACTTTGGGATCAATGAAATTATAGATACCTACTTGGACGGCCGTCGCCCCGGCGATAAAGAATTCGATCGCATCCTCGGCACGGGTGATTCCGCCTCCGCCGATGATCGGAATCTTTACGGCCTGGGCTGCTTGCCAGGCCAATTTCAGAGCGATCGGCTTCATCCAGGGTCCTCCTACGGAGGCGAAGAGATTCCTGCCCAGTTTGGATTTCCGTGTCTGAATGTCGATCGTCATACCCATGGCGGCAAAGATGGGACAGAGGGCATCCACGCCAGCCTCTTCACAGACTTTTGCTAAAACGGCGACATCCGTCAGGGTGGGACATAATTTGGCAATGATCGGAAGACGGGTGGCATTTCGGACCGCTTTCACCACTTGAGAAGTGGCATCGCGATCCGCACTGAACTGGAGTCCTCCGCCCTGAACATTGGGACAAGCCAAATTGACCTCTATCCCGCCGACTCCTTCGGCTCGATTCAAAACTTCGGTGATTTTAACAAACTCCTCAACACTTTCTCCGGCGATATTCACGATCACGGGTGCCTTGAATTGCCGAAGAAGTGGAAGCTTGTCTTTGACAAAACTTTCCACGCCTACGTTTTGGAGTCCGATGGTGCTGATTTCAGCACATCCAGCAATCTCCGTGAATCGATGCTGAAAATTCCCAAGTCTTGGATGGAACGTCGTCCCCTTGACCACGATTGCCCCAAGATCGTTAAGGTTCAAGAAATCGGTAAATTCAATTCCGTACCCGAACGTTCCTGAGGAGGGCATCACCGGATTCTTCAACTTCAGCCTGCCCAGGTCAACTGACAAGTCGACGCTCTCCTTAGTCATCGAAAATCACCTCGTTCATGTCGAAGACGGGTCCGTCTTTGCAAACCAGAGCATATCCGAATTCCCTGTCGGGAATGGATTGAATGTGGGAAGATCCGAGATCCCGGTTTTTCGAAATATGATCCGGATCAACCTTGCAGACGCAAGCGAGGCAGGCCCCGATCCCGCACATCATGTGCCGCTCCACTGAGACCTGAGCCGGGACCCGGCGCTGGGAGCTTCCGGCTCGACCTCGGCACGCGAGTCCCTGCGCCTGGCAGCACTGCCGGTCTCGCCGAGCATTGCCTCAGCCGCCAGAGTCGGGCGCGGCCAACGTCTCGGCCGGGTGTGCGCGCCACCGCCACCCGCCCTGCACGATCGTGTCGGCCCAGGCGCGGTTGTCGTCGAGGAGCTTGCGGAGATCGCGTGTCATCAGAGACGGGATGGCTCTCGACGACGCAGCGTGTGGAGCCACGCATTCAGCGCCCCGTTCCCCCACCCGAGCGACGCTCCCACCACGAGTGCAATCACGTCGAGAGTCGTCATGGCCATGCTCCCTGGTCGACCGGCCTCGCTCAGGAGCTGAGGCTGCCGAACCAACCACGCCTCTCCATCCACTTCGCAAGCTCGAGGACAGGTGAAACCGTCGCCGCAGCAGCGGTCACGATCACCCAGTCGAGGAGCGGCAACGGAAACGTGGCGAACGGCCCGTTCAGCACTGGGACGTAGAGGATCAGCCCGAGGACCACGAGCTCCCAGGCGATCGCCAGGTTGAGCCACTTGTTGGCGAATGGCCGGACGAGCACCGAGTGGCGGTCGGAGCGGAAGTTGAAGGCCTTGAAGAACTGGATCAGCACCAACGAGACGAACGTCATCGTCACCGCTTCGGCCGCGCTGCGGCCGGAGCCGAGGGCCCACGCGAAGAGGCCGATGTTGACGAGCATCGACCAGGCTCCGCCCAGGAGCGTCAGCGTCAGCACGGGCCGCGTGAAGATCCCGGCGCGCGGATCGCGCGGGCGGCGGCTCATGAGATCCCGCTCGGGAGGATCCACGGCGAGCGCCAGAGCCGGGAGGCCGTCCGTCGCGAGGTTCACGTACAGGATCTGAACCGCGGTGAGCGGGAGCGGCAGGCCGAGCAGCGACGCGCCGGCCATCAGGCCGATCTCGCCGACGTTCGATGACAGCAGGTACATCAGGTACTTCTTGATGTTGCTGAAGACACCGCGGCCCTCTTCGACGGCGGCCACGATGGAGGCGAAGTTGTCGTCGGTCAGCGTCATGGCCGCCGCGTCCTTCGTCACGTCGGTCCCCGTCAGGCCCATCGCCACGCCGATGTCCGCCTTCTTCAGCGCCGGCGCGTCGTTGACGCCGTCGCCGGTCATCGCGACGTAGTGGCCCCGGCTCTGCCAGGCTGTGACGACGCGCAGCTTGTGCGCGGGCGAGACACGGGCGTAGACCTCGATCTGCTCGACCTGTCGCTCCAGGTCTTCGTCGCTCATCGCGTCGAGATCGGCGCCCGTGACGAGCCGGCCCTGCTTGAGCACGCCGAGCTCACGGGCGACCGCCTCGGCCGTGAGCGCGTGGTCGCCGGTGATCAGGATCGGCTTGATGCCAGCGCGCTCACAGGTTTCGATCGCGCGACCGGCCTCCGGACGCGGCGGATCGCTCATCCCGACGAGGCCGAGGAATGT
The DNA here is from genome assembly GCA_963711845.1 of uncultured delta proteobacterium. Lineage (GTDB taxonomy): Bacteria > Desulfobacterota > BSN033 > BSN033 > UBA1163 > CAVQFR01. The sequence continues at coordinate 93,981 of CAVQFR010000027.1, forward strand.
CATGCCCTGCTCGGCGTCGTCGAGGCTGGCCCGAGACTTCATCGCCACGCCCAGGACGCGGAGCGCCTGGCCGGCCATCTCGTGGGCGGCTTCCAGGACACGCTCGCGGTCCACGGGCGTGAGCAGCCGCTCGCCGTCCGTGGCCAGCAGCCGGTTGCAGCCTTCGAAGACGACCTCGGGCGCGCCCTTCGAGTAGGCGACGACACCGTCGGGCGTGCGATGGAGGGTCGTCATCCGCTTGGTCTCGGACGTGAACGGGATCTCCGCGACTCGCGGGAAGCTGGCATCGAGCTCGTGCTTGTGGAGCTCCGCCTTCTCCGCGGCCACCACGAGCGCGAGCTCGGTGGGATCACCCTTGGCGGACCACCGGCCGGACGTTCCGTCGCGCATGAGCCTGGCGTCCGAGGCGAGGCTGGCGGCGCGCAGCAGTTCGACCACCGCCGCCGGGGGTGGGATCGAGCGCCCTGACTCCGAGAAATCGCCGATCGGCTCGTATCCCGAGCCGGAGACATCCACCGTTCGGCCGGCGGCGTGGATCCGCCGAATCGTCATCTCGCCACGGGTCAGCGTGCCCGTCTTGTCGGAGGCGATGACAGAGACGCTGCCGAGCGTCTCCACGGCCGACAGCCGCCGCACGAGGGCGTTGCGCTTCACCATGCGCTGCGCCCCGAGCGCGAGCGAGATCGTCACGACGGCGGGCAGCGCCTCCGGCACGACCGCCACCGCCAGGGCGATCCCGAAGATCAGCATCTCCCAGAACGACTGGCCCCTCAGGACGCCGAGGAAGACGATCAAGACGACCACGACCAGGGCCGCGCGGGCGAGCACGTTACCCACCCTGTCGAGGTTCTCCTGGAGTGGCGTGCGCCGGCTCTCGACGCTCTGCAGCAGCCGCGCGATCGTGCCGAACTCCGTGCGCATCCCGGTCTCGACCACGACCGCCGAGCCACGGCCGTACGTCACGGCCGTTCCCGCGTAGACCATGTTCGTCCGATCGCCGACCGAGACGTCCTCTTCGGGAAGCGGTTCGATCGTCTTGCGGACCGGCAACGACTCGCCCGTGAGCGCCGCCTCGTCGGCCTCGAGGTTCACCGACTCGATGACCCGGGCATCGGCGGGCACCTTCGCCCCGGCCTCGAGCCGGATGACGTCTCCGGGCACCAGGTCGCGGGCGGCGATGGACTCCTCCCGACCATCGCGCAGCACGGCCGCGAGCGGCGCTGCCATGCGGCGCAGCGCCTCGATCGCCCGCTCCGCGCGGTACTCCTGCACGAAGCCCAGCGTGACCGCGAACAGCATGATCACCGCGATCACCACGGCCTCGAGCGCGTGTCCGAGCACCGCAGAGAGCGCGACCGCGACGAGCAGGATCACGATCAGGATGTTCTTGAACTGCGCGAGAAACAGGCTCCACGGCGAGATCCGGGCGGCCGCGGCGAGCTCGTTGGGCCCGTACCGTGCCAGCCGGCGCGCCGCCTCGTCGCTCGTCAGGCCGCGCTCGCTCGTCTCGATGCGAGAGAAGACGCCCGTCACCGGGAGCGTGTGCCAAGCGGCCCCTGAGCTGCCGGCGGCGCCGGCAGCGGCGCGCATCGTCTCGTCGGAGCGCCGCTGAGCGCTATCGAGTGTTTCGTTCATCCGCCATGCCTTTCCTGCACCGTCGCCGACGCGGCACCTCACACGCGAGCAGCAGCGCCCTCCGCAACGTCCGGCCTGAGGCGGCGCTGCAAACCGCCGCACTTCTCGACCGACCCGCTGGTAGGCTAGGAGCCGGACATCGAATTGGTCCAATTCATTCTTTGGTGTCGACTCATTCGCGTCTTTGAATGTACGCTTGGCGCATGGATGGCCTGAACCACCACCACCTCCGGGTCTTCTGGACTGCCGCTCGCGAGGGCGGCGTGACCCGGGCGAGCGAGAAGCTCCACGTCTCGCAGCCGACAGTGACCACCCAGATCCGGTCGCTCGAGCAGGCCCTCGGCCAGAAGCTCTTCACGCGCTCCGGCCGCCGTCTCGTGCTCACCGAGGCGGGCCGCGCCGCGTACCGCTACGCCGACGAGATCGTCGGCCTGGGCCAGGAGCTCATCGATGCGATGAAGGGAGGCTCGCCGGGACGCGTCTGCGACTGACCGTCGGCGTCGCAGACGCGCTGCCGAAGCGGATCGCCTACCGGATCCTGGAACCTGCGTTCCGGCTACCCGAGCCCGTGCGGCTCGAGGCCATCGAAGACGCGCCGGAACGCCTGCTCGCGGAGCTCGCGGTCTTCGGCCTCGACGTGATGCTCGCGGACGCTCCGGTGGGTCCGGCGGTTCGCGTACGCGCATACAACCACCTGCTGGGCGAGTGTGCGGTCTCGGTCTTCGGAGCGGAGCCTCTCGTCCGGCGTCACCGCCGCGGCTTTCCGGGTTCACTCGACGGCGCGCCCTTCCTGCTGCCGAGGTCACACTCCGCGCTGCGTCTCGCGCTCGACGAGTGGTTCGAGCGCGAGGGCATCCGCCCGCACATCGTCGGAGAGTTCGACGACAGCGCGCTCATGAAGGCGCTCGGTGAGGCGGGACGCGGCCTCTTCCCCGCCCCTTTGCCGATCGCGCGCGAGGTCTGTCGCGAGTACCGGGTCCGGCTGATCGGAACGATCGAGTCCGTCCGCCAGCGCTTCTACGCGATCACGGTCGATCGCAAGCTCAAGCACCCGGCCGTGATCGCCATCTGCGAGTCCGCGCGACAGAA